>CAUPKC010000041.1:0-37797 GCA_963511665.1 uncultured Undibacterium sp.
AACAGTGAGCCCACGATAGTGGCGATAAGGCGAGAGTTGGCGTACATAAGACCTCCATTTAAATTGCAAAGTGAATTAAAAAAACTTGACTGAGGCAGAGCTGCGGTGCGGCGTTTCCTTTATCTGGGAATTGCTAACTCTGTTTTCCTTTGTCTCTGGGCTCAAATATACGTGCCTGGCGAGTTCTCTCAAAATTGCGATTTCGTATGTCTATTATTCGTAAAAAACATAATGCAAATGGTGCATTTTCTTGGTGCGAGAGTTCAGCAAAAAAGTTTTAGGAATCACCGTTGCGGTGCAAGAAAAGCCTAATTTGAGATGATCGGAGATGCTTTGAATAAGTTTTTTTTGGATTGAACAGAAATGGTGCGATTAAATTTTTTTTAAGAAATAGTCTTTTTTTGTGTGATTCCGTATTTTTTCAACACATTTCTAGAATATTTGGGGCATTACTATTTAAAAAGTGCCATGAACTTTCGGATAGGGCTTAAATATTCACCGATTCAAACGCATAATATTAACTTCCTTGTTTGGCCAGTCGCATTAGCTTGGGTTTTTGCCAGGCTTTAGGACTTTGATAGAGACTAAATCATGCTGCGTCCGTCATTTACCTAATTTTTGATGTAGAGAATTTCAATTGCAGAAAACGCCTATTCCTTGGCAAGTGATTAAAGCCGAGCTTCTCCTGATTTTTTTTGTCGTCGTCGTATTGGCGTTGAAGTCGTTTCGCTTTGTCAATGATGACACACGGCTGGTCTTGCGCGGCGAACTCGACTTGGTCAGCATTGCTTTGATAGACAATGCCTTACGTGAACATAAAGGGAAGTTTAATACTTTGCAGTTTGAAGACTCTCCAGGCGCGGGAGCTGCGGCGGGAATGATCGTCGATCAAGTGGAAGCGCTCATCAATCGACATCATTTAAATACCGAAGCGCGTGGTTACTGTGCCTCAGCTTGTGCGGCTGCTTTTCTCCTAGGTGAAAACCGTACTCTTTTAAAAAATAATGAGTTTGCGCCAACCTATTTGATGATCCATGCTTTTCGAAATCATGTCACGCGCGAAGTCAACTACGGCAAAACCGAAACCTTGAATAAGAAGTTGAGTGCCAAAAGTTTGAGTAAGTTGCCTTTACATTTACTGAATCGAATTTTTGACGATAAGAAGGGAACCGGCGACGGCGAAATTTTTATCTTTCGAGATCCGCAACGCACGCCAAGTGGACAGCATTATGTATTCGTCTGCGATGGTTCGCGTCATGTGGTCATTGGGCAATGTGAAGCCATAGTCGGTATGACGCCCGCGAAGTTGGGGATACGCGTAGCGAATTAAAGAACGTGATTCGCCCACAAAAAAATCCCGGTACGAAAATGTACCGGGATTTTTTTTTGACAACTTACGAGTTTCTTTTGTAAATTATTTCTTTAAACATTTTTCCAAAAATTGATCTTGCTCCCACAGCAGATGCAAGATATTTTCACGTGCTGCATAGCCATGACTTTCTTTTGGAAGAATAACCATGCGAGCCGGAGCGCCTAAGCCTTTTAAGGCTTGGAAGTAGCGCTCAGTTTGCAGCGTGAAGGTACCTGGGTTATTGTCAGCTTCACCGTGTACTAGCAAGATCGGCGTCTTCATTTTGTCTGCATTCATGAATGGCGACATTTTGGTGTAGACCTCAGGTGTTTCCCAATAATTACGCTGTTCGCTTTGGAAGCCAAAAGGTGTCAGTGTACGGTTATAAGCGCCGCTACGTGCGATACCGCAAGCAAATAGTTTAGAGTAGGTCAATAAATTGGCCGTCATAAATGCACCGTAGGAATGACCACCAACCGCGACTTTTTTTCTGTCGATATAGCCGAGCGCATCAACCGCATCTATTGCAGCTTCTGCATTGTCGACTAACTGCGGTACGAAATTATCATTCGGTTCAGTCTTGCCTTCGCCGATGATAGGGAAGGCGGCATCATCCAAGACCGCATAACCACGGGTTGTCCAATAGATGAAAGAACCGTAGTTAGGTGCAGTGAACGCATTGGGGTTGTGCGTGCTTTGACCCGCAGAATCTTTATCTTTAAATTCTGCTGGATATGCCCAGATCAAGAGCGGTAATTTCTCTTTCTTGGTTTTGTCGTAGCCTGCTGGCAAATACAATGTGCCAGACAATTGCACGCCATCTTTGCGTTGATACTTGATGACTTCCTTGGAAACGTTCTTTAAACCCTCATACGGGTTTTTGAATTGCGTAATCGGCGTGAGCTTAGCGTCTTTGATATTGCGGAAGTAGAAGTTAGGAAAATCAGTCTTAGACTGAATCTGTACCAACACATCGCCTTTGGCAAAATCTTCTATCGATTGGATGTTTTCGATTTTGTCGGTGTAAGTCGATTGGTAAACCCGGGTCTTTTCTAAGCTATCCACGTTCATCGCATCGATGAAGGGGAATTGACCTTTCTTAGTATGACCAGCACCAATTAAGTAGGCTTTGTTGTCTTCAATAGCCATAACGCGTCGGTCATACTGATTGCGCTTGGTTTCGAAGCGACCAGGATTGGAATACAAATCTTGAGAGTTGCGGTCGAAAACTAGGCGTGGTGTTTCTGCTGGATTGGATGGATTGAAGAAATAGGTTTTTTCATTGCGTGTGTCATACCAGTTATCACTAATGAGCGCTAACTTATCATTGCCCCATACAATAGCGCCAAAGCGTTGCGCCGTCTTTACCAGCGATTTTGGGGCTTGATCGAAGGGCGCATCCCATTGGAATACCTCATCACGAAAATCGACTTTTTTCGCTGGATCGCCACCATCTAAGGCGACGACATAAGACAAGCTAGCTGGTTTGTCGGCCCGCCAGTTCATGCTGCGTTTACCTTCACGTGTCGCACTAAATCCTTTAGGAATAATTTCAGTTAAAGGCACTTCGTTGACCGTTTTAATTACTTTGCCAGTTAAATCCATGACCACCGTTTTGAGAGGAAAACGGTTGGCAGGAACTACGTAAGAGAAAGGCTTTTGTATGCTGGTGACCATGATGAGTTTGCCATCGGGTGAAAAACTCTCACCAGCAAACATCTCGGCTTTTTTCCATAAAGTGCTATTGCCATTGATGTTGACTTTGTATAAGTCAGAGGTGGCGATATTTTCAAAATTGATTTCATCGTTGCGATTCTTCAATAAATCGGCATAGGTACGGTTTTGCGCAGCCTTTCCTTCTGTATTGGAAATGATCGCACCAGTCGGTAAGTCTTTGCTGGCGTCCAGCAAAGGTGCTCGATTTTTTGGTAGGACTTTAACTAATAAATTATCACTGTCTTTAAACCAGATAAACGGGCTTTCCAGATTGGCATTCACATTTGCGGCGCTGATTTTTTTTGCTTGTGCGGTCGCAACATCAATCACCCATAATTCCACACCCTTGTCGGTCGTATGGGTGAAGGCGATTTTCTTTTCATTCGGAGACCAGTTGATGTTGGCGATCAAAGGATCTTTTGGCAAACCTTTGACTTGTTGTTCTTCGCCGCCACTGACTTTACGAACTTTTACATTATTGACGTAGTTGACTGTGCTGGAGATATTCGTAATGGGGTTGATACGCAGACCACCCAAACGCAATTCTGATTGATTTAGCTCTGCTAAAGTTTTAAACGTACTGCGATAGGTCAGCAACATCATTTGCTTTTTTGAATCCATGCTGACAGCAGGTGCACGTGCTACATCGGCCAATTCCAAAATAGATTGTGGTGGCTTTTGATAAGGCAGATTTTCTTGTGCCATTGCGGTAGTGCCCATGCCTATGCTGGCAATACTGGCGGCCAAGCTTAATATACGCAGATTCATTTTCATTATTAATCCTATTATGAGTTTAGGTTGTTTAAATGCTTTTTTGCACCCCTTAGACAAATTTTTATCTCAGAAGTTCATTTCGTAGTTTCGTAATCTGATGAGCAATACGTAGCTCAATACTTAGCTTAATACGTGGCTCAATGCGAAGTCCTACGTGAAGGCAAACGCTTTGCTCGTCAGAAATGATGAAAATTATCTAATTGGTATCTTTGGATATTACTCAATTAACCCTGATAAACAAGGGGCGATGTTTGTGGCGCCATTACTTTTTCTGCGTTGCTGAATTTAATCTAGCTGACAGTATTCTTGGTAAGAATAATCTCTGCTACAGTGATGCCAGCCCATCAAGCTTAATGCCGCATTTTTTGCAAGCCGTGTTGCTCGGTTTTGGAGCATCGTGTGTTGTACGTTTTGACTTTCTTACAAGGAGATGTCTGTGCAAATTTCTTCCATCACTAAAAAGACGACCATCAGTTCATTACTCAGTTTATTAATAGGCGCTTGTTTCTCTGCACCCGCGGCCTACGCGGATACGCAGTTACTGCGACAACCAGCGGTATCGCGTGATCATCTTGCATTTGTGTATGGTGGTGATATCTGGTTGGCTGATCGCAATGGTAAAAATCCGCAACGTCTGACTCAACATCCTGCGGCGGAGTTTGCGCCCATCTTTTCACCCGATGGCAAATGGTTGGCATTTTCGGCTTCCTATGATCGCAATACGGATGTTTATGTGATGCCTGCTGGAGGCGGTGAGGCGCGGCGCTTGACATGGCATCCGGGTGCCGATGTGGTGGTTGGATGGAGCCCTGATAGCAAGCGTGTGCTGTTTTCCTCTGGGCGCGAAATTGCGGTGAGTCGTAGCACGCATTTGTATGAAGTGTCGGTCGAAGGCGGCTTTGAAAATAAGGTGATGGATGCGATTGCGTTTGAAGGTACCTGGTCGGGCGATGGTAAGTTATTGGCGTATCGTCCCTTTCCACAAGCGTATATTGGTAGTAGCGGCTGGCGTCAGCATCGCGGTGGCACAACACCGCCGATTTGGATTATCGATATCAATGGCAAGAAACTAGAAAAAATCCCGCATGAAAATGCCACCGATAAATCACCGGTTTGGATAGGCGATGATGTGTATTTCATCTCAGATAGAAATGACGGTGCGGCCAATTTGTTCAGTTATAACCGTAAGAGCAAAGCGGTAAAACAGTTGAGTAAAGAGACGGTATGGGATATTCGTAGCATGAGTGCTTACGACAAAGCGATCGTCTATGAAGCGGGCGGTATCTTGAAAGAATTCGATACCGCGACGGGTAAAACTAAAACCTTATCAATAGATTTGAGTGCGCAGACCAGTCAGGCAAATCAAGTGCGTCCGCAATGGAAAGACGCCACGAGCAATGTCACTTCTGCCAGTTTGTCACCCACGGGTAAGCGTGTTGTTGTGACCGCACGGGGTGAGGTGTTCACTGTGCCAGTCAAAGATGGCTCGATACGCAATTTAACCGAGACTGCAGGCGTGCGCGAAAAAGACGCGATCTGGAGTCCAGATGGTAAACACATTGCCTATATTTCCGATGCGAGTATCGAACATAAAATCATTATCCGTGATCAGACAGGTAGTGACGCAGGCAAAACGATAGCGCTTGGTAAATCGGGCTATTTCACTTTGCTAGAATGGTCACCGAATAGTCAGATGATTATTTTTCAGGACAACCATTTGCAACTCTTCGTCTTGAATTTGGCGCAAGGGAAAATCAGCAAGATAGATGAAAGCGCACGTCGTTCGAATTTTGCGACCTCATTCTCCAGCGATAGTCGCTGGTTAGCGTATACGGTGACTGGTGCGAATCACTTCTCGCTAGTGAAACTATATGATTTCAACAGCGGCAAGAGCACCACCATCACCGACGGTTTAAGTGACGCAGACAATCCTGCGTTCGCCCCCACGGATTACCTCTACTTTACAGCGTCTACCAACGCGGGCCCAACCCATGTTGGCCTTGATATGTCAAGTCAGGAACGACCATTGCGTAATGGGATTTATGCAGTGGTGTTAGCGGCCGATGGTAAATCACCTCTTTTGCCAAAATCAGGCGATGAGGATGGTAAGAAAGAAGATAAAAAAGACAGTAAGCCTGAAGCCGACAAAAAAACTGAAACAGCGGTTACCGCCACTACCGATACAAAAAAAGACGAAGTGAATAAGCCTGTCAAAGCAGTTAAGGTAGATCTCGCTGGCATACAACAACGCATTGTGTCCTTGCCCGTCGCTGAGCGCAATAACTTTGCTTTGACGGTGGCTTCTGATGGCGCTTTGTTCTTCCTTGAGCGCCCGCAACCAGGCGTCAGTAATGATCCTCCTGCAGAGCGCAGCGGCAATAATGCGAATTTGATGCGCTTTAATATGGAAGAGAAAAAAGCCAAGTTAGTTAAAGCCGGCATCGCGGAATACAGCCTGAGTGCCGATGGCAAAAAACTTCTATTGCAATCGACAGGTGCGAAATTAGAAATTGCTGATGCGGCGGAAAAGATTGACCCTAAACCGATCAGCTTAGCAGGACTCAAAATGCGTGTTGACCCACGTGCTGAGTGGGAACAAATTTTTAACGAAACCTGGTGGATGCAAAAAGAATTTTTCTACGATGCTAATTTGCATGGCATAGACTGGGATGGCATCTACAAGCGTTATCACGCCTTACTCAAAAACTTGCAACGACGTGAAGATTTGAATGAACTACTAGTCGAAATGATAGGTGAATTGCAGGTCGGTCATAACCGCGTTGGCGGCGGCGACATTCATCAAGAAACTCCGGTGCCCGTTGGCTTACTAGGTGCAGATTTTAGTTTTGAAAATGGTCTTTTACGAATCAAGACGATTCTTAAAGGCGATCGTTGGAGTCCATTCTCGCCAGCGCCGTTGGCGATACCAGGTTTGGATGTGAGAGACGGTGACTACTTGATCGCGATTGATGGCAAAAACCTTGATGCGAAAAATAACCTGCATGCTTTGATGGAAAACAAAGTTGGTAAGCAAGTCCGCCTAACCATCATGCGTGATTTTCTTAGTAAAGTGACTCATCAAGTCGTTGTCCAACCGATTGCGAGCGAATCTGATTTGCGACAATGGCATTGGATAGAAAAAAATCGAGATTATGTGCAAAAGAAAACGGATGGCAAAGTCGCTTACGTTTATCTGCCGAACACCGGTGGCGAAGGTTATCAATATTTTAATCGTATGTTTTATGCTCAAGCCGAGAAGTCAGCATTGATCGTCGACGAACGTCGCAACGGCGGTGGCCAAGCAGCAAACTACATCACCGATGTATTAAGCCGTCAATATCTGGCTGGTTGGAAAGATCGTGACGGTATGATCTATGAAACGCCAGGTGCAGCCATCTATGGCCCTAAGGCGATGTTGATCGATCAAGATGCAGGATCAGGTGGTGATTTCTTACCTTACTCGTTTAAGCGTCTAAAATTGGGCACATTGATAGGTAAACGTACATGGGGCGGTCTGATCGGCATTTCTGCCAATCCTAATTTGATCGATGGTGGCAATTTGGTTGTACCGTTTTTCCGTTTCTTCACACCAGACAATGAATGGCGCGTGGAAAACGAGGGTGTCGCCCCTGACCTTGACGTTGATCTCGATCCACTCGAAGTCAATCAAGGCCGAGATCCGCAACTCGACGCCGCAATTAAAGACGTGACGGATAGATTAAAGACTTACCGTGACATTAAATTGCGTGTTGCTCCACCTATGCCTAAGAAGTTGGGACAGTGATGTGGCTGATGTGGATTTAGTGCGCCGAAAGGCTTCGGGCGCTAAAGTTCAATGTATGCACCAAGTTTAGCAATGCAGAGTAGTTTGTAATCTGAACTTGGTGTTTATTCTGGCATACCTGTCAAGTAATGAGAGCAAGTCGGGTCGCGGCGAGCATTATTCCATGAACCTGCTGGTCAACTTGCGTGACAATACTTTCGTTGCCTGTAGTAATGGGGGAAATGAACAATCAGGACTATTTCTCCTTTATGTTTCAAACAGCCATAAAAAAACCCGCCGTAGCGGGTTTTTTAAAAACATTTCAAAATCGGATTAAGGATTTTGGATGTTAGAAGCTTGCTTGCCTTTTGGACCCTGTGTTACCTCGAATTGTACTTTTTGACCTTCTTTCAAAGTCTTGAAGCCATTCATTTGGATCGCGGAGAAGTGGGCGAACAAATCCTCACCGCCATCATCAGGAGTGATAAAACCAAAACCCTTGGAATCATTGAACCATTTTACGGTACCTGTTGCCATAATACATCTTTCAAATATAAACTAATCACACGAGCCGAAAAAGCAAGAAAACTGTATAAAGCTACCTTTCTTAACCTGCCCACTTCATATTGATAACAAAAACTTAAGTTAGATATCAATAAATATCATTCTTGGCGGAAAAAAAAGTAAAGTCAAGAAAATTAGCTTGTCTTAGTAGTATTGTTGTTTTTTTACGTGAAAAGTCTGGCTCTTGATCTGTGAGAAATGATCTCCATCTACCCAATCAGGTGGCAGGCGGCTCACAAACGCTAACCGCATGAATTGTCCATTCGAACTTAGTTGGTTAAATATTCTTAAGCTTCTGCAGAAATAACGTAAGCGCCTTACAATGAACAGAAGCACTTTTATTTGTCTAATTTTTGACTCCGACCACGATCAACGTACTAGAATAGACGTATGGGAATAAAGCATGAAAATAGTACGGTACTCGAGAAACAGGCGCAGAAGCTAAAACCGCCTTCGATGTATCAAGTGGTACTTCTGAATGATGACTACACGCCGATGGAGTTTGTCGTGGCAGTTATTCAAGAATACTTTAGTAAAGATAGAGAAACTGCGATGCAGATCATGTTGAAAGTGCACGTCGAAGGGCGTGGGGTTTGCGGTGTGTTTACGAAAGATGTCGCATTGACAAAGGTTGAGCTGGTTTTAACACACGCTAAGCACGCGGGTCATCCGCTGCAATGTGTGATGGAGGAAGTATGATTGCGCAAGAATTAGAAGTCAGTTTGCATATGGCCTTTGTCGAGGCACGGCAAGCTCGTTACGAGTTTATCACGGTTGAGCATTTGTTACTCGCGCTGCTGGACAATCCATCAGCTGCCGAAGTAATGCGTGCCTGTGCCGTGAATATTGAAGACTTGCGTAAAACTTTATCAAATTTCATCGCTGATAATACGCCTACGATACCTGGTTCGGGCGAGGTGGATACGCAGCCAACGCTGGGTTTTCAACGTGTGATTCAACGTGCCATCATGCATGTGCAATCTGCGTCGAATGGTAAGAAAGAAGTGACTGGCGCGAATGTGTTGGTTGCGATCTTCGGTGAAAAAGACTCCCATGCTGTGTATTATTTGCATCAGCAAGGCGTGACGCGCCTCGATGTCGTGAACTTCATTTCGCACGGTGTACGTAAAGATAATCACAATGAGCCGCAAAAATCGCCGGAAGGCGCGGAAGATGCCCAAGGCGACGCTCAAGCCAAAGAAAACCCTCTCGAACAATTCACCCAGAATCTGAACAAGGCAGCCGCTGAAGGCAAGATTGACCCTCTGATTGGACGCGATAGCGAAGTGGAGCGCGTGATTCAAATCCTGTGCCGTCGCCGCAAGAATAATCCTTTGTTGGTCGGAGAAGCAGGTGTCGGTAAAACTGCGATTGCGGAAGGTTTGGCATGGCGCATTACACAAAATGATGTACCTGATATTTTGAATAAAGCCGTCGTGTATTCGCTCGACATGGGTTCCTTGTTAGCCGGTACAAAATATCGTGGCGACTTTGAGTTGCGCTTGAAAGGTGTTTTGAAGCAGCTGAAAGATGCACCAGACGCCATTCTGTTTATTGATGAGATTCACACCATCATCGGTGCTGGCTCAGCCTCAGGCGGCACGATGGATGCATCGAATTTGTTGAAGCCTGCCTTGTCAAATGGTCAGTTGAAATGCATAGGCGCGACCACTTACACCGAATACCGTGGTGTGTTCGAAAAAGACCACGCACTGGCGCGACGCTTCCAAAAAGTTGATGTGAATGAGCCGACGGTAGAGCAGACGGTGCAGATTTTGCGTGGCTTAAAATCCAAGTTTGAAGAACATCATAACGTCAAGTATTCCGCAGCAGCTTTAACGACTGCGGCGGAATTGTCAGCGCGTTTCTTGAACGACAGACATTTGCCAGATAAAGCAATTGATGTGATTGACGAAGCGGGGGCAGCACAAAGAATTTTGCCGAAGTCCAAGCAAAAGAAAACGATAGGCAAGGCGGATATCGAAGATATTATTGCCAAGATCGCCCGTATCCCACCACAAACAGTGAATCAAGATGATCGCAGTAAATTGCAAACGATTGATCGTGATTTGAAAAATGTGGTGTTCGGTCAAGAACCAGCGATTGAAGCACTGGCGGCCGCGATTAAGATGTCACGTGCAGGTTTGGGTAAAACGGATAAACCGATTGGTTCCTTCTTATTCTCAGGTCCAACAGGCGTGGGGAAAACCGAAGTAGCGAAGCAACTTGCGTTCACATTAGGTATTGAACTGATTCGTTTTGACATGTCCGAATACATGGAACGCCACGCGGTCAGTCGCCTGATCGGTGCGCCACCGGGCTATGTTGGTTTTGATCAGGGTGGTTTGTTGACGGAAGCGATTACTAAGAAACCGCATGCTGTTTTGTTACTCGATGAGATCGAAAAAGCCCATCCCGATGTCTTCAATATCTTGTTGCAGGTCATGGATCATGGCACTTTGACGGATAATAATGGACGCAAAGCGGATTTCCGTAATGTGATCATTATCATGACGACGAATGCGGGTGCAGAAAGTCTGCAAAAAGCGTCTATAGGCTTTAGCAATAGCAAACAAGCGGGTGATGAAATGGCGGACATTAAGCGTATGTTTACGCCTGAGTTCCGCAATCGGTTGGATTCGATTATCAGTTTCCGCTCGCTAGATGAAGAAATTATTCTGCGTGTCGTGGATAAATTCTTGATGCAATTAGAAGAACAATTGCACGAGAAAAAAGTGGAAGCGACTTTCAGTGATCATTTGCGGAAGTTTTTGGCCAAGAAAGGCTTTGACCCATTGATGGGGGCCCGTCCTATGGCGCGTTTGATTCAAGACATGATTCGTAAAGCCTTGGCCGATGAACTTTTGTTTGGTCGACTGGTCAGTGGCGGACGCGTCGGCGTCGATTTGGATGACAAAGATCAGATTAAGCTGGAATTTTCAGAAGGTGATGCACCGCCGCCAGTCGCTTCGCAAGAAGTGGTGGAAGTAGAATAGTCTTGTTCCGTAACGAAGCTCAAAAAACCCAGATTTCAATCTGGGTTTTTTTTCGTCACATGGATTCGAAGAGTTATCGATGATGATGCTTGTTTTCATCAAGTTATTTGGTATTTTTGTATTGGAAATGAAAATTTTCTTACGCACTATTTGAATAAAAGTGGTCGATGACATTTTCCTCCAGTATACTGAGCCACCATTTTTCTTAGCTGGTTTCTAGGCGTAATTGACTGTTTTGGCTAGTGTCGGTTGCGAAGCTTAAGATTCTGGACTTATTTCGCATTTATTTTTGCACCTATTGTGTACTGGGTAAAAGTACCGCGAACAGCTTATTAGATGAAGTCGGAAATTAATAAAAGGGATGTGTAAAACATGAAAAAACGCCTCAATCTTACTAGTTACATCATTCTCGGTTTGATACTCGGGATAGTTGTTGGTTATTTCGTCAATACAAATACAGCCAAACCTGGCGATTTTGCGGAAGCGATGTCTTTAATCACTACGATGTTTTTGCGCTTAATCAAAATGATTATTGCGCCTTTGGTCTTCTCGACTTTAGTGGTGGGTATCGCCAGAATGGGCGATGTCAATGAAGTAGGACGGGTTGGTGGTAAGGCATTGGGCTGGTTCATTATCGCATCTTTGATTTCGCTGACCTTGGGCTTAGTCATGGTTAACTTCTTCCGTCCTGGTGACGCTATGCACGCTGTGTTGCCTGCGGCTGATGCGGTGTCGGGAATTACCACGACCAATTTGAGTTTGAAAGAGTTCATTACGCATTTGATCCCCTCATCGATCGTTGACGGTATGGCGAAAAATGAAATTTTGCAGATCGTGGTTTTCTCCATTTTCTTCGGTACAGCAGCTGCAGCGGTCGGTGATCGTAGTAAAGTTTTGATTGAGGCGGTGGATGGCGTAGCGCACATCATGTTGAAATTAACAGGTTACGTCATGCTGTTTGCGCCGATTGCCGTATTCGCAGCAGTATCTGGTGTGGTTGCTAAGAGCGGACTTGCTGTGCTTGGAACGTATGGCGTTTTCATGGCGGAGTTTTATTTCTCCATTTTGGTTTTGTGGTTAGTATTGATTTTTATCGGCTATCTGTTTTTGAAAGGACGCATCGTCGGTCTTTTGCGTGAATTGCGTGTGCCTACGCTTTTAGCTTTCTCGACGGCGTCATCCGAAGCGGCATTTCCAAAAACGCTGGAAGGCTTGGAGCGCTTTGGCGTTAAAAACCGTATCGCCTCTTTCGTACTGCCTTTGGGTTATTCATTTAACCTTGATGGCTCTATGATGTATTGCACTTTCGCTACTGTGTTTATCGCTCAAGCTTATGGCATAGAATTGTCGCTCGGTACGCAAATCACGATGATGTTGATTTTGATGCTGACTTCCAAAGGCATGGCGGGTGTGCCACGTGCGTCTTTAGTCGTGATTGCGGCAACTTTATCGCAGTTCAATATTCCAGAAGCGGGCTTATTGTTGTTGCTCGGTGTTGATCATTTCCTTGATATGGCGCGCTCAGCGACCAATGTGATTGGTAATGGTCTGGCAACCGCCGTAGTCGCGAAATGGGAGGGCGAATTGGGCGAACACGTCGAAGGTGATTTGGCAAATCAAAAATTGCCCTAGTTAGGCTGAATTAGGCTAACTGAGCCTTAATAAGCTTAATTAAGCCTAATTTTCAAGGAATCTTTTTGCTTTCTGCTTGTCCAAGAAACGCTGAACTCTGCAAAGATTCAGCGTTTTTTTATTGACCATCTTACCCGACGAGGGAAACAACAATGAGAATGAAAAAGAATGGTGTGCTGTTTTTGATAGCAGCTAGCGTCCTCACGACAAGTTTTATGCCGCTTGCCGTGGCGCAGGACAGCAATAAAGTCGCCGCGAAGCTCACTGCAAAGCTCAGTATGGAGCAGATTATGGCGAATACGGATTGGATGGGAATAGCGCCCGAACGTCCCTACTTTAGCCAGGATGGCAAAAATATTTATTTTTCTCGCAAAGCAATCGGTTCCGAACTCCGTGATTTGTATAGAGTAAGTGCCAATGGCGGTACCGCGCAAAAATTGAGTGCAGCGGAAGTCGTCGTTGCTGAATCTGAACAAAAATTCACCAGCCCAGATCGTACGCACACCGTGTGGTTGCGTAATGGGAATTTATTCTTATTAAAAGACGGTAAGCGCCAACAACTTACTCGCACTGGCGAGATGAACGGCCTTTTAGGGTTTGTGGGTAATGATCAGATCTCGATGCGAAATGACGGCAAAGTGATTTTGTTTAATTTGCGTAATGGCGAACAAAGCATGTTGTTGAATATCAAAAATGATGATGATCCAATAGCGAAAAAATAAACGCCTGACTATTTGACGGCACAGCAAACACGCTTATTCGATATCATCAAGAAACGTGATGCTGATAAAAAAGATGCAGAAACACGGCAACGCGAATTGGCTAGTCAGACAGCCAGTGCGCCTATGCCTATTTATTTAGGTAAAGGTCGTGAATTCCGTAGTTTCAGTGTTTCTCCAGATGGTAAATATGTACTGGTCAGCACTGCTGCGCCACGCAAAGATGGTCGTAACGATAAAATGCCTCACTATGTCAGCAGCGATGGCTATGTGAAAATTGAAGATGTCCGTAGTAAGGTAGGCACGGGCACCGATAGCGATGAGCAGATTTTTATCGTGGACGTGGGTGCCAACAAAGCCAATAAGCTCAGCCTAGATCAATTGGCAGGCATCAATGAAGACCCATTACTTGCCCTCAAAATCGATGCGGCAAAGCGCTTAGGAAAGGCCGTGCCCAAAGCTGCTGTACCACGTGCGGTGTATATTAATTTCCGTGGCATACGCTGGAGTGCTTCAGGGCAGCAACTGGCATTTAGTCTATTCAGTGCCGATAATAAAGATCGATGGATCTTGAAAATGGATCTAAGTGCCGCTGATAAATCGAAATGGGTACTTGCACATCGCCTGACCGATCAGGCCTGGGTTAACGATGGTAGCTTTAACGAATTTGCATGGAGTCCTGATGGTAAGGTTCTGTGGTACCTATCCGAAGAATCTGGCTTTAGTCAGCTGTATGTTCAGCGTGATGGTAAAAATGTAGCGCTGACGAATGGACGTTTTGAAGTCAACAGCGTGCAGCCTACGTTGGACGGAAAATGGTTCTACTATCGCGCTAACAAAAAACATCCCGGCATTCATGAAGTGTACCGCGTCTCTGCCGATGGCAAACGAGATGAGGTATTAACAGATATGAATGGCGGTATGGATTTTGAGTTGGCGCCAACAGAAGATAAACTTTTATTGACGCATTCCACCACCACACGCCTACCTGATCTATTCGTGCAGGCGACCACCCCAGGCGCCAAGGCAATTCGTTTGACGGAGTCAACTTCAAAAGAATTCGCACAGATCGATTGGATTAAACCTGAGATTATTGCAGTGCCATCCAAACATGGTGCTGCGCCGATTTATTCACGCGTATATCGCAACAATAGCGACAAAAGCGACAGTAAAGCAGCCACCGGTGAACGTAAGCCCGCCGTGATGTTTGTCCATGGCGCTGGTTATTTACAAGCAGCGCATCACGGATGGTCGACTTATTTCCGCGAGATGATGTTTCATAATCTCTTGGTACAGGAAGGCTATGTCGTCATTGATATGGACTTTCGTGCCTCCGCTGGTTATGGTCGTGATTGGCGTAATGCCATCTATCAGCGCATGGGTACGCCCGAATTAGAAGACTATGAAGATGGTCTCGACTGGTTAGTTGATAATGCGAACGTGGATAGACAACGCGTGGGTATTTATGGCGGCTCTTACGGCGGATTCATGACCTTTATGGCACTGTTTAAAACCGATAAATTCGCCGCTGGTGCCGCTTTGCGTCCGGTTGCAGACTGGGCGCATTACAACCATGGCTATACCTCGAATATATTGAATACACCGGACGTTGATCCCGACGCTTATGCACGCAGCTCGCCGATAGAATTCGCGGCTGGTTTGAAACGGCCACTCTTAATTTGTTCTGGTATTTTGGATGACAATGTTTTCTTCCAAGACAGCGTCCGCATGGTGCAAAAACTGATTGAATTGAAAAATCCTAATTTTGAGTTGGCAGTTTATCCAATTGAGCCGCATGGCTTCCGGGAGGCAGATAGCTGGTTAGATGAATATCGCCGGATTTTCAAGTTAATGGAGCGTGATGTAAAAGGGCGCAAGTAGTTTATGCGTTATTCAGAAAAAAAGCAGAGAATCTTATTCTCTGCTTTTTTTTACGCAAAAAAAATGGCGAAACTAAATTAGTTTAGTAAGTGAGCAGGTACCGACATTTCTTCTGGTTTTGGCAAACTTAATTCCAAATTCCAGCCTGACGCTTTTTCTGCATCGATCAGTAATTTACAAAAGCCGTGTAGTAAGGATGTTTCTAGACGCAAGTCTACTGCGCCGCCTTGCGTTGGAAAAAATTGTATCCATAATGCTGCGTTTGCTTTCAAATGAAACTTGATAGTTTCAAGCAAAAATGGTCGCTCACCATTCAATGCTTTGCGGTTTTCCTCTGAGTAGGCTTGATCAAAATTGCCACTTTGCTTGATCTTGTCCAGCGCATTTTGATGTTCCATGTTGACTAACTCATCGCTCGCAAAAGCCGCCTCTGGACGATTCATGCGCATATGAGCGCTGATTGCTTCCATCATGGTTGGCCATAGTTTTTGCAATAGACGTCGAGTAAAGAAAATCTGTATCTCTTGTTTGGTTTGATCCGTGTCTTCGGTAGAAAAACCTATTCTCAATAAGATGCGGTCTTCGTCGATAAGGTAAGCAAGGTTAAGTTGTTCTAAATGCATAAATGATTGATATAACGCAAAGCGGTTGAAGTTTTTCCTATTGACCGCGCTTGAAAAGTGGTTTTGTCGCCTAATCTATAGAGCACTAATAAATTAATGCACCCGGAGGTTTGTATGCGCTTAGATAAATTAACGACAAAATTGCAAGAAGCATTGGCTGACGCACAGAGTCAGGCGGTGGGTAATGATAACCAATATATCGAGCCTGTGCACGTCTTACTCGCTTTGATTAACCAAGACGATGGCGGTGCCCGCTCATTATTGCAACGTGCAGGTGTCAACATCAACGGCTTATTGAGTAGTTTAAAGGCTGCTTTAGATCGTATTGCAAAAGTCACTGGCAGCGATGGTCAAGTTCAAGTTGGCCGCGAGTTGATGGGCTTATTGAATCTTGCTGACAAAGAATCACAAAAACGCGGCGATCAATTTTTGGCCAGCGAAATGGTCTTGCTGGCCTTGGTGGATGATAAATCAGAAGCAGGTAAATTAGCGCGTGAAAATGGCTTAACCCGCAGTGCATTAGAAGCCGCGATCAAAGGGGTGCGTGGCGGTGCCAATGTTGACTCGCCCGAAGCAGAAGGTCAGCGCGAAGCATTGAAAAAGTACACCTTAGATCTCACCGAACGTGCGCGTCTCGGTAAGCTTGATCCAGTGATTGGTCGTGACGATGAAATTCGTCGCGCGATTCAGATTTTGCAACGTCGCAGTAAGAATAACCCTGTATTGATCGGCGAGCCTGGCGTCGGTAAAACCGCGATTGTTGAAGGCTTGGCACAGCGTATCGTGAATGGCGAAGTGCCGGATAGTTTGAAATCAAAACGTGTTCTTTCACTCGATATGGCAGCCTTGCTGGCGGGTGCAAAGTTCCGTGGTGAATTTGAAGAGCGCTTAAAAGCCGTACTTAAAGAAATTGCGATGGATGAAGGTCAGACTATTGTTTTCATCGACGAATTGCACACCATGGTCGGTGCCGGTAAGGCTGAAGGTGCAATGGATGCAGGCAATATGTTGAAACCTGCTTTGGCACGCGGTGAATTGCATTGTGTTGGCGCCACCACCTTGGACGAATATCGCAAGTACATCGAGAAAGATGCAGCACTCGAACGTCGCTTCCAGAAAATCATTGTCGATGAGCCTAGTGTCGAAGCGACGATTGCCATCTTGCGTGGCTTGCAGGAAAAATATGAAGTCCATCATGGCGTCGATATCACTGATCCGGCGATAGTCGCTGCGGCGGAATTGTCGCATCGCTATATTACTGACCGCTTCTTGCCAGATAAAGCCATTGATTTAATCGATGAAGCAGCAGCAAAGATTAAGATAGAAATTGATTCCAAACCTGAAGTGATGGATAAATTAGATCGTCGTTTGATTCAATTGAAAATCGAAAAAGAAGCTGTCAAACGTGAGAAAGATGAGGGTTCCAAAAAGCGCATGGTCTTGATTGAAGATGAGATCGAAAAACTCTCGCGTGAGTATGCGGATTTGGAAGAAGTGTGGAAGGCTGAAAAAGCGATGGTTCAAGGTAGTACCCACATCAAGGAAGAGATAGAAAAAGTTCGCTTGCAAATGGAAGATGCCAAGCGTAAAGGCGATTGGCAAGCGATGTCAGAACTCCAGTATGGCCGTATGCCCGAACTTGAAGCGCAATTGAAATCCGCGGATCTACAAGCGGCAAAAAATGCCGAAACGGGTGGTAAGCCAAGATTGCTTCGTACTCAGGTCGGTGCGGAAGAGATTGCAGAAATAGTGTCGCGTGCAACGGGCATTCCCGTCTCGCGCATGATGCAAGGCGAACGCGAAAAACTCCTGCAAATGGAAGATGCTTTGCATAAACGCGTAGTCGGTCAGCATGAGGCGATTACGGCGGTATCTGATGCCATACGTCGCTCACGTGCCGGACTCGGCGATCCAAATCGTCCATACGGATCCTTCCTATTTTTGGGACCTACAGGCGTCGGTAAAACCGAATTGTGCAAGGCCTTAGCGAGCTTTATGTTTGATACTGAAGAGTCTTTGATTCGTATCGACATGAGCGAGTTTATGGAGAAGCATTCCGTTGCACGTTTGATCGGTGCGCCACCGGGTTATGTCGGTTACGAAGAGGGGGGTTATCTGACCGAAGCTGTGCGTCGGAAACCATATAGCGTGATCTTGCTAGATGAAGTGGAAAAGGCGCATCACGATGTGTTTAACGTCCTATTACAAGTCTTGGATGATGGTCGTATGACTGACGGCCAAGGGCGTACCGTCGACTTTAAAAATACCGTGATTGTCATGACCTCGAATCTGGGCTCGCATCAGATTCAAGCGATGGAAGGCAGTGATCCAAGCGTGATAAAAATGGCGGTGATGGGCGAAGTGAAATCACATTTCCGTCCGGAGTTTATTAATCGTATCGACGAGATCGTTGTATTCCATGCGCTCGATGCAAAAAACATCGGTGCAATCGCCAAGATACAGTTGGAAACTTTGAATAAACGCCTAGTACAAATGGATATGGGTTTGCAAGTGACTGATGCTGCCTTGTTAAAAATCGCGGAGGCCGGTTTCGATCCTGTGTATGGTGCCCGACCTTTAAAACGCGCGATTCAACAAGAGATAGAAAATCCTTTGTCTAAACTGATCTTGCAAGGCAAATTTGGGCCTAAGGATGTGATTGTGGTGGATGTGCTGGATGGTGCTCTGGTGTTTAAATAAGAGAAACAAAAACCAGTGGTAAGTTTAATGGTAAAGCATGAACCGCAAAAGCAATTTTGCGGTTTTGTTTTTTGCAGGTTTTTTGTGTATATTCTGGTCATGAAGTTGAAGCGATTAAACTACATTTCATCAAGGATGGGCGGCGCAATTTCCGATATATTAAGGATGGCAAAATGCAAGGCGGTTGAAACCCGCGCCGCGATAACATGGTGCACATCAGACTGACTGATAGGCCGCGTGGGTTTCACCCGTCCTACGATGAATCGCCACAAGCTATTGATCAGTGTGCGAACGAGGTGCGGACTTATCGAAAAACTCATAAGAAATTTTCATGACATCTAAAATAAACCCACAATTAATTGTCCGACCAAGTACCTTGGAAGAAATTCCCGAACTCAATCAAATGATCATCGAATCAGCGCGAGTCTTGAGCCGTGGTTTTTATACCGAACAAGAAGCGGAATCTGCCATCAAGTATGTATTCGGTGTCGATACCGCACTTGTGAATGACGGCAGCTATTTCACCGCCACACTCGATGGTGAATTAGCAGGCTGTGGTGGTTGGAGTCGCCGTCGTACTTTGTATGGCGGTGATCAAAGGCCGGTGGGCGGAGATGAGTTCCTTGACCCAGCCCATGATCCAGCCAGAATCCGCGCCTTCTTCATTTCACCAACAGCAGCACGGCGCGGTGTCGGTAGAGCCGTATTCGAAGCCTGCAAGCAAGCAGCGGCGGCGCAAGGCTTTAGCAGCTTGGAGCTGATGGCAACGCTGCCTGGAGTACCGTTTTACCAAGTCTTGGGCTTTGAAAACGTGGAAGATGTGTCGGATACTTTGCCTGACGGTGTGACGATACGGTTTGAACGTATGAAGTTGAAGATCGCGTGATTCGTTTGGAGAGTAGAAACGCAGATGCCGCGACGACGATGGCAGTAGGGCCTTAGCTAAGTGCTTGTATGGTTTGCCTGTACAGTAGTTTATTTGCCTTAAAAAAGTACATTTAGATCTGCATGCAAAAGTGTGTCAGCTTCACAATATGTGTCAAAATGCAGTACAGCACCAAGGCATTTGCAATATGAAGTGAAATATATCGTGAAGATGGTGGCGACCAACATCAATGCGGTTGCCTATATTGCTCGTGCGATACTGGGCAGTTCAGTTGAAGTCAATTACGCCTAACGTCAATTCTTAAAACTATGATTTTTTACCGTAAGATCATTGGCTTTAGCACTTCGATTATTGGACAATTTACTTTAGTCGCGTTTCTTGCGTCTGCGCTACTTGTTTTCAATGTGATTGTTGGTGGTAATGAAGTATTGAAAGCTGCCTTGATTGAGAACGTCAAAACCAGCATCGTACAAACTTCCCAACTGCTTAACTTTACGGTGGCTACCCACGCTAGTAGTAATGATCTGAACACTGTGCAAGCATTTCTTGATGAGATGGTTGAAGGTGATTCAAAAAATGGTTTAACTTATGTCGTTGTTGGAGACTCGAATGGAAAAATTCTGCTGACAACGCAAGCGTTTGATTCTAGTTTGCCGATTCCTTTCGTTTCTGGGGATATTGAGAAAGTAGCTTTGGAAGGTGCCATACACATTCGAAATTCCCTACTATTGCCAAAGGCTGAGGTTGGATTTCTACAGTACGGTTTGTCAACAAAGAATATTATCGAGGTGACCGCGGATACCAGAGAGAAGTCTTTAATTCGTACTGGTCTAATTATGTTCCTCACTTTTTTGGCGATCGTCTTTATAGGTAAGCGAATCGTACATCGCTTGCAGCAAATGATTATAGCCAGCCAAGAAATCGTGGCGGGAAACTATGAGTTACACATTAAAGTTTCGGGACGTGACGAGCTTAGCGTGATGTCAGATCATTTCAATAAAGTAGTTGATGCCGTTCAAACAAAAATTACAGAAATTACCCAGTTAAATCAATCGTTGGAAGTCCGAGTCCAAAAGCGGACACACGAGTTGGAAACTTCAAAAACTCAAATTGAAGAAAGCCTCAAGCAACTGCAAGAAGCGCAGAAGCAGCTCATCACTTCAGAAAAACTGGCGGGTCTCGGGTCGCTAGTCGCCGGCGTTGCGCATGAATTGAATACGCCAATCGGTAATTCTGTTACCGTATCTTCAACCATTAATCACTTGGCGATGGAACTCAAGCGTGAGAGTGATGAAGGTAAATTGCGACGTTCCAATTTAAATCATTTTATTGCCAGAGTTGAAGAGGCCGCTGATTTGCTTGATAAAAATTTAGGCCGAGCTTCAGAATTGATTACTAGTTTTAAGAACGTTGCGGTTGATCAGACCAGCGAGTTGCGCCGTGAATTTCAATTGCGAAAAATTATGGAGGAGCTAGCGGTAACTTTACGTCCAAAATTGCGGAAAGTGAATATTCAATTAGTCATAGACGTGCCACCAGACATTATCATGGACAGTTATCCGGGGCCACTGACGCAAGTGATTGCCAATTTATTTAATAATGCCTTGATACATGCATTTGAAGATATTACCGATGGCCAAGTCACGTGGTATGCGTCTATCGATGAGAAAGACCCTGCTTATGTCAAAATGCAGTTTAGTGATACAGGTAAAGGTATTGATCCGCAAATCATAGGCAGAATTTTCGATCCGTTTTTTACGACAAAATTTGGACAAGGCGGATCAGGGCTCGGCCTAAATATTTGTCACAATATTGTTGAAGGTGTCTTAGAAGGTAAAATTTCAGTGAGTTCGACATTGAATGTCGGTACAACCTTTGTCATACGCATACCCATACGAGCTACATTTAAAGCGATAGATACTGAAAGCTTGCATTAATTGTGTGACTTTGTTGTTGCTCACTGTATAGATTAAGCGAATAAAAAAACGCGAAGCTAGAATTTCTCTAGCTTCGCGTTTTTTGGGAATGCGATGTCAACTTTAGTCTAACTTCGCAGCATGCTCACGTGTCGCATGGAATACCACATCTGGCCAGCGTTCTTGTGTCAAACGTAAATTCACACCCGAACTAGCAAGGTAGGCCATATTGCCGGCCGCATCGTAAGCGACGTTCGCACCTGCGCTGGACCGTTCAAAATCGGCCAGCATTTTTTTATCTTCGCAAGTGATCCAACGGGCGCTGCTGATGCTGGTGCCTTCGAATACCGCATCAACACCATATTCATTTTTCAAGCGACTGGCGACAACTTCAAATTGCAATACGCCAACCGCGCCAAGGATCAGATCACTACTGACGATAGGTTTGAAAACCTGTACCGCGCCTTCTTCACCTAACTGCTGCAAGCCTTTTTGCAGTTGCTTGGTTTTGAGTGGATTCAAAATACGGGCGATACGGAAGAAGTCTGGCGCGAAATAAGGAATGCCCGTGAATTGTAGTAATTCGCCTTCGGAAAAACTGTCGCCGATTTGCATATTGCCGTGGTTCGGTAAGCCGATGATGTCGCCTGCGTAAGCTTCTTCAACTTGTTCGCGTGACGATGCCATAAACGTGACTACCGATGAAACTTTGATGTCCCGGTTAATGCGCAAATGTTTGAGTTTCATACCGCGTTCAAAGCGACCAGAGCAAACACGCAAGAAGGCGATACGGTCGCGATGTGCCGGGTCCATATTTGCTTGAATCTTGAAGACGAAACCGGAGAAGGGTTCTTCCGTCGGTTCTACTGTGCGAATAGTTGCATTGCGCTCGCGTGGTGACGGTGCCCAGTCGAGCAGAGCGTTCAAAATTTCACGTACGCCGAAGTTGTTAATCGCTGAGCCAAAGAACACGGGCGTTTGTGTACCGGCTAACACCGCTTCTAAATCGAAAGGATGCGAAGCACCATGCACCAATTCGACTTCCATTTTTAATTGTTCGATTTCCAGCGGGAACAATTCTGCTAAACGTGGATTGTCGATACCTTTGACGACTTCAAACTCTTGATCTGCGCGTTCACTACCTGGCGTGAACAGCATGATTTCATCTTTCAAGATGTGATATACACCGCGGAAAGTTTTACCCATGCCGATAGGCCAGGTGACCGGTGAGCAGTCAATCTTTAATACCGATTCCAATTCATCCAGCAATTCCAAAGGATCGCGGGTTTCCCTATCCATTTTATTGACGAAGCTGATGATAGGCGTATTGCGCATACGGCAAACGTTCAACAGTTTTATTGTTTGTTCTTCCACACCTTTGGCTGCGTCGATCACCATCAAGGCCGAATCGACAGCGGTCAACACGCGATAGGTATCTTCAGAGAAGTCTTGGTGACCCGGTGTGTCGAGCAAATTGACCACGTGATCGCGATATTCGAACTGCATGACAGAGGATGCGACCGAGATACCACGTTGCTTTTCAATTTCCATCCAGTCAGACGTCGCATGGCGGCCACTCTTACGTGCTTTAACCGTACCTGCCAATTGAATCGCTCCGGAGAACATCAAAAGTTTCTCGGTGAGCGTAGTTTTACCCGCATCCGGATGAGAAATAATGCCGAAAGTGCGACGACGTGCTACTTCCTTGCGGATCAGATCGGTGGATACTTTTTTGATCGCAACGCTGTCTTGCTCGTCGTTGTTCTCTGGGGTGTTGATGGAATCGGTCATTGCAGAAGTTCTGTAAGAATAGAATAACCGCACATTTTAACATGCGATGCAGGGGGATTTCTATTTTGTGCCAGGTGGCGGATAAATTGGTGCTTTGCGACATTGAGGAATACTCGTTCTCCGACTGGTGCAGCACTTTGAGGTGATTCCCATTCCGCACAGTTGGGATCCATAGGCTTAGTCCTAAATCATCAGGCGGCTTTGATCGCTCTTCGCAAATTGTTCGTGCCTGAGCCTGCGCAAAAAAATGATTTATTTTGAACGTATCCACGCCATTGGAATATCCGCTTCCAGATCGCCATCGGGACGGCGCACTCGTTGTTGAAAATGGCCTTCAATCTCGAATCCTAAGCTTTGATAAAAAGCGATCGCTTTGAGATTCGACTGGCGTACAAATAATTCGACGCGCAAGATATTGGTACGATGCAATTTAACCTCATCAAGCAATGCCGCGAATATAGCTCGCCCAACCCCCGTGCCTTGAAAATCAGGGTGCACCGCAATCGTCAGATCTGACAAGATATGCGCGAATAATTTGGGGAAGGGCTGATAGGCATGAATTTCGCCGACGATTTGTTCGCCTACTTTGGCGACATAACTGATACCACGCGCGATCGCTGTATCGAGATTGTGCCGAATGTAGTCATCCGTAATTTCGTCTTCAGTGCGGGCGATACCACCGCCTTGCCGCGCGACGCTTTGGTAGAGCGTTTTGATATTGGCGAAATCGTCTGAGGTAGCGGCATGTATGCGGTACTGAATGTCCTTGTTCATCGTCGTTTTAATCCAAATTAATGAGGGCGTATCGAAAGTCTATCAGCATAATTGATCATTGGTCGGGCAGGTTTCTTAGAATGCACTGTGGGCAGATTAATTTATATTTTTAAAAAAAAGGGAGAAGAATGGTATAAATCAATCTCATTTTATGAGGATTTACCTCGACTTCAGGAGTTGTTTTTGGATCAAGCTGCTATACAGCGCCGCAATCATTTAACTGGTTTAAGTTTAGCGATTGTCGGTGCCATTTTGTTTTCTGCAAAAGCCATTGTTGCAAAGTTAATTTATCGTTATCAGGTCGATGCGGTGACTTTAATCGCTTTTCGCATGCTATTTTCTTTTCCAGTTTTTGCCGCGATTGCCCTGTGGCAGGCTTGGCGTCATCCACCTCTATGTGCTGCGGATCGTTGGCGTTTACTAGGTCTGGGATTGGTTGGTTATTATTTGTCTAGCTTTCTAGATTTTTTGGGTTTGCAATACATCTCGGCTGGATTAGAACGGTTGATTTTGTTTTTGACACCCTCATTCGTTTTGTTTATTCATGTCTTGTGGTTTAAACGTCAAATACGTCCAATTGAGTACTTGTCTTTGCTGATCGCTTATCTGGGAATTGTTTTAGTCTTCCTGCATGACTTATCGTTTAACGGACAACAAGTGATTTTGGGCGCTGGCTTGGTGCTGGGCTCCGCAATTGCTTATGCGACCTACTTGATACAGTCTGGTGAAATGGTGGCGCGCATAGGTTCTTTGCGCTTGGTCTCCTATGCCATGTGTGTTTCCAGCGTGGCGTGTATCGCGCAGTTCTTTCTTTTGCGACCGGTGAGTATGTTAATTCAACCCACGCAAGTCTTGGCCTTGTCTGGTGTAAATGCCATCGTCTGCACGGTGTTTCCTGTTTTTTTGACGATGTTTGCGGTGAAACGTATCGGTGCACCAAGCGCTTCTCAAGCGGGCATGATAGGGCCGGTGTCGACCTTGATTTTAGGTATGGTATTTTTGAATGAAGCGATCAGTGAATGGCAGATCGCTGGCGCTAGCTTGGTTATTTTAGGTATGTATCTACTGAGTAGAAAATGAGATAACTGTGAATGCTTGAGCATTGTCAATTGTATATATTGGCCGCTAAATGCTTTTTTTCGACTATTTGCTGGCCAGATTGGCGCACTGGACTAGTCGAATAGAAGCAAAACGACATATACTGAATCTTTGTATGTTTGCCTCTACTTACCGATACTTTGGGGACAGTTGAAACTGTCCAATACTATGACTGAAGAAAAACAAGTCGAACCTAAAATTGAACAAACGAGTACCGATGACGGTAGTCCAAAGTTTGGTCGTCTATTGATTGTGTTGCTATTTGCGGTTGCGCTCATCGTTGCAATTACTTTTGCAACTGAGGCCTACCATGGTCTGTAGTTTGGTCTGCGGTTTGATCTGTAATTCTGTTTGCTGCCTCACATCGAGCATCAGCAAGTGATAAAGCGACAAATGCTACTAACGCGACTAACTCGACTAAATTGACTTTTTCGCGTAAGTACTCCTGATTGATATGCATTGCTTATTTATAACGTGCTACTAGTTGAATTGAACAATGGACACTATCCCACTGATGCCGGTCGCGGCAGATAAATCTCAAAAAACCGCTGCTGTGGTGGTCGGTGCAACTGCGGCTGCAACCTCCGCCGCTACCGCTGCTGCCGCCGCAGGTAAAAAGGCTGAGACTTCCAATGCGTCACGCCTTTTAATTTTGCAAAATATGGTGCCGCTAGCAACGAATCTGGTTGCGTCCCAACTAGAAGCCTTTTCTACACGGCTGGCCGATGCATTGTTCAAGTTATCGGATCAAGCGGTGCGTCCAGATGAAGCAAAAATTAGCTTCGAAGCACATCAACTGGTTAAGCGAAATAGCACTGCTTTTTATCGCCTGGTTGCGGGGCAAATTAATGCTGCCCTTAGTAAAGAAGTGAGCGTGTTTAACACCAGAAAACGGGTCAAGAAAGAAGGGCAATTTCTAGATACGACTGCGCAGACTTACGAAGAGATGGAAGGCAAAATTTTACTTCGTAATACCAGTCAATCGATGGAAGTATTGAACGCAGAATCGCTGGTCTTATTGAATAGTTTGATCGGCCGAATCTTGAACCGCATGCCGATCGATATCTCCCAAAACCCTTTCCGTCCCGAGATATTCATCACGGCTGTGCATAAAGCCTGGATGGAACTTGATCCTAATCCAGCATCCCATTTGATTGTGCTGCGCCTATTGCAGCCAACGATCTTCTTGCATTTAACGCCTATCTTAGATGAGATTAATCAGGAATTAATGGCGCGAGGGATACACCCGGGAGTTGATGATAATTTTGACAGTTCGGGTGGCGTACTTGCTTATTTACCAGCGCAAAGCTTGTTTAGTCTAGATCCTTATCTGCAGGATAAATTGAAACGCGTTTTCGCAGGGCAAATTGAACTACCGTCGGCAGATGGTTTGGATGGTTTGGCCTCAGGGAGCGATACTTTGCTTAATCAGTTAGATCTGGATGATGAAGATACGCCTTTAGATAAAGCGACAATTGATCATCAATTTTTTGCTAATTTGGTGGAGATGCAAAAAGATTTTGCGCAGAACGATGCAGACGGCTCGCAATTCGAGTCACGTCTTCGCAAGGTCTTGCGGGCGCCATCGGCCGATAGTTTGAGCCTGATTCAGCGCAATACCGTGGAGCTGTTGGCGCGCGTGTTTGATTATATTTTCGCTGATCTGAGTTTGCGTGATGATGTGAAATCGATGATCTCGCAGCTGCAGATTCCGATTTTGCGGGTGGCGTTGCAGGACTCTGACTTTTTCTTCCGTGAGTCGCACCCCGCACGTACTCTGATGGATATTCTGGGTAGCTCGGGGATTATTCTCGATAATGAGCCCTCTCAAATTGATCCATTATTGGGTGTGATTGGTGACGTAATAGAGCGGGTTCAGTTTGAATTTGATGAGCGTATCGATTTGTTTTCTGATGTGGTGTCGGATCTCGAAAACTACCTTAAAGATGAAGAAGTTAAAGCGCAAGAAGCGATCAGTCAACCCGTACAGACAGCATTAAGTGAAGAGAAAATGCGGGTGGCTCGTGAGTTCGCAGAGCATGACGTGGCGATTCGGGTAGAGACGGGCGAAGTTGCAGGGTTCTTGGAAGTCTTTTTGCAAGAACAGTGGATACGGATTTTGACGATAGCGCATAGTGTGAAAGAAGAAAAGCCGCATGCATTAGAAAACGCCTTAAAGACGATGGATGATTTAATCTGGAGCCTGAAGCCGAAGAACAGTGCTGACGAGCGCAAAGAATTGATCGCAAAGTTGCCAGCTATGTTGACGCTGCTTAACGCTTGGTTGAATGCGATACGCTGGGATGAGCCTGACCGTGTTTTATTTTTCTCCAAGTTGGCGGAGCGTCACGCCTCGATGGCGCGAGCGCCTTTGGAGTTGTCACCACGTCGTCAATTAGAGATTGCAGTCAACATTGCGCAGCGTGCTAGTAATCGTCGCCTTGACCGATTTGTACAAGAAAAGGTCGCGCATACTGATGACGAAGCAACCAAGCAAGTCGCCAGTTTAGAACGTGGTACTTGGCTCGATTTTAGTGACGAAAACGAGCAAGTGAATCGTTACAAATTGGCGTGGATTAGTCCGAAACGCACTAGTTTTATTTTCGCTAATCGTCAAGGTTATCAAGCATTTTCGATTTCAGCAGAAGAGTTGGAAGGAAAATATCGTACAGGCTCGGTCAGTACGATTCTGGCAAATTCTCTAGTAGACCGCGCCTTGATACACGCTTTGCGTGAATTGTCTTCCTAGACAATGTAAAGGCAAGCAGCAAAGAATGTTTTGAAGATAAAAAATCCCAGTGCTAAGTTATGCACTGGGATTTTTTTCACGCACTCAATTGCGACGCTATTGTTTTATTTTTCCAACTGAATTTCTACCCAGCTGTCGCCGGTTTTATTCGGGAATTCGCGCAGCGCACTTTCCACTAGAAGCGCGATGTAAGGTTCGATTTCCACATTGGTTTTCGTTGTTTTAGCATTGACCGAATATAGCAGCTTGCCAGTTGCGGCTTCGGTGATTGTGATTTCTATTCCATGATCAAAGTACTGCCGGACCTCAAACTGTGGGTCATAAATTGGATCGAAACGACTACCAAACGGAAACGCGGAGTACATTGAACCGAAATGGCGTGGATAGAAAACGGCGCGTGGATAGTATCGATACGGCAAACGGGTAAAACCTGGATAAAAGCGATAGGGTTCGAAACCGCCGATGGGTATGACCATGCCGGAAGGCGTGACGATATAGCTGGTCGAACGAAATGGTGAAGATAGGTGCGCATTTCCAGGTATGGATATGAGTTGAAGATTAACTTTCAGTTTAGCTTTTCCCGCCTCTGTTTCAGTAAAACCTAACTCTTGCAAACGAGCTTTGACATCTTCGCTGGCATGCAGATATTCTGGCTCTTTCCCTTGTTCAGGATGTTCAACCAAGCTAAAAGTTTTATCAATAAAACTTGTTGGTAATTGATTGACGGTGCGGATCTTGCTGGAAAACGTGCTGGCACATCCTGTCAGTGCCGCTGTGCAAAAGAGCAGGCTTACTAACAATAAGCGTTTGTTAAGAATATTCATGGTGTTCATCTCCGATATTGCTCGCGCAATGTGGTTCGTTCTAACTTCACTTCATTTTATCTCGCTGTTGCTGGATAGTACTTGATCTGGCTAAAATTTTTGGTGCTAAGGCAGAATTGTTTTATCGCAGCATTCCCTGTTTCGCCGAAATCTTTTCACATAAGCCTTCCGTCTACAGAGTGTTGTGACTCTATCATGATCTTTGCTACAGCAAAAGTCTGTGAAAAAGTGTAACTACTTTGTCTGTAAATGGTGGTGCATGCATTATATGGATTCCATACCACTTGCACCAAATTGGCGACCCCACTAATTTTGAGCCTTCTTTGGTCGGATTGATCAATCTGTGCACTCTCGACTATTTGAGTTGTTATTTTTGCTGATTTCTCTGCGGACATTCGTCTTTAAAAGCCCATCCCACGCTTGTGCTTGGTAAAATACAGGCTATATTTGTCATCCCGCTGACCACACCAGTTTATTTGGCTTCATTTTTGAATTGAGTTCAATTTATGCGAAAACCTGCGCAAGACATGCCTGTAGCGGCACCCGTTACCATTTGTCGTAAAGATTATATTGCTCCCGGCTTCTGGGTCGATACCGTTGAAATGGGCTTTGATCTGCATCCGTTACGTACCCATGTCGCAACTCGTATCACGATGCGCCGCAACCATGACAGTGCGGAAAAAGACTTAGTCTTGTTCGGCGAAGATATCAAGCTGCTGCAATTGCGTGTGAATGGTGTGAATCTGAAAAAGTCAGCGTACACCTTGACCAAAGAGCGTTTAGTCATCAGCAATGCGCCCGATCAGGTCACGCTCGACATCGAAACGACCATCGCAGCAGATAAAAATACCACGATGTCTGGCCTGTACGTCTCGAATGGCAATTTCTTCACGCAATGCGAAGCAGAGGGCTTCCGTAAGATTACTTTCTTCCCCGATCGTCCTGATGTAATGGCGAGTTACACCGTGATGCTGCGTGGCGATAAGAAGTTGTATCCGGTGTTGCTGTCGAATGGTAATTTGATAGAACAAGGTGATCTTGGCGATGGTCGTCATTACGCTAAATGGGAAGACCCGTTCAAAAAACCATCTTATCTGTTTGCCTTAGTTGCGGGTAAGTTGGTCTGTCAGGAAGAAAAATACAAACTCAAGTCGGGTCGTAAAGTTTTACTGCAAGTGTGGGTAGAACAGGGCAATCTCGATAAAACCCAACACGCAATGGATTCTCTCAAAAACAGCATACGCTGGGATGAAGAACGTTTCGGTTTGGAACTCGATCTCGATCGTTTCATGATTGTCGCGACCAGCGATTTCAACATGGGTGCGATGGAAAATAAGGGCTTGAATATTTTCAACACCAAGTACGTGTTGGCCAATTCTCGTGTCGCGACTGATACCGACTACGCGGGCATTGAATCAGTGGTTGGTCACGAATACTTCCACAATTGGACCGGCAATCGTGTCACTTGTCGCGACTGGTTTCAATTGTCTTTGAAGGAAGGCTTGACCGTTTTCCGTGATCAAGAGTTTTCTGGTGATTTGGTCGGTAACGAGACGGGTCGCGCAGTCAAGCGGATCGAAGATGTGCGCGTGCTGCGACAATTGCAATTCTCGGAAGATGCGGGACCGATGGCGCATCCGGTGCGTCCAGATTCTTTTGTTGAAATCAATAATTTTTATACGGTGACCGTTTACGAAAAAGGTTCTGAAGTCGTGCGCATGTATTACACGCTGCTGGGTCACGATGGATTCCGCAAAGGCATGGATTTGTATTTCCAACGGCATGATGGACAAGCAGTTACCTGCGATGATTTCCGTGCTGCGATGGCTGATGCAAATGGACGTGATTTAAAGCAATTCGAGCGTTGGTATAGTCAGGCCGGTACGCCGCGTGTCAGAGCAGAAGCAAGTTATAACGCAGATGCCCAAACTTACACTTTGACCTTGAGCCAATCTTGCCCTAAGACGGCAGGGCAGGCGAAGAAATTACCTTTCCATATTCCGGTCGCGGTTGGCTTGATTGATGCAGAGGGTAAAGATATCGCTTTGCAGTTGCTGGGCGAATCTGCCATTAACACAACCAAAGTGTTGGAATTGAAAGAAGCGCAGCAAAGCTTTGTTTTTACTAATGTCTCTACTGAAGTCACACCGTCGATCTTGCGCAATTTCTCCGCGCCGGTCATTTTGGAATTTGAATACAGTGACGAACAACTGGCGCATTTGCTGGCGCACGATAGTGATCCATTTTGCCGATGGGAAGCTGGGCAACGTTTGGCGATGCGCCGTTTATTGAAGTTGGTTACTGCGGTTCAACAAGGCGAGGTGCTGAGTCTAGATGACTTGTTCATCAATACGTTGCGTAAGACTTTGAATGATCAAGATCTTGATCCAGCATTCCGTGAATTAGTGTTGACTTTGCCGTCTGAAGTGATGATAGCTGAAGAAATGGCAATCGCTGATCCGCACAGCATTCATACTGCACGCCAATTTGTGCGTGCGACTTTGGCGCAACATTTAACGGCGGATTTACTACAAGCCTATCAAGATAATTTGACGCCGGGTAAATACAGCCCCGATGCGCAATCAGCAGGTAAGCGCGCTTTGAAAAATTGTGCTTTAGCTTATTTGGTGGAATGGCCAGATGCGGCGACTTATGGTCTGGCGCATACCCAGTACCAAGAAGCGGAGAACATGACCGACCGTATTGCTGCTTTGGGCTCGATGTTGCATTGTTCTTCAGCCTTGGATAAAGCGCATAGTAAGACACGCAAACAAGTGTTGGCGCATTTCTATAAGGAGTTTGAAAGTGAAGCGCTGGTCATCGATAAATGGTTCACATTGCAAGCAACTGCCCCAACAACGGATGTTGAACAGGTACGCGCCTTGATGTTACACAAAGCTTTTAGCATGAGTAATCCAAATCGCGCCCGGAGTTTGATATTTGCGTTTTGCAATGCGAACCCAGCGCGCTTTCATGCTGCTGATGGTAGCGGTTATACCTTGTGGGCTGACTGCGTGATCGCACTGAATAAGCTCAATCCTCAAGTTGCATCGCGTTTGTCGCGTAGTATGGATCGATGGACAAAATATCCAAAAGCGAATCAAACATTAATGAAAGCCGCTTTGCAAAGAGTGGCAGCGACTAAAAATTTATCGAAGGATGTGTTGGAAGTGGTAACGAAGGCTTTAGCTGCATAAAAACTAGTAAGAGAAGAATTTTGTAAGATCTAATTTAAAGAAGGAAAAATATGAAACGCATTAGTCTGACCCGTTTTTTGGTAGAAGAACAAAGGCTCAATAATAATATCCCCGCCGAATTACGCCTCTTAATTGAAGTGGTTGCTCGCGCATGTAAAACCATCAGCCACGCTGTCGGTAAGGGTGCCTTGGGTGAAGTCCTAGGCACGGCGCATACTGAAAATGTGCAAGGCGAAGTACAAAAGAAACTCGATATTTTGTCGAATGAAATTCTGTTAGAAGCGAACGAATGGGGCGGCCATTTAGCGGCGATGGCATCGGAAGAAATGGAAACCATCCACCCGATTCCTAATCGTTACCCACAAGGCGAATACATGCTTTTGTTCGATCCACTTGATGGCTCCAGTAATATCGACGTCAATGTGTCGATCGGTACGATTTTCTCCGTCTTGAAAGCACCAGAAGGCATGGGCGCACCGACAGAACAAGATTTCTTGCAAAAAGGTAGTCAACAAGTCGCCGCTGGTTATGCAATTTATGGCCCGCAAACCATGTTGATTTTTACTACTGGCAACGGCGTGAACTGTTTTACCCTGGATCGTGAAATGGGTTCATGGGTACTGACAGAACGTAATATCCAAATCCCCGCCGATACGCAAGAATTCGCCATCAATATGTCCAACGTACGCCACTGGTATCCACCTGTCACGCGCTATGTTGATGACATGCTGGCTGGTAAAACGGGTCCGCTCAACAAAAACTACAATATGCGCTGGATTGCATCGATGGTGGCTGACGTTCATCGCATCTTGCACCGCGGCGGCATCTTCATGTACCCAGCCGATAAGCGTGAACCGGACAAAGCAGGTAAATTGCGCTTGATGTACGAAGCGAATCCTATGTCGATGATCGTCGAGCAAGCAGGTGGCGCATCATCCGATGGTAAACAACGTATGCTTGATGTTCAACCGACTGCATTACATCAGCGGGTCGCGGTGTACTTGGGTTCTAAGAACGAGGTGGAATTAGTGACTCGTTATCACGTCGAGAATAAGGAAGCGTAAATTGGGAAGTTGTAAGTGCGATTGCCGATGGGTAATCGCACTTCGTGTTCGTTTAAGTTGTAAGTGAATTGTGAATTGGTAAACCAATCAATATTTCTTAAGCTGGTGTTATGGCTTTTTAGAAGTATGAATCCCACAGAAAAACATTAAGCCATCATATTTTTCGACATAAGTCGATTTTGGTTCTATTGCTTTAGTCATCGGGTTGGGGAATTTGTAATGCGTCCAACCGCTATCTTTGTCCTTGGTAATCCGAAACATATCTTGCACCATCGCAGTGCCTTCATGGTCGCGCATTTCCATAATGTTCTTCCCTATCATTTTGTGTTCAAAGCCATGGGCTAGCACCACGCCTTTCGCATCCATGACGACAGTGAACATCTCTTTGTCAACAAACGGACCTTTAAATTTACTCACTTCAGCTAGGGTCTTTTCCTTACCAAATTTTTGGTAGTGTGCGATCGCTTTTTTAACCATAGCGACAGCTTCCTCAGGTTTGTTCAGGTCGGCGGCAAAAGTGACATTCGTCGTGAAGAATACACTTATGAACAGCGCTACAATAATCTTAAACATAATGTGATTTTTCTGGATGTTGTGTTTGGTTTTATTGTATCGGTAAAAGGATGAATAACAAGAGAAATGTTTTGTCGTTATATGAAAACCGCTTTCAGTGCTACTTTTTTGTGTCATTGCGCTAAATTGGTAGGCAGTGTCAGAAGTGGGCGAAGGTCAAAGTCAAAGTCAAAGTCAAAAAGCAAAGTAAAAAGCAACAACTGCCACTGCCAGTTGAAAAAATGGCCGTCGAGACTGATTGTTTTGATGTTGTAGTTGGTTTTGACTTACCCCCGTTTTAGACGATGTAATTTGTGCTTGGCAGAAAATGGGATCAGGGTTGCGAATGTTTGAGCGAAGCGAGTTTTCGCAACGCCCCATTTTTTGACATGCACAAATTATGCTGAAGCGCAGCGTAAGCACCCGCAGGGCGAGTCTACGGTTTTTTGACGAAACAAAAAAGGTAATTAGCTGTCGAGCCACACCCGACCTGCGAACGTAAAATAAACTAAGAAGTGGCGTATGATTAGAATTCTGTTTCTAGACATGTATGTTACTTTTTCCAACGAAGAATGCTATCGAGACGTGTGGACAAATGATCGACATACTTTTTATTGTTTTTGATGTCTTCATCAAGTAAAAGGTATTTGATGTGTCGTTCTACTTGCCAACCGTATCCTTTTGCTGTCGCATTGGCAAACGTTGGAAAAAATCCTTCTAGAAGTTCTGAATGTGTTTTGATTGTATAAAGGACGGTTACCGCGCACCATTTACTCAATGGATCCATATCTTGATTAACTTGGTAAACAAGTTTGCCTAAAAAAACTTTCGCTAATTCCATCAGTTGATGTTCTAAAGCTACTCGTAACGTCCAGCATGCAACTGTCACCCGTCTATTTTCATCGTGGCAAGATAGCGCGCTACTAAAAGATTCCTTTAAAATTGACTCGATTTCATTCAAATTCGCATGATCCGCAACCTGAGCCAATGCTTGACATCGATACCATGGATGTTTGATGGATCGAGCTAGAGTGTATGCATGCTTCACATCTCGTTTTACTTCGATATGAACTTGGCCTCTAACTTTTACGCCCTGCATTATTTGGTCCTTTGAGAACGGATCTTCGCTGCGCATATTGGAATTGTTTGTTTCATTTGAAAAATATAAAAGCAACAGATCAATGGACACTAAGCAACGAAGCATTGATCATTTAAACTTCTAATCAAGAACCCTGTACACTTCTTTCAAAATGAAGATATTACTTTACCGAAATGCCGCCCTCAACCCACCACGCCCACTTCCAACCCCGCATCACTCTACAAACCCTACACCGAGGTGACGGCTTATTAGGGATGAAACCCACAGGCACATTCGGTCCGCGTGGAGGAAATGTCACGGTAGTACAAATCGACTGGCACTACACCACAGACACGGGTTTGAGCTGGACAACGCCAGCACCAATCACGCTTTTAAACCGCCGACCACACGCTACCCATTTAATGGAAGACGCGCAAGGCCAGCCAGTTGTGCTCGTCCGCGATCTCGGTGCAGAAGCGGATGCTTTGGACAAAGTATGGGACTTGAATTTACAACCTGTGCCCGCCAAGAGTTTGCAATGGCGTAGTGAGGATGCGGCTTTGCAATTTGGGCCACTATGGAGTTTACAGCAAGAGGATTTTTTTGCGGATTTTTGGGCAGAGGAATTGCCGCGATTGCTGGTACTTGGTTGGCGCGTTGTCGTGCGTCCGGGCTTTGCGCATGAGAGTGTGCCTGTGGATGCCTGGCATTTAATTTTGGATCACGCCACTGGAGAAGTGCTAGGCAAAGAAGTTGCCGCGCCTATGCGTGGTTATGCGCCCACTATCGTGCCTCTTGGTTTGCCGGCGCGTGAAGGTTCTTGGTTGTTGAGTTTGGGTGTGGAGATTGATGGTCAGATTGTCGATCTGGTGCCTATGTTGGCGAATCTGTTGCGGCGTGATGCGCGTTGGTTGAATGCGAAGCAGGTGGCGGCGATTGATGATCTTGAGATCATACAGTTGCGTGCGCCAGGTGGCAAACGCATTGATGCTTTGGCCGCACCTTTAAAGGCCATCGTTACGAACATGCTGGAATTGTTGACTGATGAGCAGCGCCTGCAAGATAAATTAGCAGCGCCTTTGCACTTGTCGGCGTGGGATGGCTATCGACTGGAAGCTTTACGCCAGTCTTTACTCGATAGTCAGGTCGCGCGTGCCGGTGTGCATGGTGGCTGGCAATTGCGTGGAGATCTGGGTTTGCGTGAATTAGCGCAGCGCTTGCAAATGGTCGGTGAATTAAAACCTGTCGCTGCACCTATTGGTTTGGGCATCATTTTGCGGCCATATCAATTGCATGGTGTCGCTTGGTTGCAGTATCTGCGTGAGCATCATCTTGCTGGTATCTTGGCGGACGATATGGGCTTGGGTAAAACGGCGCAGGCGCTTGCGCATATTTTGATCGAGAAGCAAGCAGGGCGTTTGGATAAACCTGCTTTGATTGTATTGCCGACGTCGCTGGTGTTTAACTGGCAGGCAGAAGCGCAGCGTATGGCGCCAAGTTTGCGCGTGTTGGCACTACAGGGTGCGCAACGTGCAGAGAGTTTTGCCCAGATGGCTGAGGTCGATATTGTATTGACGACCTATCCTTTGTTGTTGCGCGATTTAGCCGTTTTGGAACAGCAAACATTTCATCTCCTCATTTTGGATGAAGCGCAAACTGTGAAGAATGCTTCCAGCCGTGGAGCCGATGCGGTGCGACGTTTGCGTGCGCGACATCGGCTATGCATTACAGGTACGCCATTGGAAAATAACCTGGGTGAATTGTGGACACAGTTTGATTTTTTGATGCCAGGTTTTTTGGGCGATATGCGCAGCTTTACTCACTTGTGGCGTAAGCCTATCGAAGTCAATGGTGAAACCTTACGTGCGCAACTATTAGCGCGTCGGGTGCGACCGTTTATTTTACGTCGACGTAAAGATGAAGTCGCGAGTGAATTGCCCGCCAAGACCGAGGTGATTAAACGCTTGCAATTGCAAGGGCAGCAACGTGAATTATATGAAAGTGTGCGTGTCGCAGCAGACGAACAAATCAGAAAAATCTTACAGCGAAAAGGATTTTCTGGCAGTCAGATCACGATACTCGATGCGCTCTTAAAGCTACGTCAGGTTTGTTGTGATCCCTATCTTTTAAAGGGTTCCAAGACCCCCGACAACATGGAGCGCGCCAAGCTCGAAATGTTCAGCGATATGCTTCCCAGCTTAGTGGCTGAAGGACGACGTATTTTGGTATTTTCCCAGTTCACTGAGATGTTGGATTTGATCGCGGTGCAGTTGGATAAATTGGCTTTACCGTTTCTAAGTCTGACCGGAAAAACGCCAGTAGCACAACGTGGCGCGGTGGTAGCGCGATTTCAAAATCAAGCGGATCAAGATGCACCGCCCATCATGCTGATCAGCTTAAAAGCTGGTGGCGTGGGTTTGAATTTAACGGCTGCTGATATCGTGATTCACATGGACCCATGGTGGAATCCTGCAGTCGAAGAACAAGCAACGTCACGCGCCCATCGTATTGGTCAGGACAAAAATGTATTCGTGTATAAGCTGGTAGTCGAGGGCAGCATAGAAGAGCGTATACTTGGTTTGCAGGAACGTAAAGCGGCGTTGGCAGAAGGCGTGCTTGGCAGTGATGCAGCGTTTTCTGCTAAGTTTAGTGTTGAGGATTTGCAGGCTTTGTTGCAGCCTTTGGGGTTGTAAGGGGCGGATGACTTTTGATTGACTTTAGGTTTTGTTGGGCGGGTGCAACCCGCGCTGTAAATTGATTTTAACGATTTATCGTTCAACTATTTTCTCTCGTTTCAATTCACCATCGCGGCATGTGAAAAATTTTGACGGCGCGGGTTGCACCTTCCTCTCAAGGCTCGTCTCTGATTTGCAACCTCAAGGAGATCAGAACTTTTTTGACCGTATTATGTGGTTTGTATACTCCTTCCCCTTCAAGGGGAAGGTTGGGATGGGGATGGGTTATCCCCTGGGTTCCAGTAAGACTGGTTATTTTTTGATCGAATTTTTTTGTCGTTGATCTGCAGTCTGTAGGTCGGGGGTGGCCCGACAGCCACTTACTTTTCTTGCTTCGCCAAGAAAAGTAAGCAAAAGAAGGCGACGCAGGTATCGCTGCACTTCGTGTGCCCAATTGTGCATAACAAAAAATGG
>CAUPKC010000042.1:0-37773 GCA_963511665.1 uncultured Undibacterium sp.
AAACTGCGATTTGCTCGGTAAAGTTGGCGCGTCGTGTATTGCCGGGTTTGCCTAGTTATGCCTTGGGTAGAATTGCGTCACAGCTGGGATTGCGTTTTAAGGGACAGGCACATAGAGCGGAGGCCGACGCAGAAGTGGCGGCGAACTTATTGCTACATATCGAATCTCATCTTAAACAGCAATATGCCTTGGCACAAATACATCCTTCCTTGTTGACCAGCATTAATCGCTTAACGGCGGCGAAAGTCCCTGCGTATTTGCGTGGCCTGCAATAAAAAAATCTAGAATAAAAAGTGTGAATTAATCTAAAAGGCATCGTTATGAAGCAGAATCAACGTTTTCGCCACTACAAAGGCGGCATTTATCAATTGGTGTGTGAGGCAACGCAAGAATCAGATTTGAGTCCTGTGATCGTTTATAGCGCCCCCGATGGTAGTCTTTGGACTCGTCCGCGCGCTGTATTTTTTGAGTTGATTGAAGTAAATGGGCAAACTGTGCAGCGCTTTGTTGAGATTGATTAAATATGGATAGTCAGGATCTGGAAGTACTAAAGATTTGCGAGCATTGGCTGAATGCTGGGCAGGCTTGTGAGTTAGTGACAGTAGTGAAGACCTGGGGTTCAAGCCCTCGACCTGAAGGCTCGATGCTAGCGATAGGTGAGGGCGGGCAAGTTGTCGGGTCAGTCTCAGGTGGATGTATAGAAGATGACTTGATCGCCCGCGTCCAAGAACACGGATTTCAACGTATTCGCCCAGAGCTCGTTACTTATGGGATTACCGCAGATGAGGCGCATCGTTTTGGTTTGCCATGTGGCGGCACGATACAGTTGCTGATTGAACCTTTGACGCTCGAAAGTAAAATCAAAGACCTGCTGGTGAGATTGGGACAGCATGAGTTGGTGGCGCGTCATGTGGAGATTAACAGCGGGACAGTGATTTTAAAGACTGCACAAGCAGATGATGTATTGACGCTTAATCATAAGGAATTAATCAATATACACGGACCGCGCTGGCGTTTGTTGATCATCGGTGCGGGACAATTGTCACGGTTTTTAGCGACAATAGCCCTAGGGATGGACTACCAAGTTACGGTGTGTGATCCCCGAGAAGAATACCAGCAAGGTTGGCAAGTAGATGGCGTGCGCTTGGTGCATGAGATGCCTGACGACACCGTGTTGGCAATGCAACTTGACGGTCGAAGTGCGGTTGTGGCTTTGACCCACGATCCCAAGCTAGATGACATGGCATTGATTGAAGCATTGAAGTCACCGGCATTTTATGTCGGCGCAATCGGTTCACGTGTGAATAACGCCAAACGTAAAGAACGCTTGTTAGAATTCGATCTGAGTGAAATTCAGGTGGGAAAACTACACGGCCCGATTGGTATTTATATCGGTAGCAAAACACCGGCCGAAATCGCGATTTCTATTTTGGCAGAAATGACGGCGATAAAAAATAAGGTGAATTTAGCGCCAGAAAATCGCATCGATATCGGCAAACAGCAAATGACGAATCAAACCCAATCAGGTACCTCTGCTTGTTCAGTCTAAATCAGTGAAAGGTGCTGATTTTTGATTTGGGACATCGGTATTAGGGTTTTCTCGCGAGATATCGGCAAAAACGAGAGAAATTCGGTTTTTGAAATCGCTTTTATCAGATTTTCAAAAGGTTTTCGCGTAGAATTTCGGCTACATTGGAATTAACCCCAGACTCAAAATAGGCAGGAGCAAGAATGAGCATTAAATCGGATAAGTGGATACGTCGTATGGCTGAGCAACATGGCATGATAGAGCCGTTTGCGCCTGGTCAGGTACGCCAGGAAAATGGGCAGAAAATCGTCAGTTATGGCACGTCATCGTATGGTTACGATATCCGTTGTGCGGATGAATTTAAGATTTTTACCAACATCAATAGCACCATTGTTGACCCTAAGAATTTTGACGAGAAATCCTTTGTTGACTTCAAAGGCGATGTTTGCATTATCCCGCCGAATTCTTTTGCCTTAGCACGTACCATAGAATATTTCCGCATTCCACGTAGTGTATTGACGATTTGCTTAGGTAAGTCCACCTATGCGCGCTGCGGCATCATCGTGAATGTCACGCCATTCGAGCCTGAATGGGAAGGCTACGTGACTTTGGAGTTTTCTAATACCACACCATTGCCAGCCAAGATCTACGCAGGTGAGGGTTGTGCGCAAGTGTTGTTCTTTGAGAGCGATGAAATTTGTGAAACCTCTTACAAAGACCGCGGTGGTAAATACCAGGGTCAAGTAGGTGTGACTTTGCCTAAGGCTTGATGTAGAAAATCGTAAGATTTGGCTCTAAAAAAGCGATGCAAATAAAATGCATCGCTTTTTTTTGTGTATTTACCCCATAAAACCCAGATTGCGATTACTGAAGTTAACAATATTGGGGAAAACATCATTAATCTGCGTGTTGCTGAGGCCAAACCAATTTGCCAGAGTGGCACCGTATTGATCGACTGAAAATTGAGGTAACAAACTACCCGATCCCACGTCCTGACTGTGCTTCAAACCCGTCACAGGGAAAGTGCCATAAATGTCTTTGCCTTTAACCGCACCGCCGACGATGAAGTGATGCGAGCCCCAGCCATGATCGGTGCCGTCGCCATTACTTGTGAAGGTGCGACCAAAATCAGATGCGGTGAATAAGGTGACTTGGTTGCTTAAATCACTCCCCATTAAATTGCTGAGAGTGGTGTCAAAATAAGATATTGCATGCGAAACTCTTGCTAGTAAGTCGGCTTGCGAGGTGCGTTGCGCGTCGTGCGTATCAAATCCACCAATACTAACAAAAAACACCTGACGTTTTGCACCTAAAGTATTCCTACCCGCGATGATTCGCGCAACGGTTTGTAATTGAGTGGCGAGCGCATTGTTCGCCAAAGTGCCTGTATTCGGATTGGTATATTGTGAAGGATTTGCGACTCCACTTGCGCCAGCCGCCGCCATTGCCGGACTTAGTGAACTTTGGGCATTGATCGCACGGTTGGTAACAATATTTTGTTCTTTTTGGAAATAATTGTTTGAGTCACCTGTAATAATTGATCTAAGTGTACTGCCTGCTGTTGTGGAGCCAAATAAGGTGCCGCTCAGCCCAGCGATAGGTACTGCGCCAGACGCACTTACTTGGTACTGATTGATATTTCTACCCGCTAGAAATACCGCATTGCCAGAAGCTGATATCGCGGTGAAGATCGCATTGCTGTTACTAGCGGCCATCATATCGCCCATTCTCCCGCCCCAGCCATAAGCTGCTCCCTCCGGCGCGTATGCTTGCCATAGGGACTGCTGGTCGTTATGTGAAAAGAGTTTTGGAGGAAGCTTTACACTAGCTGCTTTATATTGAGCTAAAGTGGTTGGCATGACGAGTGGCCCCACATTGGAGATGATAGCTGCACGTCCATTATCGAATAGATTTTTTATTCCGGTCATATTCGGATGTAACGCGAAATCGCGACCCGATTGAATGGTCTTGGGTATGATAGGGATCACACCTCCGGCATTGCCAACAGGCGGTAATGCAATAGAGCCACTTTCATTTGTCGTCCTGACAGTTTGGTATTGTTGCCAAGAACTGCTATCTGTTGCCAGCACTGTGTTGCAATGGTCGTTGGCACCATATAAAAATAGACAAACTAAGGCTTTGTAATCTGTGGCATTGTTTTGGGCTGCGGCAGCACCAACCGTCGCCAGATTGACGGCGAAAGGCACGCTAGCAAGGCCCAGTGCTTGGCTAGTCGAGAGTGCGCTGGATATCTTGAGAAATTCTCGGCGCGAGGCGTTTAATCCGGTCATATCGTGTTCGCTTTCATTTCTGGACCAAATACTCTGGCGATGCCATCGTCAGATAAATGCATAGATAAATTCTATTAAGCCGGGCTGAATCAGCGCTGCTTGTAGGACTTGACGGGATACTTATGGAATTGATTGCTGCCAAAATTTGGTTACGTAAATTAGCACTCATTTGTCCTGAAGTGAGCAATAAATCCACTTCGTTTAGTAGTTGATCAGGGGTGTTGGCGAGTGTGGTAAAGGCGCTGTAATCAGCTTTGACATCACGCGAGGTACCCGTTCCATTCGCTAGTGTATCCCTCATAAAGTTTAGGTAGCCTACGACTGAGGTTTCACCTGTTATTTGTAATTCGGGCGAGACCAAACCTGCCGTCGCTATAGTTGAATTAGGTGGTACATAGCCTGGGCGGTAGAAATTAAACACGGAAGGCGAGCGCATTGGCGTTTGCCCAATCGATGTCAGCGGATCATCCATGCTGGTTAGACGGAAAAAGCCTGAAGTCGATTTTGCATTGAATGTCCGCATCCAATGCGCTAGGCGTAATACGGGTTCGCGCAACTTACCTATTCCAGCATTTGATAGGATCGGGTCATTTCTTGCCTCAACATCGGTATAGATCGCTTTAATCACCGCGCGCATGTCTCCCCGAACACCCTGACCATTGTTAGCGAAAGCATTGGCGACACGTGCGATATATTGTGGACTTGGATTACTACTGACCAAACGTTGTATTAATTGCTTACTGAAAAACGGTCCTACGTTAGGATGGTTGAACAAAGTGTCGAGTGCGAGCTTTAAACTGAGTTCAGGGTTAGCCGGTGATTGTGCAGGAATTGTCGTTCCAAGGAAGTTTTTTTCGGATACCGAATGGTAGGCTGGATAGGACTGCATCGGCATCCATTCTCGATTGGCATCGGGATTGCCACCAAAAAATCGAGTATTGGATTTGTCCGGCCCCGCCCAACTCCAACCAGTAAATACTTTTGCCAACCCTGTAATATCAGTATTGCTATAAGTTTCTACGGGTTTTCCGTTATTTAATACATAAGTGCCGTCCGGATTGAGTTTATAGAGCCCGACAGTTAGAAGTTGCATTACTTCGCGGGCATAATTTTCGTCTGGTACCTGTGTGCCAGTTTCTTTTTGGTTGCGCAGTGAGGTTAAATATAGCCCCATCATTGGATGCAGACTGACAGCTTCTAATAATTGTCTGAAGTTGCCAAAGGCATGAGATCCCAAGGTGTCATAGTAGGCCGCTACACCTCGTGGGTAGTTGGCAACGGTACTATCTTGAAACGACACGACGAAAATTTGCGATAGCGCGAAGTTGACTCGCTGTCTCAGCTGATCTTCACCATTAACTGCTTGTTGCCAGAATGATTCTAGGAAATGATTCTGTTTCAAATCGGCCAAACCTTTTGGTAGGGTTGCCGCAGTACTGTCCATGTAAGTACGGTGCAGCTTTTGCGGAATAGAAAACTGTTGGCTTAACCAGTTATTAATTCCGCTTGAAGTAAGATTGGTAATGTCCGCCTTACGAGCACCAAAACTGGCTTGACTCAGAAAACGGGAGGCCTGAGCAGGGCTTGGAGCATCCGTCGTCGTTGCCTGATAGCCAATGATAGCTAAAATATTGTTGTTAGCGATACTGGTGTCGGTTGGTGTGACCGACTCTAGTAAATAGATACATTTTAAAATTGTATCGGTGTAGTTTAAGTAAGTAATTCCCTGATTAAGCGCAAATTCTTTTGCCACCGCAACTTTGTTATCAAGGAGTTGTGCGACCCAGCCATAGTTCTGATCACCTTTATATCCGTGTGCTGCAGCAAGAAATACACGAATTAAATTACCACGCGTTTCAGTGCCAGCATTAAGCCTTTCCGTCCAATAATCCAAGCCGGCCTTATCTGGCGGTGAGCGGCTCAAAATATTTCGATAGGCGATCGTAGTAAATTCAGCGTTATTTGCTGTTGGTGAATAGCCAGTATAGTTAGAGTATTGCAAAGCTGCTGCATAGAACGAGTCACCAATTTTGTCTAAACTCATTCCATTTTTATATTCGGCGACCCAATAGGCCAGGCCATTCGCGTCGGGCACTCGATTAAAGTAAGCGATGTACAGCTCAATGATGCTATTGAGTGATTCGCTACTGATTTCTTTTGATTTAATGCCGATTTCTAAGTTAATCGAAACATCGGTGAATACCAATAGTTTGATATTGTTGCTTAGGTTGATGCTACCGTCGTTCCCGACTTTATCTAGGACAGTAATGCTACCGTCTGTATTTTTGGCCGTGACATAGTTTGAGCGCGGGCCATTGAAATTGGCGCTCGTTGCACTGACGACTGGCGGAGTTTGATACGTTGCAGCTGTTTGTGCTCTATCGCTATTGGTAGAGTCAGATTGACCACATGCGCCTAGTACAAGTAAAGAACATATAGAGATGCTCGCTCTTACAGCATTCACGGTTACTTTATTCGGTCTAAAAAAATTGAGCCAGCGCATATTGATGCCTTTATTCATGAGCTTTCGGTCACTGATGCCAAGTAAAATTGGTATCAAATTAAATCAAATTTGGTCGAGCAGGTGAAAGCTTATTCTATTTCTGCCAAAGTTTGATGCACAAATGAAGATAAAATAATTTTTGATTGCGTAGGTATATTGACGAATTCAAATCCATAGCGGAATTCTTCGGAATTTTCTGTTTGCACTATGGATCTGATAACAAGTGGAATAATTAAGTAGGCATCTTCGCCTGCAGTATTCACTTTGAACTTAATGACGCCACTATCGCCTTTTTTTCCTATGCTACGTTTGAGCAGGCCAGAGGTTCCACCCATACTAAGATCGGTCAAGGTTGCTGCACCTGTTTGTTCTGGCTCGCCAACGCTGAGCGATGCAATAATTTTGACGCTAGCACGGGAGCTTTGACGGATTGCAGTGCAGCGTACGATTTTAGGGTAGGAAAGATGTAAATATGGATGGGGTGTATAGACCGATTTTAACGCGGAGGCCGTAAACGCATAGGCCTTCTTGCCGGGAAACGCACGCACAATGAAAGTCTGACCATCGCGAATAATCGCGCCACGCCCATCAATACGCGGGGCGGTGACTAAAATCGATTGGTTTTTTACGAAGCCTATCAGGCGCACGGTGTATCGTATGGTCGCATTATCGTGTACCTGTAGAAAAAAAGTTTCTCCAACATGCCAGCGCACACTGTCCAAGTCCAAAATGACTGACTCTTTGTCGAGATCACTGGTGTTGTTGAGATTATTGCTATCACTTGTGTTATTGGTCGGAATCGGGTCGATTTTAGTATCTGATTTGGGCGCCGGTTGAGAAAAGCTGCTTGCCTGGCTGGCTTTTGGCAAGGGCGTTTGATCGTTCGCCACGTTGCCGTCCGAAGTATCCTCAAAATAGCCGTCTTCGATAATCAGGTCTAAGTCTTCCTGACGGTCGATCACTGTTCCTGCCTCATGCAAAGTATTGCCCCAGGCATCAAAGACTGCCCACGGCAGTGCTTGTCCAAGTGTTACTTGTTCTTTTTTGATAGGGCTTAGTGAACCGAGTTGACTCATCTTAATTTTTTGCTATGAGAGTGTGATATGTTTGATTGTATCTCTAATGCGACTGAGTCTAAAGCAAGAATAGATGAAAAATAGCCGCACTTTGCTTCAGTGCGGCTTTTTTTATGATGAACGGCGTGTCCCTTGCTGGTAGTTGCGGTATTTTGCCAACATAGATTTACTCTTATTCTATGTTCTCAGAACCCAATGGAACGCAATCAACGAAGTAACCGCGTTTGCCTTCAACTTCAGCTTTAACAAGTCCATGACAGTCTGTTTCAAAACCGGGGAATTGCTCATTAAATGCACGGACAAACTTTAAATAATCGACGATCGTTTTGTTGAATCGTTCACCAGGAATCAACAATGGAATACCCGGTGGATATGGGGTTAATAAAATTGCTGTGACACGACCTTCCAGATCATCAATGGACACACGCTCAATTTCACGATGCGCCATTTTGGCGAAGGCATCAGAAGGTTTCATCGCTGGCTGCATGTCAGACAAATACATTTCTGTCGTCAAACGAGCCACGTCATGGGCTTTGTAAACTTCGTGGATGCTTTGGCATAAATCACGCAAACCTGCACCTTCGTAGCGCGGGTTTGCTGTAGCAAACTCCGGCAAGATACGCCACATAGGCTGATTCTTATCGTAGTCATCTTTGAATTGCTGCAAAGCAGTCAACAATGTATTCCAACGACCCTTGGTAATGCCGATAGTGAACATGATGAAGAACGAATACAGGCCGCATTTTTCAATGATAACGCCGTGCTCCGCCAAATACTTGGTGACGATTGACGCAGGAATGCCAGTGTCGCCAAATTTGCCTTCGAGTGATAAGCCTGGGGTCACGATTGTTGCTTTAATCGGATCGAGCATGTTGAAGCCTGGTGCCAATTTACCGAAACCATGCCAGTCATCTTCTGCGTGAATCATCCAGTCTTCTTGTGTGCCAACGCCATTTTCTGACAAGTTTTCTGGCCCCCAAACCTGGAACCACCAATCCTGGCCCCATTCTTGGTCGACTTTGCGCATGGCACGACGGAAGTCCAGCGCTTCTAAAATGGACTCTTCAACTAAGGCTGTGCCTCCGGGTGCTTCCATCATCGCTGCGGCGATATCGCAGGAGGCAATAATAGAATACTGTGGCGAAGTTGAGGTATGCATCAGATAAGCTTCGTTGAAACTGTCTTTATCCAATTTTACCGTTTCAGACTCACGTACCAAAATTTGCGAAGCCTGAGAAATACCTGCCAACAATTTGTGTGTGGACTGGGTCGAGAAGATCATCGACTTTTTTGCACGCGGGCGATCTTTGCCAATCGCATGCATATCTTGGTAGAAGCTGTGGAAGGTCGCATGTGGCAACCAAGCTTCATCGAAGTGCAGGGTGTCGATTTCGCCGTCGAGCAAGTCTTTTAGCGTTTCTACGTTGTACAACACGCCATCATATGTTGACTGAGTGATGGTCAAAATGCGTGGTTTTTTGTTTTTTGCTTTGCTAGCAAACGGATTCGCTTCGATTTTTTTACGTATGCTTTCCATGGAAAACTCTTCCAGTGGAATCGGACCAATAATGCCGAGATGATTGCGAGTTGGCATTAAGAACACTGGGATGGCGCCGCACATAATGATGGAATGCAGAATTGATTTGTGGCAGTTACGATCCACCACGACGATATCGCCAGGCGCAACGGTGGAATGCCATACCATCTTGTTCGAAGTCGAGGTGCCGTTCGTCACGAAATAGCAATGATCTGCATTAAAAATACGTGCGGCATTGCGCTCAGAGGCCGCTACTGGACCGGTGTGGTCGAGTAATTGACCGAGCTCTTCAACGGCGTTACAAACGTCGGCACGCAGCATGTTTTCACCAAAAAATTGATGGAACATTTGACCAATAGGTGACTTCAAAAACGCTACGCCACCTGAGTGACCCGGGCAATGCCAAGAGTAAGAACCATCGTTAGCATAATGCACAAGTGCACGGAAAAACGGTGGCGCCAAGCCATCTAAATAGGATTTGGCTTCGCGAATAATATGGCGCGCTACGAACTCAGGCGTGTCTTCAAACATATGAATGAAACCATGCAATTCGCGCAAAATATCATTCGGAATATGGCGTGAAGTGCGCGTTTCACCATATAAATAAATAGGGATGTCAGCATTTTTGTAACGAATTTCTTCAACGAAGGCGCGCAAAGGCTTCAGGGCGAAATCGCTTTCTTCCTCAGTCCCTTCACCGAACTCTTCATCGTCAATGGAAAGAATAAAAGCAGAGGCGCGCGATTGCTGTTGGGCGAACTGAGATAAGTCGCCATAGCTGGTCACACCCAAGACTTCCATGCCTTCTTTTTCCATAGCATCGGCTAATGCACGAATACCAAGTCCAGAAGTGTTTTCAGAACGGAAATCTTCGTCAATGATGACGATGGGGAAGCGGAATTTCATTTAGGTCTCCAAAAAGCCTGTTACGGGAGACGCCTGGGCCAGTGTGTTAAACCGCTTGCGCGCCGAAAAAATAAAGATGCGAATTTTCGCAGAAATGCAGGTTCAGATGTCAAAAATATTGCCCTAATTTGCGTAGATCGCACGCAAATACGTGATATTTCATCTCGCTGTCATATAAAGCCTAGGGAAATGCTTATTTGCGAGTCATATATACAACATAAAAAATAATGAATTGATCACTTTCGTGTGGCTGCCTTACCAGATCAGCCAAAGTAAATAGCAGCTATGTCTTGGCGTCCTCAGTTTGCTTCTGCGTAAAGTTGACGCGCAGCCCGTCGATAGAATACAGCGCAAGGCCAGCCCAAATACCAATAAAACCCAGCATGCGTTCATGACTAAACTGCTCATGATAGAGCCACATACCAATGATTAATTGCAGGCTGGGTGAGATGTATTGCATCAAACCCAAAGTAGCCATAGGAATGCGGCGCGCTGCGGCTGCGAACATCAATAAAGGTATAGCGGTAATGGGGCCGGCTGCGACTAAAAGTAACTGGGTTTGCGTAGGCGCTGAGATAAACACGCTTTGACCATGTAAAGCAAGATAGATTAAATAAGCTAACGCAAAAGGAAACAGTAGCATAGTCTCTAATGACAAACCTTCTAGTGCGCCCAAAGCGGCTGTTTTTCTGAGTAAACCATACATGCCAAAAGTCGTCGCCAGTACCAGCGCAATCCAAGGTGGATGGCCGGTTTGTAGACTCAGCCATATGACGCCGAGCGCAGCGCAACCGACGGCGAGCCATTGCACATGTCGCAGACGTTCCTTCAGTAAAATAAAACCGAGAAATACATTCACCAGTGGCGTCATAAAATAACCCAGACTAGCATCAATGATTCTGTCGTTATTAATAGACCAGATATACAAAAACCAATTGGCAGAGAGTAGGAGGGCGCTGGCAATGAAGCCTGCCAATAATTTAGGTTGGCGCACGACTTTTGGTAGCCAGTTCCATTGCTTGCGCCAGGCGAGTACTAACAATAAAAAAATTAAAGCCCACACCATACGATGCAGTAAAATTTCTATAGAAGGAATCGCGTGTAAAGCTTTGAAATAAAGCGGGAACAAACCCCAAGCCGAGTAGCACGCCGCAGCGTACAGTATGCCTTTGCGCATAGATGATCAATCAGGAAAAGTGATGGTGAAAAGCTAGACAAATCAAGCTTGAGCTTCAAAGCAACATTATCGCAGTTAATCTTTACGTTCGCTGAATTCGGTCAATACCCTACTTGAATTACGGACATTGCTATTGAGTTCATGTATCTGATGCCCATCTTGTTCTGGTCAGCTTCAAATTGGCACAATGAAAAATGCATATTGCATTGAGGTGCGTAGCCAATCAAAGCTCTTTTGATGAATAAAGGAAAACGATGGGCTTTCTCGCCGCATTGGTCGTTATGTTGGTATTGGGTTTTATGGTTATGCCGAGGCTCAGGCTACGTTATGTGCTGGCAAAGGCATTTCCCTCTAAATATTCCAAAATATTGAGAAGAAACCTGCCCGGCTATAGCCAGATGCCGACCGATTTGCAGCTGCAGTTAAAGCGCAGAATTAAACAATTTCTTTTTGAGAAGACCTTTGTTGCGTGTGACGATCTGGTGATGAGCGATGAAATCAAAGTAACGATCGCTGGCAAAGCATGTTTGCTATTATTGAATCGTGAGACCGAGATTTTTCCTAAACTCACGCACATTCTGGTCTATCCTCACCCCTTTGTCGCGCCGAGACAGCAAACTTTGACGGGGGGCATTGTGACGCATACCAATCAGGGATTAAGTGGTGAGTCTTGGAGTGATGGTCGAGTGATTCTGGCATGGGATCAGATTGCACGTAATCCAGAAACCGAGGCCTTGGGCCAGGATGTGGTCTTGCATGAATTTGCCCATCAGCTTGATAGCGAAACCGGCAGCACTAATGGTGCTCCAGTATTGAGAAGCGCTGCAGCCTATCGTGCTTGGTCGCAAGTCATGGAGGGGGAGTACGCCAATTTGCTACGCGCGATTGAATATCAGGAGGCGACCACTATTGATCCCTATGGTGCGACCAACCCAGCTGAATTTTTTGCAGTGACGACAGAAGCATTCTTCAAAAAAAGTCAGGCATTGGCGTATCATCATCCTGCATTATTTGAACAATTAAGAAGCTTCTATCAAGTTGATCCGCGGGATTGGGTATGATGATTATAAGATGTTTGATGCATCTGGCTTCATTTCGAAAAAATAACCGGATAGAAGTAAACTAGCGACTCTGCTTAATTTTTTTGACGCACATCATGGATATCTTTGCACAATTCCTCAGTGGCATCTAGAACCCGAGGACCGGCTCGGTGCAGCCAGTCGCCGTCGATGCTGTACAGATTTTGTTTTTTAACAGCGCGCAGGTTAGGAAATTGTGTCCAATCTTGACGCAACTTACTGTCGTCCTTGCCGCTGCTAAAAATCATGTCAGGGTTGGCAAGTAATAAGGCTTCTGTAGTGATGGTCGCACTAATGTCCTTGAGTTCTGCAAAGACATTCCGCCCGCCGCACAGCGTGATCATTTTTGAGATGAAGTGCTCTTGATTTATCGTCATCAAGGGACTCTTTACCATTTGATGAAAAACATTGACGGGCTTTTCTTTTTCTTTGAGACGGTAAGTATCGCTGAGATTTTGTAATCTCTGACGGAATTGCTTTGCCGCATTCTTGCCTATGGCTTCCGTGCCTGCCAGTGTTGAAATGCGCTCCAGCGAGCTAGCGATGTCTTCGAAGTTGTGTGGCTCGCTTTCGAAGACAGTGACTTTGTTGTCACGCAATTTTTTTGCCAGTTGTTTGGCGTTACCAGAGCCCCAAATCACGATCAGATCCGGCTTAAGTGCGAGCACTCGTTCTAAATCGAGCGCAAAAACATTGCCAACTGAGGCTATTTTTTTGGCTTCTTCCGGATAGTTGCTGTATTCGCTGACGCCGACCAACAAATGCCCTGCGCCTGCAGCAAAAATCAATTCAGTCACATGCGGCGCTAAGCTGATGATGCGTTTCGCAGGTTTATCTAAGCGTACAGTACGCTGCGCGTCATCCAGTACGCTGACATCAGCAGCGGCTGTTTGAATTGTGCCAATCGTCAGCATCAGTGCTGTTAATGCGAGTTGGATTTGACGTAGATTGGATAGGGCGGCGAAAGACATAGCGTTCATTTAAAAAAACTTTAGACCTCTAAATTGTCGATCAGACGCGTATTGCCTAGCTTTGCAGCACTTAGAACTACCAGCGCTTCTTTGTTGGCGATATCGTCCATGCTTGGCGCTTGTAAATTGCTGCGTTTGCGAATTGAGACGTAATCGGGCTTCCATTCACGTTGTGCAAGTTGATGCATGGCTTGCTGCTCAATCGACTGTAGGTCTTGACGACCCATGCGCACTTCATCTGCAACCTGATTCAAAATCTTGTAGAGCGTTGGGGCTTCGGCGCGTTCTTCTGTGCTTAAGTAGCCGTTGCGAGAGGAAAGGGCTAAGCCATCTTCGGCACGCCAAGTTTCGGCAGCAATAATTTCTGTTGGCAAAGCAAATTGTTTCGCCATATTTCGAATGATCATTAATTGCTGGTAGTCTTTTTTTCCAAACACCGCAACGCGAGGCTGTACGCAGGAAAACAGTTTCAAAACCACGGTGCTGACGCCAGTAAAAAAGCCTGGGCGGAATTCACCCTCCAAGATGTCACCCAAATCGTTGGGCGGTTGTACTCGATATTCTTGCGGTTCAGGATAGAGATCTTTTTCACTTGGCGCGAACAGGACATACACGCCTTCTTTTTCCAATTTTTCCACGTCAGCCTGAAAGGTTCTTGGATATTTATCGAAGTCTTCGTTGGGGCCAAACTGTAAGCGGTTAACAAAAATAGAGGCAACGACGGGGTCGCCATGACGACGTGCCAGACGCATCAAAGACAAATGACCTTCGTGCAGATTTCCCATTGTAGGAACGAAAGCCGTGCGTAATTGGCCACGTAGTTGATCGCGTAGTTCTTCAATGGAGGAAATAATTTTCATGGGGGAAGTGGTAGAGAAATAATGGGAGCAGGGTGATTGCTGTTTTGTTTGTTTTTATTTGTTTGGAGAGTCAAACCGGCGCGTAAGCCAACCTGACATAAATAGGCGCGTAGGCTTCAGCCTGGGTAATTTCAATCAGAGTTTCTTTAGCTAGTTCGAGCAGAGCGACAAAATTCACAACCAAAACGGGGGCGCCACGGCTAGGATCAAATAGGTCGGCAAATTCTACAAACTTACTAGATTGCAGTCTACGCAAAATACTGCTCATATGCTCTCGCACTGACAATTCTTCACGGCTAATCTTGTGGTGGGCGACCAATTTTGCACGGCCTAAGACATCCGCCCAAGCTTGCTGTAAGTCAGCAACATGCACTTCCGGCCAATGCAAAACTGTGTTTTGTTCAATGAATACCTGCGCATGCAAAAAATCGCGCCCTAATTGCGGCACTGAATTTAAGTCGTAAGCCGCTAATTTCATTTGCTCATATTCCAGCAAACGTCGTACCAATGCGGCGCGTGGATCATCGGCTTCTTCACCTTCTTGAGATTTGTTGCTGGGCACTAGCATACGTGATTTGATTTCAATCAGCATGGCTGCCATGAGCAAATATTCTGCTGCTAGCTCTAGATTGTGTTTGCGGATCTGATCTACGTATTGCAGGTACTGTAAGGTGACCTGCGCCATAGGGATATCAAGGATATTGAAATTCTGCTTGCGGATCAGGTAAAGCAGGAGATCTAGCGGACCTTCAAATGCTTCCAGAAAAATTTCTAGTGCATCAGGTGGTATGTACAGATCATTTGGTAGCTTGAATAGGGGTTCGCCATATAATTTGGCGAATGCGAGCCCGTCCACCACATTGGGTGTGCTATCGGCAGTACCGATGATCGGTAACTCTGTTGCCGGTAAATTGGTCGTAGACATGCGTCTGCGTTCTCGTTGCTGCTGGTTTAGTCTAAACAATTAGCATTGGCGCTGAACCAGTAGCTTCGTTTTGCTTAGTTTTTGTTTTGATAAACATACGGCTGCTGCATGACTTTAGATTCTATCGTGCGGCGTTGGCTGTCTAAATCAATCGGAGCTTTATCCCATAGCAAAGCGCGGCCGTCGCGTTGGCTTTGTTCTAATTGCGGGTTGGATTCTTTTAAGCCGTTGATAAATTGCGTGGCTTCAGATTGATAGAGCGAAAATTGTTTGGAAAATTTCATTATTTTTTCAATCGAAAGTAAATATCAGTGACGTTTGTTAGCAAAAGAACTCAGTGAGTTCGGTCCGACGTCGGGGTTCGCATTTTACCTTGTTATTGACTTTTTTCTTGCGAATAAGATCGATATACCTGGAAAATGTTGCTTGTAGTGTAGTAAATCGTCACGCTTTTTAAGCGAAATCAATGCCTTTGGCCTGAATGGCATCTTCAAAGTGTTGCATACGGCTTAATAATAAGGATGGGTCGATTTCTTTGATTAATAATGCATTATGTTCTGCTTTTAAAAAACCAGAAAATACTGCGTGTTCTAAAAATTGCAGAAGATGGTCGTAGAAGCCGCTGACGTTTAATAAGCCTAAAGGCTTATGATGAAAACCCAATTGTAACCACGTAAACATTTCGAACAATTCTTCCATCGTGCCGATTCCACCTGGTAATGCAATAAAGCCATCGGATAGCTGTGCCATAAGGGCTTTGCGTTCATGCATGTTGGCAACTACGTGTAGTTTGCTCAATTGACTGTGACCCACTTCACGTTCCATCAGTGCTTGTGGGATAACGCCGGTTACGTGACCGCCAAGCCGTAACATTTCATCTGCGATAATTTTCATTAATCCGACATCACCACCGCCATATACCAACTCCAAGTCACGCGACACCAGTTGATTGGCGAGCGCGACTGCCGCTCTATGAAAGGCTGGAGAATTACCGCTGGCAGAGCCACAATAGACGCAAATAGATTTCATGATGGGAGATCATCCTTGGCGTTTGATTTTGAGTAAGTAATCGTGCGACAGCTTTTCGAAAACCTCTTTGGCATGTCCTCGTAAATAGGGGCTAATTTGAACTATGACTTGATAGCAGCCACGCGCCAGAGATTCTGACATCGTTTGTAACTCAGTATATTTGCGCGGATTACGAACATATTCATAGGACAGCCAATAGGAGGCAACGACCACCATATTAGTGGCTAATGCATCAATTGTGATGTCGTCCGCCTCAAATTCCCCATCGTTACGTAAACCTATGCAAAGTTCGGTTGCGACTTTAATTTTGTGATTGAGAATCTGCTTGAAGGTGAGCTCGAGCTTGCGGTTACGCGACAGCAAATCATTCAGATCGCGATAAAAGAAGCGATAGCGCCAGATTAGTTCAAAGGTCAGGTGAAGGTAGGTCCAGATATCTTGGATATTGGCCTTGCGTCCCTCAGGAAATGCCAGTTTCTTGTTGATTTCCTCTTCGAACTGGAGAAACAAAGAGTTAACAATATCCTCTTTATTTCGAAAGTGGTAGTACAGGTTGCCAGGCGAAATACTCATTTCGTCAGCGATGATAGTGGTAGTGATATTCGGTTCACCAAAGTCATTAAATAACTTCAGCGACAAATCTAAAATACGGTCTCGGGTTCGTCTTGGTGTTTTGGTTTGCATCTTCAATGCCTATTGATCTTGTCGTATCGCAACTGCGATAATTTGGCAATAGAATATCATTGAATTAAGCAAGAATCCAAATTTAAGAGCGTAAAAAAGCGCTTGAGCGAAATCAAATACGAAATGGGCGTGCTTTATGTATAAAGCTGAGTGTGAGTTTTAATTTTGGTTTTAGTTTTAGCTTTATTTAAGGCTGAATTTAGTAGCGCTTAAAACCGAATCGGTTGGATGTGAATTACTTTTGATCACTTGGTTTTGGTACTTCGACCAATCGGGTTTTGGCTAACTTGTCGTGCAAAAACTGGCCATCTTTGATGAATAGAGCGGTAGCAGCCCAGGCACAGAAGCCAATTGCCACTGGTATTGCAATCTGACTGTTCTTCAATTCCAGTTGATATGAAATGATAAGTCCAGGTAAAAACCACATCCATGCGAGACAATAACGTACCGCAGCCTTAACTAAAGGAACGCGTTGATCGTCATCATTTACTAATTTGATGCGCCAAGTCTGCATTGCGAGAGTTTGTCCACTACGACGCCAAAAGAACACAAAATAGCTACCGATAACAAAAAATAGAAACACTTCTCTTGCCAAACGCATGGTCATTGCGCTCTTGCTTTGCGTACTGACATCAAAAATAAAGCTGGCAAAAAAAATCACGCCAAAAATCAAAGCCGCTTCGTAAATCATCATGCATACGAGGCGGCGTTTGAGTGTGGGCGTGGGGTAGTGGGGGGCTGTGTTAATTAGATTCACGTGCAAATTTCTAAATTTTTAATTATAGGTAGAGCTTTAGTTTTGTTGCTTTAGTAAGCCAGTGATTTAAACCAGCTTGTTAAAACCAGTTACAACTATTTAATAACTGCCTGCGATGCAGTGCTGCTCGCAGGATTTGCAGGTGGTGGGCCCTTTTTTAGGGGCGCCAATATTGGACTCGTGCGTTTTGATTCAGGCTGAATGGTGGTAATAGTTTTTTTTGTTTTTGCTTCATTCGCAAGCTTTACTTTTTCATCTTCGCTTAATTGCTGATATTGCTGCCACTGTGCGGACTTTTGTTCGGGTGACTTTTTCGCAGTATTTGCAAAATTCTCTCTGACTGCCATGCGTTGTTCTGGCGTCATTTTGACCCATGCTTGTACGCGCTCTTGCACCCGATGTTGCTCTTCAGGTTTCATATTGGCGTATTTATTGGCAATCCCCAACCATTTTTTCTTGCGCAGATCATCCATTTTGTCCCATTCTTTGGCGAGTGGTGCAAGAGCTGCTTTTTGTTCGGCTGATAAATCAAGCCAATTTGTTTTGCCGGTCGTAGTCGTGATCGGTTGTGGCGTTGTCTTAGGGCTTGATTGTGTTACAGGCGTCGGAATGGAGGCAGCGGTGGGGGTAACGGATGTGGCAACTGGAATGCTGGCTGCGGTGGGGGTAACGGATGTGGCAACTGGAATGCTGGCTGCGGTTGCTGTATTTGTATTATTTGCTAAAGACGGAGTTTGCCCAGCCACTGCTGGATTTTGGGTCGCAAATGCGGCGCCCATACTAATAGCGCCGGCAATAACGAGGGAGGCAGTAATTGTGTAATGTGAGAAGGCTAATAAATTTTTGATGCGCACTCTTATTCCTCTGTCTTCGCAGGTGGCGTTTCTTTATTTAAGTAAGCGTTAAATCCATTATCTAGATAAGCATCTGGTGGCAATTCATCCACTAAAACAGCAGCATCAATCTCAGCCAAATCATTTATCTGTTGTTCTTGCTCGTATTCATAAATGCCATACAGGCCTATCATTAAGGCCAAGAGTGGCAAAACGAGCCACATTTTTTTTACCCAATTCTTTTGAGAAAAGGAGACGCCATTGCTACCCGCAAGCACGCCACCAAACGCTAATGCGCGGCTCGGTTCTGCCTGCTTTTGACGCGATAAGGCCAATTGACGCGCGTTTGCCAAACGTTCCAAGGTAACCTCTGGAAGTTTTTCGCTTGATTCGGTCATCGCACGGCGCACTTTGTAGGCGAAGTCGATTTCCTCTTTGTCTTTTGCGTAAGTCATAAATGTATCCCTATTGCTTTAAGTGAAGCTGCCAGTGCGTGAGTCGCTCTTGAACAATGCGTTTTCACGCTCCCCTCTGAACAACCCATGGCTGTCGCCGTCTCTGCGACGTCCATGTCTTCCCAGTAACGCATGAGGAAGGCTTCTCGTTGACGTGTAGGAAGTTTTTTTATTTGGGCATCAATGATATTTAAAACTTGCTCTCTTTCCAATTTTTGCTCAGTCGATTCAGCCGCTTCGCTGCCTTCTTCTGAAGAGTGTACCTCTAATATATCAAAATTATCGTCATCTTGATTATTCGTGGTGATATTGGAAAACAAACTTATTCGATTATTTCTGACTTTTTCTCTTCGGAAAAAATCTAATATGGTGTTTTGCAGAATACGTTGAAATAACATTGGTAATTCATTGGCAGGTTTATCACCATATTTTTCTGATAACTTGATCATTGCATCTTGAACGATGTCTAACGCAGATTCATCGTTGCGAACCATGTACACGGCATGTTTGTATGCGCGACGCTCTACGCCTTCGAGGAAGTTGGATAATTCTTTTGTGGTTGCCATTCGGAGGATGGTGCCTTGAAAAACGTAAAGTTTCTAAAATGTTAGAAAAAGCGAAATGCAAGCGTAAGAGCCATAACGATCAAATCGTCAAATTGGTTTACATTTTTTGCACATTTTCGGTGCAATGCTTTTTGTGCGAGCGTACCAAAAGTGCGCACATGCTAACAAAAAAGCCTGTCAATGTCCTCTTATTTTATGAAATTCTTCGCTTATTAGTTTGATGAATAGGGGGGAAACGCTTGAATTTAGGGGTTTCTTTGAAATATCTTAGCATTACACCCTAAATAGTCTTGACCAAATTGTTGCATCGCAGTAGTGTAGAGGCTCGCTCCAAAATCTCGGAGTACCAACACTTGTTTGATCTGGCCCACAATGCCTCTTTCAGCAAGTCACTATCAGTAAATTGTTAGTAGCAGTTTGTTCTAACCCATGCCACAAGCGTGAGAAATTCGTTATTTCTTAGCCTTACCCTGACCGCACGAGTCGCCATTAAGCTTTGCCTGGAATATTATCCAACGGATAGTAGAAGGGGAAAGTGACCGCACAAAAAGGAACGTCAGCTGACCGCTTTTGAAGTTTGAATTTCGTCAGGAAAGAGCATCCGATCAATCTCCAATGGACCTTGAAAGGAAATAAAATGAGTTCAGAACGACCGTCCGATCGTCAATCGGATCGCGGAGCCGAGAAGAGTCTCGACCGCAATAGTGACCGCAACACGGAGTACACAGGCGCAGAAATTCTCGTTAAGTGTCTCGCAGAGGAAGGCGTTGAGCATGTATTCGGTTATCCGGGTGGTGCCGTCCTTTATATTTACGATGCGATTTTCAATCAAAGTAAATTCCAACATATCCTAGTTCGTCATGAGCAAGCCGCGATTCATGCTGCGGATGCTTATTCTCGTTCATCGAATAAGATCGGTGTCGCACTGGTGACTTCTGGCCCGGGTGTAACGAATGCAGTGACAGGGCTCGCAACAGCCTACATGGATTCTATTCCCATGATCGTCATTTCAGGACAAGTACCTAGCCATGCAATTGGTGAGGATGCGTTCCAGGAATGTGACACCGTGGGTATCACTCGTCCTTGTGTAAAGCACAATTTCTTGGTAAAAGATGTGCGTGATTTGGCGGATACTGTGAAGAAGGCTTTCTTCATCGCGACTACAGGTCGTCCAGGTCCTGTCTTGATTGATATTCCTAAAGATATCAGTAATCACAAAACCACTTACCACTACCCTAAAGAAATTGAAATGCGTTCTTATCGCCCAGTCGATAAAGGTCACGCAGGACAAATTCGTAAAGCAGTTCAATTGCTGCTGCAAGCTGAGCGTCCGATGATTTACACCGGTGGTGGTGTGATCTTGGCGAATGCAGCGCCAGAATTGAATAAGTTAGTTGATCAATTAGGCTTTCCTGTTACCAATACATTGATGGGACTTGGAGGCTATCGCGCGGCTGACGACAAGTTCGTCGGTATGCCTGGTATGCATGGTACTTATGAAGCCAATATGGCGATGCAACACTGCGACGTGTTGATTGCGATCGGTGCGCGTTTTGATGATCGTGTGATCGGAAATCCTAAACATTTCGCTTCGCATCCGCGTAAGATTATTCACGTGGATATTGATCCTTCTTCGATTTCTAAACGCGTTAAAGTCGACATTCCTATTGTCGGTAACGTCAAAGACGTATTGGTTGAAATGCTTTCACAGTTGGCTGCATCTGATGCGAAACCAAACGCTAAACCTTTGGCGGACTGGTGGAAGCAGATTAATAAGTGGCGTGAACAAGATTGTCTCGGCTATACAGATTCTTCCGAGATTATCAAGCCACAATCCATTATTCAAAAAGTGTGTGCAATCACCAAAGGTGATGCTTTCGTCACATCTGACGTTGGACAACATCAAATGTGGGCGGCGCAGTACTACAAATTTAACCAACCACGTCGTTGGATTAATTCCGGTGGTTTGGGAACCATGGGTGTAGGCTTACCTTATGCCATGGGCGTGCAGATGGCAAATCCCGATGCGACAGTCGCTTGTATTACGGGCGAAGCATCAATCCAGATGTGTATTCAAGAGCTCGCAACCTGCAAGCAATATCATTTGACACCAAAGATTATTTTGTTGAATAACCGTGCGCTTGGCATGGTTCGTCAGTGGCAACAAATTGATTATGCTGGTCGCTATGCGGAGTCCTATATGGACTCATTACCTGACTTTACTAAGTTGGTTGAGGCCTATGGTCATGTCGGCATGAAGATTGAGAATCCTGCTGATGTGGACGGTGCGTTGCAAGAGGCATTTGCCATGAAAGACAAGCTGGTGTTCATGAATTTCATTACAGATCAAGACGAGAAGGTTTGGCCCATGGTGAAAGCCGGTAAAGGTCTGACTGAAATGTTGCTTGGTTCGGAGGATTTGTAATGAGACACATTATTTCCGTATTGCTCGAAAACGAAGCGGGCGCTTTATCACGTGTAGTAGGCTTATTCTCAGCACGTGGTTATAACATCGAAACTTTGACGGTTGCGCCTACCGAAGACGCAACATTGTCACGCATGACGATTGTCACCACTGGTTCTGATGATGTGATTGAACAAATCACGAAACATTTGAACCGCTTGATTGAAGTAGTGAAGGTGGTCGACTTAACCGAAGGCGCACATATTGAACGTGAGCTGATGCTCATCAAGGTACGAGCCGTTGGCAAAGAGAGCGAAGAGATGAAACTTACGGCGTATATTTTCCGTGGTCGCATCATCGACGTCACTGAAAAAAGCTACACCATAGAATTGACCGGTAACAAAGGGAAGCTCGATGCCTTCATCGATTCCATAGAACGTACTGCAATTCTAGAGACAGTTCGTACCGGTGGTTCTGGTATTGGCCGTGGTGAACGCATACTTAAAGTGTAATCAGATTTAGCAGAAGAAGTAAAACCGCGAAGGCGCAGAGGATACAGAGAATTGAAAGATTCTTCCTCCGTGCTCTCGGTGTCTCTGCGGTCCAGGTTATCGCTTGAACTCTGACTCAAGCAAGCATTTTCAAACTCGAATTATTTAAATTTATAGGACATCAAAATGAAAGTTTTTTACGATAAAGATTGCGATCTCTCTTTGATCAAAGGTAAAAAAGTTGCCATCATCGGTTACGGTTCACAAGGCCATGCGCATGCGTTGAATATGAGTGAATCTGGCTGCCAGATCACAGTCGCATTGCGTAAAGGCGGCGCATCTTGGGACAAGGCAAAGAATGCTGGCTTGCAAGTAGCTGAAGTAAATGATGCAGTCAAAGAAGCTGACGTCATCATGATCCTGTTGCCAGATGAAAATATCGCACAGGTGTATAACGAAAACGTCGCACCATATGCGAAACAAGGCGCTGTATTGGCGTTCGCCCATGGCTTTAATGTGCATTACGGTCAAGTCGTTCCACGTGCTGATATGGACGTGATCATGATCGCACCAAAGGCTCCGGGTCACACAGTACGCGCTACGTACACTCAAGGTGGCGGTGTGCCACATTTGATCGCCGTGTACCAAGATAAATCTGGCTCTGCACGTGACATCGCTTTGTCCTATGCAATGGCAAATGGTGGTGGTCGTGCTGGTATCATCGAAACCAACTTCCGTGAAGAAACTGAAACGGATTTGTTCGGTGAGCAAGCGGTGTTGTGTGGTGGCGCAGTGGAATTGATCAAAGCTGGTTTTGAAACTTTGGTTGAAGGCGGTTACGCACCAGAGATGGCCTATTTTGAATGTTTGCATGAACTGAAATTGATCGTCGATTTGATCTATGAAGGCGGTATCGCTAACATGAATTACTCGATTTCGAACAATGCAGAATACGGCGAATATGTTACAGGCCCACGTATCGTTACAGATGCGACAAAACAAGCAATGCGTCAGTGTTTGAAAGATATCCAAACTGGCGAATACGCGAAGAGCTTCATCTTGGAAAACAAAGCTGGCGCGCCAACTTTGATTTCCCGTCGCCGTTTGAACTCTGAACATCAGATCGAGCAAGTCGGTGCAAAATTGCGCGCGATGATGCCTTGGATTGCAAAAAACAAGATGGTTGATCAGTCAAAGAACTGATTATTTATTTTATCGAGGCATCCTTCAGCAAACGCAAGTATGCGTGCGCTGCTCGAAGGCTAAAAATCACCCGCAGGGGTGACTTTTTTTCGCCTTCAACCCAGAATTTCCGTTAGGATTTGAGATGATGGTGGATGCACTTTTCGAGGCAGTTTTTACGTGAATGAGGCGAAAATAGCTAGCTATTTGCAACGAAGAACGAAAAAAATGACCGAAAATGCGCCGCCAGCGCTCAAATAGCGTTGAAGACGCGCCTAATGGAAAATCTGGGTTAAAGTGCACTTGGATTGCGAAGAATAAAATGCTTGATCAGTCAAAGAATTAATCTGTTTGACTGATAATGTAAAAAAGCCGTCAACGTTGACGGCTTTTTTAATGGTTAAAATTTGAAACTAGCGATGATTGCGCGACATCATCATGAGTCGTTCAAACAAATGTACATCTTGCTCATTCTTCAAAAGTGCGCCATGCAGCGGTGGGATGACATTTTTGTTCTCTTTTGAAAGCAAAGCTTCGGCAGGAATATCTTCTGCAAGTAATAATTTTAGCCAGTCAATCAGCTCTGAAGTAGAGGGTTTTTTCTTGAGACCATTGACTTCGCGTAACTGATAAAAAGCCTCCAAAGCATTCGCTAACAAGTCGGCTTTTAAGTTCGGAAAATGTACGTTAACAATCGCCTGCATGGTTTCTTTTTCAGGGAATTTAATGTAATGGAAGAAGCAGCGACGCAGGAACGCGTCCGGCAATTCTTTTTCATTGTTTGAAGTGATGATCACCAAAGGTCTATGTTTGGTGCGCACCATTTCACGCGTTTCATAGACATAAAATTCCATGCGATCTAACTCGCGTAATAAATCATTCGGAAATTCGATGTCGGCTTTGTCGATTTCGTCAATAAGCAAAACGACTGGCTCATCCGCATTGAATGCTTGCCACAAAACGCCCTTGACAATGTAGTTGTGGATATCTTTGACTCGCTCATCGCCCAACTGGGAGTCGCGTAAGCGTGAAACTGCGTCATACTCATACAAGCCTTGTTGCGCCTTGGTAGTGGATTTAATGTGCCATTGCAGAAGCGGCATGTTCAATGCAGCGGCAACTTCTTCGGCTAACATGGTTTTACCTGTACCAGGCTCGCCTTTAATCAATAATGGTCGTTGTAGCGTCAGAGCGGCATTGACCGCGAGTTTTAAGTCATCAGTGGCGACGTAATTGTCCGCACCGTCAAAGCGTAGGGTATTTTTCATGATGATGAATTGGTGTTATTGCATTCGAAAAGATTTAGCAGTGAGTATAAACAAAAAAACTTATCACGATGTAGAGCTTGGCGATTCTGGTGGCAAGCCTCGAATTGTGAAAATTGTAGAATTGTGTTTGTTTATCACTTATTAAATTCCTCTAAAAATTACAAATTGTGTCTGAAGTGCACATGAAATTTGCGCAAAATTAACGGTTATCGGCTAAAATGCTGACTTCGATCAAATCGCTGTTTTGATTTTCCTGATTATTTTCTCTCAGCTAATATGAAAAAATTATTTGCTCTACTCGCTTTAGCGTGCGTCGCAAAGATTGCTGTGTCGGCTTAAGTTGTTGGTAACGCGAAAGCCGCAGAAAACAAAGTGGCGATGTGTATCGGTTGCCATGCTATCCCAGGTTACAAAGCGACTTTCCCAGAAGTGTATCAAGTACCTCTGATTGGCGGTCAGTCTGCGAAATACATTGAAAGTGCATTGAAAGCCTATCGCAAGGGTGATCGTAAGCATCCATCGATGCGCGGGATTGCAGGTAGTTTGAGCGATCAGGATATTGCTGATTTGGCTGCTTACTACTCGCAACAAAACGCACAACAAAAATAAGCTGAGGATAATGATGAAAAAAATCGCTTTAGTCGTTTCAGTTGCTTCTGCGCTGACATTGTCTGCCGGTGCATTTGCAGCTGGTAATATCGATGCAGGTAAGGTCGCAGCCGCAAAATTTAACTGTGCTTCCTGCCATGGCGCAAATTACAATGAGCCAATTGACCCTAGCTATCCAAAATTAGCGGGTCAACATAAAGATTATCTGGTTCAGGCGCTGAAATCCTATCAGCGTGGTGCTGTTGGTCTTGCGGGTCGTAGCAATGCGATCATGGAAGTTCAGGCAAAAGCATTGAGTAATGCGGACATTGAAAACATTTCTGCGTATCTCGCTAGCTTGAAAGGCAGTTTAGTTTTAAAGAAATAATTTTTGCTTTGATTGAAAAAAGCCACGCGTGTCGTGGCTTTTTTTATTGGTATTGACCTTATTTGCCCGCTCGTTTCATTAGCGAAGACAGGTAGGCCTCACCATCGGGTGGTGTGCCATTGCGTTGTGAATTCCATATCATTTCGCCTAAGCAATCCATCATTTCATGATGTGCTTCATGAATGGAATTTTTTGTGTGTGCTAATGCTTCATAGGCAATGCGTACCCCGTGTGGTTGATTAATCGTCACTTGTTCAGCGATCGTTAGATGCATAGACAAATGCAGAAAAGGATTGGTCTTGCCCGAATCTACGCTGTAGTTTCGTTGCAATGCCGCTTCGACATCGCGAAAATCATTGGCATATTCAGGGTGTTGAGAAATCCAGTCTGCAGCGATGGTTTCTAATGGTGTGAGAATTTCTTTGGCGTGATATTTGCGGAAGGTTTCGCAAAAAAAGCGGCGTACATCGTCTTGGCTGGGATTAAACATGTTCTGCTTAGTTAAGTTTGTTGCATGATCAGGATTTCGAAGTTGGACGAGATTTTACTGGGAATTTGAACAATCCGTAGCTTGTTGGCTAATTTTGTATCCTGAAGAGAAATTAATTTTCGGTTATGATCGCGGCTTCGTTCATTTAAGGTGGTATCACATGTTAAATCAAGAATCTTTAGACTTATTATTCGCTTCTGCCCGTACGCATAATGTCTGGTTAGATAAGCCGGTCAGTGATGAGCAAATTCAGGCGATTTACGATGCTATGAAATGGGCGCCTACCTCAGCTAATTCCTGCCCGGCGCGTTTTGCATTTGTAAAATCTGCGGAGCAAAAAGAAAAATTGGTAGCATGCATGTCGCCAGGTAATGCTGAAAAAACACGCCAGGCACCTGTAACAGTGATCATTGGCATGGATTTGGCCTTCTATGAAAAATTGATCAAATTGTTTCCACATGCACCGGATGCACGCTCTTGGTTTGAGGGTAATCAGGCGAATATCGAAGCCACTGCTTTCAGAAATTCGAGTTTGCAAGGTGCGTATTTCATGATGGCTGCGCGCGCTTTAGGTTTGGATTGCGGTCCTATGTCAGGATTTGATGCCGATAAAATCAATGCTGCCTTTTTTGCTGATACGCCAGTGAAGGTCAATTTTGTTTGCAGTATTGGTTATGGTGATGCGGCAAAACTATTCCCGCGTTCGCCACGTTTGGATTTTGATGAAGCTTGCCAAATCTTGTAATTGACTTTCGTTTCGATACCTAATAAGTATCGCTAACAAGTCTCACTAAAAACGCTCTTACACATGATCTGGTAAGGGCGTTTTTTGTTTAAATTCGCACAAATCTGCAATCATGCAATTCCAACATTTGGGCGTTCGGGCGATGCAGGTATAACGACCATGCAAGATCAACCAATGATGGGCGTCGAGCTTGAAATCATTGGGGACAAATTTCAATAATTTTTCTTCGACTATATCAACATTTTTGCCCGGTGCGATGCCCGTCCGATTTGAGACGCGAAAAATATGGGTGTCCACTGCGATAGTGGGTTCGCCAAATGCCGTATTGAGTACGACATTCGCGGTTTTTCTGCCGACGCCTGGTAAGGCTTCTAGTGCCTCACGAGTACGCGGCACTTCACCCTTGTGTTGCTCTAACAATATGCGGCAAGTTTCTATGGTGTTTTTCGCTTTGGTGCGAAATAGGCCTATCGTTTGTATATAGGGAATTAAGCCGTCAACGCCTAAATCAAATATCTTCTGCGGCGTATTCGCGTTAGGGTAGAGCCGTCTGGTGGCCTTGTTGACAGAGACGTCAGTTGCCTGCGCTGAAAGTAAAACCGCAATCAGTAGTTCGAATGGTGTCGTGTATTCGAGTTCCGTGGTTGGGTGCGGATTTTGTGCTCGCAAGCGGGTAAATATTTCTAGGCGTTTGTTCGCGTTCATGAGAATTAAGTAGTCTTCATCAATTATTTGGCTTGCACATCTTTATTTGCAGAAGCGCGCAGAATGGCATTAGCGATGACTTTTTTCTTTCGTTCTTTTTCGTCTAGCTCAGCTTGAGTTTCCGCAGCTTCTAGTGACACCAGCTTAAGTTTCTCATGTGCTCTTGCTAGTAAGCGTGTTTCGTTTTCTTGCTTTTCCCGAATTAATCGCTGCTCTCTTTGCTGGTAGCGTTGTTTGGCGCCATCGGCTTGTTCTTGCGACCACGCTTGCCAGCCAGATGATGTGCTTTCAGTCGGTAGCATGATGATGCAATCCACAGGGCAGGGCGCTACACATAAATCGCAGCCTGTACACAATTCCGGAATCACGGTATGCATTTGTTTATTGGCACCCATGATGGCATCGACAGGGCAGGCTTGTATGCAAAGTGTGCAGCCTATGCAGGCAGCTTCCTCAATAAAGGCAATGCTACGAGGCTTTTCCACGCCGTTGGCTAGATTCAATGGCAAGCTTGTTTTGCCTAACAGCTTGGCGAGTCGGTTGATGCCTTCTTGCCCGCCGGGTGGGCATTGATTGTAGTTGGCACTACCATCCGCGATCGCATGGGCGTAGGCCTGGCAGGCGGGGTATCCACATTTGGTGCATTGTGTTTGTGGCAATAAATTATTGATCTGATCAGCGAGAGTGGATGCCACGGCTTTTGAGTTCTTTGAGCGAGAAAGGCTGCATTATCCGCGCAAAGGAAAGCTCGGACAAGAAAGAGTGGGCAAAATTTTATGAAATTCTTTAGTGTACTCTGCCGTCAGCGCAGCTGAATAGCAATCAAAATGCGAGAAAGTGCTTTTTGGAAAGAATTCTGCGATTGCCTGAGGGCGTCATTTGCGCTATAATTCGAGGGTTTAGCTTATTCAAATCTCGTCGTAGCGCATATCCAAAAAATCACTCTCTACTTTGATTGTTCCTCATTCTCCGGATTGCGCCCTGTTACTAGAGCGGTGTTCTGAGAACAGCAAGTAACGATCGATGTTTGGGCGCGCAACGGCGGTAACACTACAGGAGTTGCCCTTGCTGCCCATTCCGCAGTCCTTAAGTTCCAATCCCGATACCGTCGCTATTCTTGCCCTCGCTGATGGCACGATTTTTACGGGCGTATCCATTGGCGCCACCGGTCATACGATCGGTGAAGTTGTTTTTAATACCTCCATGACTGGTTATCAAGAAATCTTGACGGACCCTAGTTATAGCTCCCAAATCGTCACGTTGACCTATCCGCACATTGGTAATACTGGTGTGAATGCGGAAGACGTCGAATCTGACAAAATTCATGCCGCTGGATTGATCATCAAAGATCTGCCTTTACTGGTGTCGAATTTCCGTTCTGAGCAAACTTTGGCTGATTACTTGAAATCACAAAACATCGTTGCTATCGCTGGCATCGACACGCGCAAATTGACACGTATCTTGCGTGAAAAAGGTGCGCAAGGTGGTGCGATTTTGGTAGGCAAAGATGCAGCAAAAGCATTGGAGTTGGCAAAGTCTTTCCCAGGCTTGTCTGGTATGGATTTGGCGAAAGTTGTTTCTGTGTCTAAGTCCTACGAATGGACAGAAGCTGAATGGAAGCTCGGTCAAGGTTACGGCAAATTAAGTAATCCAGAATTCCACGTGGTGGCTTTCGATTTTGGCGTAAAGCGCAATATTCTCCGCATGTTGGCAGAGCGTGGTTGCAAAGTCACTGTCTTGCCAGCGCAATCGACGGCAGCAGATGTTTTAGCTTTGAATCCAGATGGCGTGTTCTTGTCGAATGGGCCGGGAGATCCGCAGCCATGCGAATACGCGATTGCAGCGGCTAAAGAATTGATCGAAAAAGGTATTCCAACTTTCGGTATTTGCTTAGGTCATCAAATCATGGCTTTAGCGTCTGGTGCAAAAACTTTGAAGATGAAGTTTGGTCATCATGGTGCGAATCACCCAGTACAAGATCTCGATACAAAGCAAGTTTTGATTACGTCGCAAAATCATGGTTTTGCAGTGGATGCAGCGTCTTTGCCTGATAACTGCCGTGTTACCCATGTGTCTTTGTTTGACGGCTCTTTGCAAGGCTTTGCCCGTACAGACAAACCAGCATTTTGTTTCCAAGGTCACCCTGAAGCTTCACCAGGTCCGCATGATATTGCCTACCTGTTTGATCGTTTCACGAACCTGATGAAGACAGCAAAGTTGGAGAAGAATAAAAATGCCTAAGCGTATAGACATAAAAAGTATTTTAATTATCGGCGCCGGTCCTATCATCATTGGTCAGGCTTGCGAGTTCGATTATTCTGGTGCACAGGCTTGTAAAGCTTTGCGCGAAGAAGGCTACAAAGTTATTTTGGTGAACAGCAATCCAGCGACCATTATGACTGACCCAGAAATGGCCGATGTGACTTACATCGAGCCAATTACTTGGCAAGTCGTTGAGCGCATTATCGCCAAAGAGCGTCCTGATGCAATCTTGCCGACCATGGGTGGCCAGACTGCCTTGAATTGTGCTTTGGATTTGCATAAGCATGGTGTGCTTGAAAAATACAAATGCGAATTGATTGGTGCTTCTCCGGAAGCGATTGATAAAGCAGAAGACCGTTCCAAGTTTAAAGATGCGATGACCAAGATCGGTCTGGGTTCCGCGCGTTCTGGCGTTGCACATAGTTTGGAAGAATCATGGGCTGTGCAAAAAACAGTCGGCTTCCCGGTCATTATTCGTCCATCCTTCACCATGGGTGGCACGGGCGGCGGTATTGCCTACAATGAAGAAGAATTCGAAACGATTTGTAAGCGCGGTTTAGAAGCATCGCCAACCAATGAATTATTGATTGAAGAGTCTTTGATCGGTTGGAAAGAGTACGAGATGGAAGTCGTGCGCGATAAAGCAGACAACTGCATCATTGTTTGCTCAATCGAAAACTTAGATCCAATGGGTGTGCATACTGGTGACTCGATCACAGTCGCGCCTGCACAAACTTTGACCGACAAGGAATACCAAATCATGCGTAACGCCTCTTTGGCGGTCTTGCGTGAGATTGGTGTGGACACTGGCGGTTCTAACGTGCAGTTCTCTATCAATCCGGCTGATGGTCGTATGATCGTGATTGAGATGAATCCACGTGTATCACGTTCATCTGCGCTGGCGTCAAAGGCAACTGGTTTCCCAATCGCGAAGATTGCGGCAAAACTCGCCGTTGGTTTTACGCTTGACGAGTTGCGTAACGAAATTACTGGTGGTCAAACACCAGCATCATTCGAGCCGTCTATCGATTACGTTGTGACTAAGATTCCGCGCTTCACATTCGAAAAATTCCCGCAAGCGGATAATCGTTTGACGACGCAGATGAAGTCGGTTGGTGAAGTGATGGCAATTGGTCGTACTTTCCAAGAATCCTTTCAGAAAGCTTTACGCGGTTTGGAAGTTGGCGTTGATGGTATGAATGAAAAAACCACCGACCGTGAGGTTTTGGAAAAAGAACTCGGTGCGCCGGGTCCAGATCGGATCTGGTATGTTGGTGACGCATTCGCGCAAGGCTTTACCATGGAAGAAGTGCATCAGTTGACGCGCATCGACCCATGGTTCTTGGCGCAAATTAAAGACATTATCGATATTGAATTGTGGCTGGAAACGCAGTCCTTGGACTCCATTGATAAAGATTTGTTGTTGAAGCTGAAGAAAAAAGGCTTCTCTGATCGTCGCTTGGCAAAACTCTTGAAATCGACTGGCACTGCACTTCGTGAAAAGCGTATTGCTTTGAATGTACGTCCAGTTTATAAGCGTGTTGATACGTGTGCAGGCGAGTTCGCGACGAAGACAGCTTACATGTATTCGACTTATGAAGATGAGTGTGAATCAGCGCCAACCGACAAGAAGAAAATCATCGTTCTGGGCGGTGGTCCAAACCGTATCGGTCAAGGTATTGAATTCGATTACTGCTGCGTCCATGCAGCATTCGCGATGCGTGAAGATGGTTACGAAACGATTATGGTTAACTGTAATCCGGAAACTGTTTCTACTGACTACGACACGTCGGATCGTTTGTATTTCGAACCACTGACTTTGGAAGATGTTCTGGAAATCGTTGATCTGGAAAAACCAGTTGGCGTGATCGTTCAATACGGTGGACAGACACCATTAAAATTGGCGTTGGAGTTAGAAGCGAATGGCGTGCCGATTATCGGTACTTCGCCAGACATGATCGACGCAGCAGAGGATCGCGAACGTTTCCAAAAAATGTTGCACGAAATTGGTTTGCGTCAGCCGCCAAACCGTACTGCACGCACGGAAGATGAGGCACTCGCCCTGGCGCAGGAAATTGGCTATCCACTCGTGGTTCGTCCGTCTTATGTTTTGGGTGGTCGTGCAATGGAAATCGTGCATGAACAACGTGATCTTGAGCGCTACATGCGTGAAGCGGTCAAAGTGTCGCACGATTCGCCAGTGTTGTTAGATCGCTTCTTGAATGATGCGATTGAAGTTGACGTTGATTGTTTGTCTGACGGCACACGCACTTTCATCGGCGGCGTGATGGAGCATATTGAGCAAGCTGGCGTACACTCTGGTGACTCTGCTTGTTCTTTGCCACCATATTCTTTGAAGCAAGCAACGATTGATGAACTAAAACGTCAAACTAGCTTGATGGCAAAAGGTTTAAACGTGGTTGGTTTGATGAACGTGCAATTTGCGATTCAGCAAAAAGACGGCGAAGATGTTGTGTACGTGCTGGAAGTCAATCCTCGTGCATCGCGCACTGTGCCTTATGTTTCTAAGGTCACCGGTTTGCAATTAGCGAAAATTGCTGCGCGTTGCATGGTCGGTCAATCTTTGGATTCTCAAGGTATTTACAAGGAAGTGATTCCGTCGTATTTCAGCGTGAAAGAAGCGGTGTTCCCGTTCGTGAAATTCCCAGGTGTCGATACGATTTTGGGTCCTGAAATGAAATCGACTGGTGAAGTCATGGGCGTTGGCAAAACTTTCGGTGAAGCCTTTGTTAAGTCGCAATTGGGCGCGGGTGTTAAATTACCTAGATCCGGCAAAGTGTTCTTGACAGTGAAAAATGCCGATAAGCCACGTGCAATTAACATCGCTAAGAATCTGGTCGCGATGGGCTTTGAATTGGTCGCCACCAAAGGTACAGCTGCCGCAATTTCAGCGGCTGGTGTGACTTGTGCTTCTGTGAATAAAGTCGCTGAAGGTCGTCCACACGTGGTTGACCTGTTGAAAAACCGTGAAGTGGTCATGGTCATCAACACCGTTGAAGAAAAACGTAATGCGATTGCCGACTCTCGGTCGATTCGCGTTTCTGCTTTAGCTTCAGGTGCGACGACTATTACGACGATTGCAGGTGCAGAAGCTGCGGTCGAAGGTATGCGCCATTTGGACGAATTGCATGTCTATGATTTACAAGGTCTGCATAAGTCTTTACACTAAGCGCAATTCTGCGAATCCCTGACCAACAGGGAAACGCACATAGAGAGGTCACAATCAACAATGAGTCATCATTGTTCTTGTGACCTCTCTACTTTTAGGCAGGATGGTAATCCATCTTGTTTTTTTAACTTGGGATTTTTTCCCAGTTTTTTTTACCTAATTTTTCACTTACATATTATAGATAGCTATGAGTACAGTACCCCTGACAAAATTTGGTGCAGAATTGCTCAAGCAAGAGTTGCACAAATTGAAGACTAAAGAACGTCCTGATGTAATTAACGCGATTGCAGAAGCGCGCGCGCAGGGCGATTTGTCTGAAAATGCGGAATATGACGCGGCTAAAGAGCGTCAAAGTTTTATCGAAGGTCGTATTGCGGAGCTCGATGGTAAATTGAGCGCAGCACAAATTATTGATCCTACCGAATTGGACGCAGAAGGTCGCGTGGTGTTTGCGGCAACGGTGCAATTGGAAGATTTAGAAAATGGACAGAAAGTTCAATACCAAATCGTGGGTGAAGATGAAGCCGACTTGAAATTGAATAAAGTGTCGATCACTTCACCTATCGCGCGTGCCTTAATCGGTAAGTACGCGGGTGATGTGGTTGGCGTGCAAGCGCCAGCTGGCGTGCGTGAATATGAAATTTTGGATGTGTCGTACATCTAATTTCACAAAGCACGTCGTTGGTCTACGGTTAACAAGAAGTGCTAGCAGGTACTGAGAAAAAAGTTAATAAAATGGGGCGCAAGTTTGCGCCCCTCTTTGATAATAACGATACTAACGGTAGTAACTATTGCGCTAGTTGAAGTTAGTCAAAAGAGTTTGAACTTAGTCTCTGCCAGTTTTCTTGACGCTGGATTGACGTGGTTTAGCGCGTTTGATCGTGCCACCTTGGGTTACGCGTTCATTGCCTTTGACTAAAACTTTAGAAACAGATGGTTTTTTCGTGCCACTTGCGCTAGGCTTCACAATAGTCACTTCACGCAAACCTTTGCCACGTTTTACAAATTTTGTTTCTTTAATACCGTCGATTTTTGGACGGTAGATCACCAATAATTTGCCTATGTGTTGAACTGGTTCGGCATCGAGTTCTTCGCAAATTGTGTCGTACATTGCCACGCGTGCTTCACGGTCATCACCAAAGACGCGAACCTTGATTAATCCGTGAGAATTCAGGCTGGCATCAATTTCTTTCTTTACCGCCGGTGTGAGTCCAGCTTCACCGATGATAACGATAGGTTTGAGGCCATGCGCTTCAGCACGTAATTCACTACGTTCAGCTGGTGTGAGTTTTGATTTTGGTTTGATTTTTGCAGTTGATGCGTCGTTTGACATATAAATTCCTTTAAAAGCAGTATTTTACGCCAATGGCCAAGAATAAATTCAATCAAAATTGGGTTCACGATCATATTAATGATCCTTATGTGAAATTAGCACAAAAAGAGGGCTATCGCTCACGGGCTGTTTATAAGCTCAAAGAAATCGACGAAACCGAAAAATTGATCAAAGCTGGTCAGATTATCGTCGATTTGGGAGCGACGCCGGGTAGTTGGTCGCAATATGTGCGGAATAAATTGGCAGGTAAAGAGGGCGGCGGCATTCTCGGTGAGATCTATGCACTCGATTTGTTGGAGATGGAGCCGATCGCCGACGTCCATTTTATTCAGGGTGATTTTCGTGAAGAAGACGTCTTGTCTCAGCTGGAAGCCAAGCTGCACGGCAAAAAAGTCGATGTTGTTTTGTCGGATATGGCGCCCAATTTGTCAGGGAACGCCACCGTGGATGGCGCACGCGTTGAATACATTATTGAATTGGCAGTTGAATTTGCTAAGGCACATTTAAAGCCAAATGGAGCCTTGCTCGTCAAATGTTTTCATGGGACTAGCTATAATGCCTTAGTGACTTTATTCAAAAATGAATTTACTACTGTCGCGAATAAAAAGCCAAAAGCCAGTAAAGATAAGTCATCTGAGATATTTTTGTTAGGAAAAGGCTTAAAGCATCCGACATGATGTAAAAATAAGTGAAATAAATCGATATTTCATCTGTTTTACTCTTGATAATTGTCAATGGCGCCAGCATATCTTGTCCAGCAAGCTGTATTCAATGCGAGTAGAATAAACATTTACCAGTGCCAGTATTTTCGCGCGTCATTTTACCCGCGACTTTTTGTGCAAGATATGCACCTGAGGAGTTTTTGTGAATAATTCAATGTTAACCAAAATTGCAATGTGGGGCGCTGTCCTCTTGGTGCTCTTTATGGTGTTCAATAAATTCGATAGTAAGAATTTGGCAGCGGGTGCTGTCTCCATGCCTTACTCGCAATTTTTGGATGAAGTGCGTGCCAAACGTATTAAAGAAGCCATCATCGATGACAGTAGCCGTACTGTCATTGCGACTACCATTGACGATAAGAAAATCAAATCGCAATTGACGATTTTCGATAAAGGCTTGGCGAAAGATCTGGTTGATAACGGTATCAAATTTGATAGCAAACCACCAGAAGAACCATCATTGATCGGCCAAATTCTGATTTCTTACGGTCCGATGTTATTGTTAATCGCAGTTTGGATTTTCTTCATGCGCCAAATGCAAGGCGGTGGCAAAGGCGGTGCATTCTCATTCGGTAAATCTAAAGCTCGGATGTTGGATGACACGAATAATCACGTCACCTTTGCGGATGTAGCTGGTTGCGATGAAGCGAAAGAAGAAGTTAGTGAAGTCGTTGATTTCTTGAAAGACCCAAGTAAATTTCAAAAGCTCGGTGGGCGTATTCCACGCGGCGTTTTGATGGTGGGGCCTCCAGGTACGGGTAAGACTTTGTTAGCACGTGCGATTGCAGGTGAAGCAAAAGTGCCATTCTTCACTATCTCAGGTTCTGATTTCGTTGAAATGTTCGTCGGTGTTGGTGCGTCTCGTGTACGCGATATGTTCGACAATGCAAAAAAACATTCGCCATGTATTATTTTTATCGATGAGATCGACGCGGTCGGTCGTCATCGCGGTGCTGGTATGGGCGGCGGTAATGATGAGCGCGAACAGACATTGAATCAAATGCTCGTAGAGATGGATGGTTTTGAACCTAACTCTGGTGTGATTGTCGTTGCTGCGACTAACCGCGCCGACGTATTGGATAAAGCCTTATTACGCCCAGGTCGTTTTGATCGTCAAGTGACAGTGAGCTTGCCGGATATTCGTGGTCGTGAGCAGATTCTCAATGTGCACATGCGCAAAGTGCCAATCGCACCTGACGTTCGTGCCGACATTTTGGCTCGTGGTACGCCAGGCTTTTCCGGTGCTGATTTGGCCAATCTGGTGAATGAATCGGCCTTGTTCGCTGCACGTCGTAACAAGCGTTTGGTTGAGATGCAAGATTTTGAAGACGCGAAAGATAAGATCTACATGGGACCAGAGCGTAAATCCATGGTCATGCGTGAAGATGAACGTCGTAATACGGCTTACCATGAATCAGGTCACGCGGTAGTGGCTAAACTGTTGCCGAAAGCAGATCCAGTTCATAAAGTCACTATCATGCCGCGCGGTAATGCGCTTGGTTTGACATGGCAGTTGCCAGAACATGACCAGATCAGCGGTTATAAAGATAAGATGCTGGAAGAAATTGCAATCTTGTTTGGTGGACGTATCGCAGAAGAAATTTTTGTTGGTCAAATGTCGACAGGTGCCTCTAACGACTTTTCTCGTGCAACGAAATTAGCACGGGCAATGGTGACACGTTTTGGTATGTCCGATACTTTGGGAGTCATGGTGTACGAAGATAGTCAAGAAAGTGGTTATTTCGGTGGCTCTTCTAAAACAATTTCTGAAGCGACTCAACAAAAAGTCGATGCAGAGATTCGTACTATCTTGGATGCGCAATACGCAATTTCACGTCAGTTGTTAGAGCAGAATCGTGACAAGGTTGAAGCGATGACCAAAGCATTGCTTGAATGGGAAACGATAGATGCTGAGCAGATCAATGACATCATGAACGGTGTGGAACCACATCCGCCAAAGTCATTTACAGCAACGCCAAAGTCATCTTCAGATACGCCACCAGGCGGAGTGACTCCGAATGCAACTGCACCAGCCTAAGTTTTAAGAAGTTAAATTGGTTTTCGAGGGTGAGGAGAAATCCTCACCCTTCATTTTTAGAGCGATCGCTTAATGACATGATGATGCTGACACCGTATTTTGAATGTGGAAGATACCGTTTTCCAATGAAAGTGGCGAACAACAATGCCATGAAAACGCTGTTCAAACCACTGGTGATGGGAATCCTCAATGTCACTCCAGATTCATTTTCCGATGGTGGTAAGTTTCAATCCTTAGATCACGCGATTACCCACGCTGAACAAATGATAGAAGATGGTGTTGATATCATCGATATTGGTGGAGAATCAAGTCGCCCTGGTGCTACACCTTTGCCATTAGAAGAAGAGTTAAAGCGCGTGATCCCATTGATCTATGCTTTACGTGATTGTGGTAAACCGATTTCGATAGACACTTACAAACCTGAAGTCATGCGGGAAGCGATTATTGCCGGCGCTGATATGATCAATGATATTCGTGGTTTTGATTCTGTAGAAGCACGTGCCGTGGTGGCAGATAGCGACGTTGGTTTGTGCGTGATGCATATGCAAAAAACGCCAGAAACCATGCAAGCGCAACCAAGTTATCACAACGTGACGCGAGATGTTATTGCATTTTTGCGCGAGCGTTGTGACCAATTAGTGCTTGCCGGCGTTGAGAGGAGTCGACTCAGCATTGACCCTGGATTTGGTTTTGGAAAAACGCTTGAGCATAATATTGAGCTTTTGCAAAACATCGGCTTAATGCAAGAGGAATTAGGTTTGCCCCTATTGGCGGGCATTTCACGCAAGACGAT
>CAUPKC010000043.1:0-36984 GCA_963511665.1 uncultured Undibacterium sp.
ATTTTCCATTAGGCGCGTCTTCGACGCTATTTGAGCGCTGGCGGCGCATTTTCGGTCATTTTTTTCGTTCTTCGTTGCAAATAGCTAGCTATTTTCGCCTCATTCACGTAAAAACTGCCTCGAAAAGTGCATCCACCATCGCCTCAAATCCTAACGGAAATTCTGGGTTTAATGTACTGGATACCCTGTTTCTGGACATTTCGTTTCCTCCTAAGTTTTCCTGTCCGGCTCCAACGTGAAATTGGAATCGTCTCAATCATCTTTATTAACAGAGATGCAGTCGCAAGATAATGTGCGCGGCTGGCGTAAAGTCGTCCGTCGTGTGCGAGGTGCGTGCTTTGTCGCCGCCTGCCACAGTGGCCGAGGTTTGAAAAAAACTATTGCCATCGCGATGAAGTGCTTGTTAGTGCTGTATTTTTTATTCGCCATTTTATTTCTATTGCTGCGCTACGTGGTTCTACCGGGGCTTGAAAATTACAAAACCGACATTGAGCAATTTGCCAGTCATAAAATGGGTCGACAAGTTCAGATCGAAAAAATTCAGGCTGGATGGCAAAACTTTAATCCACAATTGACACTTAGCAATGTCGTCATTCACGATCAATTTTCAAAGCCTGCATTAAGTTTGCCTGAAGTTCGCACCAGTATTTCGTGGTGGTCCTTGTTTGTGTTGGATATCAGATTCGACAAAATTACTTTGCTTAAACCTAGCTTGAAAGTGCTTAGAGATCGTGAAGGCACGATTCAGGTTGCCGGTTTTCCAATTCAACTAAAGCAACAAAAAAATCAAGATGAGGCTGGCATCGATTGGGTGTTGGCGCAGCATGAAATAAGCATACAAGATGGGCAAATCAGTTGGGATGATCAATTGCGAGAAAATCCTGTTTTAGAATTGAGTGAAGTCAATCTTGTCTTGGAAAATCAATGGCACAAACACCGTTTTGCGCTACATGCCAAACCGCCGTCACTGTTAGCCGCACCGGTGGATATTCGCGGTAACTTTACTCAATCCGTTTTTGCACATAGAAAATCTGAGCTTGCTTCTTGGTCAGGGGAATTGTATTCGGATCTTAGAAAAGCGGATTTGCCGCTCATTCATCGATATTTTCCTTTGCCGGTTAAGCTTGATAAGGGCGTCGGAACTTTACGTTCTTGGCTGAAAATGGATCAGGGTCGTATCGTCGACTTCACTGCTGATGTACGTTTACAAGATGTGCTTGGAAAGTTTCGTCGCGATTTGCCGATTTTGGATATGGCGCAAGTGAGCGGTCGTATCATCGCTTCCGAGCGTATTGCCGATAATCACCGTTACCTGTCCTGGATGCTTGGCCAAGCTGGCCACAGCCTGGCTCTTGTCGACTTTTCTATGCAAACCCGAGATGGTTTGCTTTTGCCAGCGACCACTTTAAAGGAGACTTTTACCCCAGGTGAAAAAGGACAAGGTGAAAAAGTTGAACTCTATGCGCAGTCCCTTGATCTGCATTCTTTAGCCAATTTTGCTGAACACTTGCCTATTCCTTTAGACCAGAGACGTCTGTTGATAGACGTCGCACCGAAAGGCGTATTGAAGGAGTTTACCGCACGCTGGCAAGGCAGTTTCCCTGAAATTTCTAGCTATAGCATCAAAGGGCATTTCAGTAATTTAGAAATGCAACCACAGAAGGCGCAACTTGCACGTCCTAAAGTCGGCAAGACACCTGCTAAAGCGGCCGTACCAGCGATTCCCGGTTTTGATAATTTGTCCGGTTCAATTGATGCGAACGATAAAGGTGGTAGTTTTACTTTGGATTCACAAGATCTGGTGCTGCAACTGCCGAGTTATTTTGTTGATCCTCTAATGCCATTTAAACGCTTGCAAATGCAGGCGCAATGGCAGTTCGCTGCCGATGATAAGTTACTGTTTCAAGTTAATGGTATGGAGTTTGAACAAGACGGTGCGATCGCATCATTGAGTGGCAAGCATGTGTTGTCTATGCGTCAGCAAGACTTAGGTGACGTCGATATCAGTGGGCGTTTGAATGGTTTTGATCTAAAAACGATCAATCGTTACATTCCAGCGCATACCCCAGATGATTTACGTTTTTGGTTGAGTAATGCCTTGTTAGATGGGACTGCCAACGATGTCGTTTTTCGACTCAAAGGTCCCTTAGCGCAATTTCCATTTCATCAAAAAGAAAGTCGAGCGCTTGAACAGGGAGAGTTTTTGGTGAAGGGCAATATTCAAGCAGGTAAATTGAATTTTCTGCCCGGAGTTTTTGCGAAAGATGGGGCTGCGCCTTTTTGGCCGATGATAGAGAACATCAAAGGAAGCTTTATTTTTGATCGCGCCCGTATGGAAATCCGTGCGGAAAACGGCACGACTAATGGTGTCGTTGTCTCAAAAGTAAAGGCGGTGATCCCAGACTTGATGGAGCACAATTCTGTATTGCAGATTGATGGCATTGCTAGTGGTGGCTTGCAGACGATGCTTAGCTATGTCAAAGCCAGTCCGGTTGACGACTTGTTAGGAAATTTTTTACATGACACCGTTGCAACCGGGAATGCACAACTGAACTTAAAGCTGCAGTTACCGCTGCATACGATTCTTGATTCGAAAGTGCAGGGTGTTTTGCAATTAGGCGCTAACGATACAACTTTGCAACCAGATTTGCCATTAATCACGGGCTTAAATGGTCGAATCGAGTTTAATGAGCGCGGCTTAAACTTAGGCAATTTAAAAGCGTCAATGTTGGGTGGGCTTGTGCAAGCGAGCGGAGGTACTCAAAAAGATGGTGTGATACGTATTAAATTGGATGGCGTCGCTAACGCCGATGGAATACGTAAGCATTTTGCGGATATAGATTTGGGTGGTCTATTAACTGGGTTGAACGGTGAAAGTCGCTACTCCACGCAAATAAATGTCAAGCAACATCAGACTGAAGTCATAGTGGAGTCTGGTTTACAGGGTTTAGGGTGGAATTTGCCAGCACCTTTGACTAAAGCTGCCAATGACAATCTACCCTTGAAATTTGAACTCCTGCCAGATATGACAGGTGCCGCTGGTGAATCGCGCGAGCAAATCAAACTGAGCGTGGGGAGTCGTCTCAATGCCCATTATCAACGTAAAAAATCGAATGAAAAAAATGCGAAATGGCAATTAACACGCGGCAGCGTTGCGGTGAACGCGCCTGCGATATTGCCGGATAGCGGGCTCAGCGTGCATATTGACACTAAATCTTTGAATGTGGATGACTGGCGTCGTCTGCTGGAGAAAAACACGAAGGCCACCGAAGGAAGTATTGAGAGCGGTGTAGGTAATGCGCAGAATCCACAAGTGCAACTGGCTGATCGCAAGAAAAATTCTGATATTGCGCAGTACATAGAACCGAATAGTTTTTCAGTAACTACGGATGAATTATTTTTATTTGGCAAAAAATTAGACAATATTGTATTGGGTGCTTCGCATCAGTTTGGCTTGTGGCAGGCAAATTTAGATTCAAAGCAGGCATCAGGTTATCTGACATGGAATGGCTTGGGCAATCAACAGTCTAATGGGCAGTTAACGGCACGTTTGAACCGCTTGATGATTCCTAAATCAGCGGCATCCGATGTCGGTGACTTGTTAGAAGCAAAAAACACGACGAAGCAAATTCCTAATCTAGACATCCAAGTTGATAATTTTGAGTTGTTTGATAAAAAACTAGGGCGTTTGGATTTGACTGCCAGTAATAGCTTGGCCTCTCAAGGACGAGAGTGGCATATCGACAAATTAAATCTAAAAAATGATGATGCTGAGCTGAGTGCGAGCGGAAAATGGGTGGCAAGAGCCAATGATAGTCAGACGAATTTGCGCTATGTTTTAGATATTACAAACTCCGGTAAGCTCTTGGATAGGCTCGATTTTCAGGAAGTTATGCGTGGCGGTAAAGGTCGGTTGGAAGGCGATGCACAATGGAATGGGCTGCCTTTCGATATTGATATTCCTAGTTTAAGTGGACAATTGCAACTGAAGCTCGCAGCCGGTCAGTTTCTCAAAGTGGATCCAGGTGCAGCGAAGTTACTTGGTGTCTTGAGCATGCAATCATTGCCACGACGATTTACTTTGGATTTTCGCGATGTTTTTTCGGATGGATTTGCTTACGATACGATTACGGGAACAGCGCAGATCCAGCATGGTATTGCCAAGACTGATAATTTGAAAATGAATAGCGTGAACGCAACTGTGTTGATGGAAGGGAATGCTGATATTGCCAAAGAGTCGCAAGATTTACACGTTGCAGTCATTCCAGATTTGAATGCCGGTGCGGCTTCTGTGGTTTATGGCTTGGCAGTAAATCCTGTGATAGGTTTGGGTACCTTCTTAGCACAGTTGTTCTTTAGAGACCCATTAAAACGTGCTTTTACCTATGAATATCAAATCACTGGACCTTGGAAAAATCCGGTCGTAACCAAGATAGAAAATAAAGAACGCCAGCAAATTTTAGATAAGCAAAAAGCAGAGCAACTGAAAGCGGAACAAGATAAAAACAAGGCAGAAGTAAAATAAGGACTATGATGAAAATCGCTGCGATACAAATGGTGTCGGTATCTCATCCAGACATTAATATCCAAACGGCAAAACGTTTACTGCAACAGGCAAAATTAGCCGGTGCCGAACTCGCCGTTTTGCCTGAGTATTGGTCGATCATGGGCTTGCGTGATACGGATAAATTGGCGTTTGCAGAAGCGCCTGGAGATGGGGTTTTACAGAATTTTTTGAAGCAGATGGCGCACGAATTGCAGATGACTATCATCGGTGGCACCATTCCCTTGCAATCAAGTGACAGCCATAAAATTTATAACGCCTGTCTGGTATTTGATCCCAGCGGAACGCAAATTGCGCGCTACGACAAAATACACTTGTTCGGTTTTACCAATGGTGAGGAAAGCTATCAGGAATCAAACACCATACAAGAAGGTAATGACATCGTTAGTTTTGATAGCGCGATAGGTAAAATTGGCTTGGGTATTTGCTATGATCTGCGCTTTCCTGAATTGTTTCGCAACATGGGTGCATGCAGCCTGTTAGTCTTGCCAGCCGCGTTTACTTACACAACTGGGCAGGCGCATTGGGAAATTTTATTGCGTGCCCGTGCGATTGAAAACCAATGCTATGTATTGGCTTCGGCGCAAGGCGGTACGCATGATAGTGGTCGCCGTACTTGGGGGCATAGTATGCTCGTCGATCCTTGGGGTAAAGTGTTGAATTGCCTAGAGGAAGGTGAGGGCGTCGTCATCGCTGATATGGATTTGGCGGTAATGCAAAAAATCCGCAGCAATTTGCCCGCTTTGAAACACCGGCGCTTCACTTGTTAGCAAGATGCTCCCATTGCAAACTTCCGCACGAAATGCTCTACAATACGCGAGTTAATAGCCATAATGGCTGCCAATAAAGATTGAAAAACATGACACCATTTGATTCAAATTTAAAACATCTCGCTATCGCCCGCGATATTCTCTTAACGCCTTTTGGCCTTGATGAAGCTAAGCTAGCGTCCGCACTGAAAACCATGTTCACGCATAAAATTGATTATGCCGATCTGTATTTTCAGTTCACCAAGAGTGAAGGTTGGAGTCTGGAAGAAGGTATCGTAAAGACCGGTAGTTTTTCGATAGATCAAGGCGTTGGTGTGCGTGCTGTGTCTGGCGATAAGACGGCATTCTCATATTCCGATGAAATATCTGAACATGCACTGTTAGAGGCCGCTGCAGCCACACGCACGATCGCACGAGCTGGTTCTGGCAAAATTCAAGTCGCTTCCTCCATGCAAGGAATACAAGGTCATAATTTGTTTTTACAAGATGACCCTTTGGCCTCTCTGGATGCAACACAAAAAGTCGCTTTGTTAGAGCGTATAGAAAAAATTGCGCGCGCTAAAGATCCACGCATCGTGCAAGTGATGGCCAGTCTGGCTGGCGAATACGACGTAATTCTGGTGGCGCGCAGTGACGGTGTTATTGCTGCTGATGTCCGCCCATTAGTACGTATGTCATTGACTGTGATCGCTGAGCAAAATGGACGTCGTGAGACGGGCTCTAGCGGCGGCGGTGGCCGTTACAACTTCTCGTATTTCACTGATGCGATCCTTGAGCAATATGCTGACGATGCCGTAAAGTCTGCGTTGGTCAATCTGGATGCTCGTCCAGCGCCTGCGGGTCCTATGACCGTCGTGCTTGGTTCTGGTTGGCCCGGTGTCTTGTTGCACGAGGCGATTGGCCATGGTTTGGAAGGTGATTTTAATCGTAAAGGTTCAAGTACTTTTGCTGGTCGTATCGGCGATAGAGTCGCCGCCAAAGGCGTGACGGTTGTTGATGATGGTACCTTGGCGAATCGTCGTGGCTCCTTGAATATAGACGATGAAGGTAATCCTACGCAATGTACTACTTTGATTGAAGACGGTATTCTCAAAGGCTATATCCAAGACACCATGAATGCGCGTCTGATGAAAATGCCGGTGACAGGAAATGCGCGCCGTGAATCCTTTGCACACTTACCAATGCCGCGTATGACGAATACTTATATGTTAGGTGGGGATAAAGATCCGGCTGAGATCTTAGCGTCGGTCAAAAATGGTTTGTATGCGGTGAATTTCGGCGGTGGTCAGGTCGACATTACTAACGGGAAATTCGTCTTTTCAGCGAGCGAAGCCTACATGATTGAGGATGGCAAAGTCACTTATCCGGTGAAAGGCGCAACTCTGATCGGTAATGGTCCTGATGTTTTGAATCGTGTGTCGATGATAGGCAATGATATGCGCTTGGATTCGGGTGTCGGTGTTTGTGGCAAAGAAGGGCAAAGTGTACCAGTCGGTGTAGGACAGCCGACCTTGCGCATTGATGGCTTAGTCGTCGGTGGAACCGCCTGATCGCTTATTGAAGTAGTGCCAGTAGAAAATTGACGGCAAAAGTTCGTATTGTCTATACATCTTTTTGCCGTTGATTGATTGTTAAAAAGCCTTTATTTTTGCAACTAGTATTGAATGTAACTTTGCATCTTGAGTGGAATGGATATTGTGATTACAGTGTCCTATTTCTACGAAAGGATCAGCATGTCTAAACTTTCCTTCAATCAAGGTTCGCCACAATTTATCCCCTTGAGTACCTATCGCGGCTATCCAGAAAGTGAGATGGAAGCGCGGGCAGTCGAGTTTTACCAAGAACTCGCTCGTCGTAAAACCATACGAGAATTTTCCTCCGAGCCCGTGTCGCGTAAAGTGATAGAGCAATGTCTGTTGGCTGCCGGTACAGCGCCTTCTGGTGCAAATCATCAGCCTTGGCATTTCGCCGTAGTCAGTGATCCAGCGTTAAAGCACCGCATCCGCGTTGAAGCGGAAATCGAAGAGCGTGAGTTTTATGAACGCCGCGCGCCGCAAGAATGGAAAGATGCATTAGCTCCATTGGGCACGGATTCAGACAAGCCATTTTTAGAAATTGCGCCTTATCTAATAGCGATCTTCGGTCAAAAAAGTACCTTAATGGACGATGGCACTGCAGTTAAAAATTATTATGTGCCCGAATCAGTCTCAATTGCTACGGGATTTTTGATCGCAGCCTTGCACCATGCAGGTTTAGCGACCTTAACGCATACCCCAAGTCCAATGGGGTTTTTGAATGAATTATTAGAGCGCCCGGATAATGAAAAGCCTTACATTTTATTAGTCGTCGGTTATCCAGCGGATCATTGTATGGTTCCGAATATTCGCAAGAAAGCTTTGGATGAGATTGCCAGCTTCCTATAGATGCTTATAGGTTCTTATAGGGATTTGAATATAAGCTTATTTCGTAACTTATAGGTAGTCTCAAGGCTTTTACAAATTTACGTGCATATTCAGATAAATTGCTTGCCAATTGCGGGTTGATGTTGTTATAGTCGTTGCATTCGATCACGAGGCTTCCATGAATTTTGCGCGATTTTACTTTCACTTTTACTTTAGCTATTCCAACCTTAAGGCGGTGGAGAAGCGGTAAGTTCACGTAGAAGCAAAATCAACGTACACAGAACCCAACCGATCCAAAAAAACCGCCAGTCTTGGCGGTTTTTTTTTGTCCTTTGAAATTGATTTGTCAAGGCACTGGATAGGCAAAACCGATCAAACAACTTTTTCTAAGCACATTTTTTAAGCACATTTTTATCTTTATCTAACTGAGACATCGGGAAAATAACATGCAACGCACAGATGATTTACGTATTCGGGAAATGAAAGAGCTGCTTCCACCTTCGCATTTGATTCGCGAATTTGCTTGCTCCGATAAAGCTTCAGAAGTAACTGCCAATGCGCGCTCCGCATTACATAATATCCTGCAAGCGAAAGACGACAGAGTCATGGTGGTAATTGGTCCATGCTCGATTCACGACACGAAGGCAACATTAGAATATGCAAAAAAACTCGCTGAAGCCCGGGTGAAATTCGCCGGTGAATTAGAGATCGTGATGCGTGTGTATTTCGAAAAACCACGTACTACCGTTGGTTGGAAAGGCTTGATCAACGACCCGTATATGGATAATAGTTTCCGTATTAATGATGGACTGCGTATTGCGCGTGAATTGCTATTGAATATTAATGAATTGGGTTTGCCTGCCGGTACTGAGTACTTGGACATGATCAGTCCACAATACATAGCCGATCTAATCAGCTGGGGCGCTATTGGTGCGCGTACTACAGAATCACAAGTTCATCGTGAACTCGCTTCTGGTTTGTCCTGTCCGGTTGGTTTTAAAAACGGAACCGATGGTAACGTCAAAATTGCGGTCGATGCAATCAAAGCTTCTTCACAACCACATCACTTTTTGTCTGTTACCAAAGGCGGACACTCTGCGATTGTATCGACTAACGGTAATGAGGACTGCCATATTATTTTACGTGGTGGTAAAACACCCAATTACGATGCTATCAGTGTCGATGCCGCAGCGAAAGATATTGCCGCTAATGGTTTGCAGCCACGCATTATGATTGATGCATCACATGCAAACAGTTCAAAAAATCCTTTAAATCAAATTCCGGTTTGTGCTGACATCGCAGGTCAAATCGCAGGTGGTGATCAACGTATAGTCGGCGTAATGATTGAGTCCAATTTAGTCGCAGGGCGTCAAGATTTGGTGGCTGGCAAAGAGCTGGTCTATGGTCAGTCAATTACGGATGGTTGTATTGATTGGACAGATAGTGAGATAGTTTTGCAAGGATTGGCTGTCGCGGTAAAGCAACGCCGCACCATTTCTAAATAAATTTGAAATAAATCCGAATTGCAGCGTTGAGTCCCTATGGTTCAACGCTGTTCTTTTTTCGTTTGAGTAATGCCGCGTGGCAGCTTCAAAACTACAACTTTTTAGTAAGCACCATTTGTTGGCCTTCGCGAACCATACTGAGTCGTTTCAAGAAAGACATGCCGAGCAAACAGATATTGAGATCACCTTCGTGTATCGATGCTTCTACTTGAAATAATTCTATGTCACCGACTTTGAGCGAGTCGAGTTTGACTATATAAATCGGCACGATACCATTGGCAGTATTAGAGCGAGATCGTATGCCTTTGCGATAATCAATGCCTAGTCGTATGGCTTCTGATACTGGAATTGCAACAAAGCTGGCGCCAGTATCAACAATCATACGCAGGCTACTGCCGCCATTGATTTGCCCTTGCGTAAAGAAATGTCCAAGTTCATTGGCATGCAAGGTAATGCTGGCATTTTTTGACTCATTATTGCTGCGCATACCACCATGACCTAGATACAAAATTTGTCTCTTGCCTTCGATTTCTATCGTCGCACTATTGGTGGTGCTGGCAACTAGTTTGGTCGTGCTATCGATACTGCTACCGATAGCGTACATTTTTGGTGCCTTACCATCCACCACCAGCATGGCTTTTCCATTGCTTAAGGCAACCAAGCTGATGTCAGTGGCAGCCAAGGCACTAGTGCTCAAAAAACAGCTAAAAAAGCAGCATAGTATGCAGCTACTGCTTAAGAGCGCATAGCCAAGACTGAATCGCCTTGATTTAGAGAAAATCATGCTGGTTTCTTTAAATTAATCGCGAAAATTATTAAATTCCAAGGGTAAGTCTTTGATTTCCTTACGCAGCATCGCCATCGCAGCTTGCAAGTCATCGCGCTTTGTACCGGTAACACGCACAGCGTCACCTTGAATACTGGCTTGTACTTTCATCTTGCTGTCTTTGATGACTTTCACGATTTTTTTTGCGTCTTCTGTTTGTATTCCATTTTTAACTGTAATGACTTTTTTTACTTTATCACCACCGATTTTTTGCACGTCACCGATATCAAGAAAACGCACATCAACACCGCGTTTCCCCATAGTTTGGGTGACTTCGATCATAATTTGATCAAGATGGAAATCAGAGTCGCCAAAAATCGTAATTTCGCGTTCTTTGTCTTTAAGTTCAACTTTGGCGCTAGTACCTTTCAAATCAAAACGATTGGTCACAACCTTATTGGTTTGAGCAATCGCATTTTTGACTTCTTCCATATTGGCTTCGGAGACGGTATCGAATGATGGCATGGGGTTTTCCTAACTGATTAAATTGAAAAATGCTTATTATTGCTCGCACTAGATTTACATTGATGCGAAGGAAGTCTCCTGAAACAAGGGTCTTTCCATGAAGAGACGCTATTTTAACAAAAACTAACGCTGACTTTACAGGCAATTTGACGTAAAACTAAAGGGAGTTACTTATTCCCGACTATAATCTTGTCTCTATGAAACCTGAATTTACACTACAGCAAGATGTCTCGCTGCAAAGCTTAAATAGCTTTGGAATTAATGCGAATGCACATCGATTTCTATGTATTGAAAACCTATCCCAGTTGCAAACAGTATGGGAGCAGACTCAAACCGACGCTGAGCTTGCTGCTCTGCCACGCTTAGTACTTGGTGGTGGGAGTAATGTCATTTTGTCGGATCATCTGCAATATCTTGTCTTGCACATGGCGATCATGGGGCGTGAATTGCAAGACGAGACAGAAGACTGTTTTATTGTCCGAGCTGGCGCGGGTGAGAATTGGCATGCTTTTGTGCAATGGACCTTAGCGCAAGGCTATGGCGGTTTGGAGAACCTCTCTTTAATTCCAGGAACGGTCGGTGCTTCGCCGATACAAAATATTGGCGCTTATGGTCTTGAAATGCAAGACTGTTTTCACTGCTTGACTGCGTTCGATTTTGCCACTGGCGAATTAAAGACTTTTTATAAGCATGATTGTGCCTTTGGCTATCGCGATAGTATCTTTAAAAGCGGTCAACAAGATCGGTATGTCATAGTGGATGTCAGTTTTGCTTTGCCTAAACAATGGCAACCGCGCTTGGCTTATGGAGATGTGGCAAGGTATCTGCAAGACCGCGATATCGCTGCACCGACCCCAACAGAAGTCAGTAAAGCAATTATAGCGATACGCCAAAGTAAATTGCCGGATCCTGCCGTGATTGGTAACGCTGGAAGTTTTTTTAAGAACCCCATCGTGTCTGTCGAATTACGAAATCAACTATTTCAGCAATATCCGAATTGTATTAGCTACCCACAAGCCAACGGTGACTTTAAGTTAGCAGCTGGTTGGTTGATCGAACAATGTGGCTGGAAAGGTCGACGCTGTGATAACGTCGGCGTCTACGAAAAACAGGCCTTAGTGTTGGTAAATCTTGGCGGTGCGACGGGTGCAGACGTCATTGCCTTGGCTCAAAAAATTCAAGCAGATGTATTGGGAAAATTTGGTGTCAAGCTTGAAGTTGAACCTGTATTTGTGTAGACCTTAAATTAAGAAATAAAGTAAGCGATGTGGAATTTCCCCATCCAAGAAAATGCTCAATGAAATCTGACAGCAATATTTTGTACGGTAGGGTGCAGCCCGAATTAATCAGAACCGAATGTCTAGCCGATTTGCTTGAGGCGACTATTCAGGCATTTCCAGAAAAAATCGCACTTTCTAGTGACCATGAACAGATTAGTTACGCCGAGCTAGGCGCCCGCGCTGATCTGGTTGCCCATTACTTGATTAATGCAGGCGTAAAGCCAGGTGACATACTCGGCTTGTGGTTACCGCGCGGGATAGAGTTATTGGTGATGCAAGCTGGAATCGCGAAGAGCGGTGCTGCCTGGTTGCCATTTGATGCGGAAGTACCAGTCGATAGAATCGCGGTGTGCCTGGATGATGCGCAGGCGGTTGGTTTGTTAACCGCAGATGAATTTCTGCCGCTACTTGAGCAATTAGGAAAGCCGATTTTTACAGCGGCAAATTTGTCACGTGTTGTGGATACTCAATTGTGTAAGCGCAATGCAGTCGATGTGAATGACCCGGCGTATGTAATTTATACCTCTGGATCAACCGGTAAACCAAAAGGCATCGTTATCAATCAAGGTAGTATTTGTCACTTTTTACGCAGTGAGAATAGCGTCTTAGGAATTAATTGCGATGATCGTGTCTATCAAGGTTTTTCAGTGGCATTTGACATGTCATTTGAAGAAATTTGGATTAGCTATTTAGTCGGTGCGACTTTATGGATTGCGCCGAAAGAAGTGGCGCTCGACCCGGATGCATTGCCACGCGCGTTGATCGCGAATCAGATTACGGTATTGCATGCAGTTCCTACTTTGTTGGCTTTGTTTAGCATCGATGTACCTTGCATCCGTTTGATCAATCTCGGTGGTGAAATGTGTCCTGCCAGTCTGGTTGACCGATGGGCAGTGAACGGGCGCAAGATGTTTAATACCTATGGACCGACCGAAGCCACGGTTTCTGCCAGCTTGGCACCATTGCGTGCTGGTGAACCCGTCACCATAGGTATTCCTTTGCCGAATTATGGTTTGTTGGTTATCGACGCTGATGTTGAAAAAGGTTTGCGTTTGTTAGAACGTGGCGAAACCGGTGAGCTTTGCATTTTTGGTCCGGGAGTTTCGGCGGGTTATCTTGGTCGTCCTGATTTAAGCGCAGAAAAATTCTTGGTAAATCCTTGGGCCAATGATCCTATCAACGATAAAATTTATCGTACTGGTGATTTAGCCAAAATCGGTGAAGACGGTACTGTGCAATGTTTGGGACGCGCCGATGATCAGGTAAAGATACGTGGTTTTCGGGTTGAGTTGGGTGAAATCGAAGCGGTATTGGCGAAGCAAAATGGTGTTGGAACGGTCGCTGTGATTTTGCGTTCAGAACAGGGTATCGATCAACTAATTGCCTTCATTGTTCGTGAAATTGTTGCTGATCTTGAGTTGGTCAATGCCAGTAACTTACGTCATGCGTTAGCACAAAGCTTACCAGCTTACATGGTGCCAACGCGCTATGAATTTCTGGACGAAATGCCGCGTCTAAGCTCAGGCAAAATTGATCGAAAAACTTTGAAGGCGCGAGAGCTAGCATTACAAGCATCGTCGACTGAGAGTGATGCGCCTGAAACCGAAGCAGAGACCTGTCTATTCGACGCATTGGCGCGTCTTTTTCCGGGACAAGCAATTCGTCGTGACGCGGATTTTTTTACCGACCTTGGGGGACATTCATTAATGGCAGCACGTCTCGTGTCGTCCTTGCGCCTAGATGCCCGTTTTGCGTACTTTAAAATCAGCGATATATACCAACAACGACGCGTCGGGCAAATCGCCACAGTGATGCAAGAGGGTTTAATCAAGGCAGCAGATCAAACTGAGAGCGCCGAGTCATGGACGCCACCATCATCACTTAAACGTTGGGTCTGTGGCTTTGCGCAGGCGACAATGATTCCTTGTTTGGTCGCTTTCCGTATGTTGCAATGGTTGGCACCATTTTTCGCCTATCATTTCTTTACTGGAGACAGTGAAGATTCGGTCCCACGAGCTGTTGCACTATCACTTGCTTGTTTTTTATTGGTGACTATTGCAGAATTTTTCGTCGCTATTGCGGCGAAATGGCTGCTACTTGGACGCATGAAGCCAGGTAAATATCCTTTATGGGGAATGATGTATTTTCGCTGGTGGTTGGTGGATAGGGTGATTGAAGCTGCACCTGCGTATATGCTCAGTGGCTCATCGATTTATACTTGGTGGTTAAGAGCATTGGGCGCAAAAATCGGTAGTGAAGTATTGGTAGGATCGATCACCCTACGCGCTGCTGATTTATTGAACATCGAAGATGGCGTCAGCATAGGCAATGCCTGTAGCTTTGAAAACGCGCGTGCCGAAAAAGGATTCCTACATTTGGGACGAATTGATATCGGTGCAAATGCTTACGTCGGTTCCTATGCCGTCGTTGAGGGCGGTACCTTTATCCAACAGCAAGCACACCTTGCTGGACAATCCTGCTTGGTGGATGGACAAGCGATACCGGCTCAGCGTATGTGGGAAGGTTCTCCAGCGCGGGATGTTGGACAGTTTGATCCACAGGCTTTGCCACCGCGACCTTTCGTTAGTCGTTCCCGTCAATTTGGCGAAGCTGTGTTTTTTATTTTGGGAAGTTTAAGTATTTCTGCTTTGTTTTTCCTTCCAGTTTTCCCGACATTCATTCTGATTGATTGGCTAGATACTTTGGAATTATTGCCAAGTACGCAGAATGCAGACGTGGCTTTGCAGTTGTGCGAATATTTCGTCTTCGCATTCCCAGCGACGGCAGTGTTAATCGTTTGTACAGCGGTCTTATCGGCAGGCATACGGTGGGGTTTATTGCCGAAAATGCTTCCAGGTCGTTATGCCGTGCACAGCAATGTGTATTGTGGAAAATGGCTAGTGAATCAAATTCAGGAATCGAGTCTAAATGTCTTGCACGGTGTTTACGCTACTATTTATTCACCATTTTGGTACCGCATGCTAGGCGCGAAAGTGGGGAAGGGCGCGGAGGTTTCTACTGCCCTTGGTGTAGTGCCTGATATGCTGACTCTGGGTGACGAATGTTTTATTGCTGATGCGGTGATGCTGGGCGATGAAGAAATTGATCAAGGCTGGATGTCGGTACAAGCGACGGAAGTGTCACGCCGAAGTTTTGTTGGGAATGGCGCGTATATTCCTGATGGTACCGTGATACCTGAAAACGTCTTGATTGGTGTGCACACGAGTGCGCCAGCAAATTCGACGATGCGCAGTGGTGATACGTGGATAGGTTCGCCAGCCATGAATTTACCTGCGCGTGAAGAAGTCAAAGGTTTTGCTGAAAACTTGACATTCAAACCCTCACTATGGAGACGTGTCGCGCGTGGTTTAATCGAAGCCTTCCGTATCATCGCACCGCATGCACTCGTGATTGCCATTGGTTACACCATTGTGCTTGATCTGATGCCGCTGGCTGCAGAAGAACGCTGGCTGGAAGTTTTATACTACCTCGTCATTTCTGGCTTGCTTTATGGGGCAGGATGTTTCGTGTTTATTTTCCTAGCGAAATGGATATTCATAGGTCGTTACAAGAAAAGCAGTCATCCTATGTGGACATGGTTCGTCTGGTCGTCTGAGGCGATCACCAATCTGTACGAAGGTATCGCGGTGCCGAACTTTATGCGTTATCTGAAAGGGACACCTTGGTTGCCATTGGCGTTTAATTTGCTAGGTGCAAAAATTGGTAAGGGCGTGTATTTGGATACGACTGATATTACGGAATTTGATTGTGTGACTATCGGTGCTTATAGCGAAATCAATGCTGCAGCTTGCCCGCAAACTCATTTGTTCGAAGACCGCGTGATGAAGGTGGATCATGTGATTATCGGTGAACATGTATATCTGGGACCACGTAGTTTTGTTTTGTATAGTGCAGTGGTGGGGGATCATGCCAATCTAGGCGCGCTCACCCTAGTCATGAAAGGCGAATTCATTCCTGCTAAGTCCCGCTGGCGCGGTTGCCCTGCTGCGATGGCCTGAGGCCGCAATGTTGCACGTCACGCCGCCAGTATTTGTTCAACCTAGCCAACATCAGGCAGCTTTAGCTTTCCTGCGCGAACATTCTTATGTCATTCTGATTTTACAAGGCGCGCAGAATCGCGATCGCGTCCAAGCTCGGCGCTACATACGCTTCGTCGTATGCAAGTTTCTTTCTGATGCGTTTCAGGTGCCGCTTTCATCCATAGAAATTCGTTCCACACCAGGTGAGGCTCCAATAGCTTTTGTCGAAGGCAAAAAGCTTGCTATATCCATGAGTTATGATGAGGACTATGCCATTGCAGCGATCCATCTGCAGCGCCACATAGGTATTGACCTTTCTGTTAGCTTGCCTGATTTTGACTGGGGAGCGGTTGCAGCACTGTATTTGGGGACTGACCTCTTGCTGGCAATAGAAAAGCAAAGTGCACAGGAAGGCCCCAAGCAGCAGGCCAATATTTTTCTCTCTTACTGGCTACGTCATGAGGCTAAATTAAAGTGTTGTGGCCTAGTCTTACAGGAGTGGACGCAAGCATTGGAGACTCAACTAGCGACTTGTCAGTTCCTGCTAGTCCCAACATTGCAAGCGCCATTTATTGCATGCGCAATTGGCGCAGACTTATAGCGGTAAAACCTTAAAAGCTTAAACGTTCTTTGAGCTCGATGGCATTTCTGCGAGATATTTCTAGCACTTTGCCATCGTTGAGTGTGACCAAATAACCCTGTTGCATGGATTCTTCGATGGATTTTATCGCTTGCAAATTGATGATGTGTTGTCGGTTAGCGCGAAAAAAATAGCCTGCCGGTAATCGTTCTTCTATGGTGTTCATAGACTTTTTGACATAGGCACGTTGGTCGCCAAAGAAAAGCTGTACATAATTTTTGCAGCTTTCAATGTAACGGATAGCCTCAAGCGAAATGAGATGACATTTTTCGCCATCCTTGACAAAAATTTTGCTATTGATTTCCAGCCGTGTTTTGTCCGCTGTTATGCTTTCCTTGGAATCTTGATTTTCCGGGGATCTATTAAATAGTTTTTTGATCGCTTGCGCCAATCGTTCCTGGCTAATCGGTTTCACCAGATAATCGATGGTATCAAAATCAAAGGAACGTATCGCATATTCACTGTAGGCAGTCGTAAATATAATGATGGGCTGATAGCTTAATTTTGCCAATAATTCGAAACCGTCTTCTCCTGGCATATGTATATCGAGAAACAGCAAATCAGGCTGCATTTCTTCTATCATTGGCAGGGCTTGCTTGGGGTGATCGGCCGCCCCTGATAATTCGATTTCAGGAAACTTTGCGAGCATTCGCGTTAGTCCATCTCGGGCGAGACGTGAGTCTTCAACGATGATGGCTTTCATGGTTTTTTCTCCTGCGGTATGCCTAATTGCACGATAAATGACTGCGCATTGCTGGTCGTTGTTAAATGCATTTTATCTCCATACAAAAGCTGCAGTCGTTTAGCTATATTTTGCAGTCCTATGCCGAAACCAACTTTTTGCAATGAGGATTCCTGCGGAATGTCATTCTCTATGTGAAAGCAGATTTTGTCCTGTTCAAGTTCTCCACTTAAAATAATACGTCCGCCTTCGTGTAAATTTTCTATTCCATGCTTTACTGCATTTTCAACCAACATCTGTAACAACATAGGTGGCAATAGATAGGCGTACATGGTGCTGGGAATAGACATCGAAAACTGTAAACGATTCTCATGCTGGATTTTTGCGATTAACATAAAACGTTCGACGATTTCTATCTCTTGTGCCACGCTGACCTTCTCGTGCTTAGCACTCTCCAGTGAATAGCGCAAAAGTTCAGATAGTGCGACTAATGTGTCATCCGCCATCGGCACATTTTCATGCATTAGGAAGCGAATATTATTGAGTGCATTGAACAGAAAATGAGGATTTAATTGATTGCTCAAATTACTTAGCTGTGCGTCTTTTAAATGCGCTTGCAATTGCAAATTTGTTAGTTCGCGTTCTTTGACTTCTCTATTCTTGGAAAAACTGATATACAGAATGAACCACGCACAGACGGTGATGTGTAGTTGCAAGCTACCAGTCAAAATAAATTGTGAAATGAAGCCGATAGAGTTATATGCCAAGCTTTTGTCTTCTTGCATCATAGCGTGCCAAAAAAAAGGCATGACTATTAATGCTAGTAGGGACATCATTAGCACGGCGACGACAGCGGCATAAATCAGCACTAAGGGCACCAGTCGCCCCATAGATAATTTATTCCATTGCCGTGTTTTGTAATGCCAACGAAAAACTAGCGCAGCAAAAGTGAAGGGAATTATCCAGACCAGAGCCAGCGTGGCGTTGAAGTGCGCGTGACGGTTCCAAAGCAAAGCGCTCATGGCTGTGATGGCCGCCACGATGCCGCTCGCGATCAGATGATAAAGCCAGAATTCGCGTTCGCGAGGAAAGAAATTGAGTTTCATTGCCCTAGGTTTTCGCTTGTTGGAAAAAAATATATTTCGAACTTAATTTCAGACAATTACCAAAGGTGGAAACGGCGCTCAGGTTTGAGGTACAGTTTATCACCTTCTTTTGTGCCAAAGGCTGTGTGGAAGCCATCTACGTGCATCACTGTAGCATTGCTACGCACTTTATGCGGTGAATGAGGATCGCTGGTTAATTCGTGCTCGATGACGGCATCTAATCTTCCATAATTACTGGCGTCATCCGCATTTTGATCAAAGTATGGGGCTTGCAAAAATGCAGCCGGCAAATTGATTTCATTTAGGCTTGGATCGTAATAAGCATTCACTTATATTGGCGACATCATCCATAAGCTTCTATCCACTTTAGTTCCGGACATCGCGGCCTGACGTTCCCATTCGAAATGTTTGGCGCGGTGTTGATTGCCCAAAGCATCACTAGCAACAATCTCCATTAGCGGCTTGATACAGATCGTCTTGTACGCGAACACTGGTATCGATATCTTGCATTTTGATGCCGCTGTTTTGTGCATACAAATTGGGTGAAAGGCATAAAGCCAGGAATAAAGCAGAAGCTGAAAGATTAAGGGAGCGCATATTGACCTCACAATGTTTAAAAAAAACAAATGAACCCGCCGATTAAAGCTAAGAATTCCTTTGTTGCATGGTGAGATTGTGAGGGGGGCTTAGGTACTAAAGTAAAAAAGGTGCCGAGTGGCTTTGAAAGGGGATGAATGGTAAAAAAAGCTGAAGTCCTTGTCGGCCTTCAGCAATGTAGAGATGCATTAAGCCATAAAATGACAGACATAGTCCAGCGTTTCCAATGTTTCAATGTGGAAGCTGCTGTTGGCAGGAATAGAAAATTCCTGTCCTGATTGATACTCTTGAGTTTGGGTTTCGCCCACCAAAGTGACTCTACATTTACCGCCGTTGATCTCCATGATCTCTGCGGCAGCGGTGTTAAAGGTAAGCGCTGAAGGGAAAATTACACCCATAGTTTTTTTCGTGCCATCAGCAAAGATGACAGTATGAGAAACGCATTTGCCATCAAAGTAAATATTTGCTTTTTTGATGACACTGACCTGATCGAATTGAGTGGACATATTGAATGAAGAGATGAAAATTTTTAGAAGTTAGATTGAAAAATGGTCAAATTAGGAACGCTAATTTGACCATTTTTTCTACCGATATTGCATTAACCGCGCTTCAATTTTGCATTCGCCGCGATACGCATACGCAAGGCATTGAGTTTGATGAAGCCACCTGCATCCGCTTGATTGTAAGCGCCGCCATCTTCATCAAAGGTCGCGATATTCATATCAAATAAAGAGTCGGTTTTTGAATCGCGAGACACCGTGATCACATTGCCTTTATACAGTTTGACGCGTACCCAACCGTTCACATTTTGTTGTGTGTGATCGATCAATGTTTGTAATGCCAAACGCTCTGGCGACCACCAGTAGCCGTTATAAATCAAGCTTGCGTAACGTGGCATCAAATCATCCTTCAAATGCGCGACTTCGCGGTCTAAGGTGATGGATTCGATCGCGCGATGTGCGCGCAACATGATGGTACCACCTGGTGTTTCGTAGCAGCCACGTGACTTCATACCAACGAAACGATTTTCGACCAGATCCAAACGACCGATGCCGTGCTTGCCACCGAGGCGGTTGAGTTCTGTCAATACCGTTGCTGGCGACATACGGACGCCGTTCAACGCCACGATATCGCCTTTTTCGTATTCGATGTCGAGGTATTCTGCTTGGTCTGGTGCAGCTTCTGGACTGACAGTCCAACGCCACATCGATTCTTCTGCTTCCGCACTTGGATTTTCTAAATGACGGCCTTCAAAACTGATATGCAAAAGATTGGCATCCATAGAGTAGGGCGCGCCACCATTTTTGTGTTTTTGATCGATTTCGATGCCAGCATCTTCGGCATATTTCATCAGTTTTTCACGGGACAATAAATCCCATTCTCGCCATGGTGCGATGACTTTGACGTTCGGCATCAGAGCGTAAGCACCGAGTTCAAAACGCACTTGATCATTGCCTTTGCCGGTTGCGCCGTGGGAAATGGTGTCAGCGCCAGTTTGCTTAGCGATTTCGATCAGGCGTTTTGCGATCAATGGACGCGCAATCGAGGTGCCTAATAAGTATTCACCTTCATATACCGTGTTCGCACGAAACATAGGGAAGACGAAATCACGTACGAATTCTTCACGTACGTCATCAATGAAAATGTTTTCTGGTTTGATGCCAAATTTCAAAGCCTTGGCGCGAGCTGGTTCTAGTTCTTCACCTTGACCTAAGTCGGCAGTGAACGTGACGATTTCGCAATGGTAATTGTCTTGCAGCCATTTCAAAATTACGGAAGTATCCAAACCGCCGGAGTAAGCTAAAACTACTTTTCTAACGTCGCTCATAATGTGCTTTCTATTTGCTAAAAGTATGTAAACGAAAATTCTTAATCTTGATTGTCAGACCGAATAGCTAATTGTCGACTTTGCCGATGACTAAATATTCCAGTAAGGCTTTCTGTACATGTAGACGATTTTCCGCTTCGTCCCAGACTACGGATTGCGGGCCATCAATGACGCCAGCCGAAACTTCTTCGCCACGATGAGCGGGCAAGCAATGCATGAAAATCGCCTCTGGATTGGCGCGCGCCATTTTTGCTTCGTCCACGATCCAGCCATCAAAGGCTTTTAAGCGAGCTTGATTTTCGGCTTCGTAACCCATGCTAGTCCATACGTCGGTATTCACGGCATCCACGCCAACACAGGCATCGGACGGATTTTCAAATACCGTGTAATGTTCAGGTTCTACTGTCACGCATTCTGGATCAATGTCATAGCCTTTCGGCGTAGAAATATGGAGATGGAATCCAAACACTTTCGCTGCCTGCATCCATGAGTACAGCATGTTATTGGCATCACCGATCCAAGCAACTTTTTTGCCAGCGATAGAGCCACGATGTTCAATGAAAGTGAATACATCCGCAAATACTTGGCAAGGATGATGCTGATTCGTTAAACCATTGATGACAGGTACGCGGGAATTCGCGGCAAACTTTTCTATCATCTCTTGTTCAAATGTCCGGATCATGATGATGTCACACATGCGTGACATAACCTGACCCGCATCTTCAACAGGCTCACCACGACCGAGTTGGCTGTCGCGCGTATTTAAATAAATCGCCGCACCGCCCAGTTGGTGCATACCTGCTTCGAAGCTTAAACGAGTACGCGTGGAGTTCTTTTCAAATACCATCACCAGCGTTCTGTCCAATAGCGGATGATAAGGTTCGTATTTCTTAAAACGATCTTTGATGATGCGAGCTCTCTGCATCAGATAATCGTATTCATCGAGCGTCAGGTCGGAAACCTGTAAGTAATGTTTGATAGCCATAGTCAATTTTTCCGCAAAATGCGTATGAGATCTTATGCTGCAGCGGCTTCGTCTATCACCTGTTGGATGACCATGCTTAACATAGAAATCATGGTGTCGATTTCTTCGTAGCTGACATTGAGTGCTGGCATAAAACGGAGTAAATTTGGGCGTGGAGAATTAATCAGTAAACCGATTGGTTCCAGATCGCGTGCCACTTCAACTAATCGTGGGCCAATGTCGCGACCCAGTTTAAGTGCACGCAGCAAGCCTTCGCCGCGTTCGCCTTCCATCCCGAATTGGTCGGAAAGTTTAATGAGTGCTTGACTCAAATAGGCAGACTTGGCTTTCACTTCGTCGAGGAAGTTGGGCGCTGTTAATGCGTTCAATACGGCGATGCCAACCGCAGTGATTAACGGGTTGCCGTTGTAAGTGCCACCTTGATCTCCCGGTACAAAGCAAGACACCGCTTCTTTCGCTAGCAGGGCAGCGAGTGGGACACCACCGCCTATGCCTTTGCCTAAAGTCATGATGTCCGGTTCGATTCCAGAGAGCTGGTAGGCGAACAATTCACCCGTACGGCCCATTCCGGTTTGGACTTCATCAACAATTAATAAGATATTGTGTTTCTTAGTAAGTTCGCGCAGAGCTTGCATGAATTCACGACTTGCCGGAATCACGCCGCCTTCGCCTTGGACTGGTTCCAACATCACAGCGACAGTTTTTTCGTTAATCAGTTTTTCAACGGACGCGATATCGTTCAAATCTGCTTTCGGGAAACCCGTCACTTGCGGTGCGAATATCGTATCCCAACCAGGTTTGCCAGAGGCTGACATGGTAGCCAAAGTACGGCCATGGAAGCCGTGATCAAAGGTAATGATTTCAAATGCGCCATTTTTATTTTTCTGACCCCATTTACGCGCTAGTTTGATGGCACCTTCATTGGCTTCTGCGCCACTGTTAGCAAAAAACACGCGATCAAAGCAGGAATGTTGCGTGAGTTGATCGGCCAGTTTGATCATGTTTTCATTGTAGAAAGCAGGTGAAGGATTCAGCAATTTACCTGCTTGCGCAACGATTGCATCTTCTATGCATTTTGGTGAGTGACCAAGGCAATTGACCGCCCAGCCTTGCAAGTAATCGAGATAGCGTTTGCCCTTATGGTCAGTCATCCACATGCCTAGCCCTTCCGTAAACACCAATTCTGGGCGTGGTGTGATGTACATCAGGGCGTTGACGTTGTACTGACTAAATTCCATTTCAAAACTCCTTAAAGATAAATGCAAACTGGGATGTAAAGATGTTACAGCAGAAGTTACATCGATTTGATGACAAAAAAAAACCACAGGGCTTGAGCCTGTGGTTTTATCGTGTCCTTGCTTTTCTTACGTGCAAGGCTTCCCAGGCTCGGTGTGCGAACTACGGCGTCGAGCGATATTTGGGGAAGACATGTCGGTAAAATTTTTCATGGACGTAGTGTAACGGTTTTTTTGCGCTTTTGCGCACTGCAATACTGAAATAAATCAAAAAAAATGAAAAATAATTTCATGAATTTAAAAAAATTAGTTTTTTGTTAAATCCGCTTCGGAAGTGAAAGAGTCGGCAAAAAACTCATCTGAAGGCAATCGCGACTTCGCAACAAAATCGCGTTTTGCTGATTCCACTACGATAGGCGCACCGCAGGCATAGACTTGGTACGTCGATAAATCAGTGTAATCATCGACCACAGCTTGATGTACGAAACCTGTACGGCCATTCCAATTGTCTTCGGATGTGGCATCGGAAATCACGGGCGTGTATTGGAAACCCTCAAGCTTGTTCGACCATTCTTCACACAGGGTATGCATGTATAGATCTTGCGGTCGACGACCGCCCCAATATAAATGAACAGGGCGCTTAGAATCGATATGAATCAAGTGTTCAACGATGGCCTTGATTGGCGCAAAACCGGTTCCTGAAGCCAATAACACCATCGGTTTATCGGATTCTTCGCGTAGATAAAAACTCCCTTGTGGTCCTTCAAAGCGCATGATGTCGCGCTCTTTGACGGTGGCGAATACTTGATCTGTAAAGTAGCCACCTGGCATATGACGGACATGCAAGCTCAAAGGGCCGTCTATGTGCGGTGCGTTCGCCAGGCTATAACTGCGACGTTTTCCATCTTTCAGCAAGAATTCTATATATTGTCCAGCGCGATAATTGAGCTTTTCATTTGCAGGCAATTGCAACTCGATGAGCATCACGTCATCAGATAATTTTTCTAGCTTGGCGATGCGACTTGGTAGTTTCTTGAGAGGGTAGTCGTCGTCAGCCAGCATTTCACGGGCTTCGATATTCAGATCGGATTGCGGTTTTGCGCAACAGAATAACGCGCCACCTTGTGCTTCTTCTTCGTCACTCAAGGCTTTTTGCTGATGATTGCCATGTACGACTTGGCCAGCATTAACTTTGCCTTTGCAGGAACCACAAGCACCATTTTTACAACCGTATGGCAAAATGAGGCCTGCGCGTAAGGCGGCAGACAATACAGTTTCATCAGCATCGCAACTAAACTGGCGACCACTTGGAGAGATTGTTACTTGAAACGTCATACGATTCCTGAATTCAAAAAAACTAAATAATATAAAACCCATGCAGCCAGGTATTTCTAAAGCAAGTCACACCGCTAAGTTTGCAAAGCCTCGATGCCTGATTATTGGCTGCGGCGATGTTGGTATGCGCTTGTTACCCCATCTGGTTGATCGCTTTCGGGTGTTTGCAGTGACGAGTCAAGGCGCAGACTCTGAACGCTTTGCAAAACTACGTGCTGCCGGTGCTGTTCCGGTGTTTGCCGATTTAGATCAAGCTGATACGGTAAAGCGATTAGCTGGACTTGCCAAAACTATCGTACATCTGGCACCGCCAAGAAGCGATGGTGAAATTGATGTCAGAACCAAGCATTTAGCCGCCATTTTACCTGAGAAGGCGCATCTTGTTTATATCAGTACCACGGGTGTGTATGGCGATTGTGGTGGCGCTCAGTTTGATGAAACCAGAATTTTGAATCCCAATAATCCCCGAGCTAAGCGCCGCGTTTCCGCAGAAAATATGTTGCGTGATTGGGCTAAGCGACGCGGTGGGTCGCTGTCTATTTTGCGGGTGCCAGGAATCTATGCAGCTGATCGTTTACCAATTGAACGATTACGCAAAGCCACACCGGCGTTGATTGAATGCGACGACGTGTACACAAATCATATTCACGCGGAAGACCTCGCTCTTTTGATTAAATTGGCAATATTTCGAGCCCAGCCAAATCGTGTTTATCATGCGGTGGATGATAGTGATTTGAAAATGGCAGACTATTTTGATGAGGTCGCTGATCACTTTCACTTACCGCGCGCACCACGTTTGCCACGGGTTGAATTGGAGAAGCAAGTGTCACCTATGCTTTTGTCTTTTATGTCAGAGTCGCGACGTTTGCAGAACCAAAGGATTAAAATAGAATTGGGCGCGCGACTGATGTTTCCTACGGTAGCGGATGCCTTAAAGCAGATTTCAGCGCAATCGTAGTCGCCATAATTGCCGCAACGCGGCAAAGCCCGCTTTGCAGGAGTACAATGTTCACTCTTATTGTTTGAATCTGGTTTTATCATGTCTGCCCAAGCCTCAAGTATCGATCCAAGTGTCGGCCTCAATGTTGACCTGCATTGCCACTCGACAGTTTCTGATGGTGTACTAGCACCTGCCGCTGTGGCGCAACGTGCACATGCGCAGGGTGTCGATGTTTGGGCATTAACCGATCACGATGAAGTAGGTGGTATTGCCGCAGCGCGGGAAGCAGCGACCGATTTGGGTATGGATTATGTGACTGGTTTGGAAATTTCCGTCACTTGGGCGAATAAGACGATTCACATAGTTGGACTTAAGATCGACGAAACCAACCCTAACCTTTTGGCTGGTTTGGTTAAAACCCGTTCAGGGCGTCAACGTCGTGCTGAGGATATGGCTGCCGACTTAGCCAAGGTTGGGATTCCAAATTGCTACGCCGGTGCTTTGAAGTACGTAGGTAACCCTGACTTGATTTCTCGTTCTCATTTTGCTCGTTACTTAGTTGAAATCGGTGTCTGTGAAGATGTCTCAGCAGTATTTAAAAAGTATTTGGCGGATGGAAAACCAGGCTTTGTGCCGCATCGCTGGGCCTCGTTGCCGGAAGCGATAGGTTGGATCCGCGGTGCTGGTGGTATTGCGGTAGTGGCGCATCCGGGGCGCTATGACTTAACGCCATTGGCTTTCGATGCTTTCTTTAATGAGTTTAAAAATCTTGGCGGCAAGGCAATCGAAGTTGTCACCGGTAGTCATACGGTTGATCAATACGATGAATACGCTAAAATCGCTAATCGCTACGGCTTTATGGCTTCACGTGGCTCGGATTTCCATGCGCCAGACGAGAATTTGCCGGATTTAGGACAATTGCCGCCACTAGCGAAAGATTTGACGCCAGTCTGGCATAGTTGGAAAAAGTAATCTTGTGTCGGCAGGCAGCACTTGAAATAACGCCAAGCACAACCATATTGCAACATGTATAGTCCACAATAGTTTGTTGATTAGGTTTTGGAGAATTGAATATGAAACGTATCGTCTTATTTTTAGCGACCAATATTGCTGTCATGTTGGTGATGACCGTCATTCTGTCGATGTTGGGTGTCAATAATTATTTGACGGCTAAAGGTTTGAATCTGGGTTCTTTGGCCGTGTTTTCCTTGGTGGTGGGTTTTACTGGTTCTATATTTTCTTTGCTCATCAGTAAGCCGATGGCGAAATGGTCAACGGGCGCTCGCGTTATTGACAATCCATCTTCATCCACAGAATTCTGGTTGGTCAGTACGGTAAAAACTTTGTCAGAGCGCGCTGGAATTGCGATGCCGGAAGTTGCGGTGTACAACGGTGAGCCAAATGCTTTTGCGACAGGCGCATTTAAGAACTCCGCATTGGTTGCTGTCTCGACAGGTTTATTGGAAAGCATGACCAAAGAAGAGGTCGAAGCGGTTCTTGGACATGAAGTCGCTCACATCGCAAACGGCGATATGGTGACTATGACTTTGATTCAAGGCGTGGTGAATACCTTTGTGGTGTTCTTGTCTCGTATTGCTGCTTATGCGGTCGATAGTTTCTTGTCGAAAAATGATGAAAATCATACGCCTGGCATTGGCTTTCATATCGCCTCATTTGTATTTCAAATCTTGTTTGGTATAGGCGCCTCTTTAATCGTTGCGTGGTTCTCACGTCAAAGGGAATTCCGTGCCGATGCTGGCGCAGCGAAATTGTTGGGTAACCGTCAGCCTATGATTAATGCCTTAGCTCGTTTAGGTGGTATGGCTCCAGGCGAGTTACCACAATCCATGGCAGCGGTTGGTATCAGCGATAAACCAGGTTGGGCTGAATTGTTTTCCACCCATCCGCCAATGGCACAGCGTATCGCCGCGCTCCAGCAATTAAAATAATCAGAATAATCAACAAGACAATCAACGGAGGCTCAGCCTCCGTTGTCACATTCGTAGACTTTATTTATGAGCCAATTTTTTCAAATTCATCCCGATAATCCGCAACTACGATTGATCAAACAAGCGGTACAAATTATTGATCAGGGTGGTATCGTCGCTTTGCCGACGGATTCTTGTTATGCCCTGGTTTGTCATCTTGATGATAAAGATGCGGTGATGCGTTTGCGTAAGATTCGAGGTGTCGATGAGAAACATCACTTGACTTTGTTGTGCCGTGATTTGTCCGAAATTGCACAATATGCCAAGGTTGATAATCGTCAGTTTCGTATGTTGAAGTCAGCAACGCCGGGGCCTTACACCTTTATTTTGGAAGCGACCAAGGAAGTGCCCCGTCGACTAAGTCATCCTTCGCGTAAAACGATCGGTTTGCGCGTGCCAGAAAACCCGATTACCCACGCTTTGTTGGAAGAGTTAAAACAGCCCTTATTGGGAACGACTTTGATTTTGCCGAATGAAGATGAACCGTTGACCGATCCTGAATTAGTTCGAGCACGTTTGGAAAAGCAAATCGATTTGGTGATCGATGGCGGTGCTTGCAGTCTGATGCCAACTACCGTGATCGACATGACACAAGAAACGCCGACACTTATGCGCCAAGGTCGTGGTGATGCTGCTTTGTTCGGTTTGTAAATCGTAGAAGCGATGCTTGCAGTAAAAAATAAAATTAGGGGTGAGTTAAATTCATGGATGCATTGATACAAACCATCGCGGTATATGCGATTCCTGTCATTTTGGCGATTACTTTACACGAAGCTGCGCACGCTTATGCTGCGAAGTTTTTTGGTGATACGACCGCTTATAGCCAAGGACGCATGAGCTTAAATCCTATCGTGCATATCGATTTGTTTGGAACGATTATTATTCCTATAGTCTTGTACGTGGCAACTGACGGACAGTTCTTGTTTGGCTATGCAAAGCCTGTTCCAGTCAATTTCGGCGCTTTGCGCAAGCCTAAGCGCGATATGGCTTGGGTCGCCTTAGCTGGTCCGGGCGCTAATTTCCTCATGGCTTTTTTGTGGATGATTTTGGCGGTGTTGTTGGTCGCGTTTAAAGTCGAGCATGAGTTCTTCTATCGTATGGCGCAAGCGGGATTGCTGACCAACTTGGTCATGTTTGCATTTAATCTGTTCCCGATACCGCCTTTGGATGGTGGACGTATTTTGACTAGTTTGCTGCCACATCGGCAAGCATTTCAGTTCGCTAAAATCGAACCCTATGGTTTTTTCATTGTCATGGCCTTGGTCTATTTTAAAATTTTGCAATTTTGGATGTACCCATTGATGAATATTGTCCAGTACATCTTGCAGCTGGTACTGACGCCATTTACCATGTTGTTAAAGTGAGTGTATTTAGTGAGTTCGTATGAGTAATAGCCATCCTTCATTATGGGTACAGCGCTATCTTGAAGAAATTCCCAAATCAACAGGACCGGTACTCGATTTGGCCTGCGGCGCTGGTCGACATACCCGCCTTCTGCTGGCCGCTGGTTATGAAGTATGGGCAGTAGATCGTGATGCCGAGGCTTTGGCAAGACTGGAACAGCTTGGCGCGACATGTTTCAATCTCGACTTGGAGCAAGACGATTTTGAATGGCCATTTGCAGCAGAGCAGTTTGCTGGCATCGTCGTGACTAACTATTTGCATCGTCCATTGATGCCTGCGATCTTGCCGTCGCTTGCGGATCAAGGTGTGTTGATTTATGAGACTTTTGCGATAGGAAATGAAAAATACGGTCGGCCACGTAATCCTGACTTTTTGCTGCAGGAAAATGAATTACTTGAACATTTTGTCTGCGCCAAATCGGTGGGGTGGCGACAGAAATGTCTTGCTTTCGAACACACCTATGTCAACCAGATAACCGAGGCGATCGTTCAGAGAATTTGTATTAGGCGTTTACGCGAATAAGTCACCGTTAATAAACTGATTTTTCTCGCATTAATCGCTAGTTTCATTTGATATTTCAACTTATTTTTCCACCCGCCAAGTTTATAGTCAGTTTAGTTACTGTGAGGATGCGTTTTGGATAGGATTCTTCTGGAATCCGTCTTCGATTCTCTCCCATAGCAGGTAACGATCCGCTACAATAATGGCTTTACTTTTCCCACGCGCTAAGATGACAACGATACAAGGAAGTTTGGTCGCGATTGTGACCCCAATGCATGCCGATGGCAGTCTCGATATTCCAACGCTGCGCAAGTTGATAGACTGGCATATCGCCGAAGGTACGGATGGTATTGTGATTGTTGGTACGACCGGTGAGTCTCCAACGGTCAGTGTCGAAGAGCATTGTGAGTTGATTCGTGTAGCTGTAGAGCATACCAATAAGCGCGTTCCTATCATTGCTGGCTCGGGTGCTAACTCTACGGTCGAAGCGATTGCCTTAACTAAGTTTGCCAAAGAAGCTGGCGCAGATGCTTCTTTGCAGGTGGTGCCGTACTACAATCGCCCAACGCAAGAAGGCATGTTTCAGCATTTTAAGAAAATTGCTGAGTCTGTTGATATCCCTATCATTTTATACAACGTACCTGGTCGTACCGTCGCCGATATGTCGAACGAGACTATTGCCCGTTTGGCACAAGTGCCTGGCATTATCGGCATTAAAGAAGCAAGTGGTAACGTGGGTCGTGATCTAGAATTGTTGCGTATGGTGCCAGCATCATTTGCGGTGTATTCGGGTGATGATCCAACTGCGATGACTTTGATGTTTTGTGGTGGTAAAGGTAATATTTCGGTGACTGCTAACGTCGCACCGCGTGCTATGCATGAGTTATGCGCTGCCGCGATGAAAGGCGAAATCGCCAAAGCAGTTGAGATTAACAATCGTTTGATTCCATTGCATGCTAAGTTATTCGTTGAGCCAAATCCCGTGCCAGTGAAGTGGGCTCTAGCGGAAATGGGCTTGATGCCAGCTGGAATTCGTTTGCCTTTGGTTAGCCTTTCTAGCCAATATCATGATATTGTTCGTTCCGCTTTACGTGAAGCAGGTGTATTGCAATAAGAATTTTTGACGAGTGTACTTGGCTAGTTAATTGCTAGTTCATGGTTGGAGACCAGTACTCGTGCTTTCATGCATATTTAATTGATTACAATTTGTAGGGATTTTCACATGGCAAAAAGCGTTGTTGCTAATAAAAAGATGGTTCGTGCTTTGGCATTGGCTGGTGTAATTGGCGCTGCTGGACTGAGCGCTGGCTGTAGTTTCGTGGGTAATATCTCCGATTCCAATCGTATTGATTACAGAAGCGCAAGCAAGGCAAAAACCACTTCCCTCGATGTTCCTCCTGATTTGACCCAAATACGCCGTGATAGTCGTTTTTCTATACCTGACGCAGAGCAGGGTAGCGCGACTGCGTCTTCTTATGCGGCGAAACGTGCTGGTGGCGCTGTTGCGACGGCTAATGGTGCCGTTGCACCAGGTCAACTGAAAGACATGCGGATTGAACGCAATGGTACGCAGCGCTATTTGGTGGTGAAATTTGCGCCAGAGGTTTTATGGCCTCAATTGAAAGATTTTTGGCAAGAGCAGGGGTTTCTGATCAATGTCGAAAATGAAGCTACCGGTGTTATGGAGACCGATTGGGCCGAGAATCGTGGCAAAATTCCACAAGATATTATTCGTTCAACTATTGGCAAGGTGTTTGATGGCCTGTATTCCACGGGTGAACGCGACAAATTCCGTACCCGTGTAGAGCGTGCAGCAAATGGCGATGTTGAGGTGTACATTAGTCATCGTGGCGCGCAAGAAGTATTGACCGGCATGCAAAAAGACAATACAGCGTGGACATCGCGTGAGAATGACGCTGGGTTGGAAGCGGAATTCTTATCTCGCTTGATGTTGCGCCTGGGATCCGACGAAGCTAAGGTGAAAACAGCAATTGCTGCGACTGCACCTACCGCTGCACCAACTGGTGCACCTCGCTCTAAGTTGCTGACTTTGAATGAGTTGAGCTATCTCGAGACAGATGAAGGATTTGATCGTTCATGGCGTCGTGTTGGTTTGGCTTTAGATCGTATTGGTTTCACGATTGAAGACAGAGACCGTTCCAAAGGCCTGTATTTCGTTCGCTATATTGATCAGGATATTGATGCGAAGACTAAGGGTGCTAGCCAAGGCTTCTTTGCGCGTTTGTTCTCATGGGGTTCTAGTGATGCGGCGAAGGACGGCGAGAAGTTCCGTATTTTGGTGCGTGATGCTGGTGAAGCAAGTCGTGTAACTGTGCATGGTGAAGATGGTAAGGTTTCTTCTAGCCCAGTAGCGAATAAGATACTGAAAGTCTTGAATGAGCAGCTCAAATAAGACACTCTAAAATCGATGCAAATGTGAAAAAACGGATCGTATGATCCGTTTTTTTTTCGCCTTTTCTCTTGGAACTCTAAAAATCTTGGAGTTCACACAAATGAAGGTGCAAAAAAAGCCGGTCAAAGACCGGCTTTTCTTAAAAGTAATAAAAATTACTTAGATGCTGCTGCAGAAGCTGCTGCTGGAGCTGCTTCAGCTGCTGGTGCAGATGCTGGAGCTGCTGCAGATGCTGGAGCTGCTTCAACTGCTGGTGTAGAAGCTGCTGGAGCTTCTTCTTTTTTACCGCATGCTACCAAAGCTACTGCCAACAAAGAAACGAGCAAAAGTGATTTTTTCATGTTTTTACTTTCAATAAATAGATCTAAAAAAACAACAAACTTGCGATGAATAATTACCGGTAATTATCGCTCAATAGGTTAGACCGTCGGCACAAAAATCAAAAAGATCTTGCAAACCCTTCGAAACTTTCCTAACCGCGAATTATAATGATTTTTCTGTCAATCGAATATACCTGCGGGCATTTTTTTTAAAAAAAATGAACTATTCATCTAATTTAAGCGACAATTTCATGTTTAGCTGTTGTATGTGCATCAAATAAGGTTTTTTACTCAGATAAAGTTCGCTATTTTATGTGGTAAAACACTCATTTTTTCGCCAGCTCTAACCAACCATCTTCATACCAAATGCAGAATGCTTCTAATACGTCATCTGAAGCGTCGGCAATATCTTCGGCACTAAGTGATCGTTGGTTTGCTAATTTGGTCAGCGCTGGTTTATCGACCTTGCCTGCACTAAAAGACTCTCCGTTGATAAAAACATGCTTCCCTTGATATAGCATCTGCGTTTTCAATGATAGATTCACGCCGTACTTCAGTGCTGCCTGACTGAATTTCTTCGGACTTAAAGGCTTCTCTGGAGAGTCGAAAAACACACTGGCCTTGGGTTCGGTCAAATACTCACCCAGAAAAATAGCCATATCTTCTTTACTGAAGGTAATTTTAGCAAGTTCACTTGCCACTTTGTCCAGCATGACTTCGCTCAGTTCGGCGGGCGCTTTACTCATTTGTAAATCTGGATCTGCATAACGACCGGGCAATTCAATCGTATCTGCCATAAACTGCAGGAAACTCTCACCTAACTCTTGATAAGACGGAGAGCGGAATCCTATTGAATACGTCATGCACTCACCTAGGGCGACGCCGTCGTGTGCATAGTGTGGCGGTAAGTACAGCATGTCGCCCGGTTCAAGAACGAATTCTTGTTCAGATTTAAAATTGCGCAAAATTTTCAAAGGCATGCCTTCGATCAAGCTTAAATCTTTCTGAGCACTGATTTGCCAGCGACGTTGACCGTGAGCTTGTAATAAAAATACATCATAGGAATCAAAATGCGGCCCGACACCGCCGCCTTCACGGGCATAACTGATCATTAAGTCATCTAGGCGGGCATCAGGTGCGAAGCGAAACTGACGCAATAATTCATCAGCTTTGGATTGATGTAAATTCACGCCTTGCACTAGTAGAGTCCAATCTTTCTTTTCTTTGACCGGGATTTTGTCTATAGGGCCATTTTTCATTTCCCAATGCTGATTGAAAAAGCAAATTAATCTTGATTCCACGTCGTCTCGTTCGGCCATTTCGAATAATTCTTCAGGGCTGAATAAGGCTTTAAATCCTGGAATTGCCTGGCGTATGAGGAGTGGCTTTTTTTGCCAATATTCGGCAAAAAAATCTTCAGGAGAAATACCACCTAATAAGGTGAGAGCGGGAGATTTTTTCATGGCGCAGCTTTGAGATAAGGGAAATAAAAAGTTCAGGCAGGATAAATCATAGTCGCTTGCTTGACGAGGGTATAATGCACTTAGCTGCACAAAAGAACTGAAATTTTTAAGGAAATAGTATGAAAATTGCCAAAAATGCCGTGGTGACGGTCGAATACAGTTTGTCTGATACGCTCGGCAACCTGATCGAACAAGGACAAGAACCGATGGTATATCTCCACGGTGGCTATGAAAACACTTTGCCAAAGATAGAAGAAGCTTTGGATGGAAAAGAAGTTGGATTCAACGAGACGATACAAGTGGAGCCAGAAGATGCTTTTGGCGAATACGATGCAGAATTGGTGAAAATCGAAGAGCGTAAGCGCTTGCCTTCACCAATTGAAGTCGGTATGCAATTCGAAGGTACGCCTGAAGAAAGCGAAGATGGCGAAAGCATCATCTTCACGGTGACAGAAATAGCAGAAGACAAGGTTGTTCTGGACGGTAATCATCCCTTAGCTGGTATCGCGTTACGATTTGCTTTGCATGTGACCGAAGTTCGTGAAGCGACTGAAGAAGAAATCGCGCATGGCCACGTGCATGGCGCGCATGGTCATCATGACGACGAAGATGATGAAGACGGTGAGTACCGCACTTATCCTTTACATTAAGTCTTGCACTAAGGTTTTGCGACATAGTCGCTAGGTAAATTCGCAAGCGAAATTCGAAAGCTTCTGTATTCAGATCGGGAATCATCGATTTTGGGTACAGAAGCTTTTTTTGCTTTACAAGTCTGATCAGACTTCTTTGGCTATCGCTTTTAGTTTATACAAAGCATCTAAAGCCTCTCGAGGCGTCATTGCATCAGGATCTATATCGTCGATGGCAATAAGTAGCGCGGAGTCGTGTGTAACCGACGATGTTTCTAACTCGGGTTCATCACTTGAGCTGCTGTTGTTATTCGCAAATAAATCAAATTGAGACGTGCTCTGTAATGACTGCGCTTCCAAATCAGCCAAATGTTTTCGTGCTGCTCGGATTACCGGCTGGGGAATACCTGCCAATTGCGCAACTTGCAATCCATAGCTTTGTGAAGCTGGGCCAGCTTGTACCGCATGCAAGAACACGATATTTTCTTTGTGCTCGATTGCCGATAAATGGACGTTTTCGGCACTTGGGTGAATATCTGGCAATTGGGTTAATTCAAAATAGTGAGTCGCGAACAACGTATAACTTTTTGAAGTCATGATCAGATGACGTGCAATCGCCCAAGCTAAGGCCAGACCATCAAAAGTTGAAGTGCCGCGACCGACTTCATCCATCAAGACTAAAGAATTCTCTGTTGCGCCATGCAAAATCGCCGCCGATTCTGTCATCTCCACCATGAAAGTAGAGCGTCCACCAGCTAGATCGTCAGCCGCACCAATGCGTGTGAAAATACGATCAATCGGACCGATAGTGGCTTGGGTTGCCGGCACATAGCTGCCGATATAAGCAAGTAGCGTAATCAGCGCTGTTTGTCGCATAAAGGTGGATTTTCCACCCATATTCGGACCTGTGATTAACAGTAACTTGCGTTCGGCAGAGAGTTGGCAATCATTGGCAATAAAGCGTTCGATTTGATTTTCAACCACAGGGTGACGACCTTGCAGGATATCTAAGGTTGGTTCGCTGACTAACTGCGGTGCACACCAATTATTTTTCATGGCGTGATCAGCCAGGCTTACCAAGGCATCTAATTGCGCAATCGCATGCGCAATGATTTGCAGCGTTTGAATATGCGGCAATAAATCTTGCAATAATTTTTCATACAAAACTTTTTCACGCACCAACGCACGTTCTTGCGCCGATAAAGCTTTGTCTTCAAAAGCCTTTAGTTCTGGTGTGATATAACGCTCGGCATTTTTTAAAGTCTGGCGACGGCGATAATTATCGGGGACTTTATCCGCTTGACCATTCGTGACTTCAATGTAGAAGCCGTGTACTTTATTGTATTCAACACGCAAATTCGCAATGCCAGTGCGGGCGCGTTCTGAGGTTTCCAGATCAATCAAAAATTGACCTGCATTTTCTGAAAGCGAACGTAATTCATCTAGCTCCGCATCAAAACCATTCGCGATCACACCGCCATCGCGCACCATGGTCGCAGGTTGTGACATTAGCGAGCGTTCTAATAAATCTAGGCATTCGCTCGGCGTCGCCAGATTTGTTAGTGATTGAGTCAATAATTGAGGTTCATTATTTTTCAAGCACATGGACACATAAGTACGCACTGTGCCTAGATGCTGAACGCCATCACGTAAAGCTGCAAGATCGCGTGGACGTGCTGAGAGCAGGGCGATACGCGTCGTGATGCGTTCGATATCAGGTATTGACGTCAAGGTGTTCGATAAGCCTGTTGTTGCATCGGCTTGCAATAGTGCGTCGATCGCTTGATGACGGTTACGAGCGATTTGTTGCTCGCGGCGTGCGTGATGAAGCCAATGACGTAGCAAGCGTGAACCCATCGCCGTTCGACAATGATCTAACAAGGAAAATAAAGTGGGTGATTCTTGCCCGCGCAAAGTTTCGGTTAATTCCAGATTGCGACGGGTAGCGGTATCGAGTCCGATAAATTCGTTTTCGGATTCTACGCTGAGTGAGTTGACGTGTCTTAAGCCACGCCCTTGAGTTGATTCAGCATAGCGTAAAAGCGCACCGGCAGCACCTAAAGCTGCACCAAAATTCTCTACGCCAAAACCAGTCAAAGTAGACGTTGCGAGTTGATCTTGCAAAGACTTTTGACCTTGCTTGAGATCGAAGTGCCAATCAGGTACTTCGGAAAATTTGCCCGGCAATTCGTGGCGAAATTCTTCCAACATCAAACCGCCAGCGGAGACTAAAACTTCGGCTGGTGATATCCTTTCTAATTCTTGTTGCAGGCGTGCTGGTAGTGATTTTTCATCGGTACTAAATTCCATCAACTTCAATGCACCGCTGGCTAAAGACAGCCAAGCCAAACCAATGTTGACCGTCTTGCGTTGGCTTAACAGGCACATCGCCAATAATGGACGTTCCGCTTTTGCTGGCAATAAGTCCGTGTCAGTTAAAGTGCCCGGCGTAATCACGCGCATGACTTTGCGCTCGACTGGACCTTTACTCGTCGCAGGGTCACCAATTTGTTCACAAATTGCTGCTGACTCACCGATCTTGACCAACTTAGCAAGGTAAGGTTCTATAGAATGAAAAGGAATGCCCGCCATTTTGATCGGCGCGCCATTCGAGGTACCGCGCTGGGTTAAAGTAATTCCCAAAATACGCGAAACTTTTTCTGCATCTTCAAAAAACAATTCATAAAAATCGCCCATCCGATAGAACACCAAGGTATCGGGATAATCCGCTTTGATGCCTAGGTATTGCTTCATCATTGGGGTGTGAGTTTCGGTAGCAGCCATATTTTTATTGATATTTGTGAATTGAGTGCGGGAGATTTGAATTCTCCCAAGATGCGAAATCATAGCGTAAATACATAGGAAGACCGTGCAATTGCGATGATTTTTTTAAGCCAGAATTTCCATTAGGATTTGAGACGATGGTGGATGCACTTTTCGAGGCAGTTTTTACGTGAATGAGGCGAAAATAGCTAGCTATTTGCAACGAAGAACGAAAAAAATTGACCGAAAATGCGCCGCCAGCGCTCAAATAGCGTCGAAGACGCGCCTAATGGAAAATCTGGG
>CAUPKC010000044.1:0-36698 GCA_963511665.1 uncultured Undibacterium sp.
ACGCCAACTATCGAATTATCTCCACTATCTTGGGCTCACTGTTATCCCTGTCATGCTTATCAGCTATCGCAGACGAAACCAGTAACGTTCTCAAAATGAATGCCTGCGAGATGCCTGAATACGATACACAAATGCTGCGCAAAGAAGAAAAGGGTCAAGTCAAGTTGCGTTTTTCTACCGACGCAACAGGTAAAGTAACAGAAGCAGAAGCAAAAGTAGAGGAATCTAGCGGCTTCACAAACCTCGATAAAGCATCAATGAGTGCATTAAAGAAGTGTCAATTCGATGCAAAAAAATCAGCAAACATCGTGAGCAAACCATCACATGTAATTGCATTTACTTGGGCAATTAAGTAAGACTTCCCACTCATTTATTGAGTGACCTATCTTGAACCAAACGCTACTAATTACACAAAATTTGCCTAATTGGATTTAGAAAAAAAATGGTGCGCTACTTCGTCAAGTAGCGCACCATTTGTCTTTATTACGTACAGCAGAGCATTTTATTTAACCATCACTAGTAGCTGATAGCTAGTACATTGAACCTAAGTGATATCCTTCAGCTAACAAATAAGATGGTAACTTATTCAGTTGCCCTATTTTGAGTCAACTTAGTTTTTTATTTGCACCGCACCACTCTTTTGCAAATACTTCTGTTGGTATTTTTCAGTAAGACGGGATTGCTTGGTCGAGCTGTCTACTACTCTGCCTTGGATGTAAATTTGTTCTACTTTAGTCGTAGTTTCCATTGGATCGCCATTCGATACAAAGAAGTTCGCCAATTTTCCAGCTTCGAGTGAACCTAGGCGATCTGCTACGCCCAAAATCTGTGCCGGATAAAGAGTAATCGCTTTCAAAGCTTCGTTCGGATCTAAGCCATAAGTCGTGGCGACTGCGGCTTCGTAAGGCAAGTTGCGCTCGTTGGGTGCATCATCGTCAGTGCCAGCGCGTGCAATGCAAAATGGCACGCCTGCTTGCGCCAACTTTGCCGCCACGCTGAAATAGGCATCGTAATCGGCACCACGACGCATAGGCAGTTTATGAATACCTGTGACGATGACCGGTACTTGACGCTGTTTCAAAACATCGGCCAGCAATGGAGCATCGGCACCGCCAACAATCACTAACTTCAACTGATAACGTTGCGCGAAATTCAAAGCAAAACGGATTTGGTTAATATCTTGCGCGTGAAAAAATACCGGCCGCTTCCCCGATAACGCAGGCAACATGGCCTCCCAACGCACGTCGATCTGTGTACCATCGTTTTGTGCACGTGCATCGCGATAGGCCAATGCCGCATCGAAGGCATCTTCCAGCATTTTCAGGCGCTGCGCACTTGCTTTGCGAATTTCATCCAGACGTGCATCTAAAGGCGCTGGAAATAATTCTGGGTTAAAACGCAGCAAAGGCAGCGTGATATGCAAACCCACTTCAGCTTGCACCGCCATCTCTTCCCAAGTCCAGCCGTCTAGTTGTATCAAAGCAGAAGTGCCATTGATTAAACCAGCAGGTGAATTCGGTACGCTCAAAGTCGCCAAAACGCCATTGGCGCGCGCTGTTGCAATTAACTCGCTGTCAGGATTCACCGCCACCAAGGCACGCGCGTTAGGATTAATCGCGCCTGCTTCTGCATAGTCCAAAGTAGCACGCACTGACTGCACCTCGGCTAAACCCATCACTGTATTCGCCGCAATCATGCCCGGATAAATGTGTTTGCCACTGACATCAATCACTTTGGCATTAGCTGGCACATTGATCTGACTACCAAGCGCAACGATACGACCTTTATCCACCAACATACTACCATTGACAATGTTTTCGCCACTGACAGTGTGTAGGGTCGCTCCTTTAAATACTAAGGGTATTTTTTGTGCTGCCGCTGGCACATTATCTGATGCAATGGCAAGATCGGCGAGACCCAGCATGCCGGTAGCGGACAAGATCGTAATGCCAAATAGTTTGGCCATGCTCGCTTGTAAATTTGTTTTTTTATTCATCATAGAATTCGAATTCATTGTGAAAGTAGAAGAAGTTTTTTTGGTTAATAGAGACATTATTCTTCTCCTGTGCATTCGTGTTCTTCTGCGCCACTCCAATAACCAGTGCGATGCTTGCTGACCATGTGCATCCAATGCTGCAATTCTAAATAGGCGCGATTGGCTTGTAACATTTCAGCCGCAGATTTTGGTGTACCCACTTTCTCCGCCGCTGCATCTTTTACCGGATCTTTTGCTCTTGCATTATTTGCAGCTGGAGGTACACGGCTTGCATTCACACTAGCGGTGATACGCTGACGCTCTTCTTGCGCTTCTTTACGCAGACGTGCATCGCTGGCTAAATCAAAATAACGCTGTCCCTCAATCCAAGTTTGTTCTGCGCGACTAAAGGTCGATAAGGGACTGGTATTCCAAATCACAAAATCAGCATCCTTGCCGACTTCCAAAGAACCGGTTCTGTGATCGATTTGCAATTGTTTAGCGGGATTTAGGGTAACAAATTTAAACGCCTCAGTTTCAGATAAACCACCATATTTGACCGCTTTCGCCGCTTCGGTATTTAGATGCCGCGCCAATTCGTCGCTATCAGAATTAAAGCTGGTAACGACGCCAGCCTGATGCATCAATGCACCGTTAAATGGCACTGAATCAATGACTTCCATCTTGAAACCCCACCAATCAGAGAAAGTAGAACCACCCGCGCCTAACGCTGCGATTTCGTCTGCCACTTTGTAGCCTTCCATCACGTGCTGGAACGTACCCACCATTAAATTAAATTCTTTGGCAAAACGGGCAAACATCAAAATTTCATCTTGACGATAAGAATGGATATGAATCATGCGTTTACGATCCAGCAGTTCAACCAAGGTATCAAGTTGTAGATCACGACGCGGTTCTATCATCGTATTTGGCGCTTTGCGCCATGCATCACGTTCTTCTTTATAGGAACGGGCAGCGAGGAAAGCACTACGCAAAATTTGCTCAACGCCCATGCGTGTTTGTGGATAGCGGCCCGTCGCTTCATTGCCCCAATTGGATTGTTTGACATTCTCACCTAAGGCAAATTTAATCCCTGGGAATGCACCGTCTAATTTCAATCCTTCAGCATCAGAACCCCAGCGCATTTTAATTACTTGATTTTGGCCACCTATCGTATTGGCTGAACCATGCAATATATTCGCGGTCGTCACACCACCGGCTAGTTGACGATAAATATTGATACTGCTTGCATCAATAACATCGCCGACACGTACTTCAGCGGTAATGGAACTCGTACCTTCGTTAATACCTTGCATCATCGCGGTATGCGAATGCGCGTCAACAATGCCAGGGCTAATGTGCTTGCCCGTCGCGTCGATGATTTCTGCATTGGTAGGGACTTTTAAATTGTTACCGATCGCACTGATCTTGCCGTCTACCACCAACATATCAGACTGTTCTAATTTACCTGCCTTGGCACTGGTCCAGATCGTTGCGTTCTTGATCAAGAGTGCTGATGGTCGGGCATTAAGTGTGGAGGCATAAGGGCCGGCGGGATACACATTTTTCCAGTTGGCTGGCATCTTCTCAGGCTTAGCGGGAGTACTGTCGGCAAGTGCCGCTTTACTACGACTAGCGACCCATAACACCGCTTTTGCTTGTCCTTGTTGCATAGTCCCGGTCAAGCTATCACCGCGGCCATCTGCAATAATCGCCGTGTCGCCGTAGCGTGCCAATAACTGATTGTCACGCATGCTCAATTCAACGTTAACACCGTCTATGGTCAACATCGGTTTCACTGCTGTGCCTGTGATATTCCAAGTCTGTGTTTTACCATTGGTGTTCACTTCCCAACTACCGCGTAATTCGAAACGATTGTAGTTTTCAGTCACAAAGGGTTTGCCATCAACGAAGGTGATTTCAATATTCGCTTTATCGTCGTTGAACATGTCACCACTGGCAATCACTATATTGGCCATATGACCCGGCGTTAAAGTACCCAGTCGTTTTTGTTCACCCAATAATTTAGCCGGGGTCGTAGTCAAACCGGCCAATGCCTGTTCAACTGGCAAACCACGACGTATCGCTTGACGCAGACGCGCCCAGAAATCTTTTTTGGGATCCTTCAGACCCGCCGCTGTGATCGCAAATTCAATTCCTGCCTTATCCAGCATCGCCAAGTTAGAAGGTGCTTGTTCCCAATGCTGCATCGCCTCCAAGGAAGTATCTAATGCCATATCCGGATTCTCAACTTCTGGCGCATTCGGATACAGCAAAGGCACGATCACCGGCATGCCGCCAGCTTTCAAATGATTAGTTCGACGATATTCAAAACCGTTACCTTGCAAAATCACGCGCAGTTTGAATTCATCTTTGAGCTTCGCCACGCGTTGAAATGCTTGTTCGTTGTCGGTTGCGTAAATTACCGGTTGACGGCCTGCCAATACAGGCTTTAGTGCTTCAAGCGATTCATTGAGTTGTGGACGTTCTTGTTTAAATTTAGAGTCAGTGGCTCGTTGATACCACTGCGCGTCGTAAAAAGTCTGACGTACTTGCGCAATAACGCCCATCAAAGAGCTAGGATAACTGCTGCCGCGTCCCATTTCTAATTCATTCGCCATATGCTGGGCGACACGGGTAGTCAAGACCAGTGATTTAGCGTTGTCCGCACCATTCAAATTCAATAACGCACTTTGTCCACGGAAGATACCTGAGGACGGCGCAGCTAATACCGTGGTAAAGCCTAGTTCGCGCACTGCCTTGGCGTCATCAGCACGCAATTCCAGTTGATTCGCCACCTCTTGTTCTGGACGGACACGGGCATTCTCGCTGGCCAACGCACGGCCATTCACCACACGCGGAACTGTCACACGTGGCGGTGCGCCCGGCGCAGTCGGTGCGGCCGCTGGCGCTGCCAACAAGCCTGCAGGGACGCCGAGACTACTCGCCATATCAATGAAGCCTGGATAGATAGTGCGCCCTTCCAATTTCCAAACCTTGGCGCCAGCTGGCACTGCAATATTCGCACCAGCGGATACGATCACACCATCACGTATTACCACAGTGCCATTTTCCACCACCTTACCGGGTGCAATCACCAAACGGGCTCCCGTCAACGCATGCCAACGCGGATTACTTTCACGCAAACCCTCGACACGAGCGGTCGATACCTGAGCTTGGGCACAAGCAGAAGCGAGACTAATTGAACTGACGATTAACATTGCAAAGGGCTTGAGACGCCGACGAACTTGCATAGATACTCCTCGAAGTGGGGCTTAAATTGAAAATCCTATCGCCCTCGCGGCAATAGGATTCGAATTGGTTTGAAATCTGGACTTAATTTAACTGACTATTTTTATACACAAATCCATGCGCTGTATCTTTGACAAATCTGAAATCGTCTAAGTATTTTAGCGCGCGAGCATTTGGACAAAGAAAACAAGAATAAATTCCCCGCGCCACAAACAATGCGCAAAAGTAATCGAGCCAAATTGTAAGCTGACGTACTTGCTATTCATGCTTTTTGGGTCGCAGCGAGATAAAAAACAACAGGCTGCGATGAAAAACACACCGCCTAAATTAACGCGATAGCCATTTTCATTTCGAAAAAGGCGAACTCGAGTTGCCGCACTAGGTTGACTGCCCCAAAGTCCTATGCGCGCCAATAACATAACAAAACAATCACACTTGCAAAAACTCAGAGAAAAGCTTTGCTTAATTCAAATTTAAGTTGTACGATGACGTATCACTTAAGCGAGATCACATGATTTTTTCTAATTCTGATCATTTTCCTGCCTTTATTAATGGAGACACTATGCACGCGCAAGACCTCAAGCAAATCCTTTCGTCTGGACTTTTATCCTTCCCTATCACCGACTTCGATGAAAACGGTGATTTTCGTGCTGATACGTATGCTGAGCGTCTGGAATGGCTGGCACCGTATGGCGCGAGTGCTTTGTTTGCGGCGGGTGGTACTGGTGAATTCTTTTCTTTGACACCAACTGAGTACACAGACGTTATCCGTACTGCGGTAGACACTTGCCGTGGCAAAGTACCGATTTTGGCTGGCGTGGGCGGTCCTACTCGAACTGCGATTGCCTTGGCGCAGGACGCACAGCGTTTGGGCGCTCAGGGTTTGTTGTTACTGCCACATTATCTGACTGAAGCTAGCCAAGATGGTCTGGTTGCACACGTGGCTGAAGTTTGTAAGTCCGTCAGCATCGGCGTGGTCGTTTACAACCGCGCTAACTGCCGTTTAACTCCTGAGTCCTTGGAAAGATTAGCGGCAATGTGCCCAAATCTGATCGGTTTTAAAGATGGTATAGGCGATATCGAATTGATGGTATCCATCTGGCGTCGACTGGGTGACCGTTTTAGCTATCTCGGTGGTTTGCCAACAGCAGAAATTTTTGCTGGTGCGTATAAAGCGATTGGTACGCCGGTGTATTCTTCTGCGGTATTCAATTTTGTACCAAAATTGGCGATGGACTTTTATCACGCAACGGCGGCCGATGACTTCGCGACGACCAATCGTCTGATTGATGAATTCTTCTTACCTTACTTAGAAATTCGTAATCGCAAAGCAGGTTATTCAGTGAGTATCGTGAAAGCTGGCGCACGCTTGGTCGGTCATAGCGGTGGCCCGGTACGCGCACCTTTGACTGATTTGACGGCAGAAGAAGATGAGATGCTGTTGAAGTTAATTCGTGCGCAAGGTGCGCAATAAGTGCTCAATAAGTGTGCAATAAGCACATGACGCCAGTGCTCTAAATTTCAAGCACATAGCAAGAATGTAGTAAAAACACAGAAAACGGGCTCGCCCGTTTTCGCCACATTTTAAATAAGCTCGTCGTTTTATCAGGAGTAATCAATGCAAATCACAGGAAGCATGATCATCGGTCAGCAAGCAGTTTTTGGTAGTGCTGGTTCGGTCAAAGCGATTAATCCCGCCACCAATAGCGAATTCGAGCCCGCATTTGGTCTCGCTACCAATGCTGACGTTGAACGAGCATGCCAGTTAGCCAGCGCCGCATTTGATCCGTTCAGAGAAACCAGTCCAGAGCAACGCGCGACTTTTTTGGAAAAAATCGCAGATAATATTTTGGAATTAGGAAGTAGTTTGATTGAACGCGCTACTTTAGAAACCGGCTTGCCAGTAGCGCGTCTGGAAGGCGAACGTGGTCGCACGATGAACCAATTACGCTTATTTGCAAAAGTCGTGCGCGATGGCCGCTATTTATCTGCCACTTTAGATTCAGCCCTACCAGAACGTGCGCCACCACGCCCAGATTTGCGTTTGCGCAAAATTGGTTTGGGTCCTGTTGCCGTCTTTGGAGCGAGTAATTTTCCGTTGGCGTTTTCTGTGGCTGGTGGTGATACTGCGTCGGCCTTGGCAGCAGGTTGCCCTGTCGTTGTCAAAGCGCATAGTGCTCATCTTGGCACTTCAGAATTGGTGGCTACCGCGATTAAAAAAGCAGTGTGTGATGCTGGCTTACCAGAAGGCGTGTTTTCTATGGTGATCGGTGAAGGTCGCCAAATTGGTCAAAGCTTGGTATCACATTCTGCAATCAAAGCAGTCGGTTTTACAGGTTCACGTCAAGGCGGTATGGCGCTGGTTCGCACTGCGGCGCAACGTCCGGAGCCTATTCCTGTCTATGCAGAAATGAGCAGTATTAATCCGGTGTTCTTGTTGCCTGGTATCTTGTCAGAAAAAGCTGCGGGTATTGCTCAGGCTTTTGTTGATTCCCTGACTATGGGTGCAGGTCAGTTCTGTACTAATCCAGGTATGGTCATTGCTGTCGACAGCCCTGCCCTGCAAAGCTTTATTCAAGCGGCATCAGCGGCTGTCGAAGGCAAACCTGCCGCGACTATGTTAACGCCAGGCATACATCAGGCGTATAGCAACGGTGTTAGTCGTTTACACGAGATAGATGGCATTAAAACCTTAGCGCAAGGTCAGAAAAGTACGGGCAGTGCTTGCGCTGCGCGTGCCAATCTTGTGCAATGTAGTGCGCAACAATTTTTATCGACCACCGCTTTGCATGATGAAGTATTTGGCCCCTCTTCTTTGGTCATCGTGTGTGCCGATCAAGCAGAAGTGTTGGCTATCGCTGAACATCTGGAAGGTCAGTTGACCGCTACTGTGCATGCCAACGCAGCAGACTATGCTGCAGCGGCTAAGTTGTTGACGATATTAGAACGCAAAGCCGGACGTATTTTGTTTAACGGTTTCCCTACTGGTGTTGAAGTTGCGCACGCGATGGTACATGGTGGTCCTTTCCCATCCACTTCGGATAGTCGCTCGACTTCGGTGGGTGCGTCGGCAATCGATCGTTTCTTGCGTCCAGTTTGCTATCAGGAAGTGCCGGCTGAGCTCTTACCTACCAGTCTGCAAACAAGCAATCCTTTGGGCATCCCACGTGTGATGGATGGTGAACTGAAACTGCCAGCGTAAGTGAAAAATAGCGCTGATGCGATCTCGCCAGCGCTATTTTTTATGGCATCCAATTAGCCAAAGCACGCACACAAAAAATAAAACTGGAGACAAGAAATGTCATTACCAACAAAAGCGGAAGCACCACTGCAAACCAACGCGCAAGGAATCGGTAAATACCGATGGACAATTTGCGCCCTGTTGTTCTTTGCTACCACCATCAACTATCTAGACAGACAAGTGCTGAGCCTACTGGCACCAGATCTGAGTAAAGAATTCGGCTGGACCAATAGCGATTACGCCAACATCACCGCCGCATTTCAATTTGTGTATGCGATTTCCATGTTGTTTGCCGGTCGCTTCATCGATAAAATCGGCACTAAAAAAGCCTTCGTCATTGCCATTACCGTCTGGTCCATCGGTGCCATGATGCATGCGTATGCCATCGCATTTGGTACAGCGATTAACACCGTGTTTACGACGATAGGATTGGCGGCAGTACCCATTTCCATCGCTGGCTTTATGATTTCTCGTGCGGTGCTTGCTTTAGGTGAAGCTGGTAACTTTCCTGCTGCAATCAAAGCGACAGCAGAATATTTCCCTAAAAAAGAACGCTCCTTCGCGACTGGGATTTTTAACTCGGGTGCGAATATCGGTGCCGTATTGGCGCCTATCACCGTGCCTATGATTGCCGACGCCTGGGGTTGGCAAGCGACCTTTATCATTATCGGTGCGATCGGCTTTATTTGGCTGGGTGCATGGATAGTTTTCTACGATAAGCCTGAAGAGCAAAAACGCTTATCTGCCGAAGAACTGGCCTACATCAATCACGATCAGGTACGTGATGGCGTGATTGATACTGGTAATGATGAAGGTAAAAAATTCTCTTGGTTCCAGTTGCTTGCGTATCGCCAGACTTGGGCATTTGCCTTTGGTAAATTTATGACTGACGGTGTGTGGTGGTTCTTCCTGTTTTGGCTACCAAAATATCTGGCGGCGCAATATGGCATGAAGACGACCGATTTTGTTTTCCCGTTAGCAGTCTTATATAGTATGACTATGGTGGGTAGTATAGGCGGCGGCTGGTTACCAACCTACTTTATCAATCGCGGTGACGCGCCCTATGATGGCCGTATGAAAGCGATGTTGATGATTGCAGTAGTGCCGCTAGTGGTTCTGTTGGCGCAACCTTTTGGCTACTTGAGTTTCTGGGTGCCAGTGATCTTGATCGGCATTGGTACATCGGCACATCAGGCTTGGTCTGCAAATATTTTTACCACCGTCTCTGATATGTTCCCGAAAAAAGCAGTTGCGTCGGTGGTCGGTATTGGCGGTATGGCAGGTGGCCTCGGTGGCGTATTAATTACAAAGATGGGCGGTTGGTTATTTGATTACTACGGCGCACTAGGTCAATTGCAAACTGGATATACTATTATGTTCACCATCTGCGCCCTCGCCTATCTGGTTGCTTGGGGTGTGATGAAAATTTTAGTACCTAAGTACAAAATCATCAGTGACTTATAAAATCGCGATCAGACTATCTCTTAACTAAGTACAGATAAGCATAGAATATTCATGTTAAAAAACGTAGATATCACGCGTGTCGGCAATTCATCCGTCCCTATCCGTTGTGGCGTTGGCGAGAGTCCAGTCTGGCTCGCCAGCCACAACGCCTGGATTTGGGTTGACATCATTGGCAAGACGATTTGGCACAGCGATGCAGCTGGCAGTCATGTGCAAAGTTGGCAGACGGCAGAGATGATAGGTTGTCTGACACCTAAGCAGAGTGCTAGTCAGAAACTTGAATTTATCGCAGGCATGGAAAGTGGCATCTTCAATCTTGTGCTTGAAGAACATGGCATGGTGACTGCCACACATCTGGCAGCGCCTGCAGAACTAAAACCGGGCATGCGATTTAACGATGGCCGTTGTGACCGGCAAGGACGTTTCTGGAGCGGTACCATGCTCATTGACATGAGCGAAGCGCGAGCCGCAGGCAAACTCTATCGCTATTCTGCGGAGCAAGGTATTTCAGAACCCGTCGTATCAAATTTGTTTGTACAAAACGGCCTGGCATGGTCGCCCGACGGGCGCACCATGTATTTATCAGATTCCCACCCAAATAGCCAACTCATATGGGCATTCGACTATGACATCGAAACTCGCATGCCACACAATCAACGCGTGTTTGTTGATATGAGAAACTATGATGGCAGGCCAGATGGTGCAGCAATTGATGTTGATGGTTGTTATTGGATATGCGGGAATGATGCTGGCCGAATTTTACGTTTCACGCCAGAAGGCAAACTAGACCAGCAAATCGCCGTACCAATGGCAAAACCGACAATGTGCTGCTTTGGTGGCACCAACATGGATACGTTAATGGTGGCATCAATTGCTGTTGGTCAGGCTCAAGACGACACTTGGGCTGGTGCGACCGTATTGCTACGTCCGGGTGTACAAGGGCTTGCTGAGACTGCTTTCGCGGCTTAGTTTGACAATTAGTTTCAAGCGCTATTGGCGACTTAAGCATTTTGGATAGGCATTGCTTAGACAAGCTATGGCGAGCATTATTTTCATTCCTGATTTACAAAAATAGGATATCCCATAATCATGATGGATAAAGCACTCTCTTGTCTGTTAGCTGCGTTGCTGTTACCAGTATTCAGCGTGTATGCGCAAACTAGTAGCAAAGCCACTACGTCTGCTACGCTACACAATCAAGCTACAGTGTGGGAACCCGATCTCGGAAATGGTCGCTACCGCAATCCCATCATCCATGCCGATTATTCTGATCCTGATGTCATCCGTGTTGGCGATCAGTACTACATGACGGCATCGAGCTTTAACAGCGCACCTGGCCTGCCCTTGTTACGATCCACCGATATGATTCATTGGTCGCTTGTGGGGCACGCCCTATCCAATTTAGTGCCAACAGAAATGTTTAGTACGCCGCAGCACGGCAAAGGTGTGTGGGCACCGAGTTTGCGTTTTCATGATGGCAAATTTTGGATTTTTTATCCTGATCCTGATGTTGGCATCTATGTCATGACTGCAAAAGATTTTGCAGGTCCATGGACGGCACCGCACTTACTCATCGCTGGAAAAGGCTTGATTGATCCCACCCCTTTATGGGACGATGATGGTAAAGCTTGGTTGTTGCATGCCTGGGCAAAAAGTCGTGCGGGCTTCAATAATCAATTGACTCTAAGAAGTATGACCAACGACGCTCGTCGGATAATTGAAGACAAAGGCGTCATCATTGATGGGAATAATGTAGCGGGTTATACGACATTAGAAGGACCCAAATTTTATAAGCACAATGGCTGGTACTATATCTTCGCGCCTGCTGGCGGCGTGGAACATGGTTGGCAAACGGTATTCCGCGCCAAAAACATTCTCGGCCCATATGAAGACAAAATCGTTTTAGCCCAAGGAAGTAGCAACACCAATGGACCGCATCAAGGTGCCTGGGTGAGCGCACAAGACGGGAGCGATTGGTTCTACCATTTTCAAGATAAACGCGCTTATGGCCGCATCGTGCATTTGCAACCTATGACTTGGGAAAACGACTGGCCTGTCATGGGAGTAAGGAACAGTAAAACTGGGATAGGTGAACCCGTTACTGAATGGCAAAAACCTTTAGGTAAAGCGATCACAGATAAAGCGTCTAAAGTAACACCTTCTGAGTCAGATGATTTTTCGCGATCACAACTTAGCTTGCAATGGCAATGGAATGCAAATTGGAAAGCCGATTGGTATTCACTGACAGCGCACAAAAATCACTTGCGACTGTATCCGCAAACACTAATTGAAACCAATAACTTAATAGAATATCCTGCGATCATTTTGCAAAAAATACCTGCGCCAGAATTTAGCGTCACGGTCAAAGTAAGTTTAAGCACGAACACAGACGGAGATCGTGCGGGTTTGACATTGTATGGATTGAATTATGCATGGATAGGTATTCAGCGCCATCAAGGCAAGTATGAATTACGTTACAGCACTTGCACAGGTCAAGGAAAATGCCAGGAAAAAATCTTGGAACATAAACCCATAAGCACGCCAGAGTTACATTTCAGACTAATCGCGCGGACAGGTGGTGTCACACAGTTCTATTACAGCGAAAACACTAAAGATTTCTTACCATTAGGTTCGCCCTTTGTGGCCGTACAGGGGCGTTGGGTAGGCGCTAAAATTGGTCTCTTCAGCACCACACCCACAACCAAAAGTAATAAAAATAGTCATGCTGACTTTTCAAATTTCATGATCAAAGCAGCTGACTAAGCAATTTGTAGGGCGGGTGAAACCCGCGCCGCCAGCCTCTCTCACGTCTAAGCAGCGCAGGATTCACCCGCCAACGAGATTACGTTTTTACAGAAGCTAACTACCTTGCTGGATCAAAGCGTCTTTTTTATCCTGATCAGATAACTGATCCGAAACATGAAAAGGCGCAAACCAGCACGCTAAGAAAGACGGGATAGTCGCTACCATCACCAGTACGAAATAACTGATGTAGCCCAGCTGTTGTTGCAAATGACCGCTCACAACACCAGTCACTAAGCCACACAAACCCATTAATCCAGTGCCGTAAGCATAATGCGTCGTCGTGTATTTTCCAGGTGCGAGTTCTTGCATCAGATAAATCATAAAGCCGACCGAGCCAAAGCCAAAAAAGAACTTCTCGATAATTACGCCCGCACCTATCCAATACAGATTTTCTGGTAAATAAATACTCATCAAAAGGAAGGTGACATTCGGAATATTGACTGCGCAGCACAACCAGAACAGTGTCGATTTCAAACCACGTTTTGCTACCAACCAGCCGCCAAGCAATGAACCAAGTAACACCGCCGCCAGACCATAGGTTCCATAAATAATACCGAGCAATTCATTGCTTAAACCCAAGCCACCCTTACTTGCTGGATCGACCATAAAGAAAGGGCCAATCTTCTCTAGAAATCCTATACTTAAGCGGAACAAGAAAGCAAAAGCAATCATGCGCCAGACATCGCGCTTTTCGAAGAAACTGCGGAAAGAGTCAATAATGATTCTTCCAGTAGCGGCAACACTGGTCGGCGTATTGCTGGCACGTTCACCATCAGGCATCACGCGTGCATGCCACACAGCCATGAGTAAAGTAAGCCCCGCAACTAGGAAGAAAATAACGCGCCAAGATTCCATCCACTCCTCACCAAAACTACCGCTACTATGATGGAATACGTCAGTATGCAAACGCCCGCTCAGATACACCAAGCCACCCGCCGCGACGATAGGTCCAACATTCCAACTCAGACTTTGTACGCCGCAGTACAAAGATTGGCTACGTTGGTCGAGCGAGGTCACGTAGACGCCATCACATGCGATGTCCTGTGTGGCTCCGACAAAAGATAAAATCCAAAATAAGGGGATCAAAATCACCATATAGTTAGGCAGAGACATAACTAAGGCAACACCAGCAAATCCCAAGCCGATTAACACTTGCGCACATAACACAAAGAATTTTTTGGTGCGGTACATTTCCACAAAGGGTGCAAACAAAGGCTTGATCGTATAGGCCAGAATGAACATACTCGAATACTGCGCTGCACTGCCATTATCCATGCCCAGATTTTTAAACATGATGGCACTGACATTGGTCAGCATCATAAAACCCAGCGCCATAGTGAAGTAACCGGTAGGCACCCATAGCAAAGGTGATCGCGTGCTAAGTTGGTTCTGCATATGCATATTGATAGTCCTCTTCTTTTTGTGTTTGTTGTGTAACCTGAACACGCGTCGTGTTCGGCAAAGAGTGGGTGGCTACAAGTATCTCTTCTTGTAGGGTTTCTTTAAGATTCACGCAAAATAGACCCTTGCGTGGTTGCGCTCGATTCGCACTGCAAATGCAATGTCTTCGGCTCGACGCCTAGCCAACGCAATTTTGTGTAAATCCTCTCCTCCTGAGTTGCTTCTTTCCTTGGTACGACTTGCTGATTTTTCTGTAAATGCTGACTCAATAGAGCGGCCGCGCCAATAAATGCTGGCTGCTACGCGGCGAAATCAAAAAAACGCCCCTTCTTTTCAAAAAAGAATTTTACCGACTATGAAAACGTTTTCATAATACATTTTGCTTGAAAACCATGTCAACAAAAAATTAATGAGTGGAATTCATAAAATTGATTATTGTCTACGTCTACGACGCGACCCTGCTTTTTGAGTCAACAATACCGCGGCAGTATCGATACTTGAATCACTACAAGATAGACTCACATGTAGCAATCACGTCCAGTCGGCTTGATTTCACTACCGATCTTGAGATGTATCCATCATCCAGCCCTAAGGAAGTATAGAAGTTGGTGCACACGGCACTCTCCACTGATGATCAATTGATCAATGAAGCATCAACAAAATGACACGTCGTTTATATTAATTTAAACCACATAAAACCTTAAACCATAGTAAAACTACTAGTCTTAAGTATTAATTAGACAAGTAAAATCCCACAAGGAAGCAGCTTTGAGCGAGAATCACGACAATCCGTCCAACCAACATTTGAACGATATGAATACGCTCGACAAGCCAGCCAGCAACATCGCCAACATCAACGACAATGATGCACCAACCACCTTAATTGAGGTAGCTCGCACCGCAGGCGTTTCGCCCAGTACCGTGTCACGCATTTTGAACGGTACAGCCAAAGTCTCAGACGAGAAACGTCAAGCCGTTATGGATGCGATTGCCAAGACTAATTTTGCCCCGAATCAAATGGCGCAAGGTCTGAAAAAAGGTAAATCCATGACCATAGGGATCGTGGTGCAAGATATTTCCAGTCCCTTTTTCGATGAAACTTTGCATGGTGTTGACGACGCATTAAAAGGTACAGGCTACGCATCAGTTATCGTCAGTGGTCATTGGGATGCAGCAGAAGAGATAGAAAGGATACGTTTACTACTTGCCAGAAAAGTCGATGGCATTATCCTTTTATCAGGCCGCATCACGGATGAATCGGTTCTGCAATTTGCCCAACACCGACCGATAGTCTCAACGGGTCGTGACATTCATACCGATAAAGCATTAGGTTTTAAACTCGACAATGAATACGGCTCGTGGTTGGCGGTTCGTCATTTAATCGAATTGGGGCATCGGCGTATCGCATTCATTACGGGACCTTCTAACAATTGTGATGCCGCCGAACGTTTGACTGGCTACCAACGCGCATTGCAAGAATCGAATATACCCTTTGATGACAAACTAGTCGTCGAAGGTGACTTCCATGAGAGTAGCGGGATGCGCGCCATCAATCACTTATTCGAAACCCAACAACAATTCACTGCCGTATGTGCCGCCAACGATCTGAGTGCGTATGGCGCACGCCTGAGTTTGTATCGAAAAGGGATACGTGTTCCTGAAGATATTTCTCTCGTCGGCTTCGATGACCTGCCCGGCTCGTCCTACACCACCCCACCACTAACGACAGTCAAACAACCACTGTATGAAATCGGTCGGATAGCAACCAAAGCCTTACTCAATATCATTCATGGTGAAGTGGTGGAAACCAGCATCCCTCCACTAGAACTCGTGGTGCGTGAAACGACCCGCAGAGTGCGCTGAATCTTGAACTCATTATGTCAAAACGCCCTAGTCCACTAAAGAGAAAATTTTTCCAAAAGTAAATTGGCACTTTTGAAATCCAAATCATTGATGTGCTTTTCCAATTGCGACATGCTCGCCTCTGGAATTTTCTGACTTAAGTTTTCTTTTACAATTAAAAATACATCACAAGCGGCAATATCATTGCGTTGTAACTGCGCTCTTAGTTGAAGTATTAACGCCTGTCCTTCAAGCTTCGGTAGCGCAGTTCCCTGATCGTTTGGATTGAAAGTCGATTTCAGCTCCAGCCAATGACGCGCCGCATTGATAGTTTTTTGCAATGCCTCATCTACTTTCAACAGCAAACCATCAACATTTTTTTTGTCACCCTCACGAATTTCTATTTCAGCCTTTAAGCTTAATTCCGCAAATACTTTAGCGCCGAGCGTGCCGACCGATCCCCTCATCGTGTGCAGTAACCTAGCAGCATCATCAAACCTCTGTTCATCCAATGCTGCTTTGACCTGGCGTCTTTGTTCGCTCGCGTTCTCAATCACCGCAGCAACTGAAGTGAGTATCTTCTGCATATTCTTTGGATCTGACTTTCCTAACATCTCTAAAGAACGAGGATCAAAAATGCCTGAATTATCAATAACTGACTTATCAATAACTGACTCAGCACTAATTGAATCAGCATTAATTGGATCAGCACTAGGCTTGCTTTCACCGGATAAACCGGAATCAGTTCTATTACCCAAGAGACCCGTTGGCAGCACTTTGGAAATGGCCAAGAACATTTGCTCAACGTCTATAGGCTTTCCAATAAAATCATTCATCCCAGATTGTAAACAACGTTCTCGTTCGGAATACATCACCCCAGCCGTCATTGCGATGACTGGGATAGATAAATGCAGTTCATTACGTATCATGCGCGTGGCACTGATACCGTCCATGATCGGCATTTGTACGTCCATCAAGACTGCATGATACTTCTCTGCGTGACTTCGCAAATGTTCAACTGCCAGATAGCCATTCTCCAACACCTCGACCGTCGCGCCCCCTTGCTCCAGAAAGCCTCTTGCGACAATTTGATTGAAAGGATTGTCCTCCACCAAAAGCAACTTCGCACCTTGAATTTGATTGCTACGTGTTAATGCCGCTTTACTGTAACGTGGCATAACTTCTACGCCCGAACACAGCACGATCGCTTCATGCACGGTATCGAACACGCTAGATCCAGTGATCGGTTTCATCAAGATTGCATCAGCATAATCTGCAGCTTGATCTTGCAACATTCTGTCACGGCTAAATGCGCTAACCATAATGACTAATGGTGTTTTTCCCTTGGGGAGTAGGTCACGCAACATCTTTATGGTGACTAAGCCATCCATCATCGGCATTTGCCAATCAACAATAATGGCGTCAAAATGCCTTCCTTCTGAAAGTCGTGCACGCACAATATCCAGCGCTTGCTGTCCATTGCTCGCAGATTCGGTATTCCAATTCCATGAACGCACTGTCTTACAGATGTAATTATTACTGGTTGAATTGTCGTCGACGACCAAAAGATTTAATCGTTTTTGCTTGGTCGAACTGACTGGCGTTGCCGCATCATTGACGGCAATCATGGGGACCATAACCTGAAATTCACTGCCCGTCCCCAAACTACTTTTCACTTCTATCGTGCCGCCCATGAGCGTGGCTATACTGTTCGAAATCGACAGTCCTAAACCTGTTCCACCAAACTTCCTCGTCATGGACGCATCTGCTTGAGAAAAAGGCCGAAATAATTTCTGCAACTGCTGTTTGTCCATTCCTATGCCTGTGTCACTGACCGTAATTTTTAACCAAACTCGGTTAGTCTCTATGTCGGCACTATCTTTGACGGCAATATCTTTGACGGCATCAATGAAAACTGCCACCTCACCTTTCTCTGTAAATTTGAGTGCATTACTCGTCAAATTGGTCAGTATCTGTTGCAATCGCAATTGATCACCAATCAAACGTTTAGGAACATCATCCCCCATACCGATTGCCACTTCAACATCCTTCTCGCCGACTGACACAGCCATCATACTGGCTAATGCGCCAAGTACATCATCGAGAAGAAATTCGGTATTCGACAGCTCTAAACGATTCGCCTCGATCTTAGAAAAATCCAAGATGTCATTTAAAATTCCCATCAATGACTGCCCGGAAACTTTGATCATCTCCAAATATTTACGCTGTTCAGAACTTAGCTCAGTTGACGCGAGCAGTTGCGACATGCCGAGTACCGCATTCATTGGCGTTCGAATTTCATGGCTCATATTGGCGACAAAATCACTCTTCGCCCGACTAGTCTGTTCTGCGCTCTCTTTAGCTTGAATCAACAAACGCTGTAATTCTTTTTCATCAGAGATATCATTCGCGATGCCAAGGAATCCGATTATCTTTTTATCTAAACCCACGATCGCCGTTACCACGAGCCGCACTGGTATTTTTTTCCCAGACTTGTGAACATAAGTCCATTCGCGTTTTTCGTTGATACCCATAGTCGCTTTAAGCACAAACACGTCAAAGCCCGTCACCTGACGACCGAATTCGGCACTTAATTCCTCACTGCGTTGTTTTGCTTCTTCAGGAACATGTATCAAAGCTGGCGTGACCTTGTGCTCCATTTCAGCAGTGGTATAACCCAACATTTTTTCTGCACCGGCACTAAAAAGCGTGATGGTTCCTTGCAAGTCAGTCGCAATAATAGAAAATTCTGTCGCAGAATCAATGATTACTTGTAAGCGTTCTTGGGCGATGTGTTCAGCCCGCTGTGCTTTTTTGATGTCGCTGATATCGCTCACAAAAACATAGACACCTTCAATTTTCCCGTCTCGGTAACTTGGTACATACGAAGCTAAACCCTCACGGGTCAGCCCATTTGGATTCACGAGAGTACGGTCAAATACTTGCGGTTTGCCACTCAATGCCGCTTGCATGTGAGGGAGATTTTTTTCGTACACTGCATCACCTACTATTTCACGCATATGCACGCCCCGCATGTCCTCGGGCTTCCAACCGAAGTAGTCCAGGTAAGTGTTATTCGCAAATCGGTTTTTTAGTGTTGACGCCAACCGAAAATTGACCCATCATTTTTTAGACGGCGGCATACTTCATAGCCATCCATAGGTAACATACCCACATCAAGTATGATCAAATCAGGCTTATGCTCTCTCGCGATTTGCAGACCATGATCACCGTTTACCGCAAATAAGATTTGCCCAAAGTCTTTCAATATATGACTCAAGATGCGAATCAAAGTCACATCATCATCAATAATTAAAATAATGCTTTCTTTTGGTGAGTAGGCAGGCATAACTGATTTTTTTGCATTAATTGCGATTCAAAAAATTTTTTTATTTCTAAAACTCAACAATACATTAGCAGAAACATTACACCTAACTATTTTTCCTTCATCGTGCACAAATTTGGGGAAACGAAACAATATTTAGCATTTAATCAAGTGTTCAGAGTCTTGTTATAGATAGTTTGATTGATCTTCACATTCTTCAAGCTCAAGCCCTGAACGTTATACAAATACAAGGGCTCGCCATGCGCACCGACATGGTCGAATTTACTTAACGATAAAAAAGCATCAAAACGGTGCGTACTGCGCACCCTACTTTTATCGCACTCAATCTTTCGTTTTATTCCTGCGTGTTGTTATATTCAGCAAGGAAGATAGCTGCACTGCCGGTCGCCAGTTGCTCAGGCGAGACATAGCCAAGTTGCTTGACTGGGTCAACGCCAGCCTCGATCAGATTGCGCCAGTAATCAGTAATCGCAAACTGCGCTGGACGAAATGCCAGTACGCTTTTTCTATTCCAATCCGCCCAAGGATGTTGTCTTTGAATATGCGCGCCAATTTTAGAATTCAAAATCACCGACTTACCCACGGTCTCTAAAACATTTCTAGAGATCGTGCCACGCGGCGCTTGATAGCCGTCAGTCTCAGCCAAGGTACAGCTATAACCCGGGACATTAATGCCTGCGTATGGCGTACATTTTTGTGTGTAAAACCATTGACGACCCAGATAGAATTTTCCAGCTAAGGCGTTGGCGCTACCATCATGTGTAAAGTTGCATTCGTTGAAAACGAAACCATAGGGCGTCTTGACATTGGTATTCGGCGCGGTGACATAGGAGGTAGTGCGATCGCCCAATGATTTAATTTCAGAGCGATGGAAATAGGCGGTCGTATCGCCAAAGATAAAGTCCACGTTACCTTCAACATACGAACGATGAAAAAAACTACGTGAGGTATGCGCAATTGCGCGTGATTTTAAAAATAAGGTGTCTTGAAAACCATGTACACGAATGTTTTCAAACTGCGCTTTATCTGCACCATCGACCATTAATGCCACTGCCTGATGCTGCACCACGACGACAGGCGCTGTACCTGCGGTCGTACCACAACTCGTATTGGGACATTCAGCCTTCAAATCCACTTTGTCTTTGTTATAGGCGTTTTCAAATGTGATGTTCTTCGCCTGAAAACCATCGCCTTTGATCCAAGCAATGCCCGTGCCGCTAGTACCCACCACAGGACGGTCTTTTAGTGATTGAAACATCGCTTGAATCGCGCTATCGGTTTTTGCAAACTGCGCGCCAAAACGCTCGGTGTACACGCTACCTAACAAGGCGGCATGGACGCTGGCTGAGATTTTAGTTTTACGCGCGTCGGTTTCATTCGAATAAAGAGTGATAGGCAAAGCGGTCTCTGGCACATACATAAGTTCGTTGTAAGTACCAGGCTGTACCAAGATATACAGGCGTGGTTTTTCTGCTTTTTCTGTTACTAATTTTCGCCCATCTAGTAAAGCCTGATTGATCGCGGCCTGCACTGTGGCAAAACGGGTTTTACCATCGGCGGGCGCTTTCGCATCGACGATATAATCAACAGGCAAATTTGCCCTATTAACCAAGTCATCACTTAGAGGGTTCCAAGGATCAATCACCTCCCTGCCCGCTGCACCAGTAGTACGCAGCGCTTGTTCGATAGAATAGTATTTTGCTTGTTCCACGTTTAGCTGAGGTCTGAAATTAACTGGTGCAACCACTGGGAAAGCGACAAACTTAGCCTGACAATCAGTCAACGCAGGCGACGCTGGCGCTGTCCAGCGTAACTCGGTCGCTGTTTCTGCGATCTTAGTGGTCTGCTGATCGGTCTCGACATTCGCAAACTGCAGTGTCTGCGGCGACAGCGCTGCAATCGCAACTTGTTTGAACTGAACCGCTAATGGATGTGCGGCATCATAACCACGAACGATAATTTGTCCCGGCGTCAAACTGCTAACGCGCTCTAAAACGATATCGCGATACTGAGGAATTTTATCGCCAATAGCGTTCTTTCCGTAGCGTGTATCCAAATCAATCGGGCGCTTGCTGTTGCGTATACAGACATCCTCATAACGTACTTGCTCTACCACACCACCGCGTGACACATCGCTCTTAATTCGCAAACCTGAAGTCGTCCCATCCAGACTCAAATCTTTAACAAGAATACGCCGCACGCCGCTATTGGTTTCACTACCGATAGACATGCCATGACCACTGTAGAAATGATTATGCAAAACCGACACATTTTCAGTCGGTCCATTATTACCGCCTTTGATTGCGATATTGTCGTCACCAGTCCGGATATAACTATGCGCGATGGTAATGTTACGCGAAGAAATAGGATCAATACCATCAGTATTTCTGGCATCTGATGGTGTATCAATTTTCACACTCCAAGCGGTAAAACCATCGACACGATTTAAGGTCAAATGAAAGTTAGGCGAATTGCGTAAAGTAATCTGATAAAAAGTGATGTCCTCAGATCGAATCACTTCAATAAAACGTGGCACATTGTGTTCGTTCTTTTCCTTCTGAGCACGGCGAGCCATCTGCCACCAGCTTTCAGTTTTACCGACGACCGTTTGCCCGCCCTGACCATCAATCACACCGGTACCGTAGATCCCGCTACCACGTGCATTTTCTATCGTAATGAATGGTTTACAGGTACGTCCCTTCTCAGCATTCACACCACAAGTCTGAGTACCTTTATCGTAAAGTGCCGCATCATTGCTTGCATACAAAATCGCGTCACGATCAACTAAAAGACTCACGCCGCTAGGAATGCGCAAAGGGCCAGACTGAAAACTGTCCTTTTCATTATTCGCAGCTAGCTGCACCGCCTGCCCTTGTGGACAGCTATCCAACGCGGCCTGAATACGTTGTGCGTCGAATGCTTTGCCATGCTCTGCCTGCGTTTGGCTGGCAGTTAAAATGGTACAGACCGCAGGAACGCGTGGTTCGCTAACTTGGCGACTGTCTTGTGCAGAAGCAGGAGGTACGACTACCATTGATAAACTGGCGCTAAAACAGACCACCATTGAATATTTAAAACACTTATTGATGCGTTTCATTGTGCGCCCTCCGTTTTGAAGACAGGTCGCAGTGCTGGTACGAGCTGCTTCAATTCTTGTTCCACCATATTTGCAAAGAATGCAGCCCCTTTAACACCGACATGCGTGCGATCAAATGCCGATTTAGCCGGGCCTTGTGGCTCTAATTTGGCGATGTCGGTTGTTGTCGTATTGGTTGTAGCCCTTGTTGCAGTGACTTCCGGCTTTGATTCGAACTTCGGTGGTGGTGCCACGGCAAGCGTATCCGCCTCCGTCTCACCCATCGCTTGCACCGCCGCATGGCTTTCTGCGTTTAAGGGCAATAAGATCGTCTTAGTTTCGAGCGCTACTTTTTCAATCGCATCGGCCCAAGGCTTTAAGTTATTTTCTAACACGCCCTCTTTAAAACTACGTCGTGTTAGCGGTGTAACTAGCACAGGTAAAGCATTCAAAGCTTTCACTTCAGCGACGTAACGCGCCATATTTATAGGGAATTCTGTCACCAGATCCGTGGAACGGCCCGGCTTACCTGGTTGATCGTTGTGTCCAAATTGAATCAGTACATAACTCAAAGTCGTCGCGCTGTCTGGTTGACGCAAGAGCTCTTGCACCTTGTCCCACAAACCTTCGGCACGGAAGCTGCCAGAGCTACGACCACCACGCGCCAGATTGATGCATTCCACATTGGGCTGAAAGCGCTGACACAATGCGTCGCCATAACCGCTCTTAGTCGCCATGGTCGAATCACCGACCAAGATCACGCGTACTTTATTGCTTTTGGCAATGGCATTTTGTAAACATAAAAGTGAAGAAATGAGAGAGAGAGAGACGTAAGTCAAAATACTTGCAAGAGTCAACTTATTCATAGCATTTCACATATTTTTTGAAACTAAATAAGGGTGTCACATTGTAGGGCGGGTGCAACCCGCGCCGCCAAGCCATCGAGCACCTGAGCCGCGCGGGTTGCACCCGCCCTACAAAATAGTCACCACCCTCAACCTAGCCTTCTCCCGTTTTCGGGAGAAGGAACTTTGATGGACATTCATCTGATATCAAATTCATCAGACTTGAACAGCATCGTCCTTAGAACGTGTAAGTAAAACGAGTATTAAATGCACGACCAAGAGGACTAGCCGCACTGCTCAGATAACCGGTATAGCCGCTGTGATTCGTCACTGGAGGATTGACATCAAACAGATTGTTGACACCGAGCACAATCGTGATGTTTTTAAAACCTTTATAAGTCATCGTGAAGTTATACACGGTGTAAGGTTTGATATCACGATAGTATTGAGCAGCAACCAGATTTTGATCGTGGTAACCCGTATTGTAGTTCTGCGTCAATTGGGTATTCCAATCACCTTTCGACCATGACAATGCAAGGTTATGCTTCCAACGGAAAGTAATAATTGGCAAGCTGCTGGTCGTACCATTGCTGGCGAGACCAAAGCGACCAATATTGGAAACAAAATCACCGCCCTTTTCTAACTGATTATCGAACTGTGTGAGGTAAGTACCATTCAATTGTAATTTGAAAGTACCCATATCTGAAGTCGGGAAAGCATAGTTAGTCGCAACGTCGATACCTGCCGCTTTTTGCCCGCCCAAATTCATCGTGGTGTTTTTGATGTAAAGCAGTTTACCTGTCGCATCACGTACGAATAAGTCAGCATAGCGAGTTGGGTTCATGAAGTAAGCTTGCTCGGGCAAGTTCGCCAACATGTTATTCATATTGACGCGCCAGTAGTCTAAAGACATCGTCAAATTTTTCATCGGTTCGAGCACAACACCGAACGTACCGCCGACGGACGTTTCTGGCGTCAACTCGGCATTACTACCGGTTTGTCTTGGCAACTTTACGTTACAGACAGTGGCCGCAACCAAACCGGGCAAAGGCTTACCTGTATTGGCAATCGCTGGTGTGGCACTTGGGCATTGCAAAGGATCATCCCAAGCAGAGGCAGTGGTGGTGGTCGCACCCGGCAGACGATAACCGTAACGATCAAACAAAGTCGGTGCACGGAAACCAGTGTTGGCAGAACCGCGGAACATAATCGTGGAATTGGGTTGATAACGGAAACTCGCCTTAGGATTAATCGTGTTACCGAAATCACTAAAATGATCATCACGTACAGCCAAGTTGACGTTCAATTCCTTACTTACAGGAATATCCAATTCAGCAAACAAAGCAGCAACATTGCGTGCACCCTGACCACGTGATGGAGAAGAAGCAGCATAAGTCGCAGCCAGACCGACATCCGTTTTCACGTCCTCTGTCGTATCACGATGAAAATCACCACCGATCGCCAAACCAACTTCCCCTGCAGACAATTTCATGATCGGCTTATTCACAGTGAATTCCAGACCAGTAAATGTACTCTGGGAGATACGTAATTTCTGACCATTCAAAGAAATGCTTTCCAGGTAGGCTTTACCCGTTGCGTCTTGTAAGCCAAAAGGATTTAAAGTGCCGCCAGCAACACCCGCCAATAATTTCGGCCCATCCAAAGCACCTGAATGTAAGTAGCCGACACGATCACTAATGCCGATTACTAAGCCCGCTTTATAATCCCAACCGCCGATCACGCCTTCATCATTAAAATTCAAACGCTGATTGGTTTGCACGTCGCGCGTGATGTACATGCCAGCATCAGCCACACTCCAAGTAACTAATAATGGTGCACCCGTCACACCTGTCACTGCAGGCACGCCGCCGCTACCGCCCGGGTACCATTTGCTGGTAGAGGGCAGCAATGCAGTCAAACCGTTTGCCGCTAAACTTGTCGTTGGAATCTTCGTACCAAAAATTTCCGCCTGACCTCGTGCATAGTCAACCGAGAATAGATGATCTTCGCTGATTTTCTTAGTTGCTTTGGCAAAGAAAGTTAACTGCTCACGACCATAAATAGCAGTGTTGTAATTAGAGTTATCGATCACACAGGTGTTCTTGCCACCTTGAATCGAGTAAGGTGCTGTACATCCAGAAGCATAGTAAGGATTGGCAGCGGTGAAGTTCTTATTACTAGGAATCGTAAAGTTCGCGGGACTAGCGAAACCACCACTAGCCAATGAGGGTGCACGACCTATGCTGGTCAACAAGTCAACCGAAGTTAATTCCGCGCGATCCGATGCCGCCAAACGACTACGACGCAGACCATCTAAAGTGGCGTACACATTCCAACCATCTTTTTGCAAATTGCCCGCACCCGCGATAAAGCTAAAACGTTTTTCATCGCCGCCACCATCGCGTTGAGGTTGCAAGGCTTGCGCAGTAATTGCCACACCTTGATAGTCACGCTTAGTGATGAAGTTAACTACGCCGCCAATCGCATCAGAGCCATAAATCGAAGACGCGCCATCATTCAAAATTTCTACGCGTGCAATCGCACTCATAGGAATCACGTCCAGATTGGCATATCCATCGGCAATCGCTTCATTTGCGAGACGACGTCCATTCAAGAGCACCAAAGTGCGGTTCACACCCAGGCCTCGCAGATTGATATTGGTACCAGAGCCAGCATTTGAAGGCGCTAAAGAATTTGACTGTGGCAGTGCCATCATCAAATCAGCCAGCGTGGTCATACCACGCTTTTCCATTTCGTCACCAGACACCGCCGTAATCGGCAATGAGGCTTCACTCGCCAGACGCTTAATGGAAGAGCCTGTTACTTCTACGCGCATGGGTTCTTGGGCTGACGCTTGTTGCATCATCCCCAAAACAGCCAGCGTGATTGCAGATAAGGTCAATTGCTTCATCTGAGATTTTTTACTATTTTGCATTACTGTCTCCTGCTCATTTTTAAATTAAAGTCCTAGCACTACGGGACCTAAGATCTTGGTCGGAATACCTCGCGTACCCGATGCCGTCACAACGAGGGTCAGGCAATGCCTGAGCCGAGGTCTGAACCGGTCAATTTACTCAACTTCATACTGCTAATTTTTGTTATTTCTGATGTTTCAGCGCTGAACATATACCCAGATTAGGTCGGCAAAAAAACAGCCCTCTGCTCATCCACGAGAAAAAGTTCTTGTTACCCGCTCCAGATGTGCACGCATTGCTCTGCGTGCTGCGGCAGGATCGTGAGCAACAATCGCTTCTAAGATATTGCGATGATCGGTTAAGGTTAACTGACGCAATTCTTCGGTTTGAAAATGCTCTTTTAAGCGATGCCATAAACGACCACGCTGATTCCACAGATATTCCATCGTGCCTACCAAAGCGCTATTGCCCGTGGCTCGCGCTATCGCCAGATGAAAATCACGATCTGCATTCTCATTACTCGCATAATGTTCGTGGTGCTTTTCCATCGCCAACACCGCTTTCAAAATCGCATCCATTGAAGCATGGGTGGCCACCCTTGCTGCGATCGCCGCCACTTCTGCTTCGATCAATCTGCGTGCTGATAAAACTTCAAATGGACCAGGTCCGACTTCAGGAATATCTTCTTCTACTTTTTTTTCACATAGATACACACCTGAACCGCCACGTACTTCTACGACGCCGCCTAACTCCAATGCCAACACCGCTTCACGCAATGAGGCTCGACTCACACTCAACTTACTCGCCAGATCCCGCTCCGAAGGCAGTCGCTCACCAGCAGCGATATCTTCATCTTGTATGAGTGCCAATATGCGATCTGCTACAACTCGATATAGTCGCGGCTCATGTTCATTGGCCGGGTGGGCTTTTTTAGTCATTGCGCTCAGGCTTTCTTAATATTTTTCTTCTGATCTGTCGCTAATTTGCAGCATTTGGTAAGGCCATTCTAATGTGGTTAGACCAATTTAGCAATGTGGACTAGCCAAATATTTTTTTTGGTGGCATACTCGCCACATATAAAAGCCCAAAATAGGGATGAATAGATGTGCCTAAGCGCTCATCTCTTTCTGAATAGCCAGAAAATTCACCAAGAAATAGCTCTAAGATGTTTTGATGAGCTGCGGTAGAAGAGAAGAAACGCCAGCTAAAATTCAGCACAACTGAAAATCAGTAAGTGCCCGAAACAATAAGGCAAAACTGGTCAGTCCAGTTTTACTCAATTGGATATTAGTGACTGGTAAAGTAAAGGCAAATAAAAATAAAGAAACAGAACGAGAGGAAGAAAATGGCAAACGATACGACAAGCACATCAAGCGCCCTCACCGCTTTATACATTCGCATGCATGAGCATGACAACGTCGCCATCGTCGTCAATGATGGCGGCTTGCAAGCTGGCGCCCAATTCGCGGATGGTTTGACGCTCTTAGAAGCCGTGCCGCAAGGTCATAAGGTCGCACTCATTGATATCGCCCAAGGCGGTGCAATCACGCGCTACAACGTCACCATCGGTTACGCGCAGCAAGACATTCCGGCGGGCACTTGGATTCAGGAAGCCTTAGTGCAATTACCGCCCGCACGCGAACTTAAAAACCTCCCGATTGCTACTCGCAAAGCACCGGATTTACCGGCATTGGAAGGCTATACGTTTCAAGGATTCCGCAATCCAGATGGCAGCGTGGGCACACGCAATATTCTGGCGATCACGACCACCGTGCAATGCGTCGCTGGTGTAGTGGAGTACGCGGTCAAACGTATAAAAGAAGAATTACTGCCAAAGTTTCCGAATGTCGACGATGTAGTCGGACTAGAACACACTTACGGCTGCGGCGTCGCAATTGACGCGCCCGATGCCATGATCCCTATCCGCACCGTTCGTAATATCAGCCTGAATCCCAACTTCGGTGGTCAGACCATGGTCGTTAGTCTTGGTTGCGAAAAATTACAACCGACACGTTTGTTCCCCAAGGCGAGCATACCAATTCAAAATCAACAAGAGCCTGATGTGGTTTGCTTGCAAGATGCCGGACATGTTGGCTTTCAAAGCATGATTACCTCTATCTTGCAAACTGCAGAGAAACACTTAACACGCTTAAATCAACGTCAGCGCGAAACTTGCCCTGCGTCCGAGCTGGTAGTCGGTGTGCAATGTGGCGGCAGTGATGCGTTCTCTGGCGTCACTGCTAATCCAGCCGTCGGTTTTGCGACGGATCTTTTGGTACGCGCCGGCGCGACCGTGATGTTCTCTGAAGTCACCGAAGTGCGCGATGGTATAGACCAATTAACCTCGCGCGCAGCCACACCAGCGATTGCCGAAGCAATGATCCGTGAAATGGATTGGTACGACAATTACTTAAAGCGCGGTGGCGTAGATCGCAGCGCGAACACGACGCCGGGCAATAAGATAGGTGGCTTGTCGAATATCGTCGACAAGGCTATGGGTTCTATCGTCAAGTCGGGTAGCTGTGCAATTACAGGCGTACTTGCACCCGGCGAAAAGTTAACGCAAAAAGGCTTGATCTACGCAGCCACACCCGCCAGCGATTTTATTTGTGGTACTTTGCAAATGGCGGCGGGGATGAATCTGCATGTGTTCACGACTGGTCGTGGCACTCCCTACAGCTTAGCCGCCGTACCTGTAATCAAGATCGCGACTCGCAATGACTTGGCTCGTCGCTGGCATGACCTAATGGACATCAACGCCGGACGTATTGCCAGTGGTGAAGCGAGCATAGAAGAATTAGGTTGGGAGCTCTTCCATTTCTTACTTGAGGTCGCGAGCGGCAAGAAGACTTGGGCAGAATACTGGAAACTGCATAATGCACTGGTCTTGTTCAATCCAGCGCCGATTACCTGACGGGGTTCCCAACTTCGTTGATTAAACAATTAACGTAATACAGCTATTTATTTAAGTTAAAGAGAAACTTCATGACAACAACCAAACCATCAGATAAAGCTTTCAATCGCATTCTATTAACCGGTGCCGCTGGCGGCTTAGGGCGGATTCTGCGTGAGCGCATCAAACCGTGGGCGAATATTATTCGCCTGAGTGACATCTGCGATATGAGTCCGGCCAAAGAAGGCGAAGAAGTCGTGCAATGCGATCTATCCGATAAAGCCGCTGTCCATGCCTTGATGGAAGGTGTTGATGCGGTTCTGCATTTTGGTGGTATCTCGACTGAGAATAATTTCGAAGCAATCATGCTGGCGAATATTCAAGGTACCTATAATATTTATGAAGCCGTGCACAAAGCAGGCGTAAAACGCGTGGTGTTTGCCAGCTCCAACCATACAGTAGGTTTTTACAAAACCACTGACTATATTGACGCAAATGATCCCCGTCGCCCAGACGGCATGTACGGCATCAGCAAATGTTTCGGCGAAGATTTATCGCGCTATTATTACGACCGTTTTGGCATAGAAACCGTTTGTCTGCGGATAGGTTCCTCCTTCCCTGAGCCGATCAACAAACGCATGATGGTGACTTATTTCAGCTATGACGATTTAGTTGAAATGCTGCGCTGCTGCTTATTCACGCCACGCGTGGGACACACGATTGCTTTTGGTGCCTCCGACAATGCAGCGAGTTGGTGGGATAATCGCCTCGCTAGCCACCTGGGCTACAAGGCAAAAGACAGCTCAAGTCAATTCGCCCACAAGTTCCCAGATAGCGCTGACTATCCCGAAAAAGACGACATCACGACGATTTATCAAGGTGGTGGATTCTTATTGACCGGACCGCAGTACAAGTAATTGCTCAATGAAATAATTGCAGGGTGTGCCATGTGCACCCTGCACGGCATTCCCCGAATAGTCACTCTGCCTCATTCCGATCACGCCTTTTTAGACGACTCTCGCGTCGCAAATGTCCTACTTGGTCGCAAGTCAATTTTTCCGACTAGAATTCTGAGCTAAGCTTTATACTTAGCAATACAGATCTGACTCATTCAAAGCAAATAATCTCGCTTAATTAGTCGGGCATTAAAACTCACATTCAATTTGACATGATAATAAAAAAATTCTGGGGACGAGACCAGCCGCGTCTTGTTCGCATACTCGTTGGTATCGCACAACTCGTCGCTATCAACACCGCTATTGCGGTGTTCCTGACGCTAATGATGAAGACGGGGCCGAGTTTCAGTATGAACTGGGTGTTTTCCATGTTAATCGGCACGTCCATTAACCTGACAATTGGCTTTATGCGTTGGATCATCTGGCGCAATAACAAACCACATCGTCCTAGTTTTTTGCTCATGTGCGCTGCCGCAGCACCGATAGGCTATTACCTTGGCGGTGCCACTGGCATGATGATCTATGGTCAGAAAATACCGAGTTTTTTTGCCATCATGAATCGGGGTAATCTGCCGATTGTCATCATGTGCGTCTTCATCAGCCTGTTTGCCGGGGTCTTTTTTTGGAATCAATCCAAACTGGCAGAAATGCAGGCTGAACAAGAGAAAGAAAAAGCGCGCACTGCCGCCATCGAAAAACAAGCGATGCAAGCACAGCTACAATTGCTACAAGCACAGATAGAGCCGCACATGCTGTTCAACACCCTAGCAAACCTACAAGGTCTGATCGCGATAGACACGGCTCGAGCACAGCACATGTTAGAACAGCTGATACGTTATTTACGCGCTAGTTTGGATTCTTCCCGCACCCAAAAAACCACACTCAAGCACGAGTTTGAATTGATGAATTCGTATCTCGAATTGCTGGCAATCCGCATGGGCAAGCGACTCAGTTACAGCTCAGATTTACCGCCTGAATTAGCGACTCAAGAAATCGCGCCTATGTTGTTGCAGCCACTGGTAGAAAACGCGATCAAGCACGGTGTTGAACCGAAAATGGAAGGTGGCAGCATCCATGTCAGTGCCAAAATGAAAGCGCAAACTTTGCAGATTCTCGTTATCGACACCGGCCTCGGTTTACCCATCGATTATGACGAAAACTATGTCAGCGCTGACAACCGCAGCCATGTCGGCAATGCCAATGTACGCGAACGCATACTCGCTCTGTATGGACCAGATGCCAGCCTGCAGCTGCGCGGCAACCAGCCCAACGGGGTGGTCGCACAGCTACTGTTACCCATTGCGTTGCCAATACCGCCGCAGGAAGCTCAAGTATAAAATTACCCGCATTTTAAAAACTAAATTACGACCTCATCATGCAAAAAATACGCGCCCTGATTGCCGAAGACGAAGAAATTCTCTCCTTAACACTGGTCAAAACCTTAGAAAAATTATGGCCAGAACTAGACATCGCTTTTGTCGCCGCCAATGGGGTTGAAGCCGTCAATGAGACCCTTAGAATTTTTCCAGAAGTGATTTTTCTCGACATCAAAATGCCAGGTAAAACTGGACTGGAAGTAGCTGAAGAATTAGCCGAGGAATGGCCGAGTGAAAAGCCATTTCCACTCATCGTCTTTGTCACTGCCTATGATGAATTTGCGATCGAGGCATTTGAACATCAAGCCACCGACTATGTATTGAAGCCGATCAGCGATGTGCGCGTTGCCAAGACAGTGCAACGTTTGCAAGCAAAATTGGAAGACAAGCAAGAGCGTCCTTCTGAGTTGGAACGCATGATCGCGCAATTGGGGAAACTCAATCCTGCACTCGCGGGTTTAAGCAATCCCGCCACTGAACGACTAAGCATGATACGCGCCGCCGTCGGCAATCAGATACGTATGATACCGATTGCGGACGTATTGTATTTTGAAGCGACCGATAAATACATCAATGTCGTGACCGCAGATCAGGCTAGTTTGATTCGTATGAGTCTGCGTGAATTATTGCCACAGCTTGATCAACAGTTATTCTGGCAAATCCACCGCAGCTATATCGTCAACACGCAGCATCTGCAATACGCCAACCGTGATGAGACCGGCAAGCTCAGCCTACATCTGAAAGGCAGCACACAAAAACTGCAAGTCAGTCGCGTCTATGCGCATTTGTTCAAGCAAATGTAAAATGCTGTTACTCATTTACAAGAAGATGATAACGAAGAGAATTTATGCAAAACATCACCTGGCAACTGTGCCGCTTTCAAGAGCTCAAAGTCGAACAACTGTATGCCATCTTACGCGCCCGCTCAGCCGTTTTTGTCGTCGAACAAAATTGTCCGTATCTGGACATGGATGATGCCGATCAAGACTCTCTGCATTTAATCGCATGGAGCGAAGATCAACAAGCCGCCGCCTACTTACGCATCGTGCCTCCGGGTTTAAAATATCCGGAGGCGTCACTGGGTCGCGTCATCACCAGTCAATTCGCCCGTGGTACAGGCATAGGCAAAGAATTACTGACCCGCGGTGTCGCCGCCTGTTTAGCACAGCACCCCACTCACGCGATTCGCATCGGTGCGCAGCAGTATCTGGAAAAATTCTACCAATCGTTTGGCTTTGTCACCGTATCCGATATGTATCTGGAAGATGATATTGCACATGTCGAGATGTTGTTGACAGCTTGATCCAAGAACCATCATGCACCGAGCTTGGTACGACTAAAACACGCCACGCGCCATCGCATAGGCAAACAAGGGTAACGAAGCAATGCACAACAATTCAGCATTCAAAATCGTTTTCAAGCGACTTAGCTGACTAGTTGTGAGCACGGGCGTGCTGCCAGCTCGCATGGTTTTCCCCCAGCGAACAAACACGATGGTTGGATAAATTGACAAAATACCTATCACAGCAAAAATCGCCATTTTCCACCAGAACGCTTGACTATGCAGATAGTAATCAGCGCCTTTTTCAAACCACATCACACGTAAGCTACCGATCAAAATAATGCCGCCGGCACTGGCGCCATAGATTGCATCTGCAATTCGGATTGCTTTGGCAATGCCAAAATTCAATTGCTGTCGAATGAGTACCCATTCGAGCACCAAAACAGCCATCAACGTAAAAGCTAAAACATGATGAAGATAAGCGAGCAATAAGGCATTCATAAATTTCTTCCGACAAATTTGTTGATCCGTTTGCCCATTTTGCCGACTTCCTAAGCAATGATGGTTCGGAAGCGACGAATACATCGTAATTTGTCGCGAATTGCATAATCAGGGCGCGAAATCAACGCGCCGAGATCAAACCATGAAAATCAAACCAACCCCCGTCGACTACAGCTGATACAAATAATTCAGCTTGATAAATGCCCGACGTCCCGTACGTAAATTCAAATCTTCTGTGCGCTGCAAATACGTAGGATTACCAATTAATGCCAAATTCTCTTGACGATTGCCATAACCGGCGATGAGACTGGTGCCCGGACTCAGCAAATAACTAAGCTGAAAGTCAGTATTCAACTGTTTGCCAGACGTCAGAGTACTCAGACGTTGATTACTATCGAGCATATGATAATCCGCAATCAAACGCAGTCCCAAAAAGCGATTGTATTGATAGCTCAACTTTGAACGCAACATCAGATTGCGGTACACCAACGAGGTCTCGCCGCTAGAATTGGATGGCGTTCGCAAATCATTCCACAAAACTTTTTCCTCCAGACGCCATTGTGGGTGTGGCTTAAACGTCACTGTCAATTCGACATTGCGACCTTTGCCCATAAGTGCAGATACACCGTCAGCTGGCGTGTAATTAATGCTGTCCATCACCCCCACTTGCGTCATCACACTCAACCAATTCCACCAACTACTACCGGCATCCAACATCCAGCCTTGTTTGCGATAATCACGACCTGCATAGTTTTCAAAACCACGACGTGCAAACATCTCAAACCAAGAATTACGACTGAAATCGGCGAACATACCGGTATTTACCGACCAATCTTGCAACTGCCCATCCTGATTGCGTGCCACTTCACCATTGAATACAGCGCCAACTCTTTGCAAATGCTCATAGCCCTCCAAGTGCCATACGTACTTAGCCTCTTGCTGGATTTGCTTCACATCGGTACGCGGTAAGAACGCCAGACTAGTCGCAAAATTCGCACTAACATCCAAATACTTCGTCAACAATTCTAAATGCTTGCCCTGATGTTTCGCTTCAATGTAATTCAAATGTCCGCTTAGTTGTTGATCGCGGTTATCGATTCTAGTCTGGCTTTGACTACGCGCGAATTGACTTTGAAAAATCCAGTTCTCATCCCATTGATAGCGGCCATCAAAACTAAGAACCGAATCCCGTTCAGCCAAGGCAGTGCGTTCACCGGAAACCCGTCGATTGGTCGCCAATACGCCTAGGCTCAGATCGTGCGTGACATCATTTTGTACACGCGCCATCGCGATGTGCGCATTGGCTTTGTTTAGATCCTGATCTTCACCTGCCGCCTGATCGTCAATCAATAAGCCACCATAAGCCCAATTCTCAGCGCGGCCTGTGACCCGCAAACCTGCATTGGGTTGACTGATACGACGCGAAAAGAAGAGCGGATTCGGCGTATGAAAGAAACTCGCATTCTCTAAAAAGAATGGGCGCTTTTCTGGGAACAAAACTTCATAGCGTTTGCCCACCACGATTTGTGGCTCATCCGATTCCACTTCACTGAAATCAGGTTTCAAGGTCAGATCGATCGCAGTTGCATCACCAAGTACCCATTTTGCATCAAGGCCCGCCTGGACTTTATTATCTTGCAGCCAGAGCGGACGGCTATGATCATCAGTATTAAGCAATCGCGAATTACCCAAAAACACAAAAGGATTGATTTGTGCATTGCGACCCGCGCTTAATTTCTCCGGAATGGTCATGCTCGCCATTTGCGGCACAAAGCCTGCAATTTTTTTACTGATAGGCGGCCAAAATGATTCTTCATTCAAACGGGAGATCACGCGACCTACCGCCACACCCCAGGTTTGCACATCGGTATTTTTAAAACGCAAACTCTTTAAAGGAATCGCCAAACGCGTCACATAACCATCGCTGGTCAACTCACCCTCTGACTCCCATTGCGTATCAAAATTATTATCAGGATCCAGTCCCTCGGTACGTCTAGAATCCAACTGCACGCCATACGGATTCACAAAAAAGATAAATGAACGGCGCTTGTCATGAAAAGTATCTAACTCCAGCACCGTAAAATCATCACCTTCAAAATCTTCACGTTTCGCAACACGAGCGCGTATCAATGACGGATCATCTTTCGCCACAAACATGGCATAAAAATGCGTATCGTCATACGACAAATAAGCGGTGGTTGCTTGCGTTGCAGGATTACCATCGCTGGGCGAACGCTGGGTAAATTCATTGATCGCAAAACCAGCGTCAGCAGGCACACCACCCACATAATGGCGCAACAGCGGCGGCGACTTGGCGCGAGGTATAGTCAACTTACTCTGCGTCTGTACCTGTGTCTGCGTTTCGATTTGCGCCTGCGCAGCGACGCTGGCAAAGCACAAACTCAAGGCAATAACTATCTTCTTCAACATAAACTTCTCATCTTTCAACTAACCAGTGTTGCGGGCGTAAGCAGCAAAAAAACTGGCATTTTACCGTGTCTGCTTCGATTACAATAAAGTATTAAAGTTCAAGTAAGGCTGAAAGATGCCCTGCCCGCCGTGTTTAAAAGTTAGCAAACACACTCACAACACCCATCTTTAAACAAAGTGGCTAGATATCATAATGAAAAAAATCCTAACTCTAATCTGCGTGCTATCCCTGCCTATCCTGACCGGTAATTTAGCATTCGCACAAACCAAAGCTCTAAGTCTGGGCGGCCTGCGGCTGAACAGCAGCACCGCCGAAATGAAAGCCAACTACCCCCATTCTGTCGTCGACGATCAGGAGCGAAGCACCTACATCACAGTCGACAAACGCGACGTCAAAGACGGCGTCACCAGCGCCAACTACACGATTCGAAACAAACAAGCGACCCGTTTACAGCTACTTTTTGAGTACCAATTCGAAACACGCAAATCGGATGCATTTCACCGTAACTCATTCAACACCAATCCCGCCTGTGAGCCACTGCTCAAACAACTTACTAAAACCTACGGCAATCCCTACGGCCCATTTGACAACCACGAAGAAGGCTTACGCTACAAAGAATATGTGTGGGACAACGACACCGAAAAAATGATCTACGTGTGCGCCCATCACTACCAAGCCAGCAAGAAAAAACTATGGGCAGCCGGACTCATACTCGCGCCAAACAAACCTAGTAGTTGCATGCACAAAAACTGCATGGAACCATAAACGAGCGCTTTATTCGAACGCTTTTTCGAAGCGTAGATGCACACCGCTCTACGATACTGAATTTCGCCCCTTCCCCTTCAAGGGGAAGGTTGGGATGGGGATGGGTTGAGGCCGGAAAATAGCCTTGCACGTCCAACAGAAACCCATCCCCACCCTGCCCTCCCCTTGAAAGGGAGGGTTCTATTAGTTCAATTTGCGTTTCTATTTCCGATAAAATTTCGAACCTAGTAGCCTTGTAGGGCGGGTGCAAGCCACACTGCTCAAGTGCCCAATGTTCTGGCGGCGCGGGTTGCACCCGCCCTACGATACTAAACAGTTATTTAGAACCAGAA
>CAUPKC010000045.1:0-35482 GCA_963511665.1 uncultured Undibacterium sp.
GCGGCACAAGCAATTGCAAGCAGTTTATTGGCTGGTGTTGAGGCACAATCGGCTGGTGTGTTCTTGGGTAACACAGCGGCGCAACATCCTGATGCGTCAAAGATCCATGCACTGGTACAATGGATAGCGCAAAATACGGGTGCTGGTTTTGGTTACTTAACCGAAGCGGCCAATACCGTTGGTGCTTATCTTGCTGATGCTGTTCCAACAAATGCCGACACAGCGACCAATGTCTTAAGCAGTGCACGTAAAGCGGTAGTGCTGTTGAATGCTGAACCGAGCTTTGATTTTGCGAACGCCAATCAGGCGCAAGCTGTGTTGGCGCAAGCAGACATGGTTGTTGTCATGTCCGCTTTTAAACACGGTATGGAATACGCGGATGTCTTGTTGCCAATTTCCCCATTTACCGAAACAGCAGGTACCTTCGTCAATTGCGAAGGTCGTGCACAAAGCTTCCATGGTGTGGTCAAACCATTAGGCGAAACCCGCCCAGCGTGGAAAGTATTGCGCGTACTGGGTAATTTGTTAGGTCTAGATAACTTTGAATTTGAAACAGCGGAAGCGGTTCGTGATGCTGTTTTAGGTCAAGGTCAAACAGACTTATCCGCCAAGCTGAACAACATTGCGGATGTAGCGATTACTTCTTCTGTTCAACATTCTGGCTTGGAACGTGTCTCAGATGTGCCAATTTACAGTACTGATGCGATTGTGCGTCGTTCTGAATCTTTGCAGCGAACTGCAGATGCAAAAGCAGCAGCCATTAGTTTGAGTGCTGCAGAGTTTGCCCGCCTCGGTATCGCTGATGGTGATTTCGTGAAATTGACGCAAGCGGGTGCCTCGGTATTGGGTTCAGCGAAACTTGATAAAACATTGCCTGCGTCCGTAGTACGAGTGGCTGCTGGTGTTTTGGCAACGCATCAACTGGGTGCGATGTTTGGCCCAATTAATGTGGAGCGTGCATAATGAATTTCTTAGATACGGTTCAGTCATACGGCGTGCAATACCTCGGTGGTTTGTGGCCTTTAGTGTGGACCTTAACCAAGATTATCTGCATTACCTTGCCAGTAATGGGCTGCGTTGCCTATCTCACTTTATGGGAACGCAAAATGATCGGCTGGATGCACGTTCGTCTCGGCCCAAATCGCGTCGGTCCTGCTGGTTTGCTGCAGCCAATTGCCGACGCCTTAAAGTTACTGCTTAAAGAAATCATTATTCCGGCAAAAGCAAACAAAGTTTTGTTCGTGATCGCGCCGATTATGACAATCATGCCAGCCTTGGCTGCTTGGTCGGTTATTCCTTTTGGGCCTGAAATCGTTCTGGCTAATGTCAATGCTGGTTTGTTATTCATCATGGCAATTACGTCGATGGAAGTCTATGGCGTCATCATCGCGGGTTGGGCATCTAATTCTAAGTACGCATTCTTAGGTGCGATGCGTGCCTCCGCTCAGATGGTTTCTTACGAAATCGCGATGGGTTTTGTGTTAGTGATCGTGCTGATGGTTTCCGGTAGTTTGAATTTGTCGGAGGTCGTCAACGGCCAGATGAAGGGTTACTTCGCTGATCATGGCTGGAATTTCTTATCTTGGAACTGGTTGCCGTTGCTGCCGATGTTCGTGATTTATGTGATTTCTGGTATCGCTGAAACTAATCGTCATCCATTTGACGTGGTTGAAGGCGAATCTGAGATCGTTGCGGGTCATATGGTTGAGTATTCAGGCATGTCCTTCGCCATGTTCTTCTTGGCCGAATACGCCAACATGATTTTGATTTCTGCATTAGCGTCACTGATGTTCTTGGGCGGGTGGAATTCACCAATAGGACACGAAGTTCCTGTCTTGGGTCTATTGGCCTATTTGCCAGGCTGGATTTGGTTAGGCTTGAAAACTTTTGTTGTGGTGTCGATGTTCATTTGGGCACGTGCTTCTTTCCCGCGCTATCGTTACGATCAAATTATGCGTCTAGGTTGGAAAGTGTTTATTCCTTTGACCTTGGTTTATTTGGTGTTCGTTGCGGCATGGATGCAAACCTCCTGGAATATTTGGAAGTAATCAGCTAAAGAAAAATGGAAGCAAATAATGGAAGCAATTAAGGATTTTTTTGGCAGTTTAATGCTGCGCGAGTTGATCAAAGGCTTAGCCTTGACTGGTCGCTACATGTTTGCGCGCAAGATTACGGTGCAATTCCCAGAAGAAAAAACACCGCAATCACCGCGTTTCCGTGGTTTGCACGCCTTGCGTCGCTACCCGAATGGGGAAGAGCGCTGTATCGCTTGTAAGTTGTGCGAGGCGGTTTGCCCGGCAATGGCGATTACGATTGAATCTGATCAACGCGAAGACGGTTCACGTCGCACTACGCGTTACGATATTGATTTGACCAAATGTATCTTCTGCGGATTCTGTGAAGAGTCTTGCCCGGTTGATTCCATCGTAGAGACGCATGTTCTGGAATATCACGGTGAGAAACGCGGTGATTTGTATTTCACTAAAGAGATGTTGCTTGCAGTCGGTGACCGTTATGAACCAGAAATTGCTGCGGCTCGTCAAGCCGATGCAGCGTACCGTTAAACTGGAAGAGCTGAATTATGGATTTTGTTACCGTCTTATTTTATGTGTTTTCGGCAATTTTAATCATCGCTGGAACGCAAGTTATCACTGCTCGTAATCCTGTGCATGCGGCATTGTTTCTGGTGTTGGCATTTTTCAATGCCGCCGGAATTTGGATGTTGCTCCAAGCAGAGTTTTTGGCGATCGTTCTCGTGTTGGTGTATGTAGGTGCTGTCATGGTCTTGTTCTTGTTCGTGGTCATGATGTTAGATATCAATATGGACAAGTTGCGCGAGGGCTTCTGGGGTCGTTTGCCATTGGCCGCCATTGTCGGTGTCGTTATAGCATTGGAAATGTCTGCAATTTTGTTTAGAGGCTTTTTGCGCACGGACAATAGTGTTCCGGAGGCAGCTTCAAAAATTGGCGATACTAAGGCTCTTGGTATCGAGATTTTTACGAACTATGTGTTGGCGTTTGAAGTTGCTGCTGCCATTTTATTGTTGGCAATTGTTGCGGCGGTAGCTTTAACTTTGCGTAAGCGTAAAGACAGTAAGTATTTTGATCCAGCGGCCGCTGTAAAGGTGAAGCGTGCTGACCGTGTTCGTATTGTAAGTATGAAGGCTGAGTCTGAACGCGCAAATGCGAAAGCAGATACGCAAACAAATGCAGAAAAGACAGGTGTATAAATGGCTTTGACTCTGACACATTTTTTGATTTTGGGCGCGATCTTATTCGCCATCTCTATCGTCGGTATTTTCATGAATCGCAAAAACGTCATTGTGCTATTGATGTCAATAGAGCTGATGTTGTTGGCGGTGAATATGAACTTTGTCGCATTCTCACATTATCTTGGTGATGCTGCTGGACAGATATTTGTCTTCTTTATTTTGACTGTGGCAGCCGCAGAATCGGCGATTGGTTTGGCTATTTTGGTGATGATGTTCCGCAATTTGGACACGATCAATGTGGAAGATTTGGGTACGCTCAAAGGTTAATGTAGGTAACAGTCTTCTTGGTTTGAATGCAGTTCGAGAATTTATAAGAATTAAGATAACAAAGGGTCATTATGGCGGGGCAACTCAACCCACATTTATTGCTGGCAGTACCGTTAGCGCCACTCGCTGGTGCGGCGATCGCTGGTCTGTTAGGCACGAAATTTTTCGGCAATCTGGTCGGTCGCAAGGTATCGCATACCGCGACTATCCTTGGCGTGTTGATCGCTTTCATTTTGTCGTGTATGACTTTGTCTCAAGTAATGGACGGCGCAAAATACAATGACACCCTCTATCATTGGATGACGGTCGGCAGCTTGAAGCTTGAAGTTGGCTTTCTGGTGGATAGCCTTACCGCGATGATGATGTGCGTGGTCACTTTTGTGTCATTGATGGTGCATATTTACACCGTTGGTTATATGGCAGAAGATGAAGGTTACAATCGCTTCTTCGCTTACATTTCCTTATTTACTTTCTCGATGTTGATGCTCGTGATGAGCAACAATTTCTTGCAATTGTTCTTTGGTTGGGAAGCAGTTGGTCTGGTCTCTTATTTGTTGATCGGTTTCTGGTACACCAAGCCAACGGCTATTTACGCGAACATGAAAGCCTTCTTGGTGAATCGTGTTGGTGACTTTGGTTTTATCTTGGGTATCGGTTTGTTAGTGGCTTACACCGGCTCAATGGACTATGCAGAAGTTTTCGCGAAGAAAGATGAACTTGCTCCGTTGATGTTGCCAGGTACTGATTGGATGTTGATTACTGTTGCCTGTATCTGTTTGTTTATCGGCGCTATGGGTAAATCAGCGCAATTTCCATTGCATGTGTGGTTGCCTGATTCCATGGAAGGTCCAACGCCGATCTCTGCTTTGATCCACGCTGCAACGATGGTGACCGCCGGTATTTTCATGGTGGCGCGTATGTCACCGTTATTTGAAATGTCCGACGCCGCTTTGAATTTCATCATGGTGATAGGTGCAATTACAGCCTTGTTCATGGGTTTCCTTGGGATTATCCAAAACGATATCAAGCGTGTGGTGGCCTATTCAACCTTGTCTCAATTGGGTTATATGACAGTGGCTTTAGGTGCATCTGCTTATTCAGTCGCCGTATTCCATTTGATGACGCATGCCTTCTTTAAAGCATTGTTGTTCTTAGCCGCAGGTTCCGTGATTATTGGTATGCATCACGACCAGGACATTCGCAATATGGGCGGCTTGCGTAAGTACATGAAAGTGACGTGGATTACATCCTTGTTAGGTTCTCTGGCATTGATCGGTACGCCATTGTTCTCTGGTTTTTATTCAAAAGATTCGATTATCGAAGCGGTCATGTTGTCGCATTTGCCTGCGGCTGGTTTTGCAAAATTTGCGGTCTTAGCTGGTGTCTTCGTAACGGCTTTCTATTCTTTCCGTATGTATTTCTTGGTCTTCCACGGTAAAGAAAACTTTGGACATGCCCACGCTGCACACGGTCACGATGATCATCATGATGACCACCATCATGGCTTGGCTCCAGGACAAAAGCCGCATGAATCTCCGGCGGTGGTTTGGGTTCCTTTAGTTCTATTGGCGATTCCTTCAGTCTTAATTGGTTTATACACAGTTGAACCAATGTTATATGGCGATTTCTTTAAAGACGTGATCTTCATCGACGCAGCTGCACATCCAGCGATGAGTGAGTTGAAAGAGCACTTCCATGGTTGGTTGGCAATGGCAACCCATTCCCTGCAGACCGCGCCATTCTGGTTAGCGGTGGCTGGCGTGGCATTGTCGTACTACTTCTACATGGTGAAGCCTGCAATACCAACCATGATCAAACAGAAATTTAGTGCCGTTTATACTTTGCTCGACAACAAATACTACATGGATAAATTCAACGAAATCGTGTTTGCAGGTGGCGCACGTTTGTTGGGTGGTGGTTTGTGGAATATCGGCGATAAAGGTTTAATCGATGGTCTGGTCGTTAATGGTAGTGCGAAGTTGGTAGGTTTGTTCTCCAGACTGGTTCGTTTGTTCCAGACTGGTTTCATCTACCACTATGCGCTGGTAATGATTTTGGGTGTATTGGGCTTCTTGATTTATTTCATGCATTTTGCACCTACACCGTTTGCTAAATAAGTGACCATAATAAGATAATCATGATGCTGTCAAACTCTCCATTATTAAGCCTGTCGATTTGGTTGCCAATCGTATTTGGTATCATTGTATTAGCCTTGGGACGCGATAAAAGCCCGGGTTTTGTGCGAACACTTTCTTTGGTCGGCTCACTGCTCAGTTTTGCGGTCACGCTTCCAATTATTGACGGGTTCAACAACACTGCCCATGGCATGCAATTCGTAGAAAGTTTTTCCTGGATTTCCCGTTTTAATGCCTTTTATGCTTTAGGTGTAGATGGTATTTCCATGTGGTTGGTGCCTTTGACTGCCTTCATTACCGTCATCGTGGTCATCGCCGCGTGGGAAGTGATAGAGAAGAACGTCGCGCAATACATGGGTGCTTTCCTGATCTTGTCTGGATTGATGATAGGCGTTTTCTGCGCAACGGATGGCCTATTGTTTTACGTCTTCTTTGAAGCTACCTTAATCCCGATGTACATCATTGTCGGTGTTTGGGGCGGACCAAATCGTGTTTATGCAGCGTTCAAGTTTTTCTTGTACACCTTGCTTGGCTCATTGCTGACCTTGGTTGCGATTATTTATCTTTACCTCAAATCCGGTAACTCTTTCAATATTCAAACTTGGCATCAATTGCCTTTGACCTTGCATGAGCAAATTATGCTGTTCGTCGCGTTCTTGATGGCGTTTGCAGTGAAAGTGCCAATGTGGCCTGTACATACTTGGTTGCCTGATGCTCACGTGGAAGCGCCGACTGGCGGCTCCGTTGTGTTGGCTGCGATTATGTTGAAACTAGGTGCTTATGGCTTCCTGCGTTTCTCTTTGCCTATCGCACCGGATGCAAGTCATTACTTGTCCGGCATGATGATTACGCTGTCTTTGATCGCGGTGATTTATATCGGTTTGGTCGCATTGGTGCAAAAAGATATGAAGAAACTGGTAGCTTATTCTTCGATTGCTCACATGGGCTTTGTGACGCTCGGTTTCTTCATGTTCAATGAATTGGCAGTGCAAGGCGCGATCGTACAAATGATTTCTCACGGATTTATTTCTGCTGCGATGTTCTTGTGTATCGGTGTTTTGTATGACCGCGTGCATTCACGTGAAATTGCTGACTACGGTGGTGTGGTCAATACAATGCCGAAATTTGCTGCTTTGTTCGTACTGTTCTCTATGGCTAACTGCGGCTTGCCAGCGACATCAGGTTTCGTCGGTGAATTTATGGTGATCATCGGTGCGGTGAAGTTTAATTTCTGGATCGGTATGCTGGCCGCAACTGCGTTGATTTTCGGTGCAGCCTACTCTTTATGGATGGTAAAGCGCGTGGTGTTCGGTGCGATTACCCATGACCACGTGGCGAAATTGACGGATTTGAACAAGCGTGAATTCTTTATGCTGGGTGTATTGGCGATTGCAGTGATTGCGATGGGCGTGTATCCAGCGCCATTCACCGATGCGATGCAAGTGTCCGTTGCCGATTTATTGAAGCATGTTGCAACATCTAAAATTGCTCCATAGTAGCCATTAGAAATTAGAAATCAATAATATGAACCTGATTCCACCATCACTTTATCCAGAAATATTTTTGCTGCTATCGATTTGCGCGATTTTGCTCATCGACATGTTTCTGGGCGATGCAAAGCGAAATATTACCTACGCACTGAGCCTGCTGGCGCTTGGTGTCTGTGGTGTACTGACGATGAATGCAACGACGGGTACCTCGGTTTATCTGAGCAATAACATGTTCGTTTCAGACAATATGTCGAATTTGTTAAAGATGTTCAGCTACATTGCGGTAGGTGTGACGTTTATTTATGGACGTCAATATGCCACTGATCGCGGTATGACTAGTGGCTTGCTCGGTGGTGAATTCTACACATTGGCCTTGTTTGCTTTGTTGGGTCAAATGATCATGATCTCCGGTAATAATCTTTTGATTATCTACCTTGGTTTGGAATTGATGTCTCTGGCTTTGTACGCGCTGGTCGCTTTGCGTCGGGATAATAATGTGTCGACCGAAGCGGCGATGAAGTACTTTGTGTTGGGTGCTTTGGCTTCAGGTTTCCTGCTGTATGGTATCTCTATGTTGTACGGCGCGACAGGGACTTTGAATTTGAATGAAATGTCTAAGGTGGCAGCTTCTGTCACGGCCAATAAGACAATTTTGGTATTTGGTATTGTTTTCTTGGTCGCAGGTTTGGCTTTCAAACTTGGTGTCGTGCCTTTCCATATGTGGGTGCCAGACGTTTATCAAGGCTCACCAACCGTCGTTACCTTATTGCTGGGTGGTGCGCCAAAATTGGCTGCGTTTGCAATCACGTATCGTTTATTGGTAGAAGGTTTGTTTAGCCTGGCTGTCGATTGGCAACAAATGTTGATGGTGTTGGCAGTGATGTCGATGGCAGTGGGTAACATCACCGCGATTGCTCAGACTAATTTAAAACGTATGTTGGCGTATTCTACGATTTCACAAATGGGTTTCATGTTGCTAGGTTTCTTGTCTGGTGTGTCGAACGGAAATACAGAGCTTGCCGCAGAAGCGTATAGCGCCTCGATGTTTTATACGATTACCTACGTCATGACGACATTGGGTACTTTCGGTATTATTTTGATGTTGTCACGTGCTGGTTTCGAGGCTGAAAACATCGCCGACCTCAAAGGTTTGAACAAACGTAGCAAGTGGTTTGCCTTCATCATGTTATTGCTGATGTTCTCATTGGCAGGTATTCCGCCATTGATGGGCTTCTATGCAAAATTATCAGTATTGAGTTCAGTAGTGGCAACTGGTCAGATTTGGTTGGCGGTAGCGGCAGTCTTGTTCTCACTGATCGGTGCGTTCTACTATTTGCGTATCGTTAAAGTGATGTACTTTGACGAGCCAGTTGATACTTCACCTATCACCGCGCACATGGATTTGAAGTTGGTATTGAGTGTCAATGGTTTAGCAGTCTTAGCCCTCGGTTTGATGCCAGGCTCATTGTTGCGTAGCTGTATTGATGCAGTGAAGAGCGCGTTAGCCTCTTAATCCTTTCATATATTACTCAAAAAGAGAGAAGTGCCTTGAATACATCACTATCAAGTTGGCTTGTGATTTTCGTGGCACTTTTCGCCGCAAGTTTGCCGTTCGTTACTGAGCGAATCTTTGGATTGATCTCTATAAATACTGAGAGGAGAAAGTCTGCCGGGCTGCGTTTGTTAGCGTCGGCGGGTGTGATTTCTTTAAAATCTAAGAGCAGAAAATCGACTTGGCGCTATCTATTTGAGTACGTTGGTCTGACTCTCTTGAAAACTTCCACTAAAAAATCAGCTTGGATGCGTTTAGTTGAACTGATTGTTTTGTATTTTGTCGTGGGTGCTTTAGGCTTCTTTTTAGAGTCCAATGCAGGCAATCGCTTCGAACAGAAGTGGGAATTTTTTGCGGTAACTGCCTGCTTGTTTATGGTATTAGCCTTCCCAGGATTCGTTTTTCGCTACTTGCTCAAAAGTCAAAAAAACTAACACTAAGCACCATATCTAAGCGACCAAAAACAGCATGAATATTCTAGAGCTCGGTCCAGATCAAAATCCCCAATTAGCTGAAATTAAAGTTGATAGCCAGCGTGTCTATCAAGGCAATTTCCTACAAGTAGAAAAAGACACGGTCAGACTGCCTGATGGCAATCTGGTCACGCGTGAATACATCAAACATCCAGGTGCCGTCGTGATTCTGCCGCTGTTTGAAGATGGCACAGTTTTGATGGAGCGCCAGTTTCGCTACCCACTCAATCAAGTATTTCTAGAATTTCCCGCGGGGAAAATTGATCCAAACGAAGATTCTTTAGTCTGCGCCAAGCGCGAACTCAAAGAAGAAACTGGGTACACAGCCAGTGATTGGCAATTCCTCTACACGATCCATAATGCGATTGCCTATGCTGATGAACATCTGGATATTTACCTTGCACGCGGCTTGACCGCAGGTGAGGCAAAACTCGATGAAGAAGAATTTCTAGAAACCTTTACAGCGCCAGTTTCTGAGGTATTGGAATGGGTCAAGTCAGGCAAAATCACCGATGTGAAAACCGTTATCGGTGCGTTTTGGCTAGATAAAATTCTTAAGCAAGAATGGTCAGTTTGAAATATCTCATCACAATTTCATTTCTAACGTAACGCCAAATTGCCTAAATGAGGGTGAAAGTTCCTGATTAGTAGTTACGAGCCTACTGCTGGCATATTGTTGGATACTGAGATTATCTTGCGCTAGTAAATTTCGTACGACAAATCGCATCGTGGTTTCCTTGTTCAATTTCCACTTCACAAATGCATCCAAACGGCGACTCACACTACTATAGCGACTGTTTTCTCGGGACAATTGAAATCGACCACCGCTTGTGAAGGTATAAGATGCGCCCCCCGACCAACTATCATTCGCCTTGTAATCAATCCCTGTGTTGGCAGATAAACGTGCTTGTTGTGCAAATCGATTATTGGGTGCAGGGACATTGTCAACAGACGACCAATTACGCGCAGCATTCGCTCTGAATTCAATATTTTTGCCATCTTCGAATAACACCGACAAGGGAAATTTGGTGTCTAGTTCAATACCATGCGCTTGTGCATCACCATCGTTGACAGGCATATCAACCCAGCGTTGATTTGTCAGGCTAATGTCGCGGCGGATGACGTTTTCTATCTTCTTTAGATAGGTAGTCACACTGTATTTCAAGCCATTTTCACCAAAATGTTCAAACCCCGCATCAAGACCTAAGGCTATTTCTGGCTTTAAAAATGGATTGCCACTTCTTTCTGGAAACGCAGACTGATTGTTTAAACCTTTAAAGTTCGAGGGAATCAAGTCTGTAACATCTGGATTTCTGAAGCTGCGAGCAAATGCCAGCCTGACTTGATTTTCTTTACTATCAGGCAGCTTCCACAAGCTCTGAAATATCGGGCTTAACACACTGGTGTTATTTTTGAACTGACTAAAATTGTCGCCAGATCCTTTTGCCTGAAACATTTCCCAGCGCACGCCCAGATAGTTTGACCAGGTCGGTGTAGTTTGCCATTCATCTTGTACATAAAATGCTGCCCGCTGAATTTGCACATGACTCGTTTCGCTAAATCTATTTGCTTGTGTAATGACTTGGCCAAGAACTTGATCATTCGTTTGGTTTCTATGACTATCCGAAGTGCTGATTGCGCCATCCCATCCACTTTTGATAATGTGTGTTTTGGCGAACGAAGTCAGGTAACTTCCTGTTGATTTCCAGTCTTGATGTGTTTCATTAATTTGTGTTTGTCGTGTTAATGGTAATGTGGAATTGGCATCCAAAGTTTGATCTGAACCTGCTATTCCAAGCGCAAAATGATTAAATCCAAGATTGAATTTGAATGTTGACTCATTGCCGAATTCATTGGCTAAACGACGTTCCCAATTAAGCTCAGAACCGAGTGCTTTTCTATCGTCATGCGTCTGTTTTCTTTCATTAAATAATGTCCAATCGGCGAATTCAGTTCTCGATACTTTTTGATAAAACAAGTTATTTTTCAAAGTCAGGATATCGCCATTGCCTAACACCCATGTAAGACGTGGATCGATAATGAGTCCTGGGTATGATGCTTGTGCCTTCAAACGCGCGTGTTGTGTCGAAATTTTCGCCACTAAACCATCCCATACATTTAGCTCTCTTTCTCTTATTGACGAGAAAGTACCGCCTACAACTCGAACACTTACGCCGTATGAAAATCGGTCGCTCTTATCCGATTGAATAAAATTGATATTCCTTAAAGAATCTGTCGGAGAACGATTTTGGCTCATCATGAAATCGCGGCTAGTCGTTTCTATCTTCTTCATCACAATATTGATGGTTCCGGCGATGGCACGTGTACTCATATCCGCGGTACCCGAACGTAAGATTTCTATGCGTTTAATCTGATTAACATTGATCGTGTCGATGCTCATGCCTCTTGGAAGAGGTTCGCCATCAATAAGGATCTGTGTGTATCCATTGGCTAAACCGCGCATGCGAATCTCACTACCAGTGATGGTAATACCAGATTGGCGCTTGAGAATTTCCGCGATATTGGATTCGCCAAATTGCTTAATTTCTTCTTCTGTTACCACGATTTTTGAGGCAGTGTACTCGCGTCGTGCATCATACTGTTTGGCTGTAATCTCTATCTTCTGCTCTTGTTCAGATTTCGCTTGTGGTTTGTTCGCGAGGTTTTCTTGCGCAAGCGCCTCATGGGGGATGCCTATACAACTCAATATCGAACATACTAAAATCTGTCGAGGTAAGGATGAGGAAGAAATAGCAGGCATGAAAAAGTCGCTTCAAGAAAGTGATGCAATTTTTAACAATATCACATTGCATTATCTATAACTAGATTTTTTTGACCATGCCAGCATGTTTGTTTTTGCTTTGTAGATTTCTATTTGGATCTTTGGAAAAAACTTCAAGTAGGATGAACATTGCAAAGCAAAAAACCGCCAAAAATAGCGGTTTTTTAAAGGTACTTCTATGAGTCGAAATCTACATAAAGCCATTCAACAACAAATCACATACTAGGATAATTCGGCCCACCACCACCTTCAGGCGTTACCCAAACGATATTCTGCGTCGGATCTTTAATGTCGCAGGTTTTACAGTGCACACAATTCTGCGCATTGATTTGCAGGCGATCTGCGCCTTCATTGGTTTTCACAAATTCATATACACCCGCAGGGCAGTAACGGCTCTCTGGTCCTGCGTATTTCGCTAGGTTGATGTTGACCGGCACGCTAGCATCTTTCAGCGTCAGATGGATAGGCTGATCTTCGGCGTGATTGGTGTTGGAGATGAATACGGAAGACAAGCGATCAAAGGTCAGCTTGCCGTCTGGCTTAGGATAATTGATCGGTGTGAACTCAGAAGCAGGGCGCAGGCAGGCATGATCTGGCGTGGAGTGACGCAGAGTCCATGGCGCTTTACCACGTAGTAACACTTGATCTAACCAAACGAAAGGCGAACCATAAGCGCCTTTTTTCAGCAAATTCTTGACGTTACGAGCGACGTGTAATTCTTCATGTAACCATGATGCTTCGAATGCTGTTGTATAGGCTGTCAGTTCGTCATGTTGACGGTCCGCACCCAAAGCCTCAAATGCCGCAGTGGCAGCCAGCATGCCGGTTTTAATTGCTGCATGGCTGCCTTTGATACGGCTCATGTTTAGGAAGCCTGCATCACAGCCGATTAAAGCGCCACCCGGGAAAGTGAGTTTAGGCAGCGATTGCAAGCCCCCTGCTGTGATTGCACGTGCACCGTAAGAGATGCGTTTAGCACCCTCGAAGAAACCACAAATCGTTGGATGTGTTTTGAAACGCTGGAATTCTTCAAACGGTGAGATGTAAGGATTCTCGTAGGCGAGGCCGACGACATAGCCTACGGCGACTTGATTGTTTTCTAGGTGATACAAAAATGAACCAGCATAGTCACTCATCATCGGCCAGCCTGTCGTATGCACGACTAAGCCTTCTTGATGTTTAGCGGGATCAATTTCCCACAACTCTTTAATACCGAGACCGTAAGACTGCGGATCTTTGCCTTTGTCTAGCTCGTATTTCGCAATCATTTGTTTGCCCAGATGGCCACGTGCGCCTTCTGCAAACAAGGTGTACTTCGCGTGCAACTCCATGCCGATCTGGAATGAAGGAGACGCTTCACCTTCGCGGTTCACGCCCATATTGCCAGTTGCTACACCTTTGACTGAGCCATCGTCATTGAATAAGACTTCAGCCGCAGCGAAACCCGGGAATACTTCTACGCCCAGTGCCTCTGCTTGTTGCGCTAACCAACGTGTGACGTTGGCTAAGGAGACGATGTAATTGCCTTCATTGTGAAAGCATTTTGGCACTAACCAATTCGGTGTTTTGAATGCGCTATTTTCCGTTAAAACATAGATGCGATCTTCGGTGACTGGTGTATTCAGCGGTGCGCCTAGCTCTTTCCAGTTTGGGAAGAGTTCAGTCAGGGCGATCGGATCCATGATCGCGCCAGAGAGAATATGCGCTCCTGGTTCGCCACCTTTTTCCAACACAACGACGGACACTTCTTTGCCACTATCTGCAGCTAATTGTTTGAGTTTGATCGCCGCAGACAAGCCAGCTGGGCCACCGCCGACGATGACAACGTCATATTCCATCGCGTCGCGTGGACCGTATTCTTCTAGTAATTTTTGTGAAGTAGTCATAATAATCAGGGCTTTCTAATTTGGATGCAGTCGCTAGCAAAAGTTGATGCACGATCTTATGGGCACTCACACAAATGCGCAAGGCGATCGACTAGTGGTGGATTTCTAATGCCGGATTCTTGTTGTATTTTGAATTGCGCTTTATAGCGGGATTATCCCAGATTTTTGTACATTTGCCTGTATGCCGAGCTCGGAAAAGCGGTGATTTGACCCGCGAAAATGCGTTTTTCTGACGAAAAAACGATTTGCTTGAAATCTCCTTAGTCGCATTTTCCCATCATAATGTTGATTGCGAGTATGATTCGAGCAATTTGCTGAGTTGAATTATCCTCGGATTAGACACTTTTTAGGTATTGTTAAAGCGGTTTTTAGAACGAAGTTTTAGATCACAATTTTGTTGGAGATAAATATGGGTATAGAAGTCAATTTTGAGGGCAAAGTCGCCCTCATTACCGGTGCATCAAGTGGTTTGGGCGCACGTTTTGCGAAAGTGCTGGCGATGGCTGGCGCGCAGGTCGTATTGGCATCACGCCGCATTGACCGTCTAAAAGAATTACGTGCGGAAATTGAGGCCGAAGGCGGAGCGGCGCATGTGGTCGCTTTAGATGTGACCGATTATGCGAGTATCAAATCAGCAATTGCCCACGCAGAAACCGAAGCGGGTCCTATCGATATTCTCATTAATAATTCGGGTGTATCGACTCAGCAAAAATTAGTCGACGTGACGCCAGAAGAATACGCTTTCGTGATGGATACCAACCTACGAGGTGCTTTCTTTGTTGCCCAGGAAACCGCGAAACGTATGATTACTCGCTATAAAGGTGATCATAAAAAACAGCATAGAATTATCAATATCGCCTCTGTCGCTGGTTTGCGTGTGATACCGCAATTAGGTATTTACTGCATAAGCAAAGCTGCGGTAGTGCAAATGACCAAAGCGATGGCGGTGGAGTGGGGAAAATTCGGTATCAATGTTAATGCGATTTGTCCTGGCTACATCGAGACTGAGATCAATTCAGAACATTTTCAAACCGAGCAGGGTAAGAAATTGATCGATATGCTGCCACGTAAGCGCGTCGGTACGCCTGAAGATTTAGATGGGCTATTGCTGCTGTTGGCAGCAGAGGAGTCACGCTTTTTGAACGGCTCTATCGTCGCCGCTGATGATGGGCTGAGTGTGACCTAAGCTTGTTTCTGGCTGTGAGGCTAGTAATTCGTCGCTCACGTCCGTGGAATCGTGGCCTCGGTATCGGGCAGATCTGCCGGGTCAAAAATCCCACAAGTCAAAGTCGAAATAGACATCATCCCTGCATGTGCGGGGATGATGCTCCCACAGATTTAGTTGATTTTTGTCAGTCTAAACCAGTTCAAATTCCAGCCGCCATTATTAACTTTAATGCCAAACTTATGTGAGCCTGCTGTGAGACTCACGTTATGTTTGACTGTAGTCCATGTTTGCCAGCCACCCGTCGCGGGAATATTAATCGCACCGTAAGAAGGTGTGCCGCCAGCTTCTTCGAATACTAAATTGCCGCCACCACTCAAACTCGCGACACGGTATTCCACTTGGTAAGTGCCAGAGCTTGGAATATTCACTGCTGGGTAAGACATCCAGTCGCCTGAATCGATGTAACCGACATTCATACCTCCGCCCGCATCGCTCGTGTTTTCGAGTTTGACACCATTCATCACGAGATAGTCCTCAGCTTGAATCGTGATGCCATCGCCTGGAGGCAAAGAGCCCGATTCAAACTTGATCCAATTTAGGTTGAAGCCACCATTCTTGGCTGAGATTGCCAAGTTCTGTTTACCCGCTGCAAGGTTCACTGTGTGACTCACATTAGTCCATGTTTGCCAGTCACCAGTAAAGGGCACATTCACGGTGCCATAGCTTGGCGTGCCGCCAGCTTGTTCGAGTTGAAGTACTCCTGTGCTATTAGCACTCGCCACACGATAGGTGATCTTATAACTGCCAGCAGCGGGTACGTCGACGCTATAGCTCATCCAGTCGCCGGTATCGATATAGCCGACGTTTTGGCCGCCGCCCACATCACTGGTACTTTCGGTTTGTACACCCGACATACTGCAAAATGCTTCCGCTTCCAAGGTGCCTGGGGCAGCGAATGTCGTACACGTCGGTGTACTACTCGGCCAAGACGAGATTATGCTTTTGGCGAGATTGCCTGATGCTGTCAATCGTGAAGCACCCCAATTACCTGTGGCGCTGGCACCTGGCGTCAGGGCGGACGAACCTTCATTCTGATCATTCAATGCCCAGTTCGCGTTGCTGATGTTGTTGCGTTTCATGAAGTCGACCCAGGCTGCAGTCTCACCTGCATTCACGGCGCCATCGCCAGAAGCGCCGACTGAACCCCATTCTGTGACGAAAAGTGGAATTCCATTGTTTAAGGCGGTGGTTGCCCAATCGCGCAAGTACTGACCATGGCTACCAGCGTAGAAGTGCAGGGTGTATGCGATATTTTTATATCCTGTGATCGGATCGCGTGATGCTTCATCCACTCTTTGTGACCATTGAGGCGTGCCAACAATAATCAAGTTGTTCGGGTCGATGGCGCGAATCGCTGCGATCACCGCATTGGCATAAGGCTTGATGGTGCCGCTCCATGAGACTTGCAAAGGCTCGTTGTAAATCTCGTAAATCACGTTTGGATAGCTCTTATAGGTGCGCGCCATCTCTTGAAAAAACGCAATCGACTGTGCTTGGTAGTCTTCGGCGTGGTGTGTATGCCAATCGATGATGACATACATGTCGTTAGCGATGGCAGCATCAACGACGGCTTTTACTCGCGCCTTGTTACTGGCAGGATCTTGTAGGTAACCGCCATCGTCATTTACGCCCATGGCAGCGCGCACAATAGTGGATTTCCAGTCACGTTTTAATGTGCCGACCACGCCTGCGTTATAGAATTTTTCTCCACCCCAATTGTTGTTACTCCAAAATAGACTATTGCCAGCAAAACTTGCAACTTGACCACCCGCGAGCACCTTGTTGCCGCTCGTACTTAATGGTTGCACTGCTTGTGCATTGACGCCAAACATGAGTGCCAGACTACAGATGCAGACTTTGAATAGTCGGGAGATGGCGGAACTTGTCTGCAACATGTCTGACTGTGACCGTAAACCCAGAGGTGGGGGGAATTGACTAAGTGTGTTCATTTCGTCTCTCTTTATAGTTGGAAAATTAAATTAACAAACCAGCTGTTGTGAACCCTTGACAAGCTTGTAGTGACCAAACACGGGGGGGGGCGCATCATAGAGCAATCCAGCAATGACGATCCGGACGACATTGCCATAACTCTACAGAGCAAATTTGAGCACTTTGTTTTCCTGCCATCTTGTGCTGTGCAGGATGGCAAGCGAAAGCGTTTTTCTGAGGAGATATCAACTAAATGTCGTGCGCCGATAGAAGCCAAGGTGTAACACTGCTTCCTGCTTTCGCTGGAAGGCTTAAGTGTGTGACCTTGGCTAATAACTTTGCATGAATCCCATTCCGACTTCTTAAATGACACATCTTGAAAACGATTTCAGATGCGAGATTAGCATTCTTTTTGAGTATTTGGAATCGTTTCCATGTGGCTTTGAAAAATATTTTATTGTTGCGCAGCAGCATTCTAAAAAATAGCGAAGCCGCACGTTTGACAATCTCAGGGGTGTAAGCAAGGAGAGCACGAGGTGAGGGGATTTGCGATTACTTCATTGAGCTTGCTTGAACTTAATTGAGACCGCGTGACGATGACATCGAAGTCGATTTCGATGCGCTTTCCAATACTAATTGGCGATGCGTAGCAGTTTGTTGATGAGCTCGCTCGAACTTGCTGCATTCAGTTTTTTCATGAGATTTGCTCTATACATTTCCACGGTTCTCGGGCTGAGTTCAAGCTGTCGTGCGATCAGTTTGCTGGTTTTTCCATCGACGATGAGTGCCGCAATCTCACGCTCACGTGCCGTCATCTCTGGCGAAACCGAGCGTTTGGCACTGAGGTCATCAAAAGTCCAAATGCCGGCGGCGTGTGGGTCTTCGGCGTGAAGTGAGCGGCCCGAAACATGGCACCAAAACAGTTCTTGGCTGGCGCGTCTCATGATACGCTCGTCGGAATACCAGCCGGTGGCGTTTAAGATGGGTACGATGCGCGCTCCCATACGTTCGAATTCATCAGAACTAGGGTATAAGGTCAAAAACGACTCGCCAATTAAGGATTCTTTGGCATACCCGAACATCGTCGCCAGGGCATCGTTGCAGGCAATAATGCGTCGATTTTGAGAGACGCACATGCCAATCGGCGCCATGCGGAAAATTGCTTCAAAGTCGATCGTGAGAGTGGGAACCATGTACTAAGAAACCAAGGTGAGTTTGCGGTCATCAGTGCGGAGCGTTGCCTGGCGCCGACGAGTATCGAAGCATACCTTGAAGTTTGCCACTTGGCGAGACTCTATCTCAAGTGCAATGGGCGCACACTTGATTGAGGAAATAATAGTAAATGAGTTCGGACTAGTAGTTCTACGGTATTGCATTCAAGTAGCGCCAGTTCTATGCTTGATTGTTTTAAAAATCAGACTGATTTCGCAGTTGACTATTTATTGCAATTTCTAACCAGAGGGAGACGTATGAATAAGCTCTATCCAGATGCCGCATCCGCATTAGCAGACATCGTTCAAGATGGACAAACGATCGCCGTGGGCGGTTTCGGTTTGTGTGGTATTCCTGAAGCCTTGATCGCTGCGTTGCGCGACAGTGGCAAACAAAACTTAACCGCTATTTCTAATAATGCCGGTGTTGATGGCTTTGGTCTTGGACAATTGTTGCAGACACGCCAAATTAAAAAAATGATTTCATCTTATGTGGGTGAAAACAAAGAATTCGAACGCCAATATCTGGCGGGTGAATTGCAATTGGAATTCACACCTCAAGGCACTTTGGCCGAGAAATTGCGTGCTGGTGGTGCTGGCATTCCGGCATTTTTCACCAAAACGGGTGTCGGTACGATAGTCGCGGAAGGTAAAGAAGTACGTGAATTTGATGGCGAACAGTATGTAATGGAACGTGCTTTGGTGGCTGACGTGTCTTTGGTGAAAGCGTATAAGGCGGACAAAGCAGGTAATCTGGTCTACCGCAAAACGGCGCGTAACTTCAATCCGAATGTCGCGATGGCGGGCAAGATTACGATTGTTGAAGTCGAACACCTAGTGGAAATTGGCGAGATTGACCCGGATGATGTTCACACACCTGGCATCTACGTACATCGTATCGTTGTCAATGCGAATCCAGAAAAACGCATCGAGCAACGTACGGTAACGCCGAGCTAATCAGACAACAATAAAGAGGACATCATCATGGCATGGAATCGTGACGAAATGGCTGCACGCGCAGCACAAGAATTACAAGATGGTTTTTACGTAAATTTGGGAATTGGTTTGCCGACTTTGGTCGCAAATCATGTGCCCAATCATATGGAAGTATGGTTGCAATCTGAAAATGGCTTACTCGGTATCGGACCGTTCCCGACTGAAGATCAGGTCGATCCAGATTTGATTAATGCGGGTAAGCAAACCGTTACGACTTTGGCGGGTTCATCGATTTTCAGCTCTGCCGATTCATTCGCCATGATCCGTGGCGGTAAAATTAATGTGGCAATTTTGGGTGCGATGCAAGTCTCAGAAAAAGGCGACCTCGCGAATTGGATGATTCCAGGGAAAATGGTCAAGGGCATGGGCGGCGCGATGGATTTGGTCGCTGGCGTTGGCCGTGTTGTAGTCTTGATGGAGCATGTGGCCAAGGGCGATGCGCACAAGATTTTGAAAGCCTGTAATTTGCCATTAACCGGTGTGGCTGTGGTGGATCGCATTATCACTGATTTGGGTGTTCTGGATGTTACTGCAAATGGATTGAAATTGGTCGAGCTTGCACCCGGTGTGACGAAAGAAGAAATTCAATCGAAGACCGAGGCAGCGATCGATATGAGTGATATCTAAAATTTAGCTAGTACCGATAAAAAACCTGAAGTGCTAGCTTCAGGTTTTTTATTGGAGGGTGCTGTGTGTGTTGCATTCGACAGTTTGTGCCCATCTTAAGCCGCACAAAAAGAACAGGGTTGGTCTATTTCTTTGGCGCAGTCGCCGCATAGGGCTTAACATCGCCACAATCCGTACTCAACCATTTCCCGCTTGTTTCGATATGTTGGTTAACTGGCCGATTATTTGACACGCCTTTGAAATCGTAGACCGACTGCAGGGTTTTGTCGCTATAAGTTGCTTTGATGATCCCTGTTCCTTTTAGTCTAGGGCCATCACATACCATTTCCACAGTGGAAGTATTTCCAGTTCGGCTGCTGCTTTTTTCCTTGCAGTCGCCGGGATTGTTTTGCAAGGGATTCTTACCAACTTTGTCCGTCATTTCTGCAGTTACACACATTTTCTGTATTGCAGCGCCATTTTCCATAGCCGGTATTTTAATCCCACGTTTTTTTAATTCCTCCATTTGGGCTGGAGGAATTGCGGGCATGCTTTTTAGCATATCTGAACGTACCGTCATTTCCCAAAGTCCTGGTTTCATCTTCTCTTGCGCTTGTGCGATCAGAGTCATCGCACATAAGCCTATCGACAACACTAACCGGCGACTAGTTGAGACTGTGCTTGCTGATATGTATTGCTTCATGTGTTTCTCCAAAGTTTGATTTGATTGGAAATGAAGGTACGTCGGTTTGTCTTGCTGTGAATTATTGTGCCACCCAACCGCCATCCATATTCCAGGCAACGCCACGGATTTGTGTCGCCGCATCACTACAAAAAAATACTGCCAGAGCACCTAACTGTTCAGGTGTGACAAATTCACCAGACGGCTGCTTTTCAGATAGCAGGGATTTTTTTGCTGCTTCGTTGCTGATGCCATCACGCTCCGCGCGTGCGTCTACTTGTTTTTGTACTAGCGGTGTCAATACGAATCCCGGGCAAATGGCGTTGCAAGTAATTGCTGTGTCGGCTGTCTCTAAGGCGGTGGTTTTCGTAAAGCCGATTAATCCGTGTTTCGCCGCCACGTAAGCGGATTTTTGTGCAGATGCGACCAAGCCATGAACTGAGGCGATATTGATGATGCGACCCCAATTTTTGGCGCGCATGGAGGGTAAGGCAAGACGCGTCGTATGAAACGCTGAACTCAAATTAATCGCAATAATCGCATCCCATTTTTCAACCGGAAAATCTTCAATCGCAGCAACGTGTTGAATGCCCGCGTTATTGACCAGAATATCAACGCCACCAAATTCGGTCTGCGCCTGCGTCATCATGTCTGCGATTTGTGTTGCCTGAGTCATGTCGGCATTTGAGTACATGGTCTTGACTTGAAATTCTTGTTCTATGGCTGTTCTTAGTTGTGCGATTTCTTGCGCATCGCCGAAACCATTCAGGCAAATGTTCGCGCCAGCTGCCGCCAGTGAACGTGCAATGCCTAAACCAATTCCCGAAGTCGAACCGGTAACTAAAGCTGTTTTTCCAACAAGTACAGGTGTTTGCATACTATTTCCTAGTGAAATATAAAATATAGTGGGAGAAAAAACGTCATTGCAGCGATTTTATGCCAAAGCCTCGGTAAAATGGCAGCTAACCTGTTCAATCTTGTAAAGAAATTTTCTATGGCCTTCACTCGTCAAACCGTGCAATGTGTCTCTCCGGCTGGTCTGCATACTATGTCATACAAGGAGTGGGGTGATCCGCAAAATGCAAAGGTCTTAATTTGCGTGCATGGCGTGACCCGTGTCGCTGATGATTTCGATATGTTGGCACAAGCATTGGAAACTGAATATCGAATTATCTGCCCTGATGTGGTTGGGCGCGGGCAATCTGGTCGTTTGCCGAATCCGCAGCTTTACCAAATTCCACAGTATGTGAGCGATATGGTCACTTTGTTGGCACGCGCCAATGCGGAGACGGTTGATTGGTTCGGGACATCGATGGGCGGTTTGATCGGTATGGTGTTGGCGTCGATGAAAAATAGTCCGCTTCGTAAGCTGGTATTGAATGATGTCGGACCGAGTTTGAATTTTGATGGTTTAAAGCGAATAGGTGATTCGATTGCGCAAGATGTGCGTTTTGATACTTTCGAAGAGGCTCTACGATTCATTCGTGAAGTTTCTATCTCGTTTGGCCCGCATTCTGAAGCGGAATGGCACAAAATCGCGCGCGATGTGCTGAAGCAAGATGCTGACGGTAAATGGGTGCGTCACTATGATTTGAGTCTGGCGATTCCTGTTCAGGCGACCACGGCAGAAGTCGCTGCTATAGGCGAAAAAATGTTGTGGGCTGCCTATGATGCAATCACTTGTGAGACTTTACTGATCCGTGGTGCGGAGTCCGATTTGCTGTCGAAAGCAACTGCGGCGCAGATGCAAGAGCGCGGGCCTCGTGCTGAGGTAGTGGAAATAGAGGGGGTGGGGCATGCGCCGACTTTCGTTCAGCAGGATCAAATCGCCATCGTTAAAGAATTTTTATTGCGATAGCTTATTTTCGATAGCTTATTTTCGATTGTTTATTTTCGATTGTTCATCTTCGATAATTCATACGAGATTTTTTTGGGAGTTTTTTATTATGTTGCAGCGATTTCATGTAGGTCCGCGTTTGTCCGAATATGCGATTTTTAATCAAGTGGTTTATCTTGCTGGTCAAGTGCCTGAAGATACCTCGCAAGATATCGTCGGACAAACACAAAATGTGTTGGCACAGATCGATCGCTTGTTGCTTGAAGCAGGTAGCGATAAGACTCGTATTTTAATGTGTCAGATTTTTATCACGGATTTGGCAAACATGGCAGGAATGAATCAAGCATGGGACGCTTGGGTCGCCGCTGGTAATACTCCACCACGTGCCACGGTTCAAGCGGCGTTGGCAAATCCTGATTGGTTAGTTGAGATCGTTGTGACAGCAGCACAAGAATAATATGGTTTCTCTATCAGCGACAATTTCTGAAGCAGCTTTGGTTGATGGCCTGTCGGAGGCCGATGCAGCGCGTGTGATGCAGGCGCTTGAGTTCGTGACGCCTTTTTACGAAGATCATTGCATTTTGACCGAACAAAACACCTTGCAATTTGTGGTCGGCGTGACCTCTACTTTGGCGTTGCTAAGAACGGACGTTGATACTCGCATTGCGGGTTTATTGTTTGAATTGTCCGAAGTCAATCCACTAGCCGCCGCCAAGATTGAAGTTAAATTTGGGAAGGAAATTGCTGAGTTGGTAGCTGGCGTGCGGCGCTTGATGCGCTTGCGCGAAGCGACCCTGACACAGCACGATGTGGGGCGCGGTAAAGATGATGCCGAACGTACAGCTTCGCAAATGGAGGTGTTGCGTAAGATGGTGTTAGCCATGGCTAACGATATGCGCGTTGTTTTGGTAAGGTTGGCATCGCGTTTGACCAGCCTGCGTTATTTTGCCGAATGTAAGCGCGATGATGGTGCAGTTCAGCAATTCGCTAGTGAAACGATGGACTTGTACGCGCCATTAGCAAATCGCCTCGGTGTCTGGCAACTGAAATGGGAATTGGAGGATTTATCGTTCCGCTTTTTAGAACCAGAGCAATATAAACGCATCGCCAAAATGCTGGAGGAGAAGCGAGTTGAGCGAGAAAGTTTTGTCGTATCAGCGATTGCGCGTTTGGAAAAAGAGTTAGCCGCAGTTGATGTTAAAGCCGAAGTCAGTGGTCGCCCCAAGCACATCTTTAGTATTTGGAAGAAGATGAAGGGAAAGAAAGTCGACTTTGATGAACTTTATGATGTGCGTGCGTTTCGCGTCATCGTCGATGACATTAAAGACTGCTATACCGTATTAGGCATCTTGAATAACTTGTGGACGCCGATTCCTAAAGAGTTTGATGATTATATTTCTCGCCCTAAACCGAATGGCTATAAGTCCCTGCATACAGTCGTGATCGTCGATGATGGTCGCCCATTAGAAGTTCAAATTCGGACTAAGGAGATGCATCAATTTTCAGAGTTTGGTGTGGCAGCGCATTGGCGCTATAAAGAATCGGGTGGGTCGAATTTTTCCGCGCATGAATACGATGAAAAAATCGCCTGGTTGCGTCAACTATTAGCTTGGAAAAATGAAGTTTCCGATGTCGTTGTTGATCAAGAGCAGTTGCAGCGTGAATGGGTGGAGAAAGTCAAAGCTGCGACCTTGGATGATAGGATTTACGTGTTGACACCGCAAGCTAGGGTGATCGAACTGCCAACTGGTGCGACGCCTGTTGATTTCGCTTATCAGTTGCATACCGATGTCGGACATCGTTGCCGTGGGGCTAGGGTTGACGGGGTAATGGTGCCGCTCAATACTAAGTTAAAGAATGGGCAAACCGTAGAAATCATTACCCTGAAAAGTGGTTCTATTCAGACTGGCCCCTCGCGTGATTGGTTGACGCCTGAGTACACTGTTGGCACCCGTACTCGCAGCAAGATTCGTGCATGGTTTAATGCCATTGATCAGGAAATGACGCTGTCCAGTGGACGAGGGATGATAGAGAAAACCTTGCAGCGCGAAGGCAAGACCTCTGTTAATTTGGAAGAGCTTGCACGTAAGCTTAGTTTTGCTAGTTTGGACGATTTGTTCTTGGCGGTTGGTAAGGAAGAGTTTAGTTTGCGTCAGGTTGAGGTCGCATTGCGGGACAATCCTGAACCTGAAGAAGAGGCTGAGCTTTTTGTTGCCAATAAGAGCCGTGCGTCTAGCGTGGTGCAAGGTGCCAAATCTGGTGTCTTGGTGGTCGGTACGGACGGCTTGATGACGCAGTTGGCGCGCTGTTGTAAGCCGGCGCCGCCTGATGATATTGTTGGTTTTGTCACTCGCGGCAAAGGCGTGTCTATCCATAGATTGACTTGTAAAAACTTTTCGGAAATGCGCAACAAAGCGCCTGAGCGTGTTATTCAAACGACTTGGGGTGACGCTGGTAAGGATAGTTTATATCCCGTCGATATTTTCGTTATGGCGCAAGATAGACAGGGGTTGTTGCGCGATATTTCCGAAGTATTTTCGCGCGAGAAAATCAATGTAATTGGCGTCAATACACAAAGTGCAAAAGGACATGCCAAAATGTCGTTTACGGTAGAAATTAATGGTACGACACACCTGCAAAAAGCGATAAAAGTGATTCAAGAAGTGCTTGGTGTGCAGGAAGTTCGCCGCGCTTAATTTTTATCAATTGATGTGATTTGAGATTAAGCGTGTGCCTAGTTGCTTAGTTAGGTGTTTGGCTGAGCGAGTAGGCTTCAATGTTGATGATTGCAGTGGGTCTCATCAAATTCTTCATCGAATTCGTTATCGTTTAGCACTTCGGCTTGCAAGGTAATGTGGTCAATGCCGTGCTTTTCTAAGAGCATTTTTTTAATGCTTTCTAAAATGCGTGGCCAGGCACTGAGATCGTCGATTTCTAAATGACCTATTAATGCTGGTTGGCCTGGCGACATATCCCAGATATGTAAGTCATGCACGGAAACCACACCTGCAGTTGCCTCTAAGTCATCACCAATTTGTATATAATTAATTTGGTGAGGCACGCCTTTCATTAAAAAATGAAAGGATTCTTTGAGTACATCTATTGTCGATTTTAATATCAACAGTGAGACGAATATAGATAGAATTGGATCTATCGGCATCCAGCCCGTGTAGTAAATGATGGCACCAGAGACGATGGCTGCAACCGAGCCTAGTAAGTCTCCCATCACATGAATCAACGCGGCGCGCGTATTCATACTGTCTTTGTCATGCGATAAAACCCAGACAACAATAATGTTGATCGTTAAGCCTATTGCGGCAACAATCATGACCATCCCACCTTGAACTTTTTCGGGTGTCGCCAGTCGTTGCAAGGCTTCAAAACTGATCCATGCCACGACACCTAACATAATCAATCCATTGACGAAGGCGGCCAGTGCTTCTGAGCGTCCAAAACCAAATGTGTGTTTAGCAGTAGGGGGACGCTTCGCAATTATCTGAGCGAGGAGTGCGAGTCCAAGTGCGGCGGAGTCGGTCACCATATGACCTGCATCTGAAATCAGTGCTAAAGAGTTTGATAAAAAACCAAAAACGATTTCGACGCCAGCAAAGAATAGAGTCAGACCCAATGCCCATGCCAATATCGATTGGCTGCGATCCGCAAAAAAATGCTGGTGCGTAGCATCGCCGTGACGGTGCGCGTGAAGGTGAGCGCTCTTTTCTGGATTGTGATGTGCGCGCGAATCGTGGGGCATGTCTGGCTAGTTTCAGGAAATGAAGGTGAGCTGTATTGTAAGTGATTTATGTGGTTTGAAGACGGGATATGATTTGGCGATGCTTAATGTTAGGCTTGATGCTAGGCTTAATTGTCTGCACACTAGGCGCTAGTGATCTGTCGGATTTTTAGAAAATTACTAAAAAGAACTTTACGGCTGCGGCGATGTTTGCTATAGTCTCGGCTCTTCGGGCGGTTAGTTCAGCTGGTTAGAATACTTGGTCGACATCCAAGGGGTCGCAGATTCGAATTCTGCACCGCCCACCAGAATTTTTAGTAAAAATAAGTAGTACTTTGTAAGAGCGAGAAAGGCATCATGGTTATGACACCGCGAACTACGATCACATTCCATTGTGAGCGACGCTAGTCGAGGTGTTTTTTCGTCTTCAAGTATGATATGAAAAACGCGGCTAGTCCGCGTTTTTTTTCGTCCAAAGATTTGTTCAAATTTTAAACTAGTAGTTTTTTTGGCTTAGGCCCGTATGGAGATGAATATGATTTCAATTCGATTGCCCGATGGTTCGCAACGACAATTTGAGTCCGCTGTCACAGTGGCGCAGGTTGCTGCCAGTATAGGTGCGGGTTTGGCGAAAGCGGCTTTGGCTGGTAAGGTCAATGGTAAATTGGTCGATACTTCGCATTTGATCGAATCCGATGCAGATTTGGCGATTGTTACGGATAAAGATGCGGATGGTTTGGAGGTGATTCGCCATTCGACCGCCCATTTATTGGCATATGCGGTGAAAGAATTATTTCCAGAGGCGCAAGTCACTATCGGTCCTGTGATCGAAAATGGTTTTTACTATGACTTCTCTTACAAGCGCCCGTTTACACCAGATGATCTGGTAGCGATTGAAAAGAAAATGACGGAACTGGCGAAGAAAGATGAGCCAGTCACTCGTAAAGTGTTGCCACGTGACGAGGCTGTCGCTTACTTCAAATCCATCGGTGAATCCTATAAAGCAGAAATCATTGAATCGATTCCTGCTGATCAGGATGTCTCGCTTTATACAGAAGGTAGTTTTACGGATTTGTGCCGTGGTCCGCACGTGCCATCAACTGGCAAACTCAAAGTATTCAAGCTAATGAAATTGGCCGGTGCGTATTGGCGCGGTGATTCCAAAAACGAAATGCTGCAACGTGTCTACGGCACGGCATTTGCGAAGAAGGAAGATCAGGAGCAATACTTGCACATGCTGGAAGAAGCGGAAAAGCGCGATCATCGTAAGTTGGGTAAGACTTTGGATTTGTTCCACTTCCAAGATGAAGCGCCTGGTTTGATTTTCTGGCATCCAAAAGGATGGACAATTTGGCAGCAGGTTGAGCAATACATGCGCAAAGTCTATCAAGACTGCGGCTATCAAGAAGTGAAAGCACCGCAGATTTTGGATCGTACTTTGTGGGAAAAGACCGGTCACTGGGAAAACTATCGCGAAAATATGTTCAGTACTGAATCTGAAAATCGTAATTACGCATTAAAGCCAATGAACTGTCCAGGTCATGTGCAGATTTTTAATTCGAATATGCGCAGTTACCGCGAATTGCCTTTGCGTTACGGCGAATTTGGTCAATGCCATCGCAATGAGCCGTCAGGTGCTTTGCACGGCATCATGCGTGTTCGCGGCTTTACCCAAGATGATGGTCATATCTTCTGTACTGAAGATCAGATTCAAGATGAGGTGATGGCTTTTCATCCACAGGCAATGAAAGTGTACGACGATTTTGGCTTTGAAAATATCCAAATTAAGTTGGCTTTGCGCCCTGATAATCGTATCGGCTCTGAAGAAATTTGGGATAAGGCAGAAGAGACTTTGCGCGCTGCTTTGCGTAATTGTGGCATGACTTGGGAGGAGTTGCCAGGTGAGGGTGCTTTCTACGGTCCTAAAATTGAGTATCACTTGAAAGATAGCTTGGGTCGTCCATGGCAAGTCGGGACGATGCAGGTGGATTTCTCTATGCCGGGTCGTTTAAGTGCTGAGTATGTGTCGGATGATAACTCGCGTAAAGTGCCGGTTATGCTGCATCGTGCGATTGTTGGTTCGATGGAAAGATTTATCGGCATTTTGATCGAAAATCATGCTGGCGCTTTGCCAACTTGGTTAGCTCCTGTACAAGTAGCGGTGTTGAATATTTCCGAGTCTCAGGCTGAATATGCCAAATCTGTCGCAGAAAACCTGAAAAAACAAGGATTTAGAGTACATACAGATTTGCGTAATGAGAAGATTACCTATAAAATACGCGAACATTCCATGCAAAAATTGCCTTACATCATCGTAGTCGGTGATAAAGAACGGGATGCAAATACAGTGGCTGTGCGTACGCGCGGTAATCTGGACTTGGGTGTAATGACTCAGGAAGCCTTCTTAGATCGCCTTAAAAACGACTTGGAAACCAAGGTTTAACCAGCTTTGCCCGCGAAAAAGCGCAGCCTGTTTATTTAAATTTTTGAAGGAAACTAAGATAGCTACCGATAAGTCACATCGCATCAACGGCGAGATTACAGCGATAGAAGTGCGTCTGTCCGGCGTTGAGAACGAGCCTTTAGGCATTGTTAAATTAAGTGAAGCATTTCGCTTAGCCGAAGAGGCCGAAGTAGATTTGGTGGAAATCGCGCCAACCGCGCAGCCACCTGTTTGCCGATTGATGGATTACGGCAAATTTAAGTATCAAGAGCAGAAGAAGGCACACGAAGCCAAACTGAAGCAAAAGGTTGTTTTGGTCAAGGAAGTCAAATTCCGTCCAGGTACCGATGATGGTGATTACAACATTAAGTTGCGTAATCTCACTAGATTCTTGGATGACGGTGATAAAACTAAAATTACCTTGCGTTTCCGTGGTCGTGAAATGGCTCACCAAGAAATTGGTATGCGTATGCTAGAAAAGCTGAAACTTGATCTTGAGCCGTACGGTCAGGTTGAACAGTTTCCTAAGATGGAAGGACGCCAAATGGTTATGATCCTTTCACCGAAAAAGAAAAAGTAAGTCGGTGAGCCCATAAATCCAATTGTAGGGCGCATTACTTCGTTGTTTGTCCTCGCATTACCTTAGTATTGCTGCGGGAAACGCCTAGTACTGCATCCCTAAAATTGAATTTCTGAGTCCACCTTGCGGTCTCGAAGTTGGAGCGCAAAATAAAGAATTTGTAGTGACAACGATTCGCAAGCATCGCCGTCGCGACAAAGGGTATTGAACTCGATTTCAAACCCATACTAAGTGAGAAGTAGGCATCCAAGAGTAACGTCATTGTTGCCACCTACCATCATATAAAAGGAGCTGTCGTAAGACAGAGATGTTATGCCTAAAATGAAAACAAAGAGCTCTGCAAAGAAGCGCTTTCGCGTCCGCCCAGGTGGAACAGTTAAATGTGGTCACGCTTTCAAACGTCATATTTTGACTAAGAAAACCACAAAGAGTAAACGTCAATTGCGTGGAATCACGAACGTTAATGCTGCTGACGTAACATCAGTCAAACGCATGATGCCAACCGCTTAACCCATACTCAATATTTAAGGAGTTATTATGCCTAGAGTAAAACGTGGGGTTACCGCTCGTGCCCGCCATAAGAAAGTTCTCGACTTAGCCAAAGGCTATCGTGGTCGTCGTAGTAAGGTTTACCGTATTGCTAAGCAAGCAGTTATGCGCGCTGGTCAATATGCATACCGTGACCGTCGTAACAAAAAACGTGTATTCCGCGCATTGTGGATTACTCGTATCAATGCTGCATCACGTCAACATGGTTTGACTTACAGTGTGTTCATGAACGGCTTGAAAAAAGCGAACATCGAACTCGACCGTAAAGTGTTGGCCGATATGGCTGTGATGGACAAACCAGCATTTGCTGCGATTGTTAATCAAGTAAAAACGACTTTGGCTGCGTAATTAGTCATAGTCTGCAGTTTCGCCACATGCGAAGCTGCAATATGAGCGGGGCAGAGGTTTAATCCTGTGCCCCGTTTGTTTTTCTGAAGGGCTTATACAAAATGATGTCGTGATGTAGACCGAATTATTTTGTGTGAGTCTTTGAATGCGGTATTCAAGCTGTACACATAAAAAAGCTTGAACCGCAGAGGCGCAGAGTACACAGAGAAAACCTTTTGTTTGGATGTGTAAACTGCGCCTCTGCGGTTAATTTTTTGTTTTGTGTGTAGATACTGTATTGAATTGTAGAGACTCGTAACTTTCTATCATCCACACGAAGTGGGAAAAAATCGCATGAATCCCTTAGATCAAATCGTCACCCAAGCTATCGCCGACTTTGCTGCAGCACCAGACGCTGCCTCTTTAGAAAATGCGAAGGCCTTGTACCTTGGTAAATCCGGTCAAATCACCGAACAAATGAAGAGCCTAGGCAAGCTCGCGCCTGATGAACGTAAAGTTCAGGGTGCCGTGATTAATGTCGCCAAAGAAAAAATTGAAAATGCATTGACAGCACGTCGTGATGCTTTAGCCAATGCACAGATGGAAACACGTTTGAATGCAGAAGCGATTGACGTGACTTTGCCCGGACGTGGTCGTGGTATGGGTGGTATCCATCCTGTGATGCGTACTTGGCAGCGCGTCGAGGAAATCTTTCGTTCAATCGGTTTTGACGTGGCAGACGGACCTGAAATTGAAAATGATTGGACCAACTTCACCGCATTAAACAGTCCAGAAAATCATCCTGCGCGTTCTATGCAAGATACTTTCTACGTTGAAGGTAACGACACTTCCGGTAAACCTTTGTTGTTGCGTACGCACACTAGCCCTATGCAAGTGCGTTATGCGCGTATGAACAAACCACCGATCAAAGTAATCGCACCAGGTCGGACTTACCGTGTCGATAGCGATGCCACACATTCGCCAATGTTCCATCAGGTTGAAGGTTTGTGGATTGCGGAAGATATCAGCTTTGCAGATCTCAAAGGCGTGTATTTGAATTTCGTCAAAGCCTTCTTTGAAACCGACGATTTACAAGTACGTTTCCGTCCATCGTATTTTCCATTTACCGAACCTTCTGCAGAGATTGATATCGCCTTCGGTAGCGGTCCTTTGAAAGGTCGCTGGTTAGAAATTTCCGGCTCAGGTCAAGTGCATCCATCTGTTATAAAAAACATGGGTTTGGATCCTGAACAATATATTGGTTTTGCATTTGGCTCTGGTTTAGAACGCTTGACGATGCTGCGTTACGGCGTTAGTGATTTGCGCTTGTTCTATGAAGGCGATCTGCGATTCTTGAAGCAGTTTAACTAAAAAAAATTAGCCGCAGCAGCGCAGAGAACGCAGAGTTTTTTCTTTTGTTTTCTCTACGAACTCTGCGCCTCTGCGGTTCAAGGCTTTTTATTATATTGATGCGCATTTGCGCCAAATATTAACCAACATCACGGTTGAATTATGCAATTTTCTGAAAACTGGTTACGTACCATGGTAGATCCGAACATGACTTCGGATGAGTTGTCTCACCTTCTGACGATGGCAGGTTTGGAAGTAGAAGAAGTGGAGCCAGTCGCTCCACCATTTAGCAATGTGGTTGTCGCTGAGATTCGCGAGATCGCTAAGCATCCAGATGCGGACCGCCTGAATGTATGTCAGGTCGATGTCGGCACTGGTACGTTGTTGAATATCGTTTGTGGTGCGTCGAATGTGCGAGTCGGTATGAAAGTCCCATGTGCGATGGCGGGTGCTGTGTTGCCACCAGGTGCTGACGGTCAGCCTTTCTTGATTAAAGTCGGCAAACTGCGTGGTGTTGAGTCGCAAGGTATGTTGTGTTCCGCACGTGAATTGAAATTGTCCGAAGACCACGGCGGTCTGATGGATCTGCCAGCTGATGCGCAAGTCGGTCAAAATTTCCGCGATTATTATCAATTAAATGATTTGAAATTCACGATCAAGTTGACACCGAATAAGGCGGATTGCTTATCCGTACTCGGCGTCGCACGTGAAGTATCGGCTTTAACGGGGACGCCTATGCATGTTCCTGAAGCGCATATTGTGCCAGTGACTTTGACAGAAAAGTTGCCAGTTAAAATCAGTGCGCCAGATTTGTGTGGTCGTTTCGTTGGACGTGTGATTCGCGGTGTTAACGCAAAAGCGCCAACACCGGATTGGATGAAACAACGTCTCGAACGAAGTGGCCAGCGACCAATTTCTGCACTGGTTGATATTTCTAACTACGTGATGTTGGAGATGGGGCGTCCAAGTCATGTATTCGATTTGGATAAAATTCACGGTGGCCTCGATGTGCGTTGGGGGAAAACTGGCGAATCCTTAAAGCTCTTGAATGGTAATACGGTGGCGGTTGATGAGTGGGTCGGTGTAATCGCCGATCATCAGGAAATTGAATCATTAGCTGGCATCATGGGTGGTGATTCTACTGCCGTGACTTTAGAGACAGAAAACATCTATTTAGAGTCTGCATTTTGGTGGCCGCAGTCAATACAAGGTCGTGCTCGTAAGTATAATTTTTCGACGGATGCCGCGCATCGTTACGAACGCGGCGTCGATTTCGCATCCATCGTTGAACACGTTGAACGTATTACCACTTTGATCGTGGAAATATGTGGTGGTACTGATCACGTCAAAGTCGGTCCAGTGGATGATTTGGTGGTTAACTTGCCAAAACGCCTGCCTGTAAAATTGCGCACAGCACGTGCAAATAAAGTCATTGGCGTAGATTTCACTGATGCACAAATCGGTGACATCTTTACCCGTCTCGGCTTGCCGTTCTCCCAAGAACCTGGTTTGTTTTTAGTCACGCCACCGTCCTATCGTTTCGATATCGAAATCGAAGAAGATTTGATCGAAGAAGTGGTACGCGTGTTCGGCTTTGAAAATATTCCATCTTTGCCGCCAGTCGCACCAAACGCGATGTTGATTGCGCCAGAGAATACCCGTTCCGCTTTCACTTTACGTCGTCAGATTGCCGACTTGGATTTCCAAGAAGTCGTTAATTACAGTTTCGTGGAAGAAGTGTGGGAAAAAGATTTCTGCGCTAATGATAATCCTATCAAACTGCAAAATCCGATTGCCAGTCAAATGAGCGTAATGCGTACCAGTTTGATTGCAAGTCTGGTTGCAAACACACGTTACAACTTGAATCGTAAATTGAATCGTGTGCGTATTTTTGAATTGGCAGCAGTCTATTTGCGCGATGAATCTATCGTTGATGGCGCATTGACTTTGTCTGGCTACGATCAGCCGAAGCGGTTGGCTGCATTGGCCTATGGCCCGATCGCGACCGAGCAATGGGGACAAGCGACACGCAATGTTGATTTCTTTGATCTGAAGTCAGATCTGGAAAATCTATTTGCGCCTAAAGCGTTGCGTTTTAATAAAATTGATCACCCGGCTATGCATCCTGGCCGTTCTGCACAAGTAGAGTGCGATGGTAGAGTGATTGGCCTGATTGGTGAACTGCATCCACGATTACAACAGAAATATGATTTGCCTTTGGCACCTATCGTATTTGAAGTCGAGGTCGCTGCATTACAGGCAATTAATTTACCGAGTCATCGCGAAATTTCTAAGTTCCAAGCGGTTACGCGTGATTTAGCTTTGGTTGTGAAACAAACCGTTTCCACGCAAGATTTGATCGACGTTTTCCGTGCGGAAATAAACAAAGCCGAATCTTGCAAAATCGTGCAAGACCTTGTTTTATTTGATGAATATCGTGGCAAAGGTTTGGAAAATGATGAGAAAAGTCTTGCTTTCCGCTTTAGCTTGCAAGATACTCAGAATACCTTGCAAGATGAAACAGTCGAGCTGGCAATGACAGCTTTAGTTGCCGCTGCGACCGCTGGTGTTTCCGCAAGACTTCGTTGAATTAACTGCTTTTTTTGACGCTCTGAATGCCAATGTTATTTGGCAGGTAGGGGCGTCAAAGCATTTCAGCGAATCGAGAAGTCGGAATCAGTAGCATCATGCGCCGTGCACGAAAAGAAGACATACACCCATAAAGATAACTGGGTAAAGAATAGGTAAATAATGATGAACGACGTAACTTCTGCTGATCTTCAAGAATTGTTAGACGAAGATTTAAAGCGTGCGATGCATGAGGCGCAAGCACGTTCTAAGGCAGAAAAAGATTTGCCGACCTTAACCAAGGCAGAGTTGGCCGAACTCTTGTTTGAACAAGTGGGTTTGAATAAACGTGAAGCGAAAGATATGGTTGAAACCTTCTTTGGCGAGATTCGTGATGCCTTGGAACGTGGTGCCGAAGTCAAACTCTCTGGTTTTGGCAATTTTCAATTGCGTGATAAGCCACAACGTCCTGGACGTAATCCAAAAACCGGTGAAGAAATTCCTATCACCGCGCGTCGTGTCGTCACTTTCCATGCTAGCCAAAAGTTAAAAAGCATGGTTGATGATCTGCATTCTTCTAGCCAGTTTAATGGTGCTAACGCTGCGTAATTTTCTCCTATGTTTGCCTTATGAGTGACGTCACAATGGAAAACCTCGTGTTGCCTCCTATTCCCGCTAAACGCTATTTCACCATAGGTGAAGTCAGTGATTTATGTGGTGTGAAACCGCATGTTTTACGCTATTGGGAGCAAGAATTTGCACAGCTTAAACCTGTAAAAAGACGCGGTAATCGGCGTTACTATCAGCATCATGAAGTGCTGCTGATCCGCCGTATTCGCGAGCTGCTTTATGAGCAGGGTTTTACTATCAATGGCGCACGGAATAAACTCAACAACCAAGTCGCACACGACGAAGTCAAAGAAGCAGCGATTTCTAGTCAAGATCTGCCTTTGAATTTAGTAAAAATTCGTAGTGAATTGCAAGCTTTGTTGGGGCTGCTGAAGTTATAGTTGATTCCACGGTAGGTTGGTGCTGAGCAAGGCGAAGCCCAACTGGTGGTAGGACTTCAAGCATTGTTGGACTTCACATCGTTCAGCGCCAGGCTATATGTATTGACCAAGCAAGCATTAACGCAAACTCACCGTCTGATGTTTCCACATTGGATCTTGCCATTTGTAAAAGAGACTCAAAGAGCTAGGCTGGTCGGCGCCGTTTTCAGTTTGTAGAGTTTCCATATTCACGACTGTCAATCAGCGTCCAATACTTTCCACCAGTCAGCGTCCAATTTTTTCCACTTTATCGGGATGTTGAGAACGATTTTTACTATGCTTAAATCGGTAAGAATCGTTCCCTGTTTCCAAGATGTCGCAATGATGGGTAACGCGGTCGAGTAATGCGGTCGTCATCTTTGCATCACCAAATACCTGCCCCCACTCACCGAATGAGAGATTGGTGGTGATGATCAGAGAAGTTTTCTCATAAAGTTGACTGATCAAGTGAAATAGCAAAGCCCCACCGGAAACAGGAAATGGCAAATAGCCAAGTTCATCTAAAATGATGGCATCGACTAGGCACAGTTGTTTCGCC
>CAUPKC010000046.1:0-35304 GCA_963511665.1 uncultured Undibacterium sp.
GCTTGGCGGCGCGGGTTGCACCCGCCCTACATTTTTCTAAGATGATTTCCTTACCCTCAAATACCATTCACACAGCAATCTAACCTGTTTTGCGGTATAGCCTTTATCAACCATACGACTGACGAATTCCTGATGTTTGTTGGCGTCATCACTGCTGGCTTTGGCATTGAATGAAATGACCGGCAACAGCTCTTCGGTATTCGAGAACATTTTTTTCTCAATGACTGTACGCAGTTTTTCGTAGCTGGTCCAGGTCGGATTTTTGCCACCATTTTGTGCTCGGGCGCGTAGGACGAAATTGACGATCTCGTTTCGGAAGTCTTTCGGGTTGGAGATGCCCGCCGGTTTTTCGATTTTTTCTAGTTCGCTATTGAGTGATTCTCGGTCGAAGCTTTCGCCTGTGTCGGGATCGCGGAATTCTTGGTCTTGTATCCAGAAATCCGCGAAGGTGACATAGCGATCAAAGATGTTTTGTCCGTATTCGGAATAACTCTCCAGATAAGCAGTTTGGATTTCTTTGCCTATGAATTCGGCATAACGCGCTGCTAGATATTCTTTGATGTAGGACAGATATTTTTGTTCCAGCTCAGTTGCGAACTGCTCGCGTTCAATTTGTTGTTCTAGTACGTAAAGCAAATGCACAGGATTAGCCGCGACTTCGGTGTTGTCGAAGTTAAAGACCTTGGACAAAATCTTGAAAGCGAAACGGGTAGAGATGCCGTTCATGCCTTCATCGACTCCAGCATAGTCAACGTATTCTTGCCGCGATTTGGCTTTGGGATCGGTGTCTTTGAGATTGTCGCCGTCATACACGAGCATTTTGCTGAAGATGCTGGAATTTTCTGGCTCGACTAAGCGTGACAATATCGAGAACTGCGCCATCATTTTGAAGGTGCCTGGCGCACAAGGCGCTTGCGATAAAGATGAGCTGCGTATTAGTTTTTCGTAAATCTTAATCTCGTCCGAAACGCGCAGGCAGTAAGGCACTTTGACGATGTAGATACGATCTAAGAAGGCTTCATTGTTTTTGTTATTCTTGAAGGTTTTCCATTCCGATTCATTCGAGTGCGCCAAAATAATACCTTCGAACGGTATTGCACCAAATCCTTCGGTGCCTTTGAAATTGCCTTCTTGCGTTGCTGTTAATAGAGGATGTAAGACTTTGATAGGGGCTTTAAACATCTCGACGAATTCCATCAAGCCTTGATTGGCAAGACAGAGACCACCGGAATAGCTGTAAGCGTCAGGATCATCTTGGGAATAGTCTTCTAATTTACGAATATCGACTTTGCCGACTAGTGAGGAAATGTCTTGATTATTCTCATCACCCGGCTCGGTCTTGGATACTGCAATTTGTTTTAAAACCGAGGGATAGCGCCGCACCACGCGGAATTGATTAATGTCACCACCAAATTCATGCAGACGTTTGACCGCCCAAGGACTAGGAATCGTTCTGAGATACCGGCGTGGAATACCAAAGTCTTCTTCTAAAATCGCGCCGTCTTCTTCCTCGTTAAATAGGCCGAGTGGCGATTCATTGACGGGTGAACCTTTGATGCAATAAAAGGGAATTTTTTCCATCAAATATTTGAGTCGCTCAGCAATTGAGGATTTGCCGCCGCCGACCGGGCCTAGCAAATACAGCACTTGTTTGCGCTCTTCCAGACCTTGCGCCGCATGGCGGAAGTAGGAGACGACTTGTTCTATCACTTCTTCCATGCCATAGAACTCGCGGAATGCAGGATAGATTTTGATGATCTTATTGGAGAAGATTCGCGAACGTCGCGAGTCGTTGCGGGTGTCGATTTGCTCAGGTTCACCGATGGCTGCCAGCATACGCTCTGGTGCCGAGGCATAGGCGAGTGGGTCTTTTTTACATAAATCTAGAAATTCCTGCAATGAATACTCTTCTTCACGGGTCTTTTCGTAACGCGCTGCATAGTTGTCAAAGATATTCATTTTGATCTCCTTTTTAGCTTACATCTGGCGTTCTTTATGCTTACAAAATAGTCTTGCTTCTGGTTTTTTACCATCAGGCAAAGTAGGTGAACTTGCCGTAGATAAATTTAGTGTAGGCGAAAAATAAAAAACTGCTTGCAAATTTTTGTGACATTGAAGCTTAGAAAAGACCCGAAAAAACTGGTCAAACTTTGGTTTGAATTTTGAATTGTTTGCAGACTTTAACGACTAACCGTGACCAAACAATAGACTTAGAACGCATTTGTAATGAACTTAGGATACTTAAACCGGTCTTAACTACAAACCGTTACAAAAAATTGCGGTAAATGACGCAAATTAGCAGGAAGATGAATTGGCCTGTGCTGTGCGATTCGTCAACAAGTGATATGCTTGGAGCACAATGTCGTTTGTGTGTCAGGCTTTATGGGTTTGCTATTTGGGTTTGCAAAACAGGACAGCACAAAGTGACTAAAGATATTCATATTTCGCTATTGAAAATTGCTTATTTATGTTGATTTTTAAAAATATAATGAATGCAGTGTAGTCGGTAATTCAGACCTTAGTTCAGACCGATACCGCGGATGTTGTGAATACGAATAATTGGAGAATGAAGATGAAAAAAACCTTTATCGGGATGATGGTTGCAATAGCCCTCTCTACCCATTTTGCTCTCGCAGATTCCAGTTCTGCCCTAGACAATAAAACCGCCAGTGCTGCAAATGCTGCCAACCGAGCTGCAGCGCCCATCAGTTTTCAACCACAAGCACCGCAAATTCAAGCAGCCAATATGGCGGCGGAATTTTTGACGCGCTTTCACTACAAGGCGACGCCGCTGGACGATGCAATGTCGGAGAAGATATTTGACCGGTATTTGAAATCGCTAGATTCGGATAGAGTTTTCTTCCTGCAATCGGATGTTGACCAGTTTAGCGATGCACGTAACAAGCTGGACGATGCCATTTTGTCGCAAGACTTGAGTACGCCTTTTGCGATGTTTAATTTATATCATCAGCGGTTTAAAGAACGCCTGACTTATGCACGTGAGTTGTTGAATAGCGACTTCGATTTTTCACAGAAGGAAGCCTATCGCTATCTACGAGAAAAAGAGCCGTGGCCACAAAATATCGACCAGATGCGCGACTTGTGGCGTCAGCGTGTCAAGAATGACTGGTTGCGTTTGAAACTGGCGGGTAAAGAATCTGCCGCGATCAAGACGACATTAGACAAGCGTTATGAATCGACTTTAACGCGCATGAATAAACTAAAGAATGAAGATGTGTTTCAACTCTTTATGAATGCGTATGCGATGTCGGTAGAGCCGCACACAAATTACCTGGGGCCAAAAGCAGCAGAAGATTTTGATATTCAAATGCGTTTGTCGATGACAGGTATCGGTGCGACTTTGCAAGACCGCGATGAAATGGCAACGATACGCGAGATGGTGCCGGGCAGTCCTGCTGCTTTGTCGGGCAAATTAAAAGTGGGTGATCGTATCGTGGGTGTTGGCCAGGGCGCAGATTCTACGCCTGTGGACGTGATGGGTTGGCGTCTGGACGATGTGGTCAAACTGATTCGCGGTCCAAAAGACACGACCGTATTGTTAGACGTATTGCCAGCTGACGCCGGACCGGATGGTGCACATAAAACGGTTTTATTGGTGCGCAACAAGATTACGCTGGAACAGCAAGCCGCTAAGAAAACCATACAAGAAGTAAAAACAGCTGAAGGCACGCGCCGGATTGGTGTGATTGCCTTGCCGACTTTTTACCAAGATTTTGATGCGCGCCGCCGTGGTGATAAAGATTTTAAGAGCGCCACACGCGATGTTGCAAAACTTTTGGCAGAGTTGAAAAAGGAAAAAGTTGACAGCGTCGTCATTGATTTACGTGATAACGGCGGCGGCTCCTTGAACGAAGCGGTCGAATTGACTAGTTTGTTTATCGGTAAAGGCCCTGTCGTACAGCAACGTAATTCCCGTGGTGAAGTACACGTTGAAAGCGATAGCGCTGGCGTGGTTGCATGGGGCGGCCCTATGGGTGTGTTGATCAACCGTGGTTCTGCTTCTGCCTCTGAGATTTTTGCGGCGGCGATACAAGATTATGGCCGTGGTTTGATCATAGGTGAAACCAGCTTTGGTAAAGGCACGGTACAAACAGTGATCAGCCTTGATCAAATGGCACGCAGTGCTAAGCCGCAATACGGTGATTTGAAAATGACGATCGCACAGTTTTTCCGTGTGAATGGCGGTACGACACAATTGCGTGGTGTGACACCGGATATCGCTTATCCTAGTTTCGTTGATGCCGATAGTTATGGCGAGTCCAGTTATGACAACGCCTTGCCTTGGGTGCAGATCAAGCCAGCGAATTATCATACTGTGGGTAATTTGAAGGATGTTCAGGCCATGCTGCAGATGCGCCACGAAATGCGTATTGCTAAGGACAAGGAGTTCCAATTCATTAAGGAAGATATTGCGGAATTCAAAAAGCAAAAAGAGAAAAAAGTGATTTCTTTGAATGAAGAAGAACGTCGTGTTGAACGTGATTTACGCGAAAAGAAAATCAAAGAGCGCGAAGTTGTCCGAGCGACTTTGGATTCGAAAGGTAAACCAACCGACAAAAAATCAGACGCAGCAGCGAAGCTCGCAACGCAAGATGATGGTTTGCAAGGCAATGAGCGTAGCTTAGCAGCGGAGTTGGCAGCAGAAAAAGCAAACAAGGAAGCGAAAGACGTATTTTTGATTGAAGCGGCGAATATTCTTAGTGACGAGATTGAATTGCTTAAGTCGAATAAGCGTTTGGCGGACAAATCAACAGCGCGTAATAATGCGAAACTGAAAGAAGCCAATTAAGACGAGTCTTAAGTCGAGTCTTAAGTTGAGTATTGCTTGATATTTTGCATGTTGATGTAGTAGTGCTGTACGTTAAAATGAAATAGGTTTTGTAGTAAAACAGATGACGCTTGATTGATGCGCCGAACAGCCTTTAAGGCTAAATAAGTTGCAGCAATCAAGCGTTTTGCTTTTTGGGGAACTCTATTATTCCGAACTTCGTCGCGACGTGTTGTTGCGAAAGGATTTTGAATTATTAAAGATGCCCTTACGTGAATGTTAAAAATTCCAGATGAAGAAATTTATTTGTATTGCCGCTTTGCTGACGAGTAGTTTCAGCATGCTAATGTCAATGAATGCGGGAGCTCAAACCGTACCTGATAATTTGGCACAGCGGGTGAAAGCTTGTGTGGCTTGTCACGGTCAAGAAGGTCGGGCTACCACCGATGGTTTTTATCCGCGTATAGCTGGTAAGCCTGAAGGTTATTTATTTAATCAACTGCGCAATTTTCGCGATGGTAAGCGTACTTATCCGATGATGACATATACGGTCGCGCATTTGACTGATAGTTACTTGCAAGAAATCGCTAGCTACTTCTCCCTTTTGAATCCACCCTATGCAGCACCACAAACGAACGTCGTAGATGTCGCTATGATGGAGCGGGGACGCGTGTTGGTGAAGTTGGGTGATACGGGCAAAAAAATCCCTGCCTGTGTGGCGTGCCACGGTGAAAAGATGACCGGTGTTGCGCCTTTTATTCCCGGTCTTTTAGGCTTGCCGCGTGATTATCTGGTGGCACAACTCGGTGCTTGGAAAACGGGTAGCCGTCATGCGCATGCGCCAGATTGTATGCAAAGTGCCGCGAAACAATTGGATGCCGACGATATTGCAGCTGTATCTGCGTGGTTAGCGGTGCAGACCATGCCATCGGATGCTAAGGCGGTACGTCAATCTGATGTGGCCGGGTTTAAATTGCCTATCGCTTGCGGGAGCGTCTTATGATCTCGCGCGTATGGAAATTCATTGGCGTATTGCTGCTGTTGCTAATTTTGTCTGTACTGGCTTTCGCTTGGTTTGGATATTCTTTAGGCGACAGCTACGCGAGTGCTGCACTTACTGTATCTGAGCAAAACTCAAAAACGCAAAAACCGACCAAACCATTATTAGCAGAAACATTGGAACGAGGTGCCTATCTGGTGCGTGTCGGTGATTGCATGGCGTGTCATACGACACGTGGCGGTGCTGCCTACGCGGGTGGTCGTGTTATGCAGTCAGAATTCGGGCAGTTTGTGACGCCGAATATCACGTTTGATAAAAAGACCGGTATCGGTGAATGGAGCGCAGAGGACTTTTGGAATGCGCTACACAATGGTAAAGCGAAAGATGGACGTTTGTTGTACCCCTCTTTTCCTTTTGTGAATTACACCCATGTCTCGCGTGAAGATGCTGATGCGATGTATGCGTATCTGCAATCGCAGCCAACGGTAGTGCAAGAAAATGCAGATCACGATTTGGCGTTTCCGTATAACCAAAGACCTGCACTGGCGTTGTGGCGCGCTGTGTACTTCAAACCAGGGGCTTTAGTTTATCAATCTAAGCAGAGTACAGAATGGAATCGCGGTGCGTATCTGGTACGCGGTCTGGCACATTGCAGTGCCTGTCATAGTACGCGCAATAGCATTGGCGCGAATCAAGGTAGTGCGGACTTCTCCGGTGGAGAAATGGCCCAGATCCGTTGGTATGCGCCTTCATTGCAATCGACAAATGAATTGAATTTGCCCAATTGGAGTGAACAAGAAATTACCCAATTGCTAGTGCGCGGTAATAATTTGAGATCTGTCGTGGCTGGGCCTATGGCTGAAGTGGTGCAACAAAGTTTGCAATATTTAAGCGATCCGGATGCGCGGGCTATCGCCACTTATTTGCGTGCTTTGCCACAATACATACAAAGCGCACCAGACCTTTTAGATAGTGCCATTACCAGGCCGACAGTCAGCAAAGAACAGATGTTGCAAATCATGGAGCGCGGCGAGAAAATTTACAAAGCGCAATGTCTGGATTGTCACGGCAAAGGCGGTGAAGGTGTAGCAGGTATCTATCCTGCCTTAAAAGACAATCTGTCTTTGCAGACTACATCGCTTACCAACCCAATTCGCTTAATACTCGCAGGCGGTTTCGCGCCAGCAACGAGATTAAATCCCCGACCTTATAGCATGCCACCGTTTGCACCGGTATTGGACGACACCGAGGTAGCAACCGTGTTGACCTACATCCGTAACGCGTGGGGCAATAAAGGCGATGTCGTCAGCCCAAGTGCGGTTAATCCATATCGGACTGCGCCTCTGGATTGAGTAAATTTACCAATGAAAATGTACTTGGCGGGAACTTAATTTAAAGTCAAGCATACTAAGGATGTGCAAAGGCCTGTTTTATTCATATTTTTTCTGAATTGATGGCAGGACTTTTCGCTAAAATTAAATTCAAAAAAATACAAAAGGGAAGATAAAAATTGAAACCAACTTTGATTTCGCTCGCCATTTTGGCACTGGCTGGTTTTTCCAGTCAAGCAAGTTTGGCGGCGTTGCCGCATAGTACCGTTCGCATTGACTACCATAAAATTACGACGCAGTTGCCACGTGAAGCGCGTCCTAGTCACTACCATATTTCACTCACACCGAACGCAAAAGAGGCACGTTTTTCTGGCAAGGTGACGATTACATTGCAACTACTGCAGGCGAGTAATACGATTACCTTGAACGCGACTGATCTGACCTTCAAGAAAGTCCGTTTGATGGATTTGACGGGTAGAATAATCAGCGAGGATGTTACTACTAGCTTAAATAATGAAGCGCAAACTGCGACTTTTACATTTGCACAGCGCCTGAAAAAAAATCAATACAAACTGGAATTGGAATACGACGGACTGATTGGCACACAAGCTGTGGGTTTGTTTTCTCTCGATTACGACAGTGCACAAGGCAAGCAAAGAGCCTTATATACGCAGTTTGAAAATTCAGACGCGCGCCGCGTGATTCCATCGTGGGATGAACCAATCCACAAAGCGAGCTTTGATTTAGAAGTGACTGTGCCAACTGCGCAAATGGCAGTCAGTAATATGCCTGTAAGCTCCAGAACCGATTTAGGCAATGGCACTAGTCTGGTCAAATTCGGCTCTTCACCCAAGATGTCGACCTATTTATTATTCTTGAGCGTTGGTGATTTTGAACGTGCAACAGTGATGGCTGATGGCACTGAAATTGGCGTCATCGCCAAGCGTGGTAGCCTGGATCAGGCGCGCTATGTTTTGGAAGAATCCAAAGGTATTTTGCGTGAATTCAATGACTACTTCGGCACTCGTTATCCCTTACCGAAGCTGGACAATATCGCAGCGCCAGGCAGCAGCCAATTCTTTAGCGCTATGGAAAACTGGGGCGCAATTTTCACGTTTGAAAGCTCAATACTGCTTGATCCAAGTATCTCAACTCATGCAGATAAACAGCTCGCCTTTGTCACCGCGGCGCATGAGGCTGCTCATCAATGGTTTGGCAATCTGGTGACGATGCAATGGTGGGACGATCTGTGGTTGAACGAAGGTTTCGCTTCATGGATGGAAAACCGTACCATGATGCGTCTGCATCCAGAATGGCTACCCGAATTTAATGCGATCTCCGTGCGTGAACAAGCAATTAGTCGTGACGCCTTGGCGACCACGCATTCCGTCGTACAAAAAATCAAGACTGTCGATCAGGCTAGTCAAGCCTTTGACACCATCACTTATCAAAAAGGTGAAGCGGTGATTCGCATGTTGGAGAATTATGTCGGTGCCGATGCCTGGCGAGATGCGGTACGTGCCTATATGAGAAAACATGCCTACAGCAACACACAATCGCGCGACTTGTGGGTTCAAGTCGAAAAAGCCGCGCGCAAACCTATCGTTGCCATTGCTAAAGATTTTACTGAGCAACCCGGTGTGCCTTTGATCTATGTTGACGATGTCGTGTGCAAAAATGGCAAAGCCATCGTTAGCTTGCGTCAGGGCGAATTTTCCAAAGATTTACCTAACAAAAAACCGCTTAGCTGGCGCGTACCCGTCGTTGCCCAAATCGCCGGAACACAGGTGCTCGGTCGTACTTTAGTGGTCAATGGGAAGGGTAGTTTGCAATTGCCAGCGTGCGGCACGGTTGTAGTGAATGCGGGACAGATGGGTTATTACCGCACTTTGTATGCGCCTAAAGTCTTTGCGCAATTGGCACAGAATTTCTCGCAAGTTGCGGCGATTGATCAGGTTGGTATTTTGACTGATAGTTGGGCATTGGGGATGAATGGTCTGCAAGACATCACCGCTTATTTGGATTTAGCGAAAGTGACGCCAGCGACCGCGAATTCTCATGTTTGGGACAATATCGCAGCGACTTTTGCAACAGTGTCAGGCTACCTGAAAGACGATCCTGCACGTCAGAAAGTCTTCAAACAATTCGCCTTGCAGCGTTTGACGCCCATCATGCAAAACCTGGGTTGGGAAGCAAAGGCAGGAGAGGCTGAGTATATTGCGAATTTCCGCGCTAGTTTAATTGCGGCACTGGGATCACTTGGAGAACCGGGTGTACTGGCCGAAGCGCAACGTCGCTTTGCAGCAATGGATAGTGATCCAAGCGCAGCACCTGCCGCGCTACGCTTATTGATTCTCGGTATTGTTGCGGAAAATGCAGATCAAAAGACATGGGATGCTTTACACACCAAAGCTGCAGCGGAGAAGTCTTCCTTGATACGCCAGAGCCTTTACACACTGTTGGCTTCAAGTGACGACAAGGTATTGGCGCAACGTGCATTGGATCTAGCATTGACCGAAGAGCCTGGTCTCACCATCAGCGCCGGGATGATCCGCCAAGTGGCGGACAATCATCCTGATTTGGCATTCGATTTTGCTATCGCCAATATCGCGAAAGTCAATGACAGGGTGGATGCCACATCACGCAGCCGCTTCTTTCCTTCACTCGGTAGTGCATCCTCTGATTCAAAGATGATAGACAAGTTAAATGCCTATGCGAGCAGTCATCTCGACCCAAGTGCACGTGGTGAACTCGATACCGTGATTGCTGGCATTCACTATAAAATTAAAGTGAAACAGGACCGTGTGCCAGCGATTAGGGCTTGGCTGGACAAGCACGTAAAATAAATTTATCGTTCTCGAAGTTTTTTGTTTTTCCTGAAAACCGTTGCAGATTCTTATCTGCAGCGGTTTTTTTTCGTTAGGACTATTTTCATATGTTATCGCCATAAAGCTGACCTAGTCTTACTGTGCGAATTCGCACCTCGTTGTGTAGAAGCGCACTTCTTGTTCTGTATTTTTTCTTGATAATTCATTGTGTGATTTCATAAGTGTTTGATTTTTATGGAAAATTCTAACTCGGTGAAACTGGCACACGCCTTGCTGTTATCTCTTGCATCGTATCGTCATCCACCCAGTTTAGTGAGAATTTGAAAATGGATAGAACATTCAGTCAAGAAGTATTGCAAGGGCACCGACGTAAGAAATGGGTCATCGCGAGCCTAGTTGCAATAGTCATTTGCGGTTCAGGATGGGGTATTAATCGTGCCGCGACGCAATCCGTTTCCTTTACCGATATTCGCGTTTCTGAAGCGCGGATAGGACAGGTCGACAATACAATCAATGCATCAGGTATTGTGATGCCTGTGCGTGAAGAGCAGCTGTCCAGCCCCAATCAAACCCGTATCACCAAGATAGTCGCCAAAGCGGGACAAACGGTGAAAGCAGGTGAGTTGCTGATGGTCTTGGACGATCAAACGATACGTGTGGCGATAGACAATCTGCGCGAACAGATCTCACAACAAGAGCTTCGCGTACAGTCATTGAGTAATGAATTGGAAGGATTGCTAAAAAAAATTAGCAGTGAGATTGAATTGTTGGAACTGGATTTGCAAAGCAATAAAGTCAAGTTGGCTCGCTTTCAAAAACTGGGCATCAACGGCATTACTTCACAAGTTGACTTGCAAGCCGCTGAGCTGGCAGTAAAACGCAATGAAGTGCAATTGCGCCAGCACAAAGAATCCCTAATCGACACCCGAAAAACCACCGGTAGCAATATCGAAAGCGCGCGCTTGCAACGCTCTATCTTTCAGAAACAGATGGAATTACAACAAAGCTTACTAGCGCAAACGCAAGTGAAAGCGCCTTTCGATGGTTTGTTAACTTGGGCCATGACGGATGAAGGTGCGAGCGTGAACACGGGGCAGTTGATTGCCAAGGTATCCGAGCTACATAATTTTCGGGTAGAGGCCAGCGTCTCCGACTTTTATGCCCGCTATCTCAATCCTGGACAGGCAGTACGTGTGGAATACAGCGGCCAGGTAATCAAAGGCGAAGTACAAACTATCTTGCCCGAGATTCAGAATGGGTCAGTGAAATTGTTAGTGAGTTTATCGCAGCCAAATCACCCAGCCTTACGCCATAAATTACGAGTAGAGACCAACATTGTCACGGATCAGAAAGAGAAGACTCTGGTGGTCGATGCAGGACCCGCCATCAATGGTAAAGGCAGGCAAGATGTGTATGTGCTCGACAATAATCGTGCGGTGAAGCGAAGCCTGGAGTTTGGTTTAAGCGACGGCAAACATGTAGAAGTGACGCAAGGCTTGCGAGCGGGTGAGAAGCTGATTGTGTCAGATGTCAGCAAGTATAAACATTTGGAAAGTTTCAGAGTCAATTGATACGGCTACCCGTCCACGGCGAGCACAAGAATACAGAAAATAAAGGAATTAAGATGATTCAGTTAGAAAATGTCAGTAAGACCTACCAAACCGATAAAGTCGAAACAATCGCTTTACGCGATATTAATTTGCGCATCGAAAAAGGGGAATTTGTGTCTATCATGGGACCGAGTGGATGCGGTAAGAGCACCTTGTTGAACCTACTAGGTTTGCTCGACAGACCAGCGCAAGGCAAGCTCAAAATCGCAGGGCAAGAGTTGCACCAGTGGGGCGATAAAGATCTCGCAAAGATGCGCAATAAAACATTTGGTTTTATTTTTCAGAGTTTTCATCTGATCAATGATCTACGCGTCATCGATAACGTTGAATTACCGCTGCTATACCGCAAAACCAGCGCCAAGCAACGTCGTGAACTAGCCGAGCAAGCGCTTGCCAGCGTGGGTTTGAGTGCGCGTATGGAACACTATCCTAACCAATTGTCTGGCGGTCAGCAGCAACGTGTAGCCATTGCACGTGCGATGGTCGGTAATCCAGAGATACTGTTAGCCGACGAACCCACGGGGAATCTCGACAGCCATATGGGTGCCGAAGTGATGGATATCTTACTTAAGTTGAATCAGCAAGGTACTACTGTCGTGATGGTCACGCATGAGGAGCGCCACGCGAAACAAAGCGGCCGCATCATTCGCGTGTTTGATGGCCAGTTGGTCGCTTAGGAATTGCTATGTTGAAGAACTATTTGATGATGGCCGCTAAAGTGTATTGGCGACGCAAGATGTTCACAGTGATCAATCTGATGTGCATCGTATTGACTCTGGTTGTTTTGTTGGTTGTGACTGCATTGATGCAACATAGCTTCGCTCCATCGGGTGTGGATATAAATCGAGATCGCATAGTCACCGTGTCGTATTACACCAAGTTCGGGAAAAATATGACGATGAGTGATGGGCTCGGCTACAAGCTGATTGAACGCTATCTTAAACCGATCGCATCAGCAGAACGTGTTAGCGCCGTAACGCGACCGATGCCAGCGGCGGTTTATCAAGATGATCGCGTTGAGAAACTAAATATGCGTTTTACCGATGCTATTTACTGGGAGATCTATCGCTATCGTTTGCTGGAAGGTCGAGTCTTGCAGCCCAGTGATATCGAACAAGGGCGATCCGTCGTTGTGTTGAATAAAGTTATCGCGAGAAAATTGTTTGGTGAAAGCAATGTGCTAGGAAAGAAACTGAATGTACGTAGCCATCAGTACGAAGTGATAGGTGTGGTCGATGATGGTCAAAAAGGTAGTGGTAATCCAGAAATGTGGGCACCGCATTCGAGTATGTCGTCGAGTACATACAAAGACAGTCTCACTGGCGATTTTTTTGCAGTCCTAATGTCGAAGTCGGTGGCGGATTTACCAGCCTTGAAAAAAGAGGTACTGGAAAACGGGAAACGCATTGTTGAAGATGATCCGTCGAAATGGACTAGGACACTTTTACTCGCGAACACACAGTTCGACAGTTTCGCGCGCGGTTTTTCCAGCGATTCACGAAGCGAGGAGTCTGGGGCAGAGCAGGTCATGGCATGGATCTTGGTCTTGATGTTTCTCTTCATGCTGTTGCCAGCGCTCAATCTTGTCAATTTGAATTTAGGACGGATGATGGAACGTAGTGCTGAGATTGGTGTGCGTAAGGCGTTCGGCGCATCCACCTTGGAATTGGTTAAACAGTTTTTGATCGAAAACATCGTACTGTCGATCGTCGGATGTTTGTTCGCTTTGATATTGACCCATGGATTTTTACTGTGGGTGAATCATACGGGTTTCTTACCAAATCTAAACCTAGGCGTGAATCTATCTATCTTTGCCTACGGTTTGCTGATTACGGTGATCTTTGGCATTGTTTCTGGTGTAGTGCCCGCTTGGCGTATGGCGCGCCTTGATCCTGTGTATGCTTTGAAAGGGAATGCATAATGTTTAAACACTTATTGAAATCCCTTTGGAAACGCAAGGGCAAGAACATGATGATCAGCGCGGAAATTTTGTTGATCTTTGTCGTGATCTTCGGTGTGGTGGTCGGTATTGTTCATAACTCACGCTTGTACCATCAGACACTAGGATTTAATTATGAGAATCGCTGGCGCGTCAGCCTAGAAGCGGAAGCGGGAGTTTTAGATAAAGCCGAACCGCAGCTATTGGAGAATTTTCGTCGTTCACTGCAGGCTATGCCCGAAGTTGAATCTCTTAGCTTCATACAGTATGCGCCATATAGTAACTCCGCTTTTGTGGGCGAGTTTCGACGCGCCGAGGCGAGCCAAAAATTGGGTACGTATTTCCTCAAAGCTGATGATTTTTCGCAAAAAACACTTGATATTCCCGTTGCAAGTGGCCGATGGTTCTCGCAGCAAGATGAGGGAGAGCATGAGAATACAGCTTTGATCAATCGTCACCTTGCAAAAAAAATGTTTGCCAACGAGGATCCTCTTGGAAAACTGATCACCAATTCTGATCCTGAAAATAAGGATCAAAAACTCTTTAAGGTGATTGGTGTGATCGAAGACTACCGCTATTTCGGTGAATTTATGGGACAAGAAAACATAGCGATTTTGCGTCACTCGAGCTTGAGTGAACCGCCTCTTAGTAACATTGTTATCAAAGTAAAACCTGGAACTTCACGCAACTTCGAAATCAAGTTGCATCAACAATTGCGTTTAGTTCGCAATGATATCGCGTACGATATTTCTATATTGAGTGAAGAGCGTGAAGAAATGTTGCGCCAGAAAGCGACGTTTTTTGCACCACCCGTATTGATTGCGGCGTTCCTATTGTTGATGGTGTCTTTTGGTTTGTTCGGTGTCCTATGGCAAAACGTCAACAGCCGTATCCCCGAGCTGGGCTTACGCCGTGCGGTGGGGGCGAGTAGTGCGAAAATTTACGGACAAATTGTGACGGAACAGGTGTTATTGAGTAGCCTTGCTATGGCGGTAGGAATGCTGTTTCTGATACAGTTACCCTTTACTGGCATCTTTGCTAAGTTTATGGACTGGAATAGTTTCTTCGTGTCGGCTGGCATCGCTATGGCGATTATTTATGTCGTGTCGATTATCTGTGCTTTGTATCCCGCATGGATGGCGAGTCGCATGAGTCCGACCGATGCTTTGCATTACGAATGAAACACATAAAAGAAAAAGGGAACACAAGTGTCCTCTCAAACAATTTTAATCGTAGATGACGATGAATCAGTGCAGGTCTCGCTGGCGCTGCTTTTAAAGCAAAATGGATACGCGAGTGTGACTTGTGATGATCCTGAAAAAGCACTGGCACTGTTAGAGCAGCACCCATTCAGTTTGGTTTTGCTGGACATGAATTTTTCATTGGAAACCACGGGTGATGAGGGCTTAGCCTTGATGACGGAAATTCATCGTAGGCAAGCTCGGCTACCTGTATTGTTAATGACAGCCTGGGGTTCGATTTCACTGGCAGTGAAAGGGGTAAAGGCAGGCGCTGCGGATTTTTTTACGAAGCCTTGGAATAACGCGACGCTGGTGCAACTGATACAAACCACGTTGGCGCTGAATGAAGACGCGCCAGTCTCGCGCCTTACACGTCAAAATCTCGATGCCCAATATGATTTCTCAGAAATCGTCGGTGAGCATCCTGAGCTTTTGAAAGTCTTGGCAACCATAGGTCGCGTCGCCAAGACCAATGCTTCCGTGTTGATTCTCGGTGAGAGCGGTACAGGCAAGGAATTGATCGCCGATGCCATTCATCGCAATAGCCCACGGGCTGCGAAAGAAGCGGTAAAGGTTAACATGGGTGCGATCTCGTCATCACTTTTTGAGAGCGAAATGTTTGGTCATGTGCGTGGTGCTTTTACTGATGCTAAGACGGACAGAAAAGGGCACTTTGCAACAGCGCATTTGGGAACCTTGTTCTTGGACGAAGTTGGCGAACTCAATCGTGCAGATCAGGTCAAGCTGCTGCGCGTTTTGCAAAACCAGACCTATCAGATTTTGGGTTCTAGCAAAACTGAGAAGGTCGATGTGCGTATAGTCTCCGCGACCAATCGCGAATTGGCGGAGCAAGTTGCCAGTGGTGAATTCCGTGAAGATTTATTTTATCGCTTAAATTTAATCACATTACGTCTGCCGCCTTTGCGTGAGCGGCGCAGCGACATTCCCTTGTTGGCACGAAGCTTGGTTGAACAGTTATGTCGCCACTATGGCATGCAGACTGTGCAATTGTCGTCTTCTGCTATTGAATGGCTATCTCAACAAAATTGGCCAGGTAATATTCGCCAACTAAAGCAAAGCATAGAGAGAACCTTGCTTTTAATTGGCAAAGATAGCTTAGAAAAATCGGATTTTCTATCAGTTGAGGGTGATGTCGCCGATGTCAATATACAAGAATGCAGCGCAACGTCTATGTTTTCTGGAATGACTTTAGATCAGGTTGAAAAGCGCATGATAGAGAAGGCAATGGAACAACATCAGGGAAATTTATCCCGAGTCGCTAAAGCCTTGGGTTTGAGTCGTTTTGCCCTATATCGTCGCATGGAAAAACATCAGGTCGCCAATCATGAGGCTGAGACCGCGAATGAGGAAACGAAGTGAGTCTACAACGGCGCCTACAGCTCTATTTATTTTTGCTTCACGCGCTGTTTTTCGCGCTTGCATTGGTTTTGATGCATGATCGTCCATTTGTCGTTGTGGGTATTGAAATCGGTTTGATCGTTAGCTTTTTCGTCGGTAATCTGGTGTTGAAAAAAGCTTTATTGCCGCTTGGCTTTGTACGCCAATTCCAGGATTTGCTGCACGATGAAAACTATGCAGCGCGCATAAAGCTGAGCTCGAATCCCGAAGCCAATGAATTAGCGACACTGTTTAATCGTATGCTTGATGCCTTGTATCAAGAAAGGTTGCGGCTAGGAGAGCAACGTGGCTTTTTAGATCAACTGCTTGAGGCAACGCCGGGTGCTGTGATCGTGTTCGATTTTGATGGCAAGGTCAGCCTTTGCAATGCTTTTTCCTCTGAACTATTTGGTTCGAAAATTCAGTTGGGTAAGCGTTTAGATGTGTCTACGTTTGGCAGCGTGTCTCGTTTCATCGATGATTTACAATTGATCGCGGTTGGCCATAGCGAGGTTTTGAGTAATGAAGAGGGGCGGCGCTTCCGTTGCCAACGCAGCGAATTTGTCGATCGTGGATTTCGGCGTGAATTTTTATTGATCGACGAGATTACTGAGGAACTCGCCAGCTCCGAGAAAGCGACCTACGAAAAACTGGTACGTGTGTTGGCGCATGAAGTGAATAACACCGTTGCAGCGACTGGTTCAGTATTGGAGTCTTTGCTATTTTATCGAGAACAATTGCGTGACGAAGATAGCCAAGATTTTTCAACCGCGATTGTTGCAGTCCAAAAACGCAATACCAATTTGGCCAAATTTATTGAACGTTTTACCCAAGTCGTCAAAATGCCTGACCTACAGCTTGAGCCTTGTGACCTGAGTGACATGCTGGATACAGTGCTAGTTCTTTATCGCCAACGTTGTCAAGACAGCGGCATTGCGCTCGAGTGGGGATGCCGTGACGCGCTACCGTTGCAAATGTTAGATCGCCATTTGGTCGAGCAGGCTTTAATGAATATTGTTAAAAATGCGATCGAAGCGGTGGAAGCAGCACAGAAAAATGCTGATGCGGGGCCGCATTTTGTACGCATAGACCTGCGATCGGCAATTGATTCTGTACCAGCTTATTTGTCGATTTGTGATTCAGGCAATGGATTGAAAAATATCTCGACTTCGCAGTTGTTTACACCTTTCTTTACGACCAAGAAGGGCGGCCAAGGCATAGGACTAATGTTTGTGCGCGAGGTATTTAACCGTCATGGATTCGTTCATAGACTAAGGCTAAATTCCGAAGGCCAGACTCAGTTTGATATTCTTTTAGAGGTAAGTTAGTGTTAGCCCGCCTTTGTTCCTGATTGATATTACTCTTTCAAAAACAGATTTTACCTATTGAGTGAACGAGGGCAGACGAATTTCCGACTCTGTCGAGCTAATTTGTAATTTTGTTTTATCGCCCGATACTCCCATTTCATCGCTGTTTTTTCTCTTCTATCGGTTTTACTGGGACAGGATTCTCCCTTTATTTTAGTCTGCGAACCTTCTCCCTTACGGATGCTTTAACAATAAGCGGGAAAATTACAACTAACTAATTAACTAACTAATGATTTGATTTTGGAGAATGAACATGGTCTTAAACAATTTAATGAAACGTATTTTTGCATTTGCTTTACTCAGCTTTGCCTTTGTAAATCCAGTGTTTGCCCAAGCCAGTCGCGGTCCTGCGACAGTCGAGGAGGGTGAACGCATAGTAAAACTGGCGGCGGTCGCGGACAAAGACCCTTTAGCTGCTATGAGTTCCGTCGAAGGACGTTGGTTTCAAAAATGGGCAGACGATGTGCCCGACTATATGTTTGGTCCAGATAAAGGCGTATTTTGGTTTCACAATGGTGTTGCTAAGGGCGACTTGATGCGTGTTTTGCGCTTTCATCATACGGTGAGTACAGCGGCTTTTCAGCTGCAAAAGAAAATCAAAGATCCTATGAGAAATGAAGCCGATAACGACGCTAAAACCTTGGCCGGTGTTGAAGGCGTATTGCGTGCTTATGAATCTTTAATAGCAAAGAATCCTGACAATCGTGTCGCCGCGATTGATGACTTGATCGCCGCACGTAACAAAGGTGGATTGGCAGAATTCGTGAAAAAAATGCCACCTATGCCTAGTCGCTAATATTGATTGAAAAGAGCGAGCCTGCGGCTCGTTCTTTCGTTTGACGACAGTAAAATTTTTATCATTCACCGCCTTTCCTTGTGATCCCTATGTCTACTTCTTTTTCATGCAAACTCAAAATCAGCCTCTTCGTTTTGAGTGCAAGTTTTTTACCATATCGTGTTGGCTACGCTCAGCAGCAAACAACGACTGCTCAAACCTCAAGCACTAACGCCTCCCAAAATTTACTCGCTGAAATCTCTCGAAACAATCAGCTAATGTTGAATCTGGAAGAAATGTGTGACGGCATAGGCCCGCGCCTGACAGGCTCGCAACAATTACGTCAAGCGCAGCAGTGGGCGATGGAAAAACTGAAAAGTTATGGCGCGGTGAATGTACACGAAGAAGCCTACGAGCTAGGTAAGGCCTGGACAAGAGGCGTAGCACGTGTCCGATTATTAAACGCCAATGGCATGCTGCTCGATGTTCAGCAACAAGCTTGGAGCGACAGTAGTCCGAGCAAGATAGTGGCGGAAGTGGTGGTCATGAATGTAAAAACTATAGATGAGTTTAAACAAATCGCCCCTAGTTTGCGCGGAAAAATCGTGTTGGCAAAATCGACGCCCAAACCGACACCGGAACAAGAGAAAGATTTCAAGCAATATTCCGATGAATTAAACAAGGCGATACAAGCTGCAAACTTCTCAGCGATATTCTTTGTCTCTGGCAGAGAGGGCAATTTGCAAGATATGCATGGTAGCCCAAGTGCGCGTTATAAAAAGAACGCCGCGATCATCACCAAAGCGCATGCGAATCTATTGCAGCGTTTAATCGCCCGTGGCGTTACACCGAAATTAGAGTTTGAGTTCGGTGGACGTCTGAGCAAAGACAGTGTGAAAGCTTATAACGTGGTTGCAGACTTTCCTGGTACAGAATTGGCTGATGAAATGGTGGTACTCGGCGCGCATCAAGATTCTTGGGATTTGGGAACGGGTGCGACTGACAACGGTGTCGGCACGGTCGTGACGATGGAAGTTTTGCGTGCTATGCATGCATTAAAACTGAAACCGAAACGGACCCTGCGAGTCGTGTTGTTCTCGGGGGAAGAGCAAGGCTTATTGGGTAGTAAAGCTTATCTGAAAGCGCATGCTGCAGAGAAGGAAAAAATACAGGCGATGCTGACGCAAGATGCCGGAGGCGGGCGTATCACTGGCTTTTTGGATATGAAGGTCGATGAGTGGTTTACTGCCTTGAATGAAGCGAAGGAACAAACTAAAGAATTGAATCATCTTGACATCACCTATGCGGCAGGCGGCGGCTCTGATCATCAAGCTTTTTTCGAACAAGGCATCCCTGCGTTCGCGCCTGTCCAAGATCCACTCGATTATCGTTCGCACACATGGCACAGCCAGGTCGATACGGTGGACCATGTATCGAAAGATAATTTGGTTCAAAATGCTCAGGTAATGGCAGCAATGACGTGGGCGATGTTGAACGGGAAAAAACTGCCACATCAAGCGCCACAGGTTTTGCGCTAGATCGTTAATCGTACGATTTGTGCTCTTTTATAGGAAAAGCGTCGTCATTCAGGTAATTGTATTTGTTATATTTTCTGTAGAAAAAAATTTCTAGACAAAAGTTTCTACAGCATTTATAGTGCCTTCACTATCGAATCGCACTGCTGGAAATACTGACTTCTATGACGAAAATTTCTATTCCCAAACCGACTGCATCGGAGCTGAATCTGCTCAAGTTACTCTGGCAGTATGGCCCAATGAACTCTAAGCAAGCCCATGAACGCATACAGCTTGAACGCCCTGATCTTGCTTATGCCACGGTCTTGCGTCATCTGCAAATCATGCATGGGAAGGGCATACTGACACGGGATGACAGTCAACGCCCGCATTTATATGCGCCTTCTCAGGCACAAGATTCTTTGCAAACGAATCTGCTCAAGGACATGATACAAAAAGTGTTTGCCGGCTCAGGCAAAGCCTTGATATTGGCCGCTTTGCGTGGTCATGTGACAGAGGCAGAGCGTGATGAAATCGAGCAAATTTTGCAGGATGAGAAGAAAATATGATGTCTTCTCATTCACTCACTGATTTACTAGGTTGGCCTCTACTAAATTTTGTTTGGCAAGGTGCATTGGTCGCAAGTGTCTGCGCCATTATCTTGGCCTTTAGCCGCAATGCGCGACCGCAATGGCGTTACCTGGTGGCCTGTAGTGCTATGTTGATCTGTTTGCTTTGGCCGGCGCTGGGCGTGCTAAAACAATGGCATGATCCGCAAGCCATCAGCCTACATAGCGCAATTCAAATGGCGAGTGAGCTAGGTGCTTCCTTGAGTCCAATTTGGATCGAACAGAGTAGTTTGACTGCGCGGATAGAGGCTTGGATGCCACTCTTTGTTAGTATTTGGAGCATCGGCGTACTTTTGATGTTATTGCGTTTAGCTTTGGGTTTGTTATGGGTCTATCGCTTAGGACAACATGGCGATGATATGGGCGTTTTGGCTGAGCAATGGCAGATACGTACCAATCAAATGGCCTACCACTTTGCGATTCGTCGCAAGGTACATTTGAAATTTCAAAAAGATCTGTTAAGTCCTGTTACGTATGGCTGCCTGACCCCGGTCGTCGTGATGCCCGTTTCATTGTTGACCGGAATGTCGCCAGAGATGATAGAGGCGCTGTTGGCCCATGAGCTAGCCCACATAAAGCGCTGGGATTTTGCGGTCAATTTCCTGCAAAATTTGGCCTTGTCACTGCTGTTTTATCATCCTGCCGTCTGGTGGATTTCTAAACGAATAGAAGCGGAAAGAGAGCTTATTGCTGACGATATGGCAGCGTCCATACTTGGTCAGCCGTGGCCGTTGGCTCGTGCATTGCAGGCGCTGGATAGACTGCAGACAGTTGGCTTAACTCAAACGGCGATGGCGGCCAATGGCGGGGATTTACTGTCACGTATCAAACGGTTGGTGCGTCCGGATGCACAGCCATGGCATTGGAAAATGGCAGCGCCAGTTCTCGGTATTGTCCTTGCTTTGTTTCTGGTGTTACAAACGCAAGTCAATGCCGCACCTGACCAAGCGGCGCCTGCCAAGTTAACATCTCAAGCTCTTGTTCAACCTCATAGTCAACTTCATGCTTATGTTAAAACGAGTTCTGAACATGTATTGGTAATGGATGAACAAAGTGGCAAAGTCTTGTTGGAAAAAAATGCGGATAGTGTGGTACCGATCGCTTCACTGAGCAAACTGGTGACCGCGATGCTCACTCTTGATGCTAAGTTGGATATGAACGAGATGATCACGCTTGATAAGGACGATATCGCTGGCTGGCAAAACACCCAAGTGAAGTTGCATCAAGGGATGAGTTTGTCGCGGCAAACGCTATTAGAGCTGAGCTTGATCCCATCTAGCAATGCAGCTGCACATGCTTTGGCACGAAGCTATCCAGGTGGCAAGGCGGCGTTTGTCTCTGCCTTGCAAGAGAAAATCGCTAGCTTGGGATTGCGGGCGACTCATTTAGAGGACGCCACAGGGATCTCACCGAATAGTCGGTCTAGCGCTAGAGATTTAGCGCATTTGGTCAAGATTGCCGCTAGTTATCCCCAATTGCGTCAATTGACTAGCCGTAGCGGAGGTCAGTATCGTCGTGACGGTAAGGTGTATGACTACCAAAGCACGAACCCATTGATCGCCAATAAAAATTGGGACATCAGTTTGTCGAAAACTGGTTACTCCAAGAACGCAGGACGTTGCATTAGTATGCGTACCACCATTGCTGGTAGGCCGATTATCGTCGTTTTGCTAAATGCAAAAAATAGCGATGTGCGTACGGACGACGTCATGCATATACGAACAGCTCTAGAAGACGCTACATCGGGCTAAGCCTTTCCCTTTCGCTTATGTGATTGTCTTGCGCTTGAACAGGCGCAAGATAAATCACGTCCCTACACTTTGAATGAAAGAAAATATTATGCTTAATCAGCAGACCTCAACACGTCTTGAACATTTGCCAGACCAGCGAAAACAGGTACAAATGCCAGAATGCAAGCCCGTGACGAAGACTATCATCGCATTGGGTATATTGATCTTGAGTTCCTGTACCTACGCGCAGTCGCAAGAAGTAGTAGTGAACGAAAGAGTAGTTCAAGAAGCGGCGGAACAAGCAGCAGAACTAGCAGCAAAACAAGTGCCATTGCGTGTCGAGATTAAAGCGAAGATGCAGCCGAATCGTGATAGGCAGGATGACATTGGTATGCGCGTCGTCTATGGCAGCGACGATATCAAGAAATATGGCGATACCAATATTAGTGAGGTGTTAAAACGACTTCCAGGTATTAGTATCAGCGAAAGTAAAGGAAAAGGCCTTGAGATTCGTATGCGCGGACTTGGCAACGGCTACACCCAAATATTATTGAATGGTCAGGCCACGCCAGTCGGTTTTTCTATCGATAGTGTCGCGCCCGATTTGATTGAAAGTATCGAAGTGATGCGAGTCGCCGGAGCCGATGTGAGTGCGCAAAGCATTGCAGGAACGATTAACATCGTTCTCAAGAAAAAAAGCAGTCAGCAGCCCACCGAAATCAAGTCCGCTATCAGTCAAGAAAGTGGAGAATTGTCAGGCAATGTAAGTTGGAGCATGGCAGATCAACTCCCAAGTCAATTTGCGAATCTATCTTTTGTGTTAGCAGGTACTTTAGAAAGTAGCCGCAATGAGATCAATCATCAACAACGTGAAGCTTATGCGATACGCCCCAAGGGCCTTGAGAACTGGCAATTGCAAACGGACAGGCTCTTGCAACAAAGCCAGAAAAATAGTCGTGATGCAGCTAGTTTTTCGCCGCGTTTAAATTGGAAAATGGATGCGCTGAATAATCTCAACTGGCAAGCAAGCATCAATCTCGGCCGACTTGGGCAGAATAAATATGAGAATGAAAATTCCATCCTTGGTGAAAGCACAGAGTTTCCCAACAATAGTAGCGTCTGGAGCGCTCATGTCTTTAGCACGCGCCAAGATTTTGGCTGGGAGCGCCGTTTTGCGGATAGTGCAAAGTTAAGTATGAATCTCGGTTGGAATAGTTTTGACAGATCGGGGCGGTTTCATTTTTGGGGTAAAGATCAAGAGGGTGCGTTGCGCGTCCATCGTTATGTGGCGGGGGATGCCGATGAAACTGAAGCCCGTTTTCATGGCAAATATTTAGCGCCGTACTCCGTATCGCATGTCTTTAGTGTAGGTTGGGAGATGAGTCATGCGCTGCGTCACGAAAATCGTGAAGAACAAGAGCGCGCTCTGCCTTCAGGCATTACAGATCACACTGCGCACGACTATCAGGCCAGCGTGCGCAAACTAGCGGCTTATCTACAAGATGAATGGACGATCAATAACGCGTGGTCAAGTTATCTCGGTTTGCGTATGGAAAATATTCGTAGCGGCAGTAAAGAACAGGGGGCTTTTGACATTCAAAATAGTTCTAGTCTATTCAGTCCAATCCTGCAAAGCCTTGTGAAACTAGATAAACAAAGACAATGGCGCATGGCATTGAATCGTAGCTTTAAGCTTCCCGTCGTCGCCAACTTGGTGCCACGCTTGCTACGCATAGATAACAACAATACGCCGCTGAATCCCGATACGCAGGGTAATCCCAATCTGCGTCCCGAACGCTCTTGGGGTTTGGAGCTGGCGTATGAACACTATCTGAGTGATAGTAGTGTGATCAGCGCCAGCGCCTACTGGCGTCGGGTGGACGATGTTATCACTGAGCATTTATCCTTGAATGGGAATAGTTGGTTGTCGAGTTTTATCAATCATGGGCAAGCCAGACTGATGGGCTTGGAAATCGAAACTAAACTCAATTTAAGACAATTGTCAGCGAGACTGCCTGCGGTAGAAATACATGCCAATCTCAATCGTAATTGGTCCAAGTTAGAGCAAGTACCAGGACCGGATAATCGTTTGGCGCAACAGACGGGTTTGCTAGTTAGTATTGGTGGCGATTATCAATTTCACCCTGATATACGTCTAGGCGCAGACTATAGTTTTCAGGCTGCAGATAACTTGCGAGAATCCGCCTATTTAAATGGACATAGTCAACCGAAACGTCTGTTGGATTTCTATATAGCTTGGCAATTGTCACCTCAGCACCAATTGCGTTTTTCAGGTACCAATCTTCTACATCAAAATAGAGTAGATACCACAAACTACACAAGTTCGAGCGCACGTTGGAGCGAACTGAGTCAACAACAGTCAGCCACTACCTGGCGATTGGTGTGGGGATCGAAATGGTGAAATGCCTAACTCCTTGGGCTAAGAACTTGATCAAATACGGATAGAGGCAAAGGTCCGTACTTCAACATTGTGTGATGAAACTCGCGGATGTCAAAACGATCACCTAAACGCTTTTGTTCCGCCTCACGTAATTGACGAAACTTCACCGCGCCTAATTTGTAAGTAATGGCTTGCGCTGGCCAGTTACGTACCCGCTTGATTTCGCGATCCGCCAATGCGGGTAACATTGGTAACTGGCTTTGCCAGAATTCTTTAGCTTGCTGTTCGTTCCAGTCGTAGTAGTTGATACCGACATCCAGAATGACGCGTATGGAGCGAACTAGATCCCATTCGACGGTACCGAGTTCATCGGCGTCTTGCTGAAATAGACCTAGCTCACGTCCAAACTCTTCCACATAAGCGCCCCAGCCTTCGGCATAGGCGGAATAAAATCCGTGTGGCAGTTTGTTGGGGCAGGCCGCTTGCTCGATGCCATAGCGACTTTGGTAATGGTGACCTGGTGTGCTTTCATGCAGCAATAGCCAATCTACATTGCGGCGCTCGTAATGGGATTTGGCTTTGTTGAAATAGAAGGTATTTTCTTCTGGCTCATAGTAACCATCGACCGGTAAAGCTGATCCTAGTGTTGAGGGCTTAATTTTTGGTGGCTGGATGGCATTTGGCAAAAATAATTTGTGTAAATTTTGATTGACGATGGCTTGTCGTTTTTCGTAATAAGCTTGCGGTGTTGATTCGCCTTCATATTGAAAGACCGCACTACTAAGATAAGTCGCAAATTCCGCATCACGTCCCGCATAGCCCATATTCGCTTGCAACTGGCGATAGCGTTCTAGTGCGCGTTTCAACTCCGCATTGCCCAACGCCATCAATTCTTCAGGCTGACTTTCTACGGTCAGCCAAGTTTTACTTAAAAAAGCATACCAAGCCTTGCCCATGCTACTTTGGGCTATACCTTGGTCAGATATCAACGCATTTTTTCCTAGCGCATTGTGTCGTTGGATGAGCTGTAGTTTTTCTTCAAGTAAGGCTAGTTCAAAATCGATCTGTTTGAGCTGTAAACTTTGGCAGGTCGATGCATGAGTCTGTTCAGGACCGAACTTAAGTCTGGCTCTTTGTTGTTGTAGTGAACTCAGAAAGCCTGTTGCTGTGTCAGGTTTTTAGCCTTCAATATTTTGCCGATTTGCTTTTGATATGACAAATCCATTTCACCACCCAAACCCAAAGCAATATAGGATTTGCTGTAGTTTGCAATGTATTGATCTACACTAAGCTTGTTCGCCGCACTGACCGTATTAATGATTGCGAACAAGGGCAGCACGCTGATAAATTGGAGTATTTTTTTCATTGATAAATGGGTATTGTTCAAAATATTAAGACGTACGATCGAATGACTTAATTCGATTGCTCCGCTAGTCAGCAGGCGCTACTGAGTCTTCGTTTGTCGAGATAGTCAGTAATAGAGCGATTTTGATGTACCTTTGCCTCAGCATATAGTGGCATTTTTATTGCGCCGGTATTGTCTATAGGGCAGCTTAATTCACGCATTTCGATATCCGTAAGCTGATCTAGCTCGGCAATCAGCGCTGGCGAGAACGTCGTCCTTCCATTAAAAATACCGACACCGTATTGATTAGGGACATGCAACTTCGCACCACGTTGTCGCAAATAGCGGAATAAAGAGGCACCGCCATCTGGGAAGTTATTCCAATCTGCAAAGCGTTCATCGACGCCGTTGAAGAAGTTGGCTTCATCAGGTGTGAGTTCACGCAATTCAGCCTGTATGCTAGCCAGGTCTTGAACACTTAATTTTGGAATAGTAAATTCGGGTCGTAGCTGTAGAGGACGCTGATAACCATGGCGTCGCAATATCCAGTATTGCAACGGTGTCCAGCCGTGACCCTGAGGCAATAGCGCGTAAGGTGTTGACTTCTCATTCAAAACTAGTGAGATAGTTGCGGCATCGCCCGACTCCATCGCATAGCTTAGCAAATTGCGCCCGCCGAGATCCACATACAGATCAACGCCTTGCGATGCCAAATAGCTTAAATATTTAGAAAAATTGGGGTCAGCAATTGCGGTGTTTTGATGCGTCCAATACCACCACGTCGGAATTTTACGGTAGTCCTCATGACAATCTAAGCTCAATTTTCTTCGCGCAAAGAGCGCCAGTATTTCTAAGTTGATGTTTTTTCCAATTTGTCGAAAAACAGGCGCTAGGTAGGAACAATGGGCGGTTTTATCTTGAGTGAGTTCTGGTCGCAAGATATGGTCTAACAGAAGATCACCCACTTCGGCATTCGCTTGCTCCACGGCACAGTCTTCGAAGGCGCGCCTCAGATCCCTTCTGTTGAAATCGTTACTTGATAAAATTGACTTGAGCTTTGTTGAATCGCCATTGCATGCTGCTTCTTTCAGTGGGCTGTTGCGCCAAATCTGTTCGGCTTCTCTTTGATCCTCCACTGCCGCTTGCGCTTTTTCTTTTGTTATTCGATTTTCGTTTTGGATGAGCTTGAACCAGATAAAGACGGTCGTGACGAAAGTAATGATCCCGAAGAGCAGCGAGATTCCAATGATCTTCAGACCGGAGTAGCGTTTGATGCCACATACGATCACAACGATAGTAAACACCACCAACGCGATGCCTGCACTGAAAACTAAAATCATAATGGCACCTCCTGCGGCACCGCTGTGGGCTGCAGCAGGTGATGCTAAGGTAGATAGGATCGCAATGCAAAGCCAGTATTTCAAATAATTTTTCATAGGGAGTCGAGGTTAGCGTTAATGTTGTACCGAACAGCGCTTTAGTTGGCGGCTTTCTAGGAATGTAATCAATTCCTTATTATTATGAGTTTCTCTGGCTTCATCGATCAGAGAAACTGGTCGTGTACCAAGTTGAACAGAAGGGCAGATCAATTGTTGAAGCTGCTTATCTTCTAACTTCGCCAATACGCCCATAAGTTGTTCGGAATAAGGCATATAAGCTGAGAGTAAACCTTTTCCAGATGCGTCGGCAATATCTAATTTGACACCGCGCTCTAGCATGTAGGCGAATAGTGAGGCACCACCATCAGGTGTATCTGTTCGAAGCTTGAAATTCTGGAAGCCTAAGCTTGCCTCTGTCGGTGTTAAATCGCGAAGTCGACGGTTGACCGCCACGACTTCTTGTTCGCTCAATACAGGAATCTTTCTGTTGCGGTCTTTTTGTTGCGGCCAAGTGTAGCCATACTTACGCAAGGTCCAAGATTGCAATGGTGACCAAGAAAATTGCTCGGTTTTTTCAAGTGTCGTGATGCCAACGCCTTTTATGCGCTTTTGGATATTGACATTGACCGTCTTGATCACCGCCGCATAGGGATCAATGCCTCGATCTAAAGCATAGTGAATAATTGGCGCTGCTTGGGTCTCAAAAGCGACTCTCAATAAGGAAGAACCCGAGCTCGAGACGTAATTGAGATCTATTCCATTTTCTGATAAGGCTCTGAGCCAGAGAAGTTTTTGTTCTGGCGTTTTCGTATCATTTTTTAAGAGGGTGGCTAAGTAAAATTCATGTAATCGCTCTTTGGGTAAAGGTGTTTTTTTCTGAAGTAAGACTTGCAGTAGCTGAACGTCCATGCTGTCGAAAACGGCCTCTGAAATGGCTAGTATGCCGCCCAAATTGTCTTCTGAATGGTAGATTGGATCATCAAGCAAGACTGCAAGAACTTCTGCCTGCTCACGACCTACAGCACATTCTTTTGCGACTTTGAGTTTCAGGTCTAATTCTGTAGCTTTTTTCTCTTGGTTGACTAAGTTCCTCAAACTGCCAAGGTCTGCTCTGCAAGCAGCGATGCGTAGTGGGGTATTTTTCCACATCAAATCATCAGCTACCGCAGCTGCCTGTAATTGTTCGGTGCGTTGTTTGTCCTGTTTGGCATTGTGCCATGTGCGAAATTGATAGTAGGCAAAGAGTGAAAAGCCCCAAATGAGTAGGGCAAACACAAAAACTTTGGCTATGAGGCCGGACGCGGTGGTATTTTTTTGAGATTCATTGGCAACTGTGTGTTTTGCCTGATCTTTCCGAGGCGCAAATAGTGGTGCAATGAGCGCAAGGAGAAAAGGAGGGACGATTAATATCCCCAACATCAAAAGCATCAAGAGAAACAAGCTGCCTTCAGAAGCATCGCCGCCCGCGGACGCTGGTGAGATCATCAAGCACAGGCCTAGGAACATTGCGCCATGTTTTGCCTTGTAAGGAGTCTGTGCTAGCCAGTGCCAAGCGCGATAGAAATAAGTTTTCATGTTGTAGTTTGGATTGATTCTTTTTTGAATGGAAAAACTAGGTGAGCTGAATTCTAATTATGGAGATATTTTCATTCTAATTCTCTATTGACTCAATTGGAATGTGCTAAATTTTTCGTTTTCGTTCATCGTAAAACAGCGCTTCATTCATGCTGTGCGAAGGTATGAAATGGGATCTTAAGTGTCGGCGAATTTCGTCACTTTCTCTTTGCTTGTTCAGACTCTGCCCTGTCGTTACCGTTGCAGTAACATACGATGTCGAATCTTTGTTCTTCAGCATTTTTAATACTGTTCAGAGAGATATAGCGCGCGGATAATTATCATTGATCTCTTTCTGATAGTGTTCGTGTACTTGTGATGAAAAACTTTGTTTCGCTTCAATCAATTGACATAAGCCTTCGACTAGTCGATCCAGATCTGACTTGCTAGTGAAAATATGTGGCGTGATTCGCACTACCTCTTGATCGCCAATGGTGCGGGTCACGGTAAATATCTGATGGTCTTCCATCAGGTAGTTGACCACTTTTTGCGCTGGAATGCCGGAAATGCTGATAGCGATGATAGCGCAGTGCCGCTTGGGATCCGTGGGGGTGTGATGCTTGATTGCGGTAATATGGCAAACTTGCTGTAGCCAATATTGACTCAGGTGGCGCAGGCGTTCTTCGATGTTGCGGGTTCCTATCGATTGATGAAATCGAATGGCATCTACGATCGCCATGACAGGCGCTGGTGAAAAAGTCCCTGTTGGTATCAGCGACGTTAATTTCGCTTCGCTGGAGCCAGTTAACTCTGAGATTCGTTGACGCCTAACATACAGCAAGCCGGTACCTAATGGTGCACCTAACCACTTATGCAAATTGACGCCAATAAAGTCGCACTCCAGATCTGGCAATTGATAATTAAGCTGTGCAAAAGAATGAGCTGCATCGACGATGACATCGACCTTGTAGCGCTTTGCCATTTTGGCGATTTTTGCGACAGGCAGAATCTGACCATTCCTGTGAAGTAAATGCGTCAGCATTATGACGCGCGTGTTCTCTGTTATGGCGTTTTCATATGCTTTGACGATGTCTTCATCGCTTAGCAAAGGATTCGTGATTGAAATGATTCGTGTGCTTAATTGCTTGCGAGATGCAATGTCCTCGACGAGTCGTTGAACGCTATCGTAATCTGCATCAGCGTACAAAATCTCATCACCTTCATTGAACGGATAGGCTAGTAGAAGAATATGGATGGCTTCCGTCAGATTGCGTGTAATGAGTAGTTCATCTGCAGCGATGCCACAAAATTCAGCAAGTTTGTTTTTGACTTCATCCAGTCTGTCGTGCAGCCGTGTTCGTAGAAAATGGGAGGTTTCTGTATTAATCTCAGTCTGATAGCGTTGTAAAGCCGCCATGACTGATTGCGATAACATGCCGCAATACGCATTTTCTAAGTTAGTAAACGCCGTTGGTGTTGGGAAGTGCGCGCTGATGTAAGCCCAGTACTCATCGTTGTCAGCTGCGATATGGGCGTTGGTTTGGTTCATGCGTGTTCGAAAAAAAGAGGGTGAATTTTTGATACTACGATAGTGGTAAGTCGTTAATGTTGTCTTCACTAGAATTTGCCAGAGCCTAGTCAGCGATGCTTTGCTCTCGGCGGAGTGGCAATCTCTATTGACATGAATAAAACGCAGCATGCTTCAGGTGTAGCATGCTTCAAGTGTAGCATTAAGTCTGCAGAATAGCTATTATTTCTGTGTTCTTACTGTACGCGTTTCCAGACTGAATGGGCAATCGTGCCGTTTGGCGATGCACTTGACGGGACTTGATAACTGAGCAAACCATGATTAAATTGGAAATCACGTATTTGTGTGCTGCCATTCCAATTGGCAAATGAGGCTACTTCGATTTGAAAGATGAGCTGTTTCTTTTCATGATCAATGCTGACTTTGCCGAAATGAGTGCTCGACCCGATTACCGCATCTCTTAGTTCATCGAGGCTTGCAGCAGCCTTACCGTTGTCGAGTCGACGTCGCTTTGGGTGAAATATTTGTAGTGAATAGTAACCATCATGATCAATCATTAGCATTCCATGCGGATGTTCGGTATAGGTTGTGACACGACTGCCATTCGCTAAAATTTCATAGGCGGTGTGCATGCGCCAAGTGCCTTGCAGGCTGTGCGAAGTCGATGCAGTTTGGCTAGACTCCACTTGCGCAGTGGCGATATTTGTACCCATCATCGACATGAGCAATGATGAAAAGGCGACGGCGCTTTGCAAAGGTTTTTTGTAACGCATATTTTTTCTTTCAGGTTGATGCCAATTCGGTTTGCTTCAGTAGGCTTATGAAATTGTTCTCGTCTCTAAGCTAGGATTTGGGTGCTGATTTCGACATAGTTGAACTTTAAGAATTCTTGAGATCAGCAGATTTGATTTGGCTCGCTTGGTTTTCGCGCAAAAAGAAAGTCAAACTTGCACCAATAGTGAGTAGGATGCTCATAAAGAGGATCAGCCCTTGCCATGCAGCATTTGACCAAATGTCACCGCCAATCGACCCGAGCACGCTGGCCCCAGCGTAGTAACAAAATAAATACATTGCCGAGGCCAAAGCTCTTGATGAAAGGGCGAGGCGTGCCACCCAACTGCTGGCTACGCTATGTGCTGCAAAAAAACTAAAAGTGAATAGGGCAGTGCCAGTCAGAATAAAAACAATAGTCGAGGACAGCGAGAGTAGCAAACCTAAAACCATCGCAGTTAAGGCACCGAGTACCAGTTTTCTTCTGCCAAATCTGGTGATCGACGCGCTTGCCAATATCGAACTTAACATGCCAAGTAAATAGAAAATAGAAATGCTTCCGAGACTCGCTTGTGAAAAATGAAAAGGCGCGGCGACCAGATGAAAATTGATGTAGTTGTAAAAGCTGGTGAAGCATCCGGTCAAAATAAATGCCAGTCCAAACAATCGAAGTAGATCGCGGTTCATAGCATGCGCGCGAAACCCCGCAATGATGGTAGAAAGTTGACCGCGCGAATTCCCAACATGGGGTTTGAAATGTTGTGCGTCGGGCAGTGTCCGCCAAAACTCCCATGCGGAATAAAGCCCAATGCTTCCCATGATGGCGAAGGCGACTTGCCACGAAAAATAGTCACAGAACAGGGCAGTGAGTAGCCGACCTGACATGCCACCCAAGGCACTGCCAGCGATATACAAACCGATGGTGCTAGCTAATGCACTAGCGTCGACTTCTTCGCTTAAATAGGCGATGGCCACTGCGGGCATGCCACCAAGCGCAATACCTAGCACTGCACGTAAGAAAATAAGTTGCTCAAAACTGTGCACCAGGCTACAAAGCACGGTGGTGGCCGCGGCGATGGTGACCGCCCACAACATCAAAACTTTACGTCCGATGACTTCACTAATTACGCTAGAAATGAGCAAAGAGAATGCCAAACACAAAGTGGAAGTCGACAAAATCCAACTACTCTGTGATGCACTCAAAGTAAATTCTGTCGCGAGCAATGGCATTAAGGGCTGTACGCAATACAGCATGGAAAAACTGGAAAAGCCACCAAATAACATGGCACGCCGTATATTTTTTTGACGTGTTGCGGTGCTGGAGTGACGCTCAATCATCTGACTACTGCTAAGCATGATTTGTACCTAGTTGCTGTGGTTGTCGCCATCTTAGGATTGCACTCTATTGCTGTCCAATATATATTAATGGAAGTATTAATACATTAAATAGATAATGGAGTTGATGATGGAATTACGCCAGTTACGTTACTTTATTGCGGTTGCTGAAGAGCTCCACTTCACCCGAGCGGCACTCCGTATGCACATAGGACAACCGCCTTTGAGTCATGCGATACAGATGTTGGAAGAAGATATTGGTGTACAATTGTTTGAACGCACTAAACGCTCGGTGCGTTTGACGGCTGCCGGGCATTTATTTTTGCAGGACGCAAGGCGCATTATCGCTTTGACTGAAAGTGCCAGCGAGATGGCAAGAAAAGCTGCGCGGGGCGAGACCGGCGAACTGCGCATAGGATTCACTTTCTCCACGCCGTTCACCGCTTTATTCTCGAACGTGATTAATCGTTATAGAGAAAAATATCCCGAAGTGAATCTGATTTTTCGTGAGTTATCGACTAACCGGCAGTTAGAAGAAATCGAAAAGCTGCAGTTAGATCTGGGCTTTATTCGACCACCAGAGGGCGCAATGGAAGAGACCATGAAGTTCAATAATCTTCAGTTGAATACCCTGAGGCGCGACCCCTTGATGGTGGTATTGCCCCTCACTCATGCTTTTAGTAAAAAGAAGAAAATTGCTTTGAAAGAATTAGCCGATGAATCTTTCATTATGTATCCGCACAAAGCGGGTACCGGTATTTATCCGCAGGTCATGCGTTTGTGCCAGGCGCAAGGATTCGCTCCCAAAGTTGCACACGAAGTTGGCGAAGCCTCCACTATTATCGGCTTAGTCGCGGCGGGTTGTGGTATCTCGATTCTCCCTGGTTCGTTCGAACGCCTACACATGGATGGGGTGTGTTATCGACCTTTATCCGATACTAATGCGATGACGGCGCTGTTACTGGTACGAACCAAGAGTGAAAGTAATCCCTTGGTTGAAGCGTTTTGTGCATTGGCGATGAAACAAGCCCAACTTAAAAATTGAGATTGATAATTTCTCGTTCGCTGGGCTGGTTAGCCCAGCATGAGTCAAATATTTCGAAACTGTTGGGCTTCGATGCGCTCAGCACCAACCTACCATTTTCAATCCAAAGTCTGGCGTTAACGCTTGAGCGCAATAAAGCCGGCGAAAAATAAAAATGCCAGCATAGGCCAGAAATTTTTGGGCAGCCATCTGATGGAGTTGCCTTTCAATATAGTGCCGCGAACGATGCGTAAAAAATGCGTGAGCGACAAGACTTCACCGATGTTTTGTATCCACACTGGCATAGCGCGAAAAGGGAACATAAATCCCGACAGGAGTCTTGAAGGCAAGAAGAAAAAGAACGTGATCCAGATTGCCTGCAATGGATGCTAGGTGATCGTTGTAAAGTTGAACGCTAACGCGCGGTCTGTTGTGGATAGGCCAAAGTCCTTGCTTCCTGTTTGTTTACTAACACTTGATTATCTGCAAAAGGTTTCCTTTGGAGAATATTTCATTTGCGTGTATATTAATTTGATCTCATTACTTCCCACTTTTTCGCCATGTATAGAGTTAATTTGGGGGCGTTAAAATCGATACATGCTAACCATTGGTCAATACGAACATGGTTGATGCTACTTGCTTGCCTTTCGTTACTGCCATTTGCCTTAATCGGCGTTTGGCAGCTCAACGCTAACCAAAATACGATACGTGAAGCATCTTACAATTCTCTCGATTTAGTCGCTGGTTATATCGAAGCTCATGCAAAGGACCAAGTGAGCGAGCTGCAACAATTGATCAAAATGACGGCGGAAGAAATGGTCGCCGATGATGGCAAGATCATCGATGATTTTAATCCTAATCAGTTTATGCGCTTACATCCGCATTTGTCGAACATTGTTTTGCATAAATATAATGGTGATGTCATCTATTCTTATGTCAAAAACCAGGGCGGTGCAGAACCTGCTCAGGCGCTGATACAGCAGGGAAAATTGAGCGAAGACCTTGTACTGAGTCCTTTGTATATTGACCAAGCGAGCGGTCGCCCCAAGATAGTCACTATCCATCTCATTCGCAAGAAAAATCAAGCATCTGTTTTTTTGTCTTTCACGATTGATTTGCTCGAGTTAAATAAAATAGTGCTGTTTAATATTCCTGCCGGACTTGACGCGTTTGTTGTCGACAGACAGGGCACAAATTTATTTCATCAAACAGATGGAGCGCGGTGGGTGGGGCGTGAGGCAAGTAAATACGCAGAAGACATTCCCCTCAAAGAGTTTAATCGAATCGTCCATTTGAAAATGCGTGATGGTAGAGCTATGGCCTATGTTCAACGCTGGGTGCCAGCACTTGGTTGGTACGTGATGGTTGGTGAGCCTGAATCAGCTATTTTTGGCTCGATGCGAAGAAACTTGGAAATTGGTTTACTTTACTTCATCGTTTGTTTGTCGCTTGCTCTGACAATTGCTTGGCGATTTTCGGAAGTGATTTCCCGTCCTATTCGCTCTGTAGCGAGATCAGCACTAGCCATTGGTGCTGGCGAGAAAAGTTCATTGCATGTATCTGGCCCCACTGAGATTCACGAGGTCGCTTTGCAGCTCAATGCAATGCTTTTAGAACTTGATCAAAAGCGTGTACAACACGATGCTTTAACGCTCCACTATACCAACATCTTGGAAAGTGCCCGTGATGGCTTGATTCTAATCGATGAAAATAGCAATATCATTGAAACCAACCAGGCTGCATTGGCCATGTATGGGTATGCTGCTTCAATGCTGCAAAGGCTAAATATGAGCGATCTATTTTGCCAAGCTGAGCA
>CAUPKC010000047.1:0-33134 GCA_963511665.1 uncultured Undibacterium sp.
TACAGCTTTCGCCACTACCCCCTCAAGATAGCGTGTCTACCAATTTCACCACGTCGGCACAAGCCCAGCATTTTACTCTGTTCACTGAAATTGTTCAACGCACAATTGCAGCAATTCAAGACTTTTTTACCGGACAAACTGATTTAAATTAAGTTACTTAGGAATTTCAGTCGTTTTACTTGCCGCACTTGCTGAAGCATTAGCAGCTGCATTTGCCGGCACAACCACAGGTGCACTCGGGGAGCCGCTAGCCGGCACGGTTTTCGCCGCAGGCAAATTATCCATAACGCCGCCAGTCGGCGCTTTACTTGCACCGAAAGACGTCAAAATCAAAGTCGCAATAAAAAACACGGCAACTGCAACACCAGTGGATTTTGACAAAAAGTTAGAAGAGCCCGTCGCACCAAACAAGCTACCGGAAGCACCCGAACCAAACGAAGCTCCCATATCAGCACCCTTACCATGCTGAAGCAAGACCAGACCAATAATAACCAATGCAGACAACACCTGCACAATCATAACCAAAGTAGATAAAGAAGTTTGCATTTAAAACATCCAAGTAAAATTAATCATTACAACAAAAATAATCCAAAACCGTACGCGGCAAAAAACCTTAAACCGCGCCAATAATTGCGAGAAAATCAGCGGACTTCAATGAAGCACCGCCGATTAAACCACCATCAATATCGGGCATCGCCAATAACTCTTTCGCATTATCAGGCTTCATACTACCGCCATATAAAATACGAACCTTATTCGCAGCAAAATCACTACGCTCCGCCAAAACCGAACGCAACACCGCATGCACTTCCTGCGCCATTTCAGGCGTCGCTGTTTTACCAGTACCAATCGCCCAAACTGGCTCATACGCAACCACAATGCGCGCCAAAGCACCATCATCTAATACATCCATCACCGCACGTAATTGAGTCACCACGACCTCATTGGTCTTCCCCGCCTCACGTTGCTCCAAAGTCTCCCCCACACATACGATAGGAAAAATACTAGAACGCAAAGCCTGCAATGCCTTTTGCGCCACCAGCTCATTCGACTCATGATGATAAGCGCGGCGCTCAGAGTGCCCAACGATCACATACTGACATGAAAAGTCCGCCAACATTGCAGACGACAACTCACCCGTATACGCACCTGATTGATGAGCCGAGATATCTTGTGCGCCAAGAGCAATTACTGAAGTTTTGAGCTGCGATTCACATTGCGGCAAATAAACTGCTGGCACACAGACCAACACTTCACACGCTGAACCATTCGCTGCAATTTCGGGGGCAGCCAGCAAACTGTCAAGCAAGCTCGCATTTGCTGCAAGGCTGCCATTCATTTTCCAATTGCCGGCTATTAATGTGCGTCGCTGTAGTGGCATAAGCTTAAAGATTTAATTAACTGTCTATTGTATCGCGGCAAGGCTAAGGGGGTCAATTTTCCAGATACAAGTTTAAAGATGATTCCCTAAATTTGACACGCAAACGTGCCAAATTAACAAAAATTTCCAAGAAAAATCAAGATTTCCCAGCTCCATCAATCAAAAAATGCATGAATTACAATTCAAGTACAAGCTTACCTATATGTTGACTCGATTCCATCATTTCGTGCGCTTTGACCGTCTGAGAGAAAGGAAAAACCTGATGAATCACTGGCTTGACCGCACCACTCTCCAATAGAGGCCAGACCTTATTGCGCAACGCTTGCGCGATTCCAGCCTTAAACTCAACTGAACGCGGACGCAAAGTTGAACCAGTCACATGTAAACGACGGCGCAACACTTGCGACATATCGAGCTCAGCCTTTGCACCACCCAAGAGCGCAATCACAACCAAGCGTCCATCATCGGCAAGACTATCGATATTTCTGGAGAGATATTTCCCAGCTACCATATCGAGTATCACATCCACACCCTTCCCTTCAGTTGCCGACTTCACCGCCACTAGAAAATCCTCTGTTTGATAATTAATCGCTAGAACAGCACCCAAACCTTCCACTGCGCGACATTTCTCATCAGAACCCACTGTAGCCAAGACCCTAGATCCCATCGCTGTGGCAATCTGTATGGCAGCCACACCTATCCCCGAAGTACCACCATGCACCAATAAGGTCTCACCAACAGATAACTGAGCCCGATCAAATACATTTGACCAAACGGTAAAGAAAGTCTCTGGCAGCGACGCCGCCTCAATCAAGCTCAAACCCTTTGGAATAGGCAAACATTGCACCACGGGCGCCACACAATATTCAGCATAGCCACCACCTTGCACCAAGGCACATACTAAATCACCGATAGCAAATTCACCGCTAGACAAATCACCGCCGACAATTTCTCCAGCCACTTCCAATCCAGGCAAGTCAGAAGCGCCGACGGGCACCGGATAATGCCCCATGCGCTGCAAAATATCAGGCCGATTGACGCCGGCGGCGCTCACCCGTATTAAGACTTCGCCTATGGCAGGAACGGGAATCGGCCGCTCACAAAGTCGTAAAACCTCTGGCTTACCGTATTGTGTAATTTCAATTGCTCGCATCATTTTCTTTCGCCACAATCAAATCTAGCTAACATCAATCTTTCATAAAAAAACCGTTCGCAGTTTCCTACGAACGGTTTTTATTTTACGCTGGTTTATTTTCGGCGACCTAAGATCACCAAGTAAATAAAGCGACGTTTTTACGCTTCTGGCGCAGCTTCTACAGCAACATCCGCCGCTGGTGCAGCAGCTTCCGCAGCAGCCTTCATCGACAACTTAAAGCGACCGCGATCATCCGTTTCCAAGACTTTCACACGCACTTGCTGACCTTCTTTGAGGTAGTCAGCAACTGCATTGACGCGTTCATTGGCGATTTGGCTGATATGCAACAAGCCATCTTTGCCTGGCATGATTTGCACGATCGCGCCGAAGTCCAACAATTTCAATACCGTACCTTCGTAGATCTTGCCGACTTCAACTTCAGCAGTCAATTCTTCGATACGACGCTTAGCTTCTTGACCAGCAGCTGCATCCACAGAGGCGATAGTGACCACACCTTCATCGCTGATATCGATTTGCGTACCAGTTTCTTCCGTCAATGCACGGATGACCGCACCGCCCTTACCAATCACATCACGGATTTTTTCCGGATTGATTTTCACAGTAATCAAGCGTGGTGCGAAGTCAGACAACTCCACTTTTCCAACTGGCACTGCTTTTTGCATTTCACCCAAGATATGATCGCGGCCTTCTTTAGCTTGCGCCAAAGCGACTTGCATGATTTCTTTCGTGATACCTTGAATCTTGATATCCATCTGCAATGCAGTAATACCTTCCGCAGTACCAGCGACTTTAAAGTCCATATCACCAAGGTGATCTTCATCACCCAAGATGTCCGTCAAAACAGCAAATTTATTGCCGTCTTTGATCAAGCCCATCGCGATACCAGCGACGTGTGCTTTCATCGGCACACCTGCATCCATCAATGCCAAGCAACCACCGCACACAGATGCCATGGAAGAAGAGCCATTGGATTCCGTAATTTCAGAAACCAAACGCACTGAATAGCTGAAATCTTCTGGTGATGGCAATGCTGCTTGCAATGCGCGTTTTGCCAAACGGCCATGACCAATTTCACGACGCTTAGGCGTACCGACGCGACCTGTTTCGCCAGTAGCGAACGGAGGCATGTTGTAATGAAGCATGAAGCGATCAGAGTATTCGCCCATCAAAGCATCAATCTTTTGCTCATCACGAGAAGTACCTAAAGTCGCGATCACCAATGCCTGTGTTTCACCACGTGTGAACAAGGCTGTACCGTGAGTACGTGGCAATACACCAGTACGAATCGAGATAGGACGCACAGTGCGTGTATCACGACCATCAATACGTGGCTCACCATCCAAAATTTGTGAGCGAACGATTTTTGATTCCAGATCAAACATAATGTTACCAACATCGCCAGAATCTGGCGTTGCAGTACCAGCCGCTGCCGCTTGCTCAGCCAAAGCTGCACTCACTGCTGCACTAGCTGCTTTCAACTGATCAGTACGCGCTTGCTTTTCTTTAGTTTGATATGCAGCACGCAACAAAGGCTCAGCTACTGCAGTCACTGCAGCAATCAAAGGCTCATTCTTAGCGGCTGGTGCCCATTGCACTTCTGGCTTACCGCCATCACGCACCAAATCATGAATCGCGTCGATGACTGCTTTCATTTGCGTGTGACCATACACAACCGCGCCTAACATGATTTCTTCAGACAATTGTTGCGCTTCAGATTCCACCATCAATACCGCAGATTCAGTACCAGCAACCACCAAATCCATTGCAGATGTTTTCAATTGCGTTGCAGTTGGGTTCAATACATATTGACCATCAATGTAACCAACGCGTGCTGCACCCACCGGACCGCTAAATGGAATACCAGAAACGCAAATCGCTGCTGAAGCACCGATCATCGCTGCGATATCAGGATCGATTTCAGGATTCACAGACAACACGTGTACGATAACCTGAACTTCGTTCAAATAACCTTCTGGGAACAATGGACGAATCGGGCGATCAATCAAACGCGACGTCAAAGTTTCTTTTTCTGATGGACGACCTTCACGCTTGAAGAAGCCACCTGGAATACGGCCAGCTGCATAGGTCTTTTCCAAGTAATCCACGGTCAATGGGAAGAAATCCTGACCTGGCTTGGCATCTTTTTTCGCAACAACCGTTGCCAATACGACGGTATCTTCAATCGATACCAATACTGCGCCAGAAGCCTGACGTGCGATTTCACCTGTTTCCAAGGTCACTGTATGTTGACCGTATTGGAATGTTTTCGTAACTTTATTAAACACAATGTGTCCTTTCACTATTTTCCGACAGATTTCCAGGGGCTGTCGTTCACCTCACCACAAGCAATTCAGCTTCGAATCACCCTTACTATTAGGACTTACGCAAAACAGACACTAGCGTCGTTGCTATCACCTCGCCGTACAATTGCACTGCCTTCGGCGACGCGCCTAGCTAGCGCAATTTTGCGTAAGTCCTAACTATTTCCAGCATTTTTACTACTATCACTACCAATGCCGCCAAAATTTTAAGCAAATTCAGCAGAAATTTCAGCGTCATAAAGGCAAAAAGCCTGCATCAGTCAAACTGACGCAGGCTTTTTACTTTAATTCTTTGCTGTGTTTAGCAAAATACTCTGATGAGTAGATTACTTACGCAAGCCGAGTTTTTCGATCAATGAACGATAACGGTTCAAATCTTTACCTTTCAGGTAAGACAACAAACTCTTACGACGGTTAACCATCATGATCAAACCACGACGTGAGTGGTGATCTTTAGAGTGAGATTTGAAGTGACCATTTAAGTCATTGATACGTGCAGTCAACAAAGCAACTTGCACTTCTGGAGAACCTGTGTCATTTTGACCACGGGCATTATCCGCAACGATAGCGGCTTTTGCAGTTTTTACGAGAGACATCTTATTTCCTTTACATGCGATATCAAGAGTTAGCTTTTTCAAGCCAGCACCGTCGATATCGTGAAATTACATTAAATAAATCCCATCAGAATTTGATGAGACCGCGACTATAGCATGAAAAATAGCGAGAACTCAAGGCAAAACATGAAATACCACCCTCAGCGTGAATTCTCCAGAGGGAGGTATTTAAATAATATAAAGAGATTCCTAAATCTGCGGATTCAGCTTCTCAACCTTAGAATGCAATTTATTCAGAGCAGAAATATACGCCTTCGCCGATGCCACGACGATATCAGGATCTGCGCCGACACCATTAACGATCCGCCCCGCTTTGCTAAGGCGTATTGTTACTTCACCTTGCGATTGCGTTCCGGCAGTGATTGCGTTAATCGAGAATAGCAATAACTCCGCCTCACTCTTCACTTCGGATTCAATCGCACCAACGATGGCATCAACCGCACCATTACCTTGCGCGATACAGGATTTCTCCTTATCGCCTATCGTCATCACAACCACAGCAGAAGAACGTTCACCTGTTTCTGAATGCTGACTGATCGAAACCAAACGATAGTGGTCGGCATCGTGCGAATGTTCTTCATCAGCGACCACCGACATGATGTCTTCGTCAAAAATTTCAGACTTTTTATCTGCAAGCTCTTTGAAGCGGGCGAAGGCTGCGTTAATTTCGGTTTCTGATTCCAGCGCAATGCCCAATTCTTGCAAACGCTGTTTGAACGCATTTCGACCTGAAAGTTTGCCGAGAACGATTTTATTCGCGCTCCAGCCGACATCTTCGGCACGCATGATTTCATAGGTATTGCGTGCTTTCAAAATGCCATCTTGATGGATACCGGAGGCATGGGCGAAGGCATTTGCGCCGACGATCGCTTTATTCGGTTGTACTGTAAAACCCGTAATTTGCGACACCATTTTCGAAGTAGCCACGATTTGACTCGCATCAACACCAATATCTAAATTGAAATAGTCTTTGCGTGTGCGCACTGCCATCACGATTTCCTCGAGGGCGGTATTACCAGCACGCTCTCCAAGGCCATTGATCGTACACTCGACTTGACGTGCGCCGCCAATCATGACGCCCGCCAAGGAATTCGCAACTGCCATACCTAAATCGTTATGACAATGCACAGACCAGATTGCTTTATCCGAATTCGGAATGGTTTCACGCAAACGCTTAAGTGTGCTGCCATACAGATCCGGTACGCCGTAACCAACCGTATCCGCGAAGTTAATCGTCGTAGCACCTTCTTTGATCACCGCTTCAATCACGCGACAGAGGAAGTCAAAATCGGATCGGCTTGCATCTTCAGGGCTAAATTCCACATCGTCCGTAAATTTTCGCGCAAAACGAACCGCCTGTATCGCTTGCTCCAATACTTGATCGGGACTCATACGCAACTTCATTTCCATATGTAAAGGCGAAGTCGCGATGAAAGTATGAATACGTTTGCGCTGCGCTTTCTCTAAGGCTTCGGCAGCCCGTGAAATATCGCGGTCATTCGCACGTGACAGCGAACAGATAATCGGTTCACGCACGGCAGCAGCAATCGCTTTAATCGACTCAAAATCACCAGGTGAAGCAGCAGCAAAACCCGCTTCGATCACGTCGACCTTCAATCGCTCTAGTTGACGGGCAATGCGTACCTTTTCATCCTTGGTCATTGACGCGCCTGGGGATTGTTCGCCGTCACGCAAGGTTGTGTCGAATATGATGAGTTTATCTGCCATGTTTGCCTCCGAAAATACCGAAATAAGATAATTAAATAAAGTGAGAGTAAGTGAAATTATTTGAAACTGTCGAGTAAAACTCGATGACTTGAATAGATCTTTCCCGCCCCTTGCAAGACGCACATGGGTGAGAGACTACTCAAGTTGTGGGGTAATGGGATTTAGCGCGCGAGCGCTAGTAGCGTGTTCGCTAGAGACAAAGCTAGTAGAGCTGCCAGGATAGCGGCAACTGGTAATGCCAACGACAAAAGCAGACCGGAGCGATCTGCTTTAATGAATGCTTTTTGAGCATTGGATGTCGTGGATGAGAATTTCATGGAAAAGACTATAAGCGGGATTACACAAAAGCGCAAGAGCCCGCCCTCAATTATTTCTTAAGGTCGTCGGCTTCGTCGTGATGCGACTCTGGCGTCAACTGCATCAAACTCACCGGACGACCTTTGCGCCAGCGCCAAAGCAATAAGACATAGCCTGAGAGCGCATAAATCACGAACAAAGCGAACAAAACTTTAGGAGGATCACTGACCACAGCAACATAGGCTAGCACAATTAAGAATGGCGCGATAAAAGGGACCGAGCGTTTCAGATTCAAATCTTTAAAACTATAAAACGGCACATTCGTCACCATCGTCAAACCTGCAAACAAGGCCACGCTCCAAGCAAACCAACGTACATCTACGCCCGGAATCGCCAGATCATCCATTAACAAAATGAAGCCAGCCACCAAAGCCGCCGCCGCTGGGCTTGGCAAACCTTGGAAGTAACGCTTATCCACCACGGTAATGTTTGCGTTAAATCGTGCGAGACGTAAAGCAGCGCCAGCGCAATACACAAAAGCCGCCAACCAACCAAGCTTGCCCATGCCTTTCAACGCCCACTCATAGGCGATCAAAGCAGGCGCCACACCGAAAGACACCATGTCTGACAAACTATCGTACTGCGCGCCAAATTCGCTTTGGGTATTCGTCATACGGGCCACCCTACCGTCGAGGCTATCCAACACCATCGCCACAAAGATAGCGAGGCCGGAGTGTTCGAATTTTTGGTTCATCGCCATAACGATGGCATAAAAACCGCAAAATAATGCGGCCGTAGTGAATGCATTTGGCAACAAATAAATGCCGCGCGAAGGCTTCCGTGGGGCGCCAAGCAGCTCACCATTATTTTTTCTCGCGCCGCGTGGGAATAACTTAAAACTGCCTTTAGGCTTACGATCTTTAACTGGCGTCATGCTGATTCTTAATGTGGAAATTGAGCAAAAAAACTGAGCAGTCACATTTTCTTAGGAAAACATCACTAAGTACACAGTTTGGAATTTCTCAAGTATAACCGCGAAACGCCTCAACGAAAATCAATTTAAAACTTCAAGATCGCGGAGTGCATATGCACTAACAACACGAGAAATCTCATATCAATAGCGCCAATCACGAACTTCACCAAAGCTGTAATTTTCAGAATTGTCGTCATTAGAACTCGTCTCATCAAGTTGCTTTGGGCATTTCAGGGCTTAAAAACATTGGAACCTATTTGATTCTTCAATCCTCGCCATGATTATTTACCGCTAATTGACTGAAGGTAATTCCAAACCTATATTCCCGAAGTCATCAGACATTTTGTTTCTGCATCACGCCTAAATTAGACTAATAACGGGCACTATTTTCGAAGTACTGATTTTCGACTTTTCACCGACGGTTTTTCTTCACATATTGAACTATCCGTTGATCCAGAATTCACCAAGGGAATGAATGCTGCAACGGGTGCCAATGCGGTCAAAGCAATTGCGGCACCCGCGCGTAAAGCGACAACACCTTTATCTATCTTTGTCGTCGGATGCTGTAAGCTGCCGCGAACATAGATAGGCGCGCGCAGTGAAATTAACCTGATTCCTTTACTCTTTTGTGTGATCTCTAAATCGAGCTGCTCTTGCCGCAGATTGATAGTGCCTTGCGGATTTAGTCGGGACTGTTCTGTATCCACAACAAACTGTTTGGTTTGCATTAGGCCTTTTTGCACAGAAAAATGGGCGGCGAGGCAATTTAACTTAACATCTTCATCACCAATTAAAGTCGTCAGCACGATACTACCGATATTCAAACCTATCTTTTCTAACAACAACTTACTTATCGTGCCTTGATTAATTGCAGCACGCAACTCGCCATTAGACGAGCCTAACAAAGTTGCGATGGAATTACCGACCGCTGATAAGGATGCATTACCGTTAATCTCTCCTAAACTGGCGTCCAGGTCTTTCACAAACGGCATAATTTTCTTCAACTGAAGACGACGGGCTTGCACTTGTATTTGGGCGAAAATCGCATTTTTTTCGCGATTCTGACTACCATCGAGCGTGATATCTGAGTGCAGACTACCGCCCGCCATTTCGAAGTTCAAAGGCTTCAGACTCAATACCCCATCCCGCAGATTCAGGTGCGCCATCAGTTTAGTAATTGATGAAGTCTTACTGCGAACAATTTGATCTGCACTAAATTTCACATTCGCATCAATACTTTTCCAACGATCTGTCTTGAAGCTTTCAATCGGCAATATTTTATTGGAAGGCTGCACCGTAACCAGTCCACGAATTTGTTTGCTCGAACGCGAATCTATGCCAATGATAGGTGCAAGATCCGAGAACGATAAGGATTTCGACATGATGCTGCCGCTAAGTAAAGGCCGCCGCGACTTGAATTCAAATTGCAGTTCGCCAGAAAAATCGCTGCTTCCAACTTCCCCTCTAAAGTCGCTGTAATTCCACTTTCCTCCGCTAGCTTTTAAAACGCCGGTCACCTGCCCTTCGGTTGAAAACGGTGGTGTTTCTGGGAGGAATATGCCTGTGATCGCATACAACTTTGCCATGCTAAGCGCAGAGACAGCCAAACGCATTTGGATAGCCATCAAATCCATAGGACGCGTAAGGCTGCCAGTCATGGCGATCGTCGTTTGATCTTGTCGCAAATAGCCGCGAATCGGGAATGGTCGGGTCTGATCCGTTAATGCCAATACCGCCCCAACTTGCCCCTCTCCAACAATCGCTTCATCATTCAATTTACCTGACAAATTCCAAGCAAAACTATACTCAAGATCGCTGCTATCCTCATTCATGCCGACCTTGATATCCGCTTGCTTGATCGCGTCCTGCAAATAAATCGTGCCGTCGGTCAGCGCAATTTGTTGTAAGTCCAATCGCCACAACGAAGTGCCAACCGGCTTTCTAACTGTCCAATTGCTTGTACCATTCGCCAGTCGTTGAAGATGAACTAAGGGTGCTGAGAGACGCAAAGTGGGAATACTGATTTCTTTATGCATTAGCTTCCAAGGATTTAAAGAGAAACTCACTTCCTTGATACTTGCCGTTTCATCTTGAATTAGAGCCCCAAGGTATACAGGGGCTTTTGCCTCAACTTTTTTGACTATTGACTGACTTGTTTGTTGTTTAAAATCGGCAGGATTAGCAATTTGAATGTCAGTCGCATAGAACTGTGGCCAAGGTATGAAACGATGCCAGGTTTTATCGAGATTATTTAACTTAGGGTCTGAGTTTGGTTTGAAATTCGGCGTTGGTTTTACCCATTGCAAACGAAGTTCGCCTCGAATGTGAAATGGTCGTCCCAAGGCCTCACTCACAATGGCATTGAAGCGCGGCTTAGCGCGGTTCCAGTCATATGTGAATAGGACGAGCAGCGCAATCGAGGGGACAAGTATTAATAGCGTTAGTATGCCGAGCAATACTTTGTTTTAATTTGAAGTTTCATATCGCTTAGTGCTGCTCCGATTTCCGCGAACTCACTTGCTGCGAGGCTTTCGACTGACTATGCTGCCGATGTGCACTGACACAGAAATCAGCAACTTGTTCGACAATCATCCGCACTACCTGATTGGCTGCGACAACACCGCCGTAAGGGTCTTCGCTGGTCGCCGCCACAGCAGCATCAAATTCTTGCCACGCAATGACGCGACGGCTTGCGATATCAATCAAATGCGCACGCAGTGTAAAATGGACTTGACTCGGCGTTCTAAAAAATTCTTGCTGCAATCGAACAATCTCGATGTCTAAGCGCAATTGCCCGCTCGCCCCCGATGGCGATTGCAAGACCGCTTTAAAGTCACCGGTTCGCTCTAAGGCATGACTCATCAAAGGCAACAACATGGCGGTCGGCGGTGCAGCCCATTGACTGAGGCTAAAGTATTTCAACTTAATGCTAGGCGTACATAGGCAATTTGCTTGGTTTCAAAACCAGCCGCCGCCCGCGGCATACTTAACATGATGGTGGGCGCTTCTGGAATACGGTGCTTGTCGATGTCATTTTCCTGATGCGCTGACCGAACCGTAAGTTGTGTACCTCCCAAGGAATACACCGAAATTTGATCGACTTTATTCGGAGTTAGTAAGGAACAGCTGCTCAACATACTGACTGAACTGAGCAAAAAGAGGTAGCGTAAATAGAGCATCACGATTGATTGAAAAGTCATAAAAGCTTTCATGGTTTTACTTTTTCGCCTGGGCCTAAGGGCGCGGTCTGACGACATCGTAACAAGCTCGCAGGATTGCGTGCTGTTTGATCGCTCAAGTGCTTTAGTGACGCAGACAAGACATTTAATTCCACTAATAAACGTTCCAACTCAGGCAGCGTCTCATCGGTCAATTGCTTAAAGCCGCCATCTAATCCTTGCAAGACTTGTTTAGCACCAGTGCTGGCTAGCTTTGCTTCGTCAGCCATTTTTTGCACGGCATCGGAAGCACTGCTGATGCGAGCCAACACCGGTTCGACTTGCGGTGCGATTCTAGCTGTCGTGTCTGCGGTCATCGCAGCGGAATGCATAAAGCGTTGCAGTTCATGACGCTGCTCCGCGAGCGTAGCCATGAACAAAGAACTATTGGCGAGAATTTTTGTCACTTCCAAACGATTCTCGTCGCTGAACATGGCATTAACATTGGCCGAGGTACGATCTAAATTGGCTAGCACCGTGGTCAAGACATTTTCTAGTCTCGCGCTGAGTGATGGCTTGGTACCGATAATGGGGTAAGGACTATCGCCATGCACTTGCAGAAAAGCCGAAGCCGCAGTACTGCCGCTCAGCTCGACATAAGCGATTCCTGTCAATCCCTAAGTCTTCAAAACTGCAACGGTGTCAACTTTGATCGGTGTTGACTTTTCAATGGCAAATAGCAAGACAACCTGTTCTGGCTGTGCCGGATTTAGTTGTATCGATTTGACCTTACCGACTGTCACACCAAGATACTTAACCGGTGCATCCAAATTGAGACCAGCAACAGATTCACTTACTATCGCCAAATACATTTGAGTTTCTTTTTTGCGCCCAAAGCCAACTGCTAGCCAAAATATTCCTGCTAGCAGTGCAACGCATAGCAATAAGACGAAAGCACCCGCTGCTGCGTAATTTACTTTCGTGTCCACTTTATTCCTTCAATGATTCGACATGTAATGGTGCTTTTAGCTGCGCTTTGCTCAATGTTGTCGACGTTACCGACGTTAGCGATGTTTCCGATTGCGTCTGCGCCGCCCTTGCCCGTGTTCCGTCAAAATAACTACGCACGGCAGGATCCTGCATCGATGCCAACTCCTTCATAGAACAGACAGCAATCACATGCCCGTCTCCAAGCACCGCAACCCTATCAGTCACCAGCCATAACAAATCGAGATCGTGCGTAATGATGACAATGGTGGTATTGAACAAATCGTGCAGAGTGTGGATCAAGCGATCAATTCCACTCGCGCTATTGGGGTCAAGCCCTGCTGTTGGCTCATCTAAAAACAAGAGTTCAGGGTCAAGTGCAATAGCACGCGCCATAGAGGCACGCTTGAGCATGCCGCCACTCAATTGTGCTGGAAACTGCAGGCCTGTCTCAGGCTTCAAACCAACCATCAGCAACTTCCATGCGGCAAGCTCATCGATGACTGATTTCTCCAAATCCGTGTTTTCCAATAGCGGCAAAGCGATATTGTCATGGATGCTCAAGGTGCCAAATAACCCGCCATTCTGAAACATCACACCACAACGTTGTCGCAAATCTAGTGCATCAGTTTCTGTAATATCTTTGAGTTCTTTGTCGAGCATTTTGATGGTGCCCGCGTTTGCCTGATTCAACATGATCATCTCGCGCAATAGACTTGATTTACCCGAACCACTACCGCCAACAATCGCAAAGATCTCACCCGGTCTGACGTCCAGATCCAAATTTTCATGCACCACATGATCACCAAAGCGGGTACTGATGCCACGCATTTCAATCACATTTTTGCTAGTCGAGCTTGTTGTATTCGCCTGCAACAGTAATGATGTCGCAGTCATATCAAAGATCAATCAAGCTAAGCACGATAGAAAACAGCGCATCGAAAATAATGATGATAAAAATCGATTGCACCACACTGCGCGTGGTCTGCTGCCCTACACTATCGGCGTTAGCCTTGGTTTGGAATCCTTGAAAGCAGCCTATCGTCGCAATCACCAGCGCAAACACCACTGCCTTACCCACGCCTATCAAAAACGAAGCCAGCTTCACTTCGTGACCAAAGCGTAAAAGAAACTCAGGAAAATCAACCGCTAACTGCGAGCGCGCCATCACCATGCCACCCAACACGCCAGCGATATCAGAAAAGACCGTCACCAGAGGCAAGGCCACTAGCAATCCAATTATTTTGGGTAACACCAAAAGCTCTATCGGTACAATGCCTATCGTTCGCATCGCATCAATCTCCTCATTCACCACCATGCTACCGATTTGTGCAGCGTAGGCTGACCCAGAACGCCCTGCGACGATAATTGCTGTAATGAGCGGGGAAAATTCACGCAACATGGAATAGCCAAGCAGATCCACGACAAAGATATTGGCGCCGTAATGCTTAAGCTGGTCAGCACCTTGATAGGCAATCACGATACCAAGTAGGAAAGAAGTAACGCCGATAATCGGTAAGGCGTCCAAACCTGAGATCTGAATTTGTCGCAGTATCATGCGTAGACGCCAGCGTCTCGGGATCCACATGACTTGCGCCAAACTTTGTGCTACTTCACCAATAAAGCTCAAAAGGACTAAAACACTATGCACAGCGAGGCAACTTATTTTACCTAGACGCGCCAACATCGTCGGCTTCATTTCTTCCGAAACAGGCTGAGCCAAGCCACTGCTCTTTTCGGTATCATCAACAGCAACCACGTCCACCAGTTTTTGATATTGCACAGGCCAGTTTGAGAACCGTATGGTCTTTCCTTGCTGCCTGATTTTATTTAATTCATTTTGTAGAATCCAGAACCCTGCGCTGTCGATTTTTTCGAGTTTGGTGCCATCCAATATGATTTCACTTCGTTCAGACACAATCAAAGACTGCAATTGATCTATTTGGCTTTTAATAGCAGCGAGATTGCGTGCCGTCCAGACGCCGGACAATGCCAACGCCGAACTTGGCGTTGGCAGATTATTCGCGGCGATCGTTTGAATTGGCATCAGTCAAATTAAAAGAATTTTTCATCCTCGCAATCTGACTGAGTTTTGCTGAACTATCGGTTCGCAAGCGAACATAAGGATGTTTCAAGTAAAAAAAACCTCCCAGCCAAACAGGCTGGGAGGTTTCCCATATGTCGTTCGATTCGATGTGCTGAAATTGTGAAAAACTATTGAGCTTGTTTCAATTGTTCCAAAATCGCCGGATTTTCCAAAGTCGAAATATCTTGCGTAATTTCCTCACCTTTTGCCAACACGCGCAATAAACGACGCATAATTTTTCCGGAGCGCGTCTTCGGTAAATTATCACCAAAACGAATTTCTTTTGGTTTCGCGATTGGGCCAATTTCTTTGGCAACCCAATTACGCAACTCCAAGGCAATTTGTTTCGCTTCTTCGCCGGTTGGGCGACTGCGCTTCAGCACGACAAAAGCACAAATTGCTTCGCCTGTCGTGTCGTCAGGTTTGCCAACTACGGCTGCTTCTGCGACCATAGGATTGGCGACCAGTGCGGATTCGATTTCCATCGTTCCCATACGGTGACCGGAGACATTCAACACATCATCGATACGGCCGGTAATGGTGAAGTAACCAGTCTCTTTATTACGAATCGCGCCGTCACCCGCCAGATAAGTTTTACCACCCAACTCCTCCGGGAAGTAACTCTTCTTAAAGCGCTCAGTGTCTCCCCAGATATTGCGTATCATGGAAGGCCATGGACGTTTGACTACCAAGATACCACCCTGCCCGTTTGGCAAATCAGCGCCTGTTTCGTCAACAATCGCCGCCATAATGCCTGGCAAAGGCAAAGTACATGAACCTGGCACCAAGGGCGTTGCACCTGGCAATGGTGTGATCATATGACCACCCGTTTCGGTTTGCCAGAAGGTATCAACGATAGGACATTTCTCGCCGCCGATATTGCGGTAGTACCACATCCACGCTTCAGGATTGATGGGTTCACCGACTGAGCCGAGCAGGCGCAAGGATGTCAGATCATATTTATTTGGATGAATCGCTGCATCGCCATCCGCTGCTTTAATCAAAGAGCGAATCGCTGTTGGTGCGGTGTAAAAAATCGTCGCTTTGTGCTTTTGGATCATGTCCCAGAAGCGGCCTGCATTTGGATAAGTCGGAATGCCTTCAAACACTACCTCTGTGGCTCCCGCAGCTAAGGGGCCGTAAGTGATGTAAGTATGCCCTGTAACCCAACCGATATCCGCCGTGCACCAGAACACATCGCTAGGTTTAATATCAAAAGTCCACTTCATCGTGAGCACCGCCCACAATAAATAACCACCGGACGAATGTTGTACACCTTTCGGCTTACCAGTCGAACCAGACGTGTAAAGAATAAACAGAGGATGGTCGGCATTCACCCATTCTGGTTCGCACTCGGTCGCTTGATTCGCAACTAATTCATGCATCCACAAATCGCGTGCTGGATTGAACGGCGCATTACCGCCAGTACGTTTATAAACCACGACTTTTGAAACTTTTTCACAATCGCCGAGAGCTAGAGCTTCATCGACAATGGATTTCAAAGGCAAATGTTTACCACCACGCACTTGCTCATCGGCAGTAATCACCAATGTCGCACCAACGTCAACGATACGTTCTTGCAGAGATTTAGCAGAGAAACCGCCGAATACGACCGAGTGCGTTGCACCGATACGGGCACAAGCCTGCATCGCAACCACGCCTTCCACTGACATCGGCATGTAGATAACAACGCGGTCAGCTTTTTTGACACCTAATGAGCGCAAACCATTGGCGAATTGGCAGACTTTGGCATGTAAATCTTTATAGGTAACCTTGGTGACTTCGCCGCCGTCGGATTCAAAAATAACGGCAACTTTATCGCCCAATCCTTTTTGTAGATTCACATCCAGACAGTTGTAAGACACATTGAGCAAACCATCATCGAACCATTTGTACAATGGCGCGTCCGATTCGTCTAACGTTTTGGTAAAAGGTTTATGCCAATGGAGGTTTTCACGCGCCAACTTTGCCCAGAAACCTTCGTAGTCTGCTGCCGCTTCAGCACAAAGCGCGTTATACGCGTCCATACCAGAAATAGCGGCACCTGCTACAAAATCCGCTGGTGGGGGGAATATGCGTGATTCAGTCTTTATTTCGTGATCCGACATGTTGTCTCCGTGCTGTTGTGAATATCAAAAAACCTCGGATTGCACCTACATCAGACATATATAGACAAGTCCCACGCCGCATTTGACGAATATTTGCCGATTCGTCTTCAAGCCTTTTTGATATGCACCACTTACTCTCTTTTGACGTTGATTCTAAGGCTAGCTGTCCAAAAAAGCTATTTTTTAGTGAGTGGTATTAGGGGTTGGGACTACATACCTAACTTGATTTAGCGCAAGAAAACCGCAATTAGGTTTAGGCGCAGACATCGTCCGTTCATAGGTGTAAAATGCGGGCAAATTCTGTATCTATCTCAAACTTGGTCAGAGACTTCGATCAAGAGAATTTATTTAGATTAAGTGATTTGTTTATTAGTTAAAAAGGTCTCGAATGTCACAATCAAATAACGCTGTTGAACCTCAAAGATTATCCCCTATTTCCAAGTTTATTTTCGCCAGCCGATGGCTACAGCTGCCTCTCTATCTGGGCTTAATTTTGGCACAATGCGTTTACGTATTCCATTTTTGGGTTGAGTTGGTAGACCTAATTCGCGCAGCGATGGGTAACGAAGTAGCATTAAAACATTTGTTAGATGCAGTATCAGTCGCGGGCGCAGAAACGGTTCGCCCCACTAAACTCAATGAAACTACCATCATGCTAGTAGTTTTAGGTCTGATCGATGTCGTTATGATTTCCAACCTACTCATTATGGTTATCGTCGGCGGATATGAAACGTTTGTTTCTCGTCTTGGCTTACAAAACCACCCAGATCAACCTGAATGGCTCTCGCACGTTAATGCAACAGTTCTAAAAGTTAAATTAGCCATGGCGATTATTGGCATCTCGTCCATCCACTTGCTGAAAACGTTCATCAATGTAAAGTCTTATAACGCCCAGGAACTTATCGCGCAAACCGTCATTCACGTGGTGTTCCTTTTGTCCGCTTTAGCAATTGCCTACTGCGACCAACTGATGTCCAAGACCCATCAACAAGCACAAAAACATTAATTTTCTTTTTTCATTCCTTAGCCAAGAGCCAACAATGACAACCATTATTAAACAAGACGATTTAATCGAATCCGTTGCAGCCGCATTGCAATACATCAGCTACTACCACCCTGCCGATTACATCGCGCATTTAGCACGTGCTTATGAGATCGAACAAAGCCCAGCCGCGAAAGATGCGATTGCCCAAATCTTGACCAATTCCCGCATGTGTGCGGAAGGTAAACGCCCCATTTGTCAGGACACTGGTATCGTCAATGTCTTCTTAAAAATCGGTATGGGCGTGCGTTTTGAAGGCTTTTCTGGCTCGATTATTGACGCTGTCAATGAAGGTGTGCGTCGTGGTTACGCTTTTTCAGACAATGTATTACGTGCCTCTATCGTTGCCGATCCTTTGTTTGATCGCAAAAACACCAAAGACAACACGCCAGCCGTCGTTCACATGGAGCTTGTGCCTGGCGATACGGTCGATGTGCAGTTAGCAGCTAAAGGCGGCGGTTCGGAAAACAAATCGAAATTCGTCATGCTCAATCCTTCCGATTCTTTGATTGACTGGGTAATGAAGACGGTGCCAACCATGGGCGCAGGCTGGTGCCCGCCAGGCATGCTCGGTATAGGTATCGGCGGCACCGCAGAAAAAGCCATGTTGATGGCGAAAGAATCCTTGATGGAAGACATTGACATGCATGAACTCAAATTGCGTGGTCCACAAAACAAAACCGAAGAACTTCGTATTGAATTGTGCGACAAGATCAATGCGCTCGGCATTGGAGCACAGGGACTGGGTGGTTTGACGACTGTGCTGGATGTGAAGATTAATATGTACCCGACCCATGCTGCATCAAAGCCAGTCGCGATGATCCCGAATTGCGCAGCAACACGCCATGCACACTTCGTATTAGATGGTTCGGGTCCGACTTACATGGAACCGCCATCACTGTCGAACTGGCCAGACGTACATTGGGTTGCCGATACTGAGAAATCCAAACGCATTGATCTCAATACTTTAACTAAAGAAGAAGTCGCGTCCTGGACGCCAGGTCAAACATTGCTGTTAAACGGCAAAATGTTAACCGGCCGTGATGCCGCACATAAACGTATTCAAGACATGCTGGCAAAGGGCGAAACGCTGCCAGTCGATTTCACCAACCGCGTCATTTACTACGTTGGCCCAGTTGATCCCGTACGTGACGAAGCAGTTGGCCCAGCCGGTCCGACGACAGCAACGCGCATGGATAAATTCACTGACATGATGTTGGAGAAAACGGGTTTGATCTCTATGATCGGTAAAGCAGAACGTGGCCCTGCCGCAATTGAATCGATTAAGAATCACAAATCAGCCTATTTGATGGCAGTTGGTGGTGCAGCATACCTAGTTTCCAAAGCGATCAAAACGGCGAAAGTCGTTGGCTTCGCGGATTTGGGTATGGAAGCAATTTACGAATTTGATGTAACTGATATGCCTGTAACAGTGGCGGTCGATTCAACTGGTACTTCGGTTCACAATACGGGCCCAAAAGAATGGCAAGCAAAAATCGGGATCATTCCAGTTGCTTAACATCGTAGTGACTCAAGCAGAAAACAAACACGCCGACAGCAATGCGCCTGTCGGCGTATTTGACTCTGGAATCGGTGGTTTATCGGTGCTCAAGCATTTGCGCGAGCAATTACCGCTTGAAAATTTCTTATACGTTGCGGATACGGCTTACGCACCCTATGGCGAACGTAGTAACGAAGAGCTAGTTGACCGTAGTATCAAGATTACTGAGTTCTTCTTGCAACAAGGCATTAAGGCCTTGGTTATCGCCTGCAATACGGCCACAGCCGCAGCCGTTAGCACCTTGCGCGAACGTTATCCTACATTGATCATCATCGGCATGGAGCCGGGTATCAAGCCTGCAGCCGCAAGAAGCGCAAGTAAAATTGTCGGCGTATTGGCAACCCGCAGCACTTTGCAAAGTGAAAAATTTAATCGCTTGAGTGAACAACTGGGGCGTGAAACGCAAACACAATTTATTCCACAAGCCTGTGTCGGCTTGGTTAATCAAATCGAGCAAGGCGATTTACATTCTGCCGCCATTTTAGATTTGTTACGACTGTACGTTCCTCCCTTGCTTGATCAGGGCGTGGATACACTGGTGCTGGGTTGCACGCATTATCCATTTGTCGAGGCGCAAATACTTCAGGTCATTCGCGAACATCAGGCCAATCAGAGCAAGCCAATTCACATCATCGATACTGGCGAAGCAGTTGCGAGACGCTTATCCGATCTTTTAGAAAAACAGCATTTACGCAACTTGAGTACTCAATCACAAAAAATCTTCCAAGCCTGGACAACTGGTGAGGCAAGTACCTTGCAGATGGCATTAGGATTTATCACAAAATCTAAAAATAGTACGATCGCGCAGATATTGAAAATCTGACATTCACATCGAACAAACAATAAAAAAGGACAGAAAATTCTGTCCTTTTTTTTACTTCAGTTCACTAAAACAGCAAGCTGGTATTAAGCCAACACCGCCGCCATGGCTGCTGCTGTTGCTTCTACGTTACGCGTATTCAAACCAGCCACACACATGCGACCGGAACGCACCACATACACGCCGAATTCTTCTTTCAGACGATCGCACTGTGCTGCTGTCAAACCTGTGTAGCTAAACATGCCGCGTTGCGTTAAGAAATAGCTGAAATCACGACCAGGTACTTTCGCAACTAACACATCGTGCAAAGCTTTACGCATCGTTTGAATACGATCACGCATGGCCACCACTTCGGCTTCCCACATAGGACGCAATTCTGGATCGGTCAATACCGTCGCGACTAACTGACCGCCGTGCATAGGAGGATTAGAATAGTTACGACGAATGATGGCTTTCATCTGACCCAAAACGTTCACAGCCTGTGCCGCGTCTGGACAAACCACACTCAAAGCACCGCAACGTTCACCATACAAACTCATGCTCTTAGAAAATGAATTCGCGACGAAGAAACTCAAACCTTGATCTGCCAACAAACGGATTGCGTATGCATCTTCTTCGATACCATCGCCATAACCCTGATAAGCCAAATCTAGGAATGGAATCAAATTACGCTCTTTCAATACCGGTACCAATTGTTCCCACTGCGCCTTAGTCAAATCCACACCCGTTGGGTTATGGCAGCACGCATGCAGCAGAACTACCGATTTTTCTTCCGCTTGTTTCAGGCTCGCCAACATTTCATCGAAACGCAAACCACCAGTTTCAGAATTGTAGTAAGGATAGGTCTTGACTGGCAAACCAGAGCCTTCAAATACAGCACGGTGATTATCCCAAGTTGGATCACTTACCAACATCGTCGCCTCAGGGAAATAGCGTTTAACAAAATCCGCACCAACTTTCAAACCACCACTGGAGCCCACAGTTTGCAAAGTCACTACACGGCCTTCTTTGACCGCTGGACGATCGGCGCCAAACAACAAGTGTTGAACCGCAGTGCGGAAATTCGCAGCACCTTCCATCGGCAAGTAAGGGCGCGCACCAGCCGCTGCTACCACTTTTAATTCCGCTGCACGAACGGATGGCAACATAGGAATCTTGCCGTTATCGTCAAAATAAATCCCAATCGACAGATTAATCTTGTTTGGGCGGGTATCTTTACCGAACGCTTCATTCAAGGAGAGAATAGGATCGCCTGCATAGGCTTCGACGTGCTGAAACATGTTAAAACTCCAATGTGAGAAAAATCATAAACAAACAAAAAACGTTAAGGGAGCACTGGCATTTTGGCTCAAATGTAATAAAGCAGACCAAAAGCGACTCAACCAAAACCTGGCTATTCGTTAGTTTGCATGACCCAAGTATCTAAGCAGATCAAGCTGGTAAGTGGTTAACAATTGCTTAAGCACACTACAAAGCGATCATGCTGGCAACTTGTTTAGTTGCCGATATCGGAGTCTCAGTGCAAAGGGAAAATGATGTTTTCCAAGAAGTTTGCGCCCATTTTATGAGCCAAAACCGCAAAAAAGACGAATAAAGCGAGATTTCACGAAGCGCATATTTTGACACAATATCAGTGAATTAAATGCCCAGCCCTTAGCATTTTTTCGATTTATCACCAGAATTAATCGTGCCGCTAGTCGTTAATCTGGAACAAAGCCCATATTTGCCTTGCTTGATCAACATGAGATATTTACACTCAATGAGTTGGTTCTGCAGCGACTAGTTTCATTGCAGTTCAGTGAAAGAATCAGAACAAAGACCCATTCTTGGCTTTTTGTCACACTCCCCTGTAATTTGTAGACGCGATTATTTGTAGATTTATATTCTTTTAGAAAGCGCCATCATGAACTACATAGACGGTTTTATTATTCCCGTACCCACCGCAAGTCGTGAGATTTATAAATCCTACGCAGAAAAATCCGCCGCCCTTTTTAAAGAATTTGGCGTCATCAGCATCGTCGAATGCTGGGGCAATGATGTACAGCCCGGTAAGCTTACCTCTTTTCCACAAGCCGTCATGTGCAAGGAGGATGAAACCGTCGTGTTTTCATGGATGACATGGCCATCCAAAGAAGTAAGAGATGCGGCATGGGAGAAAATGATGGTCGATCCACGCTTTGCGCAAGAAAATATGCCTATGCCGTTTGATGGCAAACGTTTGATCTATGGTGGCTTCGAAAAACTAGTAGAACTCTAATACTTTAACAAGGAAACCAGATGAAAAAAATTATGCCATGCTTGTGGTTTAACTTCGACGCAGAAGAAGCGGTCAATTACTACATGAGCATTTTTGAAAATGGCAAGATTCTAGATGTTTCCCGCTACGGAGATGCCGTGCCTGAGCTTGAGGGCAAAGTATTGAGTATGCGTTTTGAATTAGAAGGCCAAGAATTTATGGCGCTGAATGCGGGACCACAATTTCCATTCACCGAAGCGATTTCACTCTTTGTCGATTGCGAGACCCAAGAAGAAGTCGATCATTATTGGGACAAATTGTCCGAAGGTGGTACACCTGGACGCTGCGCTTGGCTCAAAGACAAATTTGGACTTTCATGGCAAATCGTACCGCGCAGTCTGGTCACTATGTTGCAAGACGACGATGCAGAACGTTCTGCCCGCGTTATGCAAGCGATGATGGCGATGGGTAAAATCGAAGTTGCGGTGTTGGAAGCGGCTTACAACGGTTCCTAAAAGGTAAGGAAACTTAAGCAAGCAATAAAACAGCTGAAATCTGTCAAAAAAATTCGATCTAGTCACTTGGGGTAATTTACGCACAAGTAAATTACCCCAATCCATATTCAAAAATCACGCTTTAGTTTTAGTAGTTACCCTTTCCGCCTGATTACCAAACTAAAGCATTCGTCCTTAAAAAGTAACTAAAGCGCATTCGTCAGTCTTTATTTAAATTACTACTATCTTTGTCTGCATTTGACATTCCAGAAATTATAGTGCTACACTTGCAGCATGCTACAAAAGTAGCAAACAAATGAAACTGTAGAACCGATCTATCAAAAATTACTTAATGACAAGACACGGCCTTACTTTACTAGGAAATATCATGAAAAAAATCTTCTTAAGTCTGTTGCTTGTTTTAAGCACAATGCTCGATAGTTCAATTGCTTATGCGCAGAATACCGAGAAAATGGTGGATGTCGCCAATGGTAAGTTACACGCGATCTTGGCAGGAGACGGACCTTACACCGTCGTCTTTGAATCGGGCTTCATGAGCGATCTAAGCGTTTGGCACAAAGTCGCACCTAACATCACGAAACATGCACAGATCCTTGTCTACTCGCGCGCAGGTATCGGAAAATCTCCAGCCCGCCCACAACCACTGAATCTGACTCAGCATGTCGACGAGTTGCAGCAATTGATCGAAGCACTGCAAATCAAAACACCGATTATCTTGGTCGGACACTCTTATGGCGGATGGGTAGTCCGCCAGCATGCAGCACGTTACCCACAAAAAACTGCAGGTTTGGTGTTGGTTGACCCAGCGAACGAAATTTTAGAAGTGGAATTAAAGAAACTCGACCCACAAAAAGTGCGGCAAGATCAAAAACGCTTAGAGAGTATGGCACCACCTGCCGCTAAAGCTGATTTGGCCTTAGTGCAGCAAATTTTTGATCAGGCCAAATTGCCGAATACAGCGGCACTCCCAGATGTGCCTATGGCAATCCTGACCTCAATACAAGCGACGCGTAACAATCCTTTTTATCAAGAAACCACGCCGGCTTTGCAAGTTAAACGTGAATTGCATGCCAAGCTGTTTCAATCATTCTCGAACGGTGCACATATAGTCACATCGAATAGCGGACATCACATTCAATTCGATGAGCCGCATCTGGTTATCAGAGCCATTGAAGATGTAATTACTAATCTCGATAAAGAAGCGCAAAAACAAGCCAAGCGATTAGCGAAACAAAAAGCAAAGCAAGTGTTGATGCAAGATTTGGAAAAAGCAGGTGCAGAAATCGCCGCCAAACAAACTGCAACGGCAACGAGTAGCGTAAATGCAGCATTGAAAGCATCACAGTTTTCAGAAGCAGAAATTAATCAGCTCGGTTTTGATCTGATGCTCAAGGCAAAACAAGGCATACTCGCCGAAATGGTTTTAGCGTATAACGTAACGCAATTCCCGCAATCCGATAATGCCTACGACAGTCATGGCGAAGCCTTACTGAATTTGCAGCGCTACGAAGAAGCTCGCAAACAATTTCAAAAAGCGTTAACATTGGGCAAAGCCAATCCGCAGCGTAGCCCTAAAGCTTTGCAGGGCTACCAAGACAATTTACAAAAAGCGGAACAGGCGCTACAGCAAAAATAAACTATTCAACCTTAACTATTTTTAAAGTGCTCAAACCATATGGATAGCATTGGCATCGAAGATTTACCTTGGCGTGAACGTCAAATTGTCGAGATCATTTACCGCCTGCAAGAAGCAACTGCTGCACAGATTCAAGAGGCACTGGAAGATCCGCCCAGCAACTCAGCCATCCGTGCCATGCTGGCACGATTGGAAGAGAAAGGCGTTTTATCTCATCGTGAAGAAGGTCAACGCTATCTCTATCGCGCGGTACAAGCGAAGAAAAAGGTTGCCAACTCGGCTTTAAAAAAATTGGTTGGCATTTTCTACGACAATTCACCCGCCAGTGCGGCCACCGCGCTACTCGGGATGTCAGGGAAATTAAGTGAACAGGAAATCGATCAACTCCAAGCCTTAATTGATAAAGCCAAGAAGGATGGACGTTGATGCAAACGGGTGGTTTGAATGCACTATTTGGCTCCACATATAGCATCACACTACTTGACTGCGTCAATGCAATAGGAAAGATTAGCCTGATCTTATTAGTCGTCCTGCTGATACTCACTGGTTTGCAGAAGCTGTCTGCCGCCAAACGAGCGCTAGCAGGACGATTGACTTTAGTGGCGCTTTTTTTTGCGCCAATCGCAATCGTCTTTGATTGGAAGATACTGCCGACCTTTGCGGTAAATGCTCCACTTGCCTGGTCGGCAGTCAGCGATGCCGCACTCAACTTACCCAATTTACCCAAACTCGGCTACATTGCCGCTCACCAGCAAGTAGCCGGTGAAGAATCACCATTGGGACAAAACTTGCTTGGCATTTATGTGTTCGTCGCCTTTCTTTTCCTTAGCAAACTGATTTTCGACTTGTGGCGCCTAGCGAATTTGCAACGCAAGCTAAGGCTTTCACTGCTAACCAGACCAGTCGCGGAAAGAAGTCAGGAAAAACATCAGCGCTGGCATGCACGATTAGAAAGCCTGCGCCAACAATACAAAATTGACCGCCCAATTGATTTATTCTTTTCCGCGCAGGTCACCGCGCCGATTAGTTGGGGCTTACGACGACCTTGTATCATCATTGATCTTGAAAGCCACGAATATCAAGAGCCCGACGACATATTGCGCCATGAGCTGGCGCATATTGCCAATCGTGACTGGCTGACATTGATGCTGTCAAGATTAGTCACGGCCTTGTATTGGTTTCATCCGCTGATCTGGACTATGCAAAAACAGCTTCGTTTCAATATGGAATGTGCCGCCGACGACACCGTGATACGCATGGGCGGCCGCCCTTCTCATTACGCCGAAATGTTAGTTCAAGTTTCCCAAGCGGCAAATGCCAGGTTACAAGCCGAGCACGATGCAGCAACAGCGTTAGCTGCTCGTGGCAAAACTTTGTATCAGCGCATCCTAGGGATTCTCGATCCGCATAAAAGCAGACAACCCGTTTCCTCGCTAGATTGGACAATCACTAGCCTCTGCACTTTGGCATTGATAGTCACTACGAGCAGCATCAGCTTAGTCGGCGAGCAAACCAGCTGGCCACAGGAACTTTTTGTTAACAATAAATTGAATGAAAGTAGTCCCGGCGATGCTGGCAAACGCGCTGCTGCTGCCTTAGAAGCTTTGAACAATCCGAATTTTAATGCACTGGCAACGGCATTACGTAGCGGCGAATTTTCGGCTCGTCATGCGAGCGATGTAGCTTCATTCAAACAGCGCCGAGCAATTGCCCCCTTAATTTTGGCACTACATGACGATGACGCCAATGTGCGCCGACTAGCCTTATGGGGCTTGAGTGAAATGCGTTTCTACGAAACCATTCCCGTAATTGCCCTAATGCTGAAAGATAAAAATCATTTAGTACGCGCTGAAGCGGCACGCGCTATCGGCGATTGTGGTGAGCGCGAGTGGTCGACGCAATTATTAGTTCTATTATCCGACGACTCACCTTACGTCAGACAACAAGTGGCACACGCCTTAGGTGATTTAGCCGATCCACGCAGCCTACCTACATTACAAGCACACATTCAAGATAGCGATCCTGAAGTGGCATCTAAAATTAAATGGGCGATACAAGAAATTAGTAATTAAAAAATTCTTCTTCAACCGCAAAGACAGCGCCGAAAAAAAGCTGGCAAATGCTACGTCACATTTAGCCAGCTTCTTATCTTTCAAGATTGTATTAGTCAGAAATACAAAATATACGGATACTTACTTAGTTTTTTTGAACAAGCGTTTCATCCAAAGCTCAAAATCATCCACGTAGGTGAATACCGCCGGCACCACCAAAAGACTCAACAGTGTTGAGGTAATCAGGCCACCTATCACGGCAATCGCCATTGGTGAACGGAAACTAGGATCTGCACCCCACCCTAATGCCAAAGGCATCATGCCAGCGCCCATGGCGATGGTGGTCATAATAATCGGACGACTACGTTTGTGGCAGGCGTCGACCAACGCGGAAAATCTATCCATGCCAGCGCTACGCGCAATAATCGCGTAATCGACCAGCAAAATCGAATTTTTTGTGACGATCCCCATTAGCATAATCAAACCGATCATAGAAGGCATTGACAAGGCGCGTCCTGTGATCAGCAATGCGAAAAACGCGCCACCTATACTTAGGGGCAATGCGGCAAGGATGGTGACTGGTTGTAAGAAATCTTTAAACAACAAGACCAAGACGCCATAGACACACAAGACACCGATCAGCATCGCGATACCAAAACTGGCAAACAAGGCTTCCATTTCTTGAGCATCACCTAGCTCCGCAATGCTCACCGATGGCGGTAGATTTTTCATAGTTGGCAATGCACGCGCCTCTTCATTGACTTCGCCCAACTGACGACCGCCCAACTCGACATCAAGTGTTACGTTGCGATTGCGATTGAGCCTATCAATTTGCGCTGGACCAGAATCCATGGAGACAGTCGCGACACTACCTATCATCACTGGGCCGTGTTTACCTGGCACAGTCAAGCGTTCAATCGCGGCCAAATCCGCTCGCACATAGTCAGGCAATTTCACTCGTATCGGGACTTGGCGTTGTGCCAAATTCATTTTGGAGAGTGCCATATCGTAATCGCCAGCAGTGGCAACACGAACGGTTTCTCCTATGCTTTCAGCGGTCACACCAAGATCTGCCGCCTTAGCCAAATCTGGCTTAACGATGATTTCTGGACGAACCAAAGATGCGCTGGAACTGACGTTCCCGATACCCTTTAAACTACGCAATTCACGTTCGACTTGGCGCGCAGTTTCTAGTAGCGCAACGGGATCTTCGCTCTTTAGAACTAACTGCAATTTCACGCCAGTATCAAGTGGACCGACAGAAAACTTTGCACCCGAGATCTCATTCATCTTGGAACGGATGGCATTATCCAAATCCGACATCGCTTCTTTTCTCTCATTGCGATGAACCGCTGTCACTGTCAATACTGCACGCCGCGCCTCGGCTGCCGCACCCGGGGCAAAGGCGTCACCGCTAGAGCCACCACCGATAGAACTAAACACGCCAGTAATTCCTTTCACCGACATGATCGCCACACGGGCTTGCTCAGCGATGATACTGGTTTCGGACAAGGTGCTTCCCGGTGGCAATTCAATATTGACTTGCGTTTGAGCGCGATCGGATGGAGGAACAAAACCAGTCGGCAAATATTGAGCGAGGCGAATAGAACCCGCAAAAAATATTGCAGCGAGAAGCACCGTGATGAAACGGTGCCGCAAACACCATTGCATCGTACCCATATAAGTTTGCATCATCCAGCTATCGGGTTTTTCATGAATATTCCCTGCCGCATCTTTCTTCGGTGCTTTCAAAATATAAGCTGCCATCATCGGCGTGAGCAAACGTGCCACCACCAACGAGGCGAGAATGGCGATCACGGCAGTCCAGCCAAACTGTTTAAAGAAGAGTCCCGGTACACCACCCATAAATGCAGTAGGTAAGAATACGGCGACCAAAGCAAAGGTGGTCGCAATCACCGCCATCCCGATTTCATCGGCCGCTTCGGTGGCTGCCTGCATCGGTGTTTTGCCCATTTGCAAATGGCGGGCAATATTCTCAATTTCGACAATCGCATCATCGACTAAGACACCTACCACCAACGCCAGCGACAATAGTGTCACTGTATTCAAGGTATATCCAAAATACTGCAAACCTAAGAAGGTAGGAATCACAGATAAAGGTAAAGCCGCTGCGGCGACTAAAGTCGAGCGCCAATCACGCAAGAACCACCACACCACCAAGATTGCTAACAAGGCACCTTCATATAGCAACTCCATCGACCCATCAAAATTTTCTTCTACGGGTTGCGCATTATCGATCGCCTGTTTAAATAAATACTTAGGATTATTTTTTTGCAGTTCTTCCACCGCTTTGCGAGTGCCCTTTGCGACATCGACTTCTGATGCGCCTTTGGTTCGAAAGATCTCAAAACCGACGACTGATTTCCCGTTAAAGGTCGCCCGCGAACGTGGCTCACTGACAGTATCCAAAACTTGCGCCACTTGATCCAATCGGATGTGACGACCATCTGCTAAAGGGATGTCCATGCTCGCTAATTCTTCGGCGGTCTTTACCGTCGCAATCGTGCGCACAGCTTGCTCAGCACCACTGATATCACCGCGTCCACCAGGTGCTTCTTTTTGCACGATCTTTAAGCGACGCGAGACATCCAATGCAGATACATTCAAGGCCGCCATTTTGTTGGCGTCCAATTCGACACGCACTTCACGACTAACGCCGCCCATACGTTTAACCGCACCAACACCAGGTACGCTGCGCAGACGCTTTGATACCGTGTTATCGACAAACCAGCTCAAATCTTGTTCATCTGGCGTAGTGTTGTCACCGGCAACGTTGGGATTGTTTTTTGCGGGTGGTGCCGCTTCGATGGTGTAGGTCATGATGACGCGACCAGCTGTCGACATTTTTGTGACTGTCGGATCGCGCATTTCACTCGGCAAATCCGCCCGCACGGTTGCAACCGCATCGCGAACTTCATTCACCGCATCGGACAAGACCTTTTCGAGAATGAATTCCACCGTGATGGAAACATTGCCATCTAAGACTTTGGTGTAGACGTTTTTCACACCTTGCAAGCTGGCGACGGCATCTTCAATCTTGCGCGCCACTTCTGTTTCTAATTGGGCAGGTGCAGCACCAGGCAAGCTGGCGCTGACAGTCACTAAAGGTAATTCAATATCCGGAAAGTCCTGCACGATGGTGCTGCGAAAAGACAGAATCCCAGCCAAGCTCAGCAGCACAAACAACATAATTGCCGGGATGGGATTTTTAATAGAGAGCGTAGAAAAATTCATAGTTTGCCTCTATTTCTTTAAGGCAGGAGCTGGACTGACGGTGTTGGAAACTGGTGCGCTCACCAGTTTCACTAAGTCACCATCATTCAAAAATCCGACGCCACTGGCAGCGATTTGTGTGCCGGCGTTAATGCCGTTCAAGATCTCAATTTGTTCGGCACCATTGACTTGCATACGACGTCCGGTTTGCACTTTCACCTGAGTAACGCGCTGATCTGGATTGAGTTTAAACACATAGCTAAAGCCATCACGTACCACCACCGCTTGTTGGGGAATCGTCATCGCAGCAGAGCTGCCAAGAATAAACTCGCCACGAGCAAACATGCCTGGCTTAAATGCATTACTAACTTTTTTTTCTTTGCTCGGCAGTAAATCGACATACACTAAACCAACGCGATTATTGACATCGACCGTCGGCGCGACCATTCTGACCTTTGCCTGTGCAGTTTCACCATTCGGTGCGATCACAGTTGCTGGCATGCCACTGGTGATTTTACTTAGATCAGCCGAAGTCACTTCGGCACGCCATTCCAAACGTCCTTGTCGTATCATGCGAAATAACTCCGCGCCATTGCCCACTACCGCCCCCGCTGTCGCGGTACGGGCAGAGATAATGCCCGAATCAGGTGCTGTCACTTGGGTGTATTTTAGGCGAATTTGTTGGACATCGAGACTGGCTTTTGCCGCTGCCACTCTGGCTTTTGCGGTTTGTTCTGCTGTCAAATATTGCCCTATTTGTTGTTTACTGATGGCACCACTCGCCTGCAATCCACGCGCACGATCGGCATTTGTGACCGCTTCAACAGCATTCGCTTCTGCTTCATTCAACGCCGCTTTTGCTTGTGCCACATCGGCATTGACAGCCTCGCTGGCAAATCTCGCTAATACCTGCCCCCGACTTACCACATCACCGACATTGACTAAGACTTCTGCGATCCGCAAGCCACTTGATTCCGAGCCGATAATCGCTTCTTGCCACGCCGCCACACTACCATTCGCTACCAGCTTACTAGTCATTTGTGCCTGCCCGACTTGGGTAGCGGTCACAGTTAATGCTGGTTTTGTAGTGCCTGCTGCGGCTTTCGAACTCGCACTTGCGGCGTTCTGCGCCTGTACTGGTAGCATCACGCTGCATACGATGAGAACTAATAACTTCAATGGTATTGAGATGTTTTTCATCATGGTGTCTTTCATTAATTTAAATTTTCAAAATTTTTCTCTACGCTGTTAGACGTCGCTGTCGCTCTTGCTCGCACATGCATAAGCCAAAATCGACTAAGCGAGCGCTATAAGCATCGATGGCTTTTTCTTTGCTAATTAAGGAAGGGCGTACTGCGAAAATCACGTCACTACTGACCATTAAGGTCAACGCCAAACCCGAGAGTGCAAACGCAAGACGATGTAAGTCATCATCTTCACGTTTTACGTCCAAATGACGTGCAAGGAATTTCACTAAAGCGTTGTGAGCTGGTTTGATCTGATGATCGATCTCTTCCAGCCACAAACCAGTCGGTTCCAACATTTCGCGTATATGTAGCTTCATGCAGTTTTGGGCGACTTCACCCTGCTTAAAACTGTCAATAAACGTCTGCATCAAAAGTTCGATACCTGCTCGCAGACTCAAGTCGGGTTGTAGAAATTCGCTAGGATGAATACTTGGATTGGCACGTGGATCATTGAATACGGTTCGATACAAATTGGCTTTATCACCGAAGTAGTAGCTAATAGCCGAAATATTCACTTGAGCAGCTAGAGCAATCTCGCGAGTGGAGGTTGCCACAAACCCTTTCTCTGCAAACAATCTCAAAGCGCAGCTGAGCAAGCGCTCACGGGCTTCTTGCCCATCGACACGTAGCGTTTTTTGGTCTGTTGAACTTTCATTTTTAGGGTCGGCAATACCCGACTCTTTGCTTGTAGAAGTCGGAGTATTGATCTTCAATAAGGTAGGCGCACTTTTCTTCATGCTGCGCATCCTAGCATATAAATCAAACGATTGTTTGAACTAACATTCGGATTTGAGTTTTACATAAGTCATAAGTGATTGCGCGCATGAAAATTTAAAATGAAGCTTTTTTTATTTACGTTGCGATTGTTTGTACTCTGTACGGGCCGAATTTAGCATCGTCAATCCAACAATCGACACCACCAGCACGACGATCCAGCGCACATAGTCAAGCGGCAATGACTTGACAATATAGGCAGCCAACAAAACAGCAGGCACGCCACCGATCGCAAGGCCGAGAGCTGCTGAAGGCAGATATTTTTGATTATTGATAAAACCCAAACTACTAATCGGCATCAGAAATGCGCAGGATCCCATCATAATTGGAAACGCCGCTAAAGGACTCATCCCCAACAAGCTGACAAGTATCATGCATGGCGCGTAGAGGCCAATTCCCAATGGCATCAAGAGTCCCAAGATAAAATTGCCAATCACACCTACCCACCACTTCCAGCCTGTCAACTCCAACGCATCTAATCCAGCAGGCAGCAAGCCTAAAAGTGAACACAGCATAATCATTGCCGCTGTCAACAACGCCGAGCCCATACCAATACGAATCTGAAAACGAGGCAAACTACCAACGATTGATGTTCCAAGCCACGCCCCGGCTCCAGCGGTCAGAATCATCGGCAAAAGCGTGGTCGGGGCAACTTGAACAATTTGAATAAAAATCAAGGCTTGGGTAATTGTCCCCAAGGTATGTCCTACATTTAAGGTTCCCGGAATCAACTCATCTGGTACTAGTTTGCCGAGTCGAAAAAAAGCGGTACTTGGCGCAAATGAACCAATCCCCAAAGTATCAAAAAAATCCGTAATAGCACCAATGACAATCTCGACCGGGCGTGGCCAGCGCCAATCGATCCCAGCTTTTCGCATGGTGATTAAGCGTTTTGCCCATATCAAGATAAACGTCAACGCTAGAAGCGTAAAAACGAAGAGCAAACCTTGACTTAAATCCGCACTTTGAAACTCGCATCCCGTCAGCACAATAGACAAACTCGCAGCAAAGCAAATTTTTTCGATTATTTTCATGAAACGTCCAAAGAGATAGTTTAAGAATATTAATATATCACTACTGTCCGGTTAAATTGCATTAAAAGCTGAAGAAACCTTATAACTATGCGGGTTCCAGCTCGATTTTGTTTGGTGCCGATTTGAATTTAAAATGGGCATTTTTGTGTCATTTTCCAGAATTTTCGATCTGGGA
>CAUPKC010000048.1:0-32717 GCA_963511665.1 uncultured Undibacterium sp.
AACGCCATTCTGACGCTCAAACAACACCAAGCCAAGTTGGTCTTCCAACGATTTTATTCGATGACTGATTGCACTATGGGTCAGGTGTAACTCTTGCGCGGCTTGACGAAAATTTTGCAATCGCCCTGCCACTTCGAAAATACGCAGATCGTTTAAGCCAGGAATTTTTTTCATCATAGGAGACTTCCGGTCACTTTTTCTCACCAGCCTGTTCAAATTATGTCGCTAGCGCAGAACTTCGGGGTTACTCATACTAAGGTTTTGGTTCTCGCGACGCAAGTGGATGAGTCATTTTTTAAAATCCACACGCGAGAGCCGAATACACCACCACTACTCAATACAGAACGATCCATTCCAATGAACAATCCCGTACGTCCTACTTTTGCTATCTATTTAATCCCTTTCATTTTAAGTTTTTTCCTGATCGCTCCAACAACCATAATGGCGCAGGGCACATTGAATCCTGACAATTTGAAGTATACTGCACGAACAGAAGATGTCTCCAGCATCGACGCCATAATGAAAGCCTATTACGAGGTGGTATCCGGTCCTGCCAACACACCCCGCGACGTTGCAAGAGATCTGTCTCTACATCACCCGAAGGCGCAAGTTTTTCCGCTGATGCACGACAAGAATGGAAAGCCCGAACTATTGGTATTTTCAATCAAAGAATTTCATGAATGGGGCAAGCCCGTTTATGATGCCGGCTTTTTCGAAAGCGAAATCAAACGAACAGTCACTTCATTCGGCCAAACGTTTCATGTCTGGAGCAACTACGAAACGAGAACCACGCCAAATGGTCCAGTGGTTAGCCGCGGCATTAACAATATTCAGCTGTACTTTGATGGACAACGCTTTTGGATATTGTCTGAGACTTGGGATTCTGAGCGTCCAAATAATCCGATTCCGACTTACTTGACGCCGAACACAAAACCCTGATTAAATCATTAATGTGTCATGTCAAGACTTGTCCCCACTATTTTGCGTCAAATGGGTTAAGTCTTGATATGCAACATCACCAAATCTGACTAGCAATTTGAGTCACCGCCGAATCATACAAAACAGGAGACGCTGGTTCAAAGACCGAGCTTATTCTTCTACGATTTACCTAACGCCAAATTCAAGCACTTTGATCGGACCACTAATGTGTTATATCAAGACATGACCCCGTGCTTTTCGTTAGGCTTCTAGCCACACAGATTATCGACGTTACCAAAGAGAGAAAGAGTCAACTACATGCCATACGTAAACATTCAAATCACTAGAGGAGCAACAAGAGAGCAGAAGGCTCAACTAGTTAAGGACGTAACCGATTCACTTGTTCGCGTACTCGGAAAAAAACCGGAACACACGCATGTCGTTATTCAGGAAATAAATGAGGAGGACTGGGGGTTTTCAGGCCTATTGACGGACGAATGGAAAAAGCTAAAGTAGCCGCATGCCTCGAGCTGTGGGGTCACGCCCTGCATTTAAGATCAATCAACACAACTTTTTACTGCACGACTCACCGTCGCAGAGAATCCAGGGGCAGTTCTAACATTAATACATCTTGCGCCTGAAAGTCGATAATGAAATGGGCACAAATCTGTGCCCATTCCTCTTACCTACAGGCGTGTTGTTGAATAAGTCGAAATTCAGCTAAACCGACCACGGTTTTTGGTCATTTTTATATTTTTACAAACACCGGCATACCAAGATTTGTCATTCTGTTTAACCCAGAATTTCCATTGGGATTTGAGACGATGGTGGATGCACTTTTCGAGGCAGTTTTTACGTGAATGAGGCGCAAATAGCTAGCTATTTGCAACGAAGAACGAAAAAAATGACCGAAAATGCGCCGCCAGCGCTCAAATAGAGTCGAAGACGCGCCTAATGGAAAATCTGGGTTTAATGCGGACGCAATGATCCATGCCTCCGTTTTTTGCTGTGGTAACGCGCGCGCTTTCATCGTGTTACCGAAAATACGCTTGTACCGTTGAACCGCCAACTCAACATTGTTCCGGATATTGCACCCAGTGATGCACTGCCAAGTAATACGCCCTTTCTGCTCAAGTACGTCGATATGCTGATCGCGCTGGGTATCACCAGCTAAGGAAGTAACGGCAGTTTTTTTGAGGTGGAATCACTATTTTAGCCTCAGGTTGTTGGTTCAATACAGACGTGGAAACAGGTTCTTCATCATACTCACCATCACCGATGAATGCATTGAATGGCGTCAGTATCTGAGACAGTAAATTGGGCACAGCAGTCGGGTCACCCACCTCTGGTGTCGTTGGTTCACAAGCTAGAACCTGGAGATTTTCATCAATGGCCAGATCCAATTCCCCCATGTTCGCCGTGCCGGTACGTCGTGTTTCTCCTGATGCCATTCATCCTTACCGTAGACTTTTAGACCATTGCTATCTACGATGACAACGCTGCCAGGCTCGATCGCCTTGGCAAACCAATGCTTCGTTTTGAAATAGTACTGAAATCAGGGGGGATGGCGATGTCAATTTTAATGGCACGGGCCAGCGAAATCATCGAGCCTTCAGTTTGACGTAGCGGTAAATGATACACCTGACGTAGAAAACAGGCAGTTTCAATGGCGGCATCGGAATATTCCCCTGGTCGCCCAATACCACCTGTCTTGGCTGGACGTCAACCAACTATCGCATCTTGCGTAATCCAGATCGTAAAGTCACCTCGTTTGCGCAAGGCATCATTATATTCATGCCAGTTCGTCACGTTGTAACGTGATTTAATAATTTTGTGACGTCGGCTTTCGTTATGTTTAAATGGAATCAGCTTATTTTCATCTCAAATAGATGCAAATGATGCCATCACTTCAAATTGCTGCCGAAATTTCGACTTATTCAACAACGCCGTATATGATGAAGGCGACCGTCGTTGTGTTTATTGGGCATCTGATCGATCAGTCACATTGAGGCCGCATCGTACCATCAACCGCTTTTCGAGTTTGAAGTGCACCAACGCAATGATGACTACATGCTCAACATTAAAACGCCAAGGCCAACAAACAAGAACCCACTCATGCGGTTAATTAGCCTTGCTATGCTTGGATCGACACCATCGCCGCCAAGGCGAGCCGCAAGTAAGATGTAACATAAATGAGAAATCATCACGCACACCACAAAAGTCGACGTCAGTAGTAAAAAACGCACTAGATCTACTCCTTTGTCGGGCATAAATTGCGGAAAAATCGCGGTAAAAAATAGAATCGCTTTCGGGTTGGTCAACGCTACCAACAGACCACGGGAAAATACCCCGAAGCGGCTGGTATTTAAAGGCGGCGTGTTGACCGAACCAATTCGAACTTGGCTGGCTTTTTGCAACCATTGGCGAACACCCAGATAAACCAAATACCCTGCTCCCAGGGTTTTCAATACAACAAACGCAAGTGGGGATGTCTGCAACAACATACCAACACTCGTGACCGCGATCATAGCGACGATAACCACACCAAGAGCATTGCCTGCTGAACTATATAAGGTACGCCGTGGACCCAAGGCGAACGATGTCGAGACCGCCAGCAACACACCGGGGCCGGGACTAAACGTTGCTGCCAATGAAACAAATAAAAAAGCCAGCCAGCTCGACATTCCCATCTCAATTCCCCAATAATTTAACCAGTTAACCCCGTGCGTCTAAGGTTGGCCGTTACGGCCGTGCTCCATAAAGCTATTGCGCTCACTCAATCGCTCGTAGTACGCGCTTACGGCGGGCAGTGTTTGATGAGCGATAGGAGCCGACATCCAGCGATGCACCGACAAGCCCAGAACAATATCGGCCAGCGTAAAAGTCGCACCATTCACATAGGCTCCGGTGTTGCTGAGTTGCGCATCAAGCAGTTGCATGTGCCGGTTCCACTCGGCGACGCTGTTTTTCAGCGCGATCGGATCACGGTGCGCCGCGCTTTGGCGCACCGACGCCATAAAAGCGTAGCGCCATGCATTGTTCAGCTCAGTCGCTTGCCAATCCATCCATTTTTCAACTTGCGCCCTTGTCATCGAGTCAAGCGGCAAGAGATCTGCACGCTTGTGTTTGCAGGCAAGGTAACGACAGATAGAATTCGATTCCCACAAACTCAATCCCTCATCGACAATCACAGGAACCATGCCGTTCGGATTTAGTCTTAAAAAATAGGGCGTATTGGTCGGCTGCTCCCCAGATCCCCATTGTTCCAACTCATACGCTATGCCGATTTCAGCGCAGGTCCACAGTACTTTACGTACATTGATGGAGGAAGATTTCCCGAGAATTTTGAGCATGATGAGTTGTCTCCTTGTGCTATTAATGCAATAAAAGTCATGACTGCGAACTAGTCAACAGTATTACCTGCTTTCCGTTTGCGAAAAATGGTCTATTATTTCGGACATTATTAACCTGTGATTATTAATCAATATGGATAAGTTGCGTAGCATGGAGGTCTTTGTCAGCGTCGTCGACGCCGGCAGTTTTACCGCAGCAGCACGTACATTTGATATTTCTACGGTGATGGTCGGCAAGCATATTGCTGACTTAGAAGAGCGTTTGGGTGCGCGTCTTCTGAACCGGACCACGCGCCGTCAAAGCCTCACGGAAATCGGAGAATTGTATTGCGACCAATGCAGACAAATTCTGGCCCAGGTTAGTAATGCTGAATCAGGTGCGCTGGCTATGCGCGCCACGGCTCGTGGCACACTGAAGATCAGTGCGCCGGTAGCCTTCGGTAGTGAATGCCTCGCTCCCGCAATGGCGAGTTATCTCGATCAATACCGCGAAGTGAGTCTGGATCTGGAACTCAGTAACCGCTTGTCTGATGTCACTGAAGAAGGGCTGGACGCCGCCGTTCGGATTGGCCATTTGGACGACTCAGCAATGATAGCGCGCGCGCTACGCCCTTACAGGATGATCATCTGCGCATCGCCAGCCTATTTGAAAAAATGTGGCACGCCAAATTCTCCGGATGATCTGACTCAGCATGAATGCCTTGATTTTCTCCATTGGCGTCGACTGCTGCGCTGGCGCCTGAAGTCTGATGACGCGGCAACTGCAATGCCTGCAAGCCGCTTTCGCTCCAACAACGGGCAAGCTTTAAAACAAGCGGCCATTGCCGGTTTCGGCATCATGATGCAAGCCGAGATCGTGCTGGCAGACGAAATAAAACGCGGGCATCTGGTACCGATACTGCAAGAATTTATACCTGAGCCAAAACCCATGCACCTCATCTACCCACGTGACCGCCAGCCAACGCCCAAGCTCAGCACCTTTATCGAGTTTGTAGTTGAGCGTTTTGGTCTTCCGGCGAAGAATTCATCTTAAAACTTTGCATTCAAACGGCGTTGGTGCACGTCAAACTCGAAAAGCGGTTGGTGGTACGATGCGGCCTCAACATGATTGATCGATCCGATGCCCAACAGACACAACGACGGTCGCGATCATCATATACCGAAGATGACGTTCACCATACCTAGGTAGAGTAGAGAGCAGCCACCGGCTGCCCTCCCTTATCAAACCGTGCATGCGATTTTCTCGCACACGGCTTACCGATATTTCTCAGGCTCTGTCGTTAATCACAACCATGCTTGACGATGATCTTGTGCATAAGTTTCAAATGTTATCGGCGCTTTTCCCGTGATGGTGTGCACAGCGTCTGTCACCTTTTCTGCTCCTCCTTGTTTCAGGTAATCCAAAATCATCAAGAAAAATTCCGTGTAATCACTGGGCAAACCCGCGCCTAGTAAAGTTGCTCGCATGGCTTGTGCGGAGATATCTTCGAATCTGATGGACTTGTCAGCCATTTGGCTGATGTGACTGGCGGCTTGAGCGTGGTTAATGGCTTTTGGGCCTGTGAGATCGAAGTCTTGGTTTTTAAAGCCCACCTCGTCATCGAGTAATACAGCGGCGACATTGGCAATATCGCGGGCGTCGATGAAGCTAGCCTTGGCGTCGCCCACTGGCAACGCGACTTTGGCTTCATGCAAAATGCCATGCAACCAATAGGAGTTGAAGTTTTGCATGAACCAGTTTGGACGAATAATATTGTAAGTCAAACCGGATTGTTCTAAGTGGATTTCGGCTCGACGGAAGGGCGTGCTATCAACCGCGTTTGCGCCTATGGCTGTCATCAGCACGACTTTTTTCAATGATTGTTTGCGCGCCTCATCAATAAGCGGAATTAGCAATTCGTGCTGATTGACATAGCCCGGTGGACATAGGAAAAAGGCTCTATCGATGCCGACAAACGCGCTTTCCAAGCCGGCTTTTGTTCGCAGATCTAAGTGTACTTGATCTGGATCTAGATTGGTTTTGCTGGTACTACGCAAGACAGTATGTCCTTTGCTGCGTAACTGGCGTACTAGTTCTGTACCGATTGTTCCACTTGCGCCGACGACGAGAATCTTACTCATGTTCATTTCCTTTTAGGTTGTTGTGAGCGTTCAGTATTGCCGCAATTGAAAGAACTATGAATGGACAAAATTGCTTTTTTCATGTCTAATCGTACAAATTGTAATAAATATTGAGATGGACATGGATATCTTGGAAGACGTTTTACAACAAGCTGGATTGAAAGCGCGCATCTTAGATCAGCACACTCTGGCAGAGAACTCAACACTGCGTTTTCCGTGCGACCGGAGCATAGGCTTTCATGTGGCGACCAAGGGGCGTGCCTATATTTATAGCGAATTGCACCCGCAAGTGATTGTACTCAACAAGGGAGATATTGCATTGATGGCGCGCGGTCACCATCATTTTGTCTCGACGTCGGGTGATGCCAGTTATGCGCAAATCGCACAAAGCGCGCTGTCCATTGATAGTGATCGCCCCCAAGAAACGACTTCGCAATTAACGCTCGTAAGTGGCGCCTACCAAATCTGGCATACGCCCGTTCACCCTTTATTTTTTGAGCTGCCCGATTGGGTAGTGCTGCGTTCGGACGATCTACAAAGCTTTGACGGCATTGCGCAAACTATCCGCATGCTTGCCGAAGAAGTAGCGCAACAAGATGTCGGTGCGCAGCGCATCACCAATGCTTTACTCGATATTCTATTCACCCAAGTGCTACGCGAAATTATGCGCAACCATCAGGTTCTACCGCAGTCATGGTCTAAGGGTTTGCAGCAACCTCAGATACGACGCGCCCTCACCCTCATGCACAGCAATTATCAACAAGAATGGGCACTAGACGAACTAGCGCATGAAGTCGGGCTCTCGCGCACCAGCTTCGCGGTGAAATTCAAACAAATAGTAGGCACAACCCCACTCCAATATCTGCTCACCATACGAATACAAAAAGCCATCCATCTGCTCTCTGATACTAGCGACAAATTAGAAGCGATCTCACAGCAAGTTGGCTACAAGGATGCATTTAGTTTTTCCAAGGCGTTTAAGAAAATCACTGGAGTATCACCCAAGGAGTTTCGTTTGCAAGATGGGGAGACTAAGGGTTTAGCTTGGCGGTTTTAACTTCGCATAAACGAGACCTCTGCACAACTGTCGCGAGCGGTCGAAGTTTGAGTTGAAAAGCGCACTTGTGCCAGAAGCACGGGGTCAGGCCCGAATGGCACTAACTTAAGCCCTAAGTCCATGAATTAAATCAGAAAAGCAGGCTAGCGTAATGGTAAGCTGCAGTCGCCAAACCATTGCCCCATCACTTCACGCTAGCCTCGCATGCATCATACTTGTTCATCACAATCCCAGCAAAGTCGTTTTCGTCACCACGCATCTACTAGCGACACCTTTCGATTCTTCAATCTACTGACATCGCCAGATTTATTCGACACATTAGAAGCATCCCTTCCTGCGCATAGGGAACGCTTGTTTCCGCCGACAGAAACGTTTTCCATGTTTATGGCGCAAGCGCTTAAATCTGATCGCTCTTGCAAAGGCATCGTTGATGATGTGGCGACCAAACGCTTACTGCATGGCTTGCCATTATGTAGCACCAAAACAGGCGCTTACTGCAAAGCACGGCAGCGTTTGCCAAGTTTAATGTATAGCTTCACCGCCCGAAGACGTTCTTCATATGAGTACATGAATCACTCCCAAAAGTAGTCCAAGATTTTATCCGCACCCCCACCTGGTCAATTTTGGATGCGCGTCAACAATCAAAAGCACTGACCGCGTGCTTCGGAGAATGGATGACCCCATTTTAAAATGATAGAACTGCTGGTGCCTTTTGGCCATCAACCACCAGCAGTTCATCAAGACGGATCAACTCATCGTTCTGCATTTTGAGATACTCGACACCGTCGCGCGCGAAAACGTCTGAAATGATACCGTGGATGGCTCGATGGGTACCATCCGTGTTTTTCACCAATATGGTCGTTGGTTTTTGCAAAGTAGCACAAGCCTCTATGACATCATGAAACTCGCAATTGATTGGTTGGTAGTTGCTCATGGTTGTAGTCTGATTCACCCACAGTTTTCCATCTCAATGATCGCGAAGCCGTTGGCGGCGATTTCTTGTTCGACGGCGGTGCTGGCGGCTTCGACATGACAAAAATTGCATCTCTCGGATTTCAAGATCGATGATGGTAGCCCTTTAGAGGTCAGATAGGTGCTTCCATAAGCCATAATCGCAGCTGGATCGCTCAAATCCGACGACACTAGAATATCAAAATGCATTAGCAATCCATCTTGGCGTTGCACATAGGTATCATAAACGGAAATATTCATGGTTCTCTTTCTATACGGTAAAGTGAACGCTACAACAATCAATAGAGCTCCAATCATGCCCAAGCTCGTATGACGAATAATGGAGAGATCGTATGCCCTATTCGATTGTTTTGAAGCGAGAGACAAACTACTTGTTAACTTTTCCTGGCAACGACAAATTACCTGAACCGACCTTAAACACATCGACCACGCAAAGCAATGGGCTATGGACGCTTGCGTTCACACGCAGTGCGGCAGTAACCCCGTCAAATGTGGCTGCACTAACCGCGCCGATGTCGTCGAATGGCACACGTACTTCAAGCAAATTTTTATTGAAGAGAGGATTCCATCCCGGACTATCGATCAGGATAGGAAGGCCAGGCCATGTTTTGGGCAACTTGGGCTTGGTGTCTTTGGGAATGTCTACGACTTTGAGCGCACCTTTGCCGCATGCCTCGTCCGCTTGCAAAACCACCCAGTGCGAGTGCCAAACATTGCCATCGTTCTTGGTATTGCCGTCGCCATTTTCGTCAAACAGTGGGGTGTCATCAAAATCAGGGTGGGAGGTCACGGCAAAGGCAAGGATGCCCGCTTTCGCTTCGAAGCCCACCGTGGAGGAGTCAAGAGATGTCGGCCAGACATACGAGAAAACTTTGCTTCCAGCTAGCTTGCCCGACTTAGTTGGTTTTGACGCTCCCGCTTTACCTGACACCGCCATTTGAAACACGGCCACATTCCCTTCGGTGGAGATCTTTGTGTGGATCAAATCAAAGGGTGCCTTCACCATTTTGTTCGGCTTTGTCTGAATGCCACTGCTGTGGTGTTCATGTCCAATTGCAAGACCGCTGCAGGTGGCCCATACCATCACCATTGCCAGCTTGCCAAATTTATTAACGTTCATGTGATCTCCTTAAAGACTCTAAAATTCGCAAAGGCCATTCCGATGCGACTTAGGTGGTATTCTGAACGACTCGCATGTACAATAGGTGCCGAATCATTCTAAATACATACCCATTCGTACAAATTTATGACGAAGCCTATAGATCGCCTATCAAAGCTGTTGGAGCGTTTTCGTATTCATACCCGGATGTCGTTCAACGGAACCATGTGCGGTAAGCATGTGTTTGCTCAGCAATCCAACAAAGCCTATTTGCATGTACTCAGACGTGGTTCGATGGATATTCATCATCCAAGCGGTAAAGAAGTGCCAAAGAAAATCAAGCTAGACGTACCTACCCTCATCTTTTACACACGGCCGTTTACCCACCATTTTCACAATGCCCCGCGCGACGGATCTGATTTTACGTGTGCCGAAATTATGTTTGAGGGGGGCGAGTCACACCCCATCGTACAGGCGCTTCCCCCACTTATCTTATTGCAGCTGGACGAAGTAGATGGATTGCAAGCGTCATTGAATTTGCTTTTTTCTGAAACAGAACGAGTGCAGTGCGGGTATCACGTATTAGCGGATCGCCTATTCGAGGTTGTGCTTATTCAATTATTACGCTGGCTTTTGGATCATCCATTGCAGGCCAAGATCAACAGCGGTTTGTTAATGGGGCTTTCATCGCCACAGCTGGCAAAGGCGCTGACGGCGGTGCATGAATCTCCAGAAGAGCCTTGGACAGTGGAGCAATTAGCACGCGTCAGCGGTATGTCGAGAACAGCCTTCGCTGTCAAATTTAAACAGGTGATCGGTCAAGCACCTGCTGAATATGTGGTGAACTGGAAGTTGAGCATTGCGCAGGCACGACTGCGTGAAGGCGTGCCATTGAAATTGCTTGCTAGCGAGTTAGGTTATAGCTCGCAATCCGCATTGACACGTGTCTTCACCTCGAAGCTGGGCGTTTCGCCGCGCGAATGGCTTTCTTCTCAACAGGGTGAGGTGTCATCTGTATGACGGAAATTAACGCACCAGCGCTAGCGCACTTGCTTCCATCGCAGTCTTAAAATTTGGTCGTGCAGTATTTGTGCAGAGGCCTCTGAAATCTAAGATCATCGATATTATTCTTACGTCCTATTTTCTCTTATGCACCACTTCTTGCATCCATGAAGATAGTAGCGCTAGCGCTGAAGGTGCGATGGTTTCCTCGATCAGGAAATATTCACTTACTTGACCGGTTTTTGCTGTCTGGAAATTGTGGTTAAGCCCAGGAAGTTGACGCACCGATGTTAATGGGCTGGCGCGATTCGTTGTAACTTTAAGCACACGTCCAATTTCCTTTAAGTTTTCTGCGGCTGGCACTTGCATATCCTTTTCACCAATGAGCGCGAGGGTAGGACAAGTTACTTTTTCTAGATACGGGCGAGGATCAAGTGATAGAAAGCGCCGAAACCACGGTGACAAAAGGGCTTCAAACAAGTCTTCTGGTGGGTCTGCAGGCGGGAGACCGAGTGTTTCTTTTGTCGTAACCGGCAGTGCTAGATAGGCTGCGCGCATAGCGGCAAGCGCTTCGGGATGAGTGCGCTTGCTCGCGGCGATCTCGAATAACTCGCGATCGTGACTTTGAAAGAGGAGGACGTGTGATTCAGGCATACCGCCGGCACGCCGTTCCGCAGCATCTTGTAGGCTCTTGATTTCCATGCCCGGCAACCCGGTGCCGGCTAGCATGGCAATGAAGCTCACATCGTTTGGCGCCTCGGCAGCCGCCATTGCGGCAATAATGCCACCTTCACTGTGACCCACGATACCAACTTTTGTTAGATCGATATTCGCTTGGAGTTTCAAAAAACGGACAGCGGCAATCGCATCAGCAGTGTAATCGTCTGTCGTGGAGTTTGGGTGTAAGTTCCCACCCGTGAGACCGACACCCCGTTTGTCATAACGCAATACGGCAAAGCCCTGGCGGGTCAGGTGATCGGCCAACACCAGTAAGGTCTTGTGCAGCGACATGCCAGCATCACGATTATGCGGACCAGAGCCTGCCACTAGAACAACTGCCGGAAATGGCCCACCTGTTTTTGGATAGCTCAAGGTACCAATTGGCGAGACTGCAGGATCTGGTGTATCGAACACGACATCTTGCGTTCGGTAGGGTAGTGGTGCCACAGGATGTTGCGGGCGGCGGCGCTCAGCGTAGGCATGAAAGCGTCCCGCTACATGTTCAATGATAAACGGTGTAGGAAAACCGCTAGTACCTGTCCCCATCACACGCGTGGTTTTGCCAGCCGTAGGTGCTTTTGGCGCTTTAGTGAAAAGCACCTTACGCTTGCTAAATTCCATCTCGATTGCCGCGAAAGTGTCCATTGAAAACATATATCGCTTGATCGAGTTCTCGGAAAACGTCGGATGGTCCTGTGCTATTTCTGCAGTTGCAAGGTCTGGGATAAATGACAAGAACGTTATCGTAAATATCCAAATAGTTAGTTTCATTAAAATACTCATTTTGTAATTTAAATAAATGACTCGGCCCGTCGCCATGCTGATACCTGTGTCACTGATCGGAGCGACCAACAAAATAGCTAGCAGTGACTTCATGATTACCACCGGAGAAGCAAGATGCGGCAAAAGCTAGCAGCATTTTTGCCACTAACGTATCTTGCAAATCAAATGTGGAGAAATTGCGGAGGCTATGTAAATCAGACGGCAAAGCAATCAAAAGTTGAGAAGCTGGCGTATTGGTGCGATTCACGCAACCACACGACGAAGCAAAAAGCACGATGGCATTTTGAAACGGACGTGTAGTGGCGTATTAAAAATTATCGCGGTTATTTGCGAGTATTTGGTTCGGCTACTTGACTATCAGAGGCTAATGGGCGACCCCGCGCTCCATGGTAATTAGCAGATTCAGCGGATTGCCACGTCGCCCTGAAATCTGCGCCAATTACTGCTTGGCCGCCGCCTTCAAAACAATGTCATTGGTGAGGAGGGTTTCTAGATCGACAGGGCCGGCCAACGCGTTTTGCGTCCCATCACCTTGCTGCAGAAAACCCATGTAGGTCTTCCAGGCCTGCGGCAGGAAGGTGCCGTGCGTTGTGACCCCAGCGGGCGCTGTGTAGTAGGTCTTAACTAGAGCCCAGAAATCGCCTGCTACCGGGTTGTTCCGCAGTGAGGATGTTGCAAACTCTGTTTTGAGTAGCTCGAAGGTCTTGTCAGAATTTGCCATTCCCCATTCCCGGCCCTTCAAGGTGGCGCGGACGAACTTCACCAACAACTCAGGCTTCGTCTTATACGTTTCAAGGCGAACCGAGAGTGCATCGCCGGGGAACTGCGTAATTATTGTCGGTGTAATCGAACGAACCAGAATTCCCTGAGCAGGCAGGAGCAGAAGATCGCGCTTGGCACCCGCATAGGCCTGAATGCGGCCCTCGTTCAAGGCACGCACGGTCATCGGATCACCATCGCCGGCCAGTACCAATTTGACGTCGGAGCCTACTTTCAGGCCTGTCGCAACAATGGATGCCATCGTCATCGGCACCTCGCCGCTGGCGAGGTCGGAAATGCCGATGGTCAGGCCCTTCATGTCCGCCATCGTCTGCACCTTACTGGTTTTCGGCACGACAATATCGAAGGTGTCGGGGTAGTAGACCTGCATGATGGCCTTGAGCGGGGAACCGCGCTGGACGGTTTGCATTGTTGCGGCCGACGAGAAAATGCCCCATTCGACTTTCCCAGCTGCTAGTTGACGCGCCGCATCCGACGAACCTTTGGAATATTTGAGCTTCACCTCAAGACCTTCAGCTTCGTAAAAACCCATTTTTTGTGCAATGAATATGGGGAACATTTGGGCCGTCGGGCCACCTTGCGCGGTTACCCCATTGAATGCGACCAAATCTTTTGCTACGGCCTGAGTCATGCCAAACGGTGAGATAAAGACGAGGCTGCCTAACAGAGCTGCCGCGAACTTCGAACCAATGTTGTATGTGCTAGTCATTTCATACTTTCTAGATTTGCGACCCTTTAAGGTTACTTCAAATTTCCGCCTGCTGGAAGAATTTAGTTGTATGCCCTTCACTTCACAGTTACCATGACGCTACAAGGAGAAATTCTTAGGAGTGAGTGAGATGGCTGTGAGTTCAAATGAAACATTAAGTATTGATCAAGATGCCGATAAAAACTTACCTCGCCTGTTTGGTCTCGGTAGTCTTGTGGTCGCGTCAGTCCTAGTGGCCTTCATCGCACTGACGATATATCGCTTTAATTCATTTCAGAAGGTTTGGGCCGCACACAGCGAGGAAGCAACGCGGATCAGCGAAACCTTGGCGAGCTTCAATCGCAGTATGGGTTATGGCGGATTGATCCATAACTTCAAAAACCTGGTGCTGCGCGGCGATTTGGATCGTTACAGAGATGCCATTGAAGGGAATCTGTTCGATCTAAAGAATGAATTGGCGCACTTAGGCGCCTTGCTGAAGACAAAAGAAGACCAGGATGATTTGGCCGTCATTCGCGACGTTGTTACTAGTTATGAAGAGAAGTCCGTTCTTGTGTTCGAAATGGTCGAGCAAGCAAGATCGTCCGTAGAGATTGATGCCATTGTCAAAGTCAATGACACCCCCGCTCTTGAGGCGATGGGCCGTTTGATTGCGCGGCTTGAACCGCGCGCCGCCGCAGTGAAGGCAGAAGCGCAACGGATCCAGGTCGATGCGAAGCGGGATTTATGGATTGGTGGTGCATTTTTGCTGGGGATGGTTGCGCTCGTCACTGCCTTGTTGAACCACTTTACGCGCAGGCTTGCCGATCAGGTGAAACGTAATCAATCCATTCTCGATAACGTCGTTGACGCGATCTTCACTTTCAACAGCAGCGGAATTGTGCAGTCGTTTAACTTGGCGGCGAGCCGGATTTTTTCTTATGCTGCCGATGACATCGTGGGGCACAACATGACGATGTTCATCCCGGATTTTGATTTAGACCACTATACCGACAGCGCGGCCAAGAATAGTGAGACCGAAGGCCTGCGCAAAGACGGCAGTACCATTCCCATCGATCTGGCGATCTCACGCGGCACCGAGCATAACAACATAATCTACATCGGTATCGCTCGCGACATCAGCGAAAGACGCCGCCTGGACAGGCTCAAGTCAGAATTTGTCTCAACCGTCAGTCACGAATTGCGCACACCGCTCACATCCATCCACGGTTCGCTCAAATTGCTCGAAGGCGGCGTGGCCGGTGTCATGGCACCACCCGCACTCAAGTTAGTCAGCCTCGCGCAAAAAAATAGCCAGCGCCTGATCTTGCTCATTAATGACTTGCTGGACATGGAAAAATTCAACGCCGGAAAAATGACATTGACGCTAATGCCGATCGATCTGGTCAGTATAGTCAAGCAATCCATACTCGACAATGGCGGCTATGGCCTGACGTTCGATGTGCAATATGTGCTGGCGCAATCGCCAGACCAGCTGTTGGTGCTGGCGGACGTCGGCCGCCTTCCCCAAGTGCTGGCTAATCTACTATCAAACGCCGCCAAATTCTCCGCCCAATCGCATCAGGTAGATATCCGCGTCATTATAGAAGCACAGTCAGGCGCACATGTTGCGCGGGTTGAAGTTGAAGACCATGGCGAGGGCATTCCGGAAGACTTTCAGCACGAGATTTTTGGCGCCTTTGCGCAGGCAAATGTCGGCAATACCCGCAAGCAAGGCGGCACCGGGTTAGGACTCAAGATCAGCAAGAGCCTGATCAATGCCATGCACGGCGACATTGGCTTCACCACTCTCAAGGGCAGCGGCACCACTTTCTGGTTCTCATTGCCACTGGTGCAAGCTGTGACACAAGACATCGAATCGACACAGTACGGGGTAAAACCTAACATCTAAACAGCAAGCCGGGGTCAGTTCTATCATTAATAAATCCATCACAATCCTTTTTCCGCCGCCCGCACCGCTCTGCTCACCGTCATATAATGCACATCAAAATAGCTCGCGATTTCTGCCATCGTGTAGGCATCCGATTGGTAGGCTGCTACCATTGCGGCATTGCGATTGTCGGCTTGTTCAGCCTATTGCATCAAACTCAATGCGAGTATGCGTTTATGCGCAATGGATAGCGCACGCAAATCCCCTTCTTTGAGCGTCGCTTGAAGCTGTTTGATAAAGGCGTCGTCGCCTAAAAGCAATTGATGTTTGGTTACCAGCAGTGGTGAAGGCAAACCGCGCCCTTGGAGCACAAATTTTTATATGCGCGCTGAGCAGCGGCACGTTGGTTCCAAATTGACCGAGCAGTCAATCGGTGTCTAAGCATTCCGGAGCAAAACGATCGCTAATCACAAAAGGGTAAAACTCCACGCCCAATCCTCAGGCGATTCCACCATACCCGCCCGAACAGGATTGAGCACGACATAGAGCGACAGATCCAACAAATGCGCTTCCTTTTGCACTAAGATCGCCTTATAGCCTTATAGCGCCCCTGAAATAAATGCCCCACCAAACCATGCCGACGATTAAGCCGCTGCGTGTATAAGCCGTTTAACTGACGCATGCACAACACAATTAAAGCGATCACATACCAAGGCCAATACCTCCAACCACTCACGCCTATCCCCTCGCGAGGTCACGTGATACACCGCTCCAGCAAATTCTAATCGCAAAGGTCTCGCCATTTGCTTAGGCTAACTCAGGTTTTTTGGAAAATGTATGAATGTTAGAACTGACTCCGCGCTTGACCGTGCCGTATCGAACGACAATCCGTACTCCGAGTCGTTCTTTAAAACCCTCAAATATCGTCCAAGCTATCCACAGCAGGCCTTTGCCAATCTGCTAGAAGCGAGGGTCTGGGTTGGTGGCTTTGTTCAATGGTACAACCACGAGCATAGGCATAGCGCCATCAACTTCGTCACACCAGCGCAACGCCACGCTGGCGAAGATCACGCCTTACTAGAAAAGAGAGTCGCTATCTACACAGCAGCCAAAGAACAGCATCCTGAACGTTGGAGTGGCGAGATCCGAAACTGGCAACGCATCAACATTGTTCACTTAAATCCAGAGAAACAAATTGACATAAAGGAGCTACAAACAGAACGCAAAAAAGCAGCATGATCATAACTACTTTAGGCGACAACTAGCTTGACACTTACCGGGTGAGATCAGATTTTCTCTTTCATTCCATATTTTTTTAAATAAAACAAAAATAGATGCCCTAGTATGCTACCAATTACGCCGTACACAGCATCGGTGATGTCTGGTGTGTTAATGAAAGGAATCCACAATTCATAAATAAAATTGGTGATTACAATCGCTATACCTAAGTACGTAATATACTTGAATGAACTGCCCATCTGCAACCACATAAAACCAACGGTAGTGTAGAGAGCATAGCTGATAGAAAAATTAGATATATGCAACGGATAGTCGGGAAGTAATTGTCGTAAATGGTGAAAGGGAAAAGCGGCGCTTTTCCTTTGGATATATAAAAAAATAGCCGACCAAACTAATAAGATAAAACCGATTGACGCCCAAATTTTTGGTACATATTTCATTTTTTGGCCTTGAATGTGAGATCTATCGTGAGAGTCAAATTACATTTCCCCAATGCGGCAAACGGGTTTGAATATCTAATATACTGCGAACGGATTCAAATCACCAAACAGCAGAGTATGCCCGCACAAATGGTGTCACCCATTAGCCCCCGTTTAAGACAACTATCAACTCCTGTCATCCGGGTAAGTGCTTAGTATAAACGCGATATGCACTGTTCAAAAAGTACAGATCTATCGCGGCGAGTCGCAAAGGCATGAATTGCTTGATTGCTTGCCAAATCATGGGCAAATAATGACAATGGTAGAAGCGGCACCGAATCTATACTCAGATACCCATGCAAGCCCTTGTAGGGGTTACCTTTCTCTCTAAATTTGATGATTTTTTAATGTGTTTTTTTACCCAGCGATTCGCTGGTTTTATGGATCTTAACTATTTGTTGTGTTACGACCTGACCATGTGCGGTTTGAATTCGTGAAATCATGAAATTTGTTGTTTTGTATTCCATTTGCCTATTTTCTGACAGCGCAAAGGTAAAATGCCCATCGCACATCTGCTGGTAATCGTGTATCTTTAGCGTTCCATTCGAAGAAAACCGAGTTCAGAGCCTCCTGTTAAATATCCTGACTTTGTAAGAATTGATCCCACTGCTATGCCAATTAAGCCTCTGCCTAGCACCACGAAGGAACATGAAATTACGCTCCTTCGTGAACGCAATTCATTACTCAATATCCTGAGTGAATTTGCCATCGCCCTATTACGCCTGCGTACCAAAGAGGAAGTGTTGTGGTACACCGCGAATGAAGTTGTGGGACAGATGGGTTTTGACGACTGTGTAATTTACTTATGGGATGCACCTAGCCAATTTTTGGTTCAACAATCGGCATTTGGACCAAAAATGTCGGATCAAGGCACGGTCAACAATGCGCTTTATCTGCGTTTAGGTGAGGGTATCGTCGGACGTGCTGCATTAAGTCGCGAAACGATCGTGGTAAATGATCTCAGTGCTGATCCCAATTATGTCGTCGATATCCAGCAATCCGGTTCAGAACTCGCCATTCCGATTATTCATTCCGATCAGTTAATTGGTGTCATCGATAGTGAAAATCTGGCAAAAAATTTTTATACCGCCGAACACATTAAGATTTTAACGGCGGTAGCGTCGATGGTTGCCGCAAAATTGGGACAAACCAATTTGATTCACCAACTCGAATCCTCGATTAGTGAATTGGAGTACGCAAAAAAATTACAAAGTGTTTTATTCAATATTGCCGCGCTCACCTATGAAGATGAAAATTTCTTCAAAGTGTATGAAAAAATTCATCATCTGATTGCCGAGCTCTTATACGCTAAGTCATTTTTTGTCGCTGTCTATAATGAAGAAACCCGGCGGATCGAATTTCCTTATTTCGTCGATGAACGCCATCCAGAATTGGAGGCAGGTATTGGCCCGATTGATACCGAAATGCGAGGTATGTCGGCATGGGTTATTTTCAATAACACGTCACTTTTGCTGAGTCGCCAAGACATCATTGAACGTTCACAGCGTGGTGATTTTGAACTCTTAGGCACCCTTGCTGAATCGTGGTTAGGTGTACCGATCCATGCTGGAGATGATCTCAAGGGAGCCTTGGTGGTACAAACTTATTCCCCTTTTGTCTCGTATATTGAGAAAGACCGGGAGCTTTTAAGCTTTGTATCGAGCCATGTATCTAATCTCCTAAAACGGAAAGTCACGGAAAAAAAATTACAACATTTGGCTTTGCACGATGCGTTGACTGGCTTGGCGAATCGAACTTTGTTTCTTGATCGGGTAACACACGCCTTGAAGAAACAAGATCGACAAGATCATCGACTCTGTGCCGTCTTGTATATGGACGTCGATTTGTTTAAAACGATTAATGATCGTTACGGACATGCGGTCGGTGACGCGCTGTTAAATAAATTTGCTAATTTGCTGACGCAGCAAACGCGCCAACTCGATACAGTTGCGCGCCTCGGTGGTGATGAATTTGCTCTATTTTTAGAAGATATTGAGAGCCAAGACATAGCCATTCAATTGGCTGAACGTATCATTCAAGCCTTGCACCAACCCATTGCGGCGAATGAAGCCTTAATCAGCTGTTCGACCAGCATCGGCATCGCCTTCACGAATGGAACATTGATTTCTACCAGCGAAATGATTCGTCGTGCAGACGCTGCCATGTATCAAGCCAAAGCTGCCGGTCGAGGGCATTACCAATTATATGATTCCTTGTTAGACAGCGCGAACGTCCGAGATCTGGTAATGGGCGAAGACATCCATACAGCCTTAGCGGAACAACAGTTCGTACTACATTACCAACCTGTCATTGATGTCGCCAACGGCATGGCGGTCGGGTTTGAAGCGCTGATACGTTGGCAGCATCCGAGTAAATCGTGGATCGCACCGAATGAGTTTATTGATTATGCGGAGAAACATCGCCTGATCGAAAAGATTGATCGTTACGTATTGCGCCAAGCCCTGCAACAAATGTGTGCCTGGCGCGAACAAACTGGCATGTCACCCAAAGTCAGTGTCAATATTTCAGGTCGTCATTTCGCCAGCGCTGAATTTATCAGCACAGCCTTGGCTTTATTAGACGAGTTTCAGATAGAACCGCATACTTTAGGGATAGAGATTACTGAACGCGCTGTCATCGATAAATTTTCCATTGCGCAAAACAATATTCAAATACTGCAAAAGAATCACGTGCGGGTCTTGCTTGATGATTTTGGAACTGGTTATTCCTCTTTGAATTACTTGCATCAATTGACATTAGACGTGATCAAAATTGATCGTACTTTTGTGAAAGGGAGTCGCGGTAGTAAGCACGATAATCCCATTATCAATAGTATCGTCGCGCTCGCCTCGGCGATGAATTTGACCGTGATTGCGGAAGGTGTCGAAACACAGGAAGAGTTGCTGGTATTAAGAGATGCTGGCTGTGAGCTATGCCAAGGTTTCTATTTTTCTAAAGCGCTGCCGCCGGATGACGCAATCAACTATTTTCTTACGCACCAAGCCAACTTGAAAGTCTCGATTTAAGTTCGCAGACCCGACTTCGGTTCAACGACGGGCACTCGATATGATCGAAAAAAAGATTGGGCTCAAGCCTCAAGAATGGGGTCAGGCCTTACATTCGACATTCATTGGTCAATCAACACCACATTCTTTCCGTTTCACAGCACGACTAACCGTCGCGTAACTTACCCCAAAATGAGTACCTACTTGCTCAAGTGTGTAGTGTCCACTCAAGTATGCCAGTGCCATATTTTCATTGCGAGTGTTTCCCAAATTGACAAAGTAATCCAATGGTTTGATGGAGGCTTGTTTTTTTGGGGATGTCTTTGAGTGATTGTTCGGGATCAAGCTTGCATTGCACGTGATGGTCTCGCCATTTCAATCCCCGTCGATTCAATTACGGTAGAGTCTAGTGGCGAAGGAAAAATGTCAAATGTAAGGCCTGACCCCGCACTTTTAACAATGCACGCCCTACGGGGTGGTCAGCTGACTTTGAACGCCGCCTCGATGACCTCGCGTAACTCATAGTCCTCGAATGGTTTTGCCAAATAGCCGGCGGGCTTTGCGAGTTGGGCTCTTGCACTATTCGCATCGCTAGAAAAGGCGCTCAGGAAAACCGTTGGTACATCAAACTGTGCGCGAATGGCCAAGGCCGCGTCAATACCGTCCATGGCGCTGCCCAGGTGCACGTCCATCAGCACCAGGTCGGGCTTAAACTTTCCAGCCATCTCGATCGCTTGCTCGCCGTTGTCGGTCGGGCCAAGGGGTTCATAGCCCAGAATGTCGAGTTGCATGGTAATGTCCCGCGCAATGACCCGTTCGTCTTCGACCACCAGAATTTTGCGCTTGATCATGACGGCATCACCAGCGCTGCGGGTGCTTGCACGGTAAACATGATGTCGAACCGAGCACCCTCACCGGGTGTCGAACCAATCACCAACGCGCCTCCTAGCTGATGGCACAGATCAGTTACCAAATGCAGTCCGAGCGAGTTCTTTCTCTTGTCCTCAAAGTCTTGTGGCAGGCCCACACCAGTGTCCCCAACGCGCAAGCACCAGCGGTCGTCCGGTGGACTGTCATAGTCGTGGGCTGGCTGCAGCTCCACGCTCACTTCACCTGTGCGCCCCTCAGGGAAACCATGTTTCAGGCAATTGGAAATCAACTCGTTGAGCAGCAGTCCGGCCGCCTGGGCTTGGTCCATGCCAGACTGCACCGAGCCCAGGTTCAAGGTGAGCCGCACCGAGTCGCGGTGTAGCTCTTGGGTCTTGAACGCTTGCGTCGCAACTTGACTCAAATAGGCCCCTAAATCCACTGACGCAAAGGTGCCAGAACGGTACAGGGACTCATGCAACTGCGCCATGGTGCGGATGCGACCTCGCATGTAGCCAAGCACATCCTTGGTATCGGCTACCAAGCTGCGGCCGGCCTCCAGGCGCAGAAGGCTAGTGATGACTTGCAGGTTGTTCTTGACGCGATGGTGGACTTCTTTGAGCAGGGCGTCTTTATCGTGCAGGGCCTTCTGCATACCTGCTTCGGCAAGCTTGCGTTCGGTAACATCAAGAGTGGCGCAAACTAAATACAGCGGCTTTCCATTTTCGTCATATACCGGGCTTTTGAAAGTGTGACCCAGACGCGTTTCACCAAGTGCGGCACTCCAGAAGGGCTCTTCAAAATCAAGAGCGTGTCCATCCTCAAATACTTTTCTGTCCGCTGCAAGAAAGCGTGTCGTTTGGTCTGCCGGGAAATTCGTGCTGCCGTCGGTGCCCTGGAGCTCTTCAAAACACATACCCCATTGTTCCTCACAAGCTCTGTTCATCAAATGAAAACGGCTTTGCGCGTCCTTAACAAACAATGGAATTGGAATGCTTGCCAGTATGGATTGAAGCTGGATTTCTGAAGCCAGTAGTTCTGCCTCAGCACACTTGCGTTCAGTAATGTCCTGAAAAGTACCCTGTAATTTGATGGTCTTGCCGCCTTCACATACCGGAAAGCCCTGCACCCTCACCCAGATGTGGCGCCCCTTGGCCGTAATAAAAGGTGACTCCAAGTCATAGGGCGTACCGAACGTTATGGCGGCATCTACCGCTGCCTTGATAGTCGGCCAAGCATGTGGCGGATAGAACTCGTCGCCTTGCGACAGTTTCGGGGGAATGTAAGGATGGTCGACCTCGTGCAGTCGCGCAGCCTCTTCCGTAAAGGTAACGATCGTGGTCTGCAAGTCCAACTCCCAGCCGCCAATTTTGGCCATGGCGTCGGTGCGTGCCAACATCCGGTTGGTCTCTTCCAACTCAGTGCGGGACTGGGCCAATGCCTTACGGATGTTTACCTGATCCGTTACATCCCGAAGAAACACATTGAAAACCGTCTGGCCATCTATTTCGAACTGCGAAATCGATGCCTCTGCAGGAAATTCTTCGCCGTTCGCCCTCAAGCCGACAATCTGCCCGCCTTGACCGACTTTGCGGCTTGTGTACTTGTGTTGCCCGAAAGCTTGTACGTGAACGCGGTGCGCGTCGCGAAAGCGTTTGGGAATGAAATCTTCAATCGATCGCCCCAAGGCATCTTCGATAGAAATGCCAAAAATACTGGCAGCTGCCGGGTTGAAAAGAACGATGCACATATGGGCGTCCATGGAAATGATGGCGTCCATCGAACCTTCGACCAAACCTTGCATCCGTGCAGCAGTCAATGCTGCTCCAGTTATTGGCGGGCTCCCGGAGCTTGGTGGGGGCCTCATGCATAACCCCATGGATCCAACACATTTTTTTGCATATTGAAACCCCGTATTTATCAGTCAGAGCTTATGTTCGCCCTGACTATGGCATCATTTTGACCGATGCTAACACTTCAGCTTTCACCACAAACCGTGACGGATAGGAGATCCAACCCACCTTAGCGAAGTATCTTACCTCAACCCCGAGATCACAAGTGCAAGTTTCGGCCCAACCAGGTCTGATCAAACAACACCCTTCCAAGCGCAGCATCCAAATCGCACTAAATCACAATAATCATCGCTCAAAACATCACCTGTTTAAGCGTAGACACACAGCGAGTCCTGATGCGCCAAGCTGCGCGCACCTATATTGAAAAACTAGAAAATTAGTCTTACCAATTCATACGAAGAACGGGGTCAGGCCTTACGTTTGACATTTAGCATCAGCCAACGCCACTCTCCCTCTGATTTATTCACAGATCAATGTCAAATGCGAGGCCTGACCCCGCGCTCCTAAGAACCTGAGAGAAATGATGATTGCAAGTTTCAAATCAATCGATTATCGTAGAAGTCACAAGCGGAGGAAGTATGCAAAAAACAGAAACCCAGTGATGGAATTTTTCTCGGAAGCTAGGCGCCAACCACGAATAGATTCTCGTCCAACTGGGAGGCCTTTATTCTCACCTACCAAGACTCGGAACTTTTTTTACACGATAACTGGGGGGACTCGGGCATAAACAACCAGCTCAAGAAACGACAACGCATCGATTAACTTGTCGATCTTTGGTTACCCGTGTGCAATTCTAAGTAAGTCCACTAAAGCCTCAAATTGATAGCCTCAGACCAATCGAGCATTTTAAAAAGAAACCTCACTGGAAAGTGCCATAATCAAGATCTATCCAATAAATTGACCACTCGTTTAGAAACCTAAATTGTTGGCTTTGACAATCTAAAGAAGCATCATATGTGCATAGAGAAATACCTACAAACCAAGTCCTACAAGATCCTCCTCGGCATAGGACTCATTGCTATTTTCTTTGGGTTTACTGTAAACAGCTGGGCGCAGAATCAGCGGCCAACAATTCAAATCACTACCGAGTTTAACTACCCTTACAACTTCCTTGATAAAGACACTGGCGCCATCTCTGGCAAAGCCGCAGACAAAGTGCATGAGATCTTCAAACGCAGTCAAATCTCTTATCGCATGCAAATCATGAGTTGGAACCGTGCATTCGAGTTAGCACGCAGCAACGCTGATACTTGTGTTTTCTCCACTTCAAGAAGTGGAGAGAGAGAGCCATTATTTCAGTGGATTGGACCCATTGCTGTCGGTCATTGGGCAATGTTCGGCAGCCCCGATAAATTGGGAAAAATCGCCAAATTGGAAGACATCAAGCAATCTCGAATAGGAACTCAATTTGGCACGATTGGCGTTGCCTATCTCAAGGAACGACACTTCCAAGTCGTCACCTCAACTGAGTCGATTACCACCTTCAAGAATGTCGCAGTCGGTCGTCTTGATTACGCAACAACAGGTGACTATCACGGAAGAAAAATAATTAAAGATAATCAACTTGGTGACAAAGTGGTTTGGTTATTCAACTTCAACACCACGAATTACTACCTTGCGTGCAATGCACAAATGCCAACAGAAATCATTTCGACTTTGAACACAAGCCTGCGCGAACTTAAAACGGATGGCACATTCGAAAAGATTGACAATCGATATTGAAACTAAGCTTGGAGGCGACACACCAAGAATGGCGGTCAAACCTTACATTTGACATTCAACAATCAATCAACACCACGTAACACCACATTCATTCTGTTTCACAGCCCGACTAACCGTCGCGTAGCTTACTCCGAAATGGGTACCTACTTGCTCAAGTGCGTAGTGCCCACTTAAGTATGCCAGTGCCATATTTTCATTGCGCGTGTTTCCCAAATTGACAAAGTAATCCAATGGTTTGATTGGGGCTTGTTTTTGTTTTTTGGAGATATCTTTGAATGATTGTTCGCCCACTTTGGGGCAGGCCTTACATTTGGCATTCATCTGTAAATAAATTAGAGGGAGAGTGGCGTTGGCTGATGTTAAATGTCAAACGTAAGGCCTGACCCCATGCTCCATTGTAAGGCAATTTACTAGTGAAGATATTCGTTCAAACTAAGGATGCACTTGTCTGTGATCCTCGATCTCTCATGTTGCGTGGTGACATTTGTCATAGAATAGTTGTGATAAGGGCTACTGTTCCCTCATTTGAATTTCATGCAAGATGGAATTGCTGACAACATGCCATGATCAGTCAACGACCTCGATACAATTGGAGAACGATATGAAAAAAGAATCAATAGCACTAGCACTTTTGATGAACTTGCTCCTTGCACCAAGTAGCTTTGCACAGGCACGTCCTGATTCCGCAAAACTAATGGCGGCGCAACAGCAAGCCATGCGCAAATTATCGTTTATGGATGGCGTCTGGCGCGGTACTGCATCGACTGTTCTCCCGAATGGTGAGAAACATCAAGTGACGCAAACAGAACGCATCGGACCACTTCTCGATGGCGGTGTCAAAGTCATTGAGGGTCGCGGCTATGATGCCGATGGAAAAACTGTTTTTAACGCCTTTGGTACGATCTCTTTCAATCAAAGTACCAACGCTTACACCATGCATTCTTATGCACAGGGTTTTGTAGGGGATTACGTCTTGACTCCCAACGTAGATGGATTTTCATGGGAAATTCCAGCAGGTCCGATGACCATTCGATATACCACAGTGATCAAAGATGGCATTTTGAAAGAAGTGGGTGATAGGATTATGCCAAATCAAGCTCCAATACGTTTCTTTGAGATGGAACTCAAACGTATAGCTGATACCAGCTGGCCTGCCGGGGACGCAGTGAGTCCCAAATAAGGATTATCGGGGGGGGACGCTTCGATTAGCTCGTGTATCTCGGGTATCACACATTGGGGTCAGGCCTTACGTTTGACATTTAACATCAGCCATCGCCATTCTCCCTCTGGTTTATTTACATTTGACGCTCTTCAACTCCCGTCCTGCATTCCGCCATAGAAATCCTCAAGCCAAGTAGATACTGGATATACATAATCATGCAATCTCAATGTGTATCTCGTGCCCGATGAAGCAGATTGCGTTTTATTTGTGTCGAGAGTATCTTTGCACTTTACAAAACTACATCACGTGAGAATTTTCTATGTCCTTTCAAGACATCCCTAAATATCTAAGCTACCGCCTACTGGCAGTAACAATCCTATGTTTTGCTACGTTATTGATTTCCTCTTGTGCCACAAATAATGTGAAAGAGAAACGCGAAACACAAATCAGTTTTAAGGAAAAACAAGAAGCACCAGTCAGCCTTGAGTTACTGAAAAATGCGCTTGGTAAAGCAATAGATGGTGCAGAGATTTCTTTAATTAAGAAGGCTGCAGTCACACCACCAGAAATTGAACACTTTGATAAGGAGGAAGCTACTTACTTCGAGTGGAAAAACCTCGGCATCGAATTGCTTTTTGAGCGCACTAAACTCAAAACTGTATTTCTATATTCGGACAAGAGTAAAGAACATTCTGCCTACCTCGGCAATTTGCCTCATGGCTTACTTTTCTCTGACAAGCGTGCAGATGTGGAAAGAAAATTAGGTGTCCCTGATCTCATTGTTGAAACAACTGTTATTGATTTCTGGGTTAAGTACGAAAAACTTAAACTAGTGATCACTTATAAAACACTTGATCCGAATGATATGAATGCTAGCATCGGCCAGCTAGCAATTCAGTAGACGCCAGAGGTGGTCTAATTGAACGCATATTGCCATCTACACCCGTTCAAATCTCAACGATAATGGGACCGGATCTTGACATGACACATTTTGAAAATCATCAAATTCAAAAAATAAATTGGGGTCAGTTCTAACATTAATACATCCATCATAATCCCCCTTCCGCCGCCCGCACCGCTCTGCTCACCGTCATGTAATGCACATCAAAATAGCTCGCGATTTCTGCCATCGTGTAGGCACCTGATTGGTAGGCTGCGACCATTGCGGCATTGCGATTGTCGGCTTGTTCAGCATATTCCATCAAACTCAATGCGAGGATGCGTTTATGCGCAATGGATAGCTCACGCAAATCCCCCTCTTTGAGCGTCGCTTGATGCTGTTTGATAAAGGCGTCGTCGCCTAAAAGCAGTTGATGTTTGGTTGCCAACAGTGGTGAAGGCAAACCGCGCCCTTGCAGCACAAATTTTTTATATGCGCGCCGAGCAGCGGCACGTTGCGTTCCAAATTGACCGAGCAGCCAATCGGTGTCTAACCATTCCGGAGCAAAACTATCGCTAATCACAAAAGGGTAACTGCTCCACGCCCAATCCTCAGGCGATTCCACCATACCGGCCCGAACAGGGTTGAGCACGACATAGCGCGACAGTTCCAACAAATGCGCTTCCTTTTGCACCAAGATCGCCTTATAACGCCCCTGAAACAAATGCCCCACCAGACCATGCCGACGATTAACCCGCTGCGTATATAAGCCGTTTAACTGACGCATTCCCTTTGATAAATTACCGTCAACGGTTTCTACCAAGAGATGATAGTGGTTCGTCATTTGACAATACGCATGCACCACCCAATTGAAGCGATCACATACCAAGGCCAATACCGCCAACCACTCACGCCTATCATCGTCATCTAAAAAGATGTCCTCACGCCTATCCCCACGCGAGGTCACGTGATACACCGCTCCAGCAAATTCTAAACGTAAAGGTCTCGCCATTTGCTTAGGCTAACACAGATTTCTTGAAAAATGTATTAATGTTAGAACTGACCCCGTTTGGTGTTCGCGCATTCGACACTCAGTAGTCAATTAACACCACGTTCGTTCTGTTTCACAGCCCGACTAAGCGTCGCGTAAATACCCCAAAATGGCTACCTACTTGCTCAAGCGTATAGTGCCCACTTAAGTATGCCCGTGCCATATTTTCATTTCGCGTATTTCCCAAATTGACAAAGTATTCCAATGGTTTGATGGGGGCTTGTTTTTGTTTTTTGGGGATGTCTTTGAGTGATTGTTCGGGATCGAGCTTGCATTGCACGTAATGGTCTCGCCATTTCAATCCCCCGTCGATTCAATTACGGTAGAGTCTAGTGGCGAAGGAAAAATGTCAAATGTAAGGCCTGACTCCGTGCTTCCATGACCCCGTGCTTCCCATAGCGGCACTATTACGCTTGATGACTTCACAATTTTGATTGGAGGATAGCGAGAATAGCGCGCGCGGGCTTAGCCCTAACACGCCGACATTTGAAAACGCGTGGATGCACGAATTCAAGAGCGCTTAGCTATCTCCTATCGTTTGACGCTCTGATGGCTATTGCGTCTTCGATTGTGGCGACGGCAGCGCAATAGCATCACATCAGATCGACATATCACGCAGCATTCTGGAGGCATCTCGGTTGGCGACTAAGACGCTACCATCTAACATTTGTAATTGCAGCTGCGATTGATCATCGGCGCGCATCGATTCGACAAAATCAAGATTGACGATGACGGAGCGATGTATACGCACGAAGCGTTGTACGTCTAAACGTTCTGCTAATTCGGCTAAGCCCACGCGTACCAGATAAGTTTTATCACCCACATAAATGCCCGTGTATTTGGCATCTGACTTGAGGTAGGCAATGTCATTGATATTCACGGGAAAAATGTGACCACGATCTTTGACTAGAATGCGCTGCAATGGCGTCACGATACGGTGACTCGCCTGCTGTAAAGCATCAATCGCGCCTGCACCTGCGTCTTCATTGCCGCTATCGTTCTCTTGTAAGCGATCAACAGCTTCATCAAAGCGTTCGCGTGAAAATGGTTTCAACAAATAATCCACCGCATTCAATTCGAATGCAGACACGGCGTACTGATCATAGGCGGTAGTGAAGATGATGCGAGGTCGATACAGTAGACGTTTCAACACTTCTAAACCTGTCATTTCTGGCATCTGAATATCCATAAATACGACTTCTGGGCGCAGGCGATTGATTTGCTCTAGAGCGCTGGCGCCATCGGCTGCCTCGCCTATCAATTTGAGTTCAGGACGTTCTTGCACGATATCGCACAGGCTTTCCCTGGCGAGTGGTTCGTCCTCAGCTACGAAAGTGGTCTTGGCGATTTTCATATTTTTTAGTTAGTCGTTGGTATGCTAAACATCACAGCAAAACCCTTGCCAGGCTCTGTCGAAATATGGAATTTGGCCTTATCACCATACGCCAATTGCAAGCGTTTTTCTACCGTTTGAATACCCATGCCTGTGGCGTTTTTGATGCTATCACGATCAGTTCCAGGGCCATCGTCGCTGATGCGAACTTCCAAACATTTTTCAGCGTGGTTTACATGGCTGCGTATGGTCAAATTGCCTGGCTGACTACGCGGATTAAAGGCATGCTTGATGCTGTTTTCTACCAGCGGTTGAATCGACAGTGCCGGCAGGCTGATGCCGTCCGCTTCCGGATCGAGATCCCAGTGAACTTGCAAACGTGCTCCCAAACGCAAGCCTTCTAGATCGAGATAGTCACGCACAAATTGCCATTCATCGTCGATCAAAACACGGTCGCTACCGCTTTTTTCGGTATCTAAAATATAGCGCAACATATCGGAAAACCGGAATAATGCCGATTCGGCGGCTTTGGCATCTTTGCGTACCAAGGCGATGATGGAGTGCAGCGTATTGAATAAAAAGTGTGGATTAAGTTTATTGCGTAATGCGTTCAATTCTGCGGCAACCAGCATGTTCTGTGCGTGAGCGAAAGCGACTTCTTTTTCTCTGGCTTCTCTATTGTTTAACACACCATTGAAAATCGCAACGATGACGAAATACATCATTAAGTTGTAGAAAAATGGCCACATCAGCCAGATATAGGTGATGCTTGATGAGCCTTTATGAAAGATGATCATGAGCACAACTTGCAACGAGGCGACGAGGAAGGCACCAGCGAAATGAATCAAGGCTCGGTTAACCGCTGTAACTTTGCGTCTACCCATCGCAAGTGTCAGTGGCCATACTAAAGTCAAGAGGAGCGCTGCTGGTATCAGACTACGCATCACAGAAAAGACCGATGTCAGATTGAAATTCCCTTGTATCAAATCTTCTAACTGTATTGCTAAGCCCAGTACAAATCCATAAATGAGCCAACCAAAGGCATACATTTTCCAAAACTTGCGCATCATCTCCCCTTTAAATCGCACTTTGCAAGTCTGCATCATAGAGGTAAAAATGTTATTCATCGCCAAAAAAGGAACGAATTGAGGAATTTGGGCATTCAAGTGATAATTTTCGTTGGGACTAGGCCGATTGCCCACGACACATTACGATTCAAGGAATAAAAAAAATAACGCCCCTTTTTAAACTTTATTACTGTTCAGTTAAGGAAGAATGGGGGTCAAGCCTTACATTTGACATTCAACAATCAATCGACACCACGTAATACCACATTCGTTCTGTTTCACAGCCCGGCTAACCGTCGCGTAAATACCCCAAAATGGCTACCTACTTGCTCAAGCGTGTAGTGCCCACTTAAGTATGCCAGTGCCATATTTTCGTTTCGCGTATTTCCCAAATTGACAAAGTAATCCAATGGTTTGATGGGGGCTTGTTTTTGTTTTTTGGGGATGTCTTTGAGTGATTGTTCGGGATCGAGCTTGCATTGCATAGTAAGTACAAAATCGTCGTCACCGAGATAAATTTGGTTCCTCAGGCTCTGCCAAGGAGAAGGCTGTCCCTTGCCCTGCTGTACAAATTCACGATAGCGCTGCTGGGCGATATTCTTGGTATTGGTAAATCCACCCAGAACCCCATCGGTCGTCAGACAAACTTGCTCGGTTTGTTTCAATCAACAGGTGATAGTGATTGTCCATCAGACAGTAGGCGTGGCAATACCAATCATAGCGATCCACCGCGATTTTCAACAGCGATAAAAACCGCTGTCTATCATCGTCATTGGCATAAATATTCGCTCGTGCATTCCCGCGGGCGGTGACGTGGTACAAAGCACCTGCATACTCTATGCGTAATGGTCTCGCCATTTCAATCTCCCGTCGATTTAATTACGGTAGCGTCTAGGATGGCGAAAGAGAGATGTCAAATGTAAGGCCTGACCCCGTGCTTCTCTTCGTTTACAGAAAGTTTTTTACACCCTCGAAAGGCCTGCCCCCTTGCTTGGATGGTTGTTGAGCATCCAATGTAATTTCATGTAATCACGCTCTAAAATTGTTTTCTCGAATAGATCTGCATCATCTCTTGGTACAATCCAAAATAAGTCGTCAAAGATTTTTGAATTGAGGGCTATCTCACAAAATACGTTACGGGCAGTCGAATCGTTTGAAGCGATAAGTTTACTGCACGAAATAGCGATATCAATAATGTGCGCATCTTTTCTTGCAATGTCACGCATATCCTCTTTAATTTGCGCGTTATCGATTTCATTTCGAGTAATCATTGGAGGTGAAACAATAATGAAACGTTTTTTTGCGACCATACTGCTAAGCCATTGCGTTGCGAAACGTGATTTATGTTTCTTCCATTCGTCCAGTAGTGCGGAGCAAAATACAACTTTCAAATCTGAATTAATTATTGCCTGTAAAACCACCCTTGAATTTCGTGAAATAGGATGCTCAGTTACACCGGATGAACGAGCAATATCAGCATCGATTACGATGTCTTTGGAGTTAAATTTCATTGGAAATTGCTTCCTCTACAGCGTCTAAATACATATTCTCAACACCAATTGCCACCTCATCAAAATCTTCGGGCCAGTCTCCGAACGCACCAAATTTATCCAGTGTCGCTTCACTAATTTCTGTTTGCCCTGATTCGGGATTTTGAGTAAACCAATTTAAAGAAACCATGTTTTCTTTTAATAACCGTTTTGCGACGAGAATTTGGATTCCTCTTATTAAGATTGAACTATGTGTCTCGATCACTACATTTATTTCGCGTACAGTAACAGCTTCAGCCAAAATACTAGCTAAAGCAAATTGCGCGCGAGGATGCAGATGAAGTTCTGGCTGTTCGATATAAACTACCTGATTTTTTCTAGCGGCTAAAAGAGCAACTAAAACGGGTAACGTTTGCGATACACCAAAACCAACGTCCGCAATATTGACAAAATTTTCTGGTTTATTTTCACAACCTTTGTGTCTTGAGATGCGAAGTTCTAACTGTGTATCGTTAATGTTTTTTGTATCTATATTTGACGCCAATCCTAGATGACTTAGTTGTCTGATCAGGGCATCAAATTTTGATCGACTCCGTTTATTCAATTTCCAATTATGAATAATGCTTGCAACATATTTTTCGAATGATCCAGGATATCGAGAATCAGAACTTGCTACTCGGTATGAGCGCTCAGGATTTCCTCGTAACCCAGGCACATGAATAAGACGAGTCGCCATAATTCCCATGGGCCGCGCAGGTAAAATATTTGCTCCAAAAGAAGTTTCCCTACCATCTATCAATAGTCTAATTTCTAAAAAACATCTATCACGCACTACTTTCCAACTGACCTTTTTTTCTTCCTTCTCAAAAATTGACTTAAATGTTTGCATCTCTTCTGATGGAATAATGCGATCAATATCTTCAGGTCTCATTCCCATTCGTATCAACATGCCATCCATGAAAGCATCATTTCTCTGAAATACGCTCTCAATTTGGATGCCTCGATTTGTTTTAAATTTAAATACTATTTCAGTCTCGGATTCATCTGAGCTTGTCCCTGCAAAATGGATCTCTTAGCGAGGGGTTAAAATAACGCTAGGAGAGCATTGAAATGAAAAGAGCACGTTACACATCAGAGTTTAAATTTGAGGCCGTCCGGTTGGTCAAGACTGGTCAGAGTATGGCG
>CAUPKC010000049.1:0-31498 GCA_963511665.1 uncultured Undibacterium sp.
ATTTCCATTGTGATCACCTTTAATCTCCCGCCTAAAAATTAGGCAGGACTAGTAGAACACCTGGGTCAATTTTGGACTGGCATAACCTCTATAAGTGGGTCAATTTTCGGTTGGCGTCAACACAAACGAGTTACCTACAAAAGAAAATCAATACAAGAAGCACAAATTTGATTACATTTTGATTGAAATGAAAGAATTAAACAAAAATATATGGGTATTAGATGTTGAGGACGGTGATGTTAAATTTGAAGAAGGCTCTAAGTACGTAAATTTAACGCGTTCAAGTCGAAGTATGAAGTATGAGACTTTTGGTGATATGACTTTTGAAGCAAATGGGGTTCGAGTAAATGTTAAAGATTTAAATGTTTTCCTAAATGGGCGGTCAATGGAAAATAGTTTAAACGTCATAATTGATTCAAAGCGCAACGTTCGTATTGGTGAGTTTTATCGGACTTTTGAATAACTTAGTCATTAACGAACGAGGCGAACTTTCAGGGTTAAATTTGTTGACTTGATCCGACAGAGGTTTACAAAAAAAATCCCTAAGCTTCGCCTTCAAAATCGCAACAAACACCGTATCCATATGTTCGTAATCATCCGCTTACAAGACCTCAGTCATGGCTTAATGCAAGTGGAATTTTCAAATCCCAGTTCAACAAAAATTGAGCACACACAAAACAAACGCACTAGGGCTCACATTTAAATGCAATAAATCAAATAATGCTTGTTTTATGCTAACTTTATTTGGTTAGATCGCTTGTGTCGGTACAACTTAGTCGAGAAAAAAGTAATAGCGAACTAGTTTTTTCGTTGCTTTTTGAGATTTTGAGATAGATGTCTTTGCTGTCTTTAAACGACACCACAATTTGATGTTGGGTCTTACTCAAAGGCTGGTTTTGCCGCGCTTAAAGATATGCTTTTTTCTGGTTTAGGGACTTCCCGTAGTGGCGCGCCAACTTGAATGCGGCGTAGTATCAGCCTACTGAACGTGTCCTGTACGCCATCACGATCCGGCAATGCTTCGATCAGTCGGATTAAGTCAGCTTGGTCAAGGCAAGCGACGCGCAGCATGTAGTCATGAGTGCCTGTCATTAAACTAGCTTCAATAATGCCAGGAATTTTAGCGATGGCGGCTTCAAATTGCCCTGCGCCAATCCCTTGCAAGAGTTTGATGTCAATTAGCGCTTGTAAAGGTAATTCCATTGCTGTGAGGTCGACTTCAGCATGAAAGCCAAGCAGTACCTTGTCTTGAACTAAACGCCGCACGCGATCGGTGACCGTATTGGCGCTCAAGAACACGTGCTCGCCGAGCTTTCGATATGTCAAACGGGCATTATTTTTTTAAAGATTCGACGATATGTCGGTCTATCATATTTATTGCTGACTTTTTCTCGGGATATTGCTCAATCGTTGCCGCATAAACGCGGGAAAATAAGTAATGTAGTCGATATAATCTGAGGTAAGGGCAGTCACTAGTAAACAGAATTCGGTTACCAGAAAAGGCAGAATTTGCCTTGGCAGGTGAGGCTTAGTTCTACCGAAACGACCATGTGAAGCGGCTGCAATGCTTTACGTCGAGAATTGATTCTCCGATTCGGTTTTTTTACAAGTTGCTTTTATAAGTCAAATTTTAGCTCCAACATCAAGGAGAATGGCAGATGATACAGCGAAACTTTTTTCCCAAACTATGCCAATGCTCGCAGCGGCTGTTGTTGTCTTTATCGATTTGTTTGTTGTTGATGGCTTGCGGTGGCGGAGCCGATGCCGATTCAACGCCCGCTGCATCTGGCAATACGGCAAATAGCTCGGCCACGATCAGCGCCGATATTAAAGTTTTGATGATGGGGAATAGCCATACCCACTTCAATTATTTGCCAGCGCGATTGGAAGCGATCTTACGGCTTGCGTATCCAGGGAAGACCGTTGCGGTCGTCGTATCACCAGCGAGTTTGTTTTTAGATGAACATTTAAAATATCGGCCCACATTAGATTTACTCAAAAATCAGAAATGGAATGCGGTTATTTTTCAAGCGCAAAAATATAGCAGCTCAGGCGCGTATTCTTATTCTACTTCTGAAGCAGTCACTTTGGTTGGCTTAGCTCGTCAGTCCAATGCTCTGCCTGTTCTGTATCCAGAATGGCCACGCAGGGGCATCGACGAGACAGATCGCATCTTTGCACAGCACGTCGAAATCGCAGAGCAGGCACCCGCTTGTATCGCGCCGATTGGGCAGGCATGGGATATGGCTTTGCAACGTCACCCCGAATTGCCTCTGTATGCAGGCGATGGCAACCATTCAGCATCAGTAGGAGCTCAATTGACGGCTTACGTCTTATTTGCGACGCTGTCAGGAAAATTGCCATCCTCGTTACCTGATATTGCGCCTTCTGATGTTAGTCCGCAAGTGCAAAGCCAGTTACGCCTTGTGGCTGACGCTGCGGTGATGGCGCTGTCCCCTTATAAATATTGTCCAAAGGATAAACCATTGCTTTAATTGAGCGTTTCCATCTTGAGGCGCGCCTGCGGATCGACAGCCAAGCTGCGTGAGCGGGGCAGTCTTTATGTTCTAGGCTTGAGTAATTCGGTTAGGCAAGTTAGTAGTGGCGTGTCTTGCGTCTTGTTGTGAATTCGCAAGCCTTGCTGGGTTTACTTCGTTCAATTTTGCGATTGCAAAATGGGATTCTTCGGCTGAAAAATCCCATTGTTCTAGATGGCAGCAACCCACTGCTATGTCCGTTCTCCAGCGCAATATATTCACCGAATTTGGCACACATGATCGCACTCGCGATGAGACTGCGGTACCCGCTTGTACTGCCCACATTGGTCGAGCTAGACCAGTTAGCGGCAGCACGTAAGGTAGATGGATGTGGCCACCCATGACCAGATCGGCGCCAGCGGCAGACCAAGCGGGTAAGGCTTCAGCGTGACCGTGTAGTCGATGGATTTCATCTTTAGCGCGCGTCACGGCGATTGGTTGGTGGACGACGATAATGCGTAATTGCTCGGCACTTGCTTGTGACAATAAATCGGTAACGCGCGCGATTTGTTGTGCGGATAATTCACCGTGTTTATGACGCCATGCGCGTGTGGTGTTGACGCAGATGACCATCATGTCGGGCGAGGAATAGAACGGTTCCAACTCCGATCCAAAAGCGGCGATATGGCGAGCGTAGGGATTGCGTAGGCGCGACCATATATTTAGTAGCGGGATGTCGTGGTTGCCCGGAATCGCCAGGAAAGGGACGTGCAGGCTGTCCATAAAACGGCGTGCTGCTTGGAATTGAGTTGACTTAGCGCGTTGTGTGATATCGCCGGATAGCACTAAGAGATCCGGTTTCTGCTGTTTCACCAGGCTTGTGAGTGCCGCCATCACCTGCGGCTGTTCGGTGCCAAAGTGAGGATCGGAAATCTGCATTAAGACGCTCATGCGCCGTGACTTTCGTTTGACACCTCGGCGCTGGCAACATCGCTTGTCGGGGCTGGTTTTAGTAAATACAAGGGTTTCGACAGCACTTGAAAGTCAAGTGGCGCGCGCAGCCGTGTGACTTCGCCGTCAAAAGCGACTTTGACCCCACGGCGACCTGGTGTGAGGGTGGGGCGAACAACGAGGTGGTTGAATGTAAAGTGTTCGATATCCTCGGCTGCACCTAGCGTTCCCATTGCACCATGCCACATTAGTCGCAACATCGCTAAGGTGCCAATGGGGCGTAACATGACCGCGGTCAAATGGCCTGGTGTATCGGGAAGTGTTAGGCGCGGCGGTACGCCCAATTGTTCTAGCTGTAAGCGATTGTTACCAACAAAGAGCGTCAGGGCTTTGACATTGCGCACAGCGCTTTCTTGTTCGATGCGCATGCGCAGTCGTCGTTGTGCGCGCAGTAGGGTGGCGCTTGCTGCCCAGAATGCGACCCAACGGCTGCGCCCAAAACGCGTTTTATAAGCCTCACGATCTTCGAGTAAATCGGGGTAAAGTCCGAGACTGGCATTGACCAGAAACACATGCTCATTCACAGCGGCGACTTGCACCGGCCAAGGCGACCATGCCAGAAGTTGTCGCGCAGCGATGGCTGGATCGTCTGGAATTCCATGAGTACGGGCAAAGTAATTGAAGGTACCTTGTGGGATTACCCCCATGGGGCAGTTTAGTGAGTGCACAGCTTGCGCCACGGTATTGATCGTGCCATCGCCGCCTACCGCGACGACCGCGCTGTGATTGGCGATTGCCAAGTCGGCGGCTTGCCGCGCTACTTGTGCCAAGTTGTCGGGGCCACTAAAAATTAAATTGCCCTGACGTTGTGATGCCTGTAGCGCGGTTTCGATGAGTTGACGTTTGGTATCTGCGGCATTACTACCTGCCGCCGCATTGATTACGAACTGAAGCGGCGCTTCAGGGTCGATATACGGGGCAGACCAGTTCGATTTCACTTAACGCTGCCGCAATAAATCGCCAAACACGGTGTGTTCACCCTCTTTGCGATCAGCACCTGGCGCGTCGTATAGTACCAACCAGCTTGCTTTGCCATCCGACAGCTCGACTGGCAAATTGCAGATCGCTTCGGCGCGATTGGTACCGCGTCCATGCGGCAGTGAAATGGATTCAGTCAGACTAGATTCAAAACGGACTGGCTCGCGGTTGGCAGCTATAAATGGGCGTGCTGCTGGCCATTTAAAAATGCGGATGTCGCCATTGAGTACCATGGTCGGGCCAGCCAAGATATAGAGATCATCACCACAAAAATGCAGGTCACGCACACCCAAACCGTCAAGCTCTAGAAAGTGTTTGCGCATCATGACACCAGATTCATCTAATGGCGCTAGGCGAAGTTGATCACTGCGTGCCTCGACGGCAATTTCGAGTATGGCGGACCAGCCGCGTAGCACGGGGCCACGTAGGCCGAGCAGTAATCGATTACCGTCAATCGCCAAGCCTTCAATGTCAAAGCCATTGTCTTTGCCGGGAATCGTCATGTAAGGACCAAAGTGCGGATCGTCTGCTAACAAACGAGTCAATTGATTGTGCTCGGCGTCGCCTTTGAGACGTTTGGCACGTCGACCATCTTTTGCCTCTTTGACCAAACAAGGCTCACCTTTGGCATCTGATTCGATAGGAAAGCAAGCCAATAAGCGACGATTGCCGTCCAAGGCCACTTTTGCTAAACGCTTAGCGTTGTCCGCATGACTGCGCTCAGGTTTAGCATTTTTTCGCTTGAGACCATGCGAGCCAACCACCCAGAGATAGTCGTCAGCAACGGCCATTCCTTCAAGATCGGCCTCCTCGTCTGCCGCACCAGGCAGATCCAATAAATCTGCCAGCGGAAAATCGCGTACTTCACCAAAGCGCAACGACTCACCACCTACCGGATCGAGTTGGCGCAAACGATCCAAGCCGCAGGCTTCATCGCCTGCCACCCACAGCCAACCGCCCGTAAAGGCGGCGCCCGACAAGTTTGATTGCACCAAGGAGCCTGGTGTGAACTCCAGTCTGACAGCATTTGCGGATCGTGTATTTGGCATGGTTGTGTTCTTTCTTAGGGCGAGTTGAGACGAGCGCTTATGTCTTGTCGTGGGTGAGCCGCTCTGCAAACGAGATACCGATGGCCGACAAAACAAACATAAAGTGGATGACGGCAATCATAGTCACGATTTGAATATTTTCTAAAGTCAGCTCGCTGCTTAAATAGGTCTTTAATGCATGCACACCAGAAATAGAGATGATGGCAAACGCGAGTTTTAATTTGAGGTTGTAGGTGTTAACGTGATCAAGCCAGTCGGGTTTTTTCATGTCGGTGTTGTCGAAGTGCCCAGTGGTCACGAACAGTGAAACACCCGCCAAAGCAACGACCCAAACTAGCTGTGCCACCATGGTCATATCGACCAATTCGAGTACCTTAATGATCAAGCCAATTTTTTCGAGATCGCCAAATAGCAGCGTATTCATCAGCTTGTATGTCTCGTACAAAAATTTGCCGAGTATCCCAACAATGATGCCCACCAGTCCCATATAAAACAATAGCATCATGATCCGCATGCCATATAGCATTGATCCCACACTCGATAGTAGCTTTTCCATTTTTTCCTTAATAAAGAATTAAACCCAAAGGGCGATCAAAAAGATACCCAACATCATAAACGCTATCACAATCTTCGCAATCATTCCCAACATAATACCCAGCCAAGTTGCGAAGGCGACTTTGGCTGCGCGTTGGTGGTTTTTTTGCGCCAAATACTCGCCAATGGCTGCCCCAACGAGCGGCATAAACAGGACACCTATTAAGCCCATAAATATCCCAACAACGGTGCCCACCGCTGCGCCAACTAAGGCTAATTTGCTCGCCTGCGCACGTTTTGCCCCCAGCAGACCAGCAACAAAATCAAGTGCCGAAGCGAATACAGCCAATAAAGTGATGAACACCATGGTGCCGACGCTGACGCGAGCGAAATCCTCGCTCCATGCACCCAAAAGCAAACCTAGCCACACCAGTAAAGTGCCTGGCAGCAAAGGCAAAACCGTGCCCGCTAGCCCTAATAGCACCAGCACCGCGCTAATAATCCACAAAAATTGACTGTCCATAATTCGCTTTCGAGATGATTAAAGACCTTAGTTAGGAGGGCATACAAGGCTTCTCTATTAAAATGTGCTATCACCAAAATGTGACTCACCACTATGTGGTGACAGCTGAAAAAAATTCAATATTATTATTTTAGTATCTGCAGTGTACCCTTCACCTTGAAACGAATATTCACTCGATACTCCTGAGGTTTACATCAAAAACTTCCCAACCTTAGCCTTCAAAATCGTAACCAACATCGGATCCATAAACTCATAGTCATCTGGAATATCCAAACAAATAATCCGTTTATTGTTGAGATAAGGTCGGAATTTTTTGGATAGTTTAGTGCGATGCGCTTTCTCCATCACGAAGATGATGGTTGCCCAAGCGATCTGTTCTGAGGAGAGTGGGGTCGTGGCATCATTACCTAAACCAGCTGAGTCAGTTTCGACGTCATGCCACGAGGCAAAAACTTGTTCTGCTGTTGGGCTGCGAAGTCGATTCTGGGTGCAGATGAAGAGGGCGCGTTTCATTTGGATATGTGGATGGTTAGTTCTTATTCTTGACTCGTGCCAAGTCTATTTGGATGTGCCAGGAATGGCTGCGCTGCGTAAGTTTCTTAATTGTTCCAGTAACCAAGTTTTACTTTCCATTACTGGATGGTTGCCGCATTTGACTTGGTAGGCCTTGCCGCTGGAACTACTCACGGAGGCAGCATATGTAATGAAATCTTCAGTGTTTTTGATCATATTCTTATTCTCAAAGTATTCTAATTTCTTGGTCAAATGTGATTTCGCTTCCGCAGCAGAGTACCAAGTGTCATTGCGATTGAATTGGCAGCCTGAGGCTTGTAGTTGTTTGAATAGCATGTCAATTTCTCCGCGCGTTGCGCTTGGCGCTTGCGTTGCTAAGCTGCTGTGGCAGATGCTGATTAAAAGGACTGATATAAAGAAACGCTGAAACTTCATATGAGAATTTCTGTGGTCCGTTTGCAAGATTGATGAAAAGTCGTGCGTGGCGGATTGATATCAGACTTCAACTTTCTAGCCAAACACTAGGCGAACATGTCATTATAGGTTCCTGATATCTCGCAATATTGTGGATATGGAATGCTGCCACTGAAGACGCAAATAAGGAACAAATAAGGCGTGAATTTTACTCACCTTTTGTCATGTCTTTTTGTGGCACTTCGATTGTAAACTCGCGGGTCATCAAAACCTGTATCAATTTTAGCGCAAAGAATCGAACTACAATACTTAGCACATTAACTTGGAACAAGAACCGAAGATTGAGTATGTTACGTCAAGTCTGGACTTTTCGAAAATGCTTACAACGCTGCGCAGTGGGTCTGATCTTGTTTGGTGTCGCTGCATCGCCTTCAATCGCCGCTGATCGTTATGTCATCGACCCTACCCACACGTATTCTATTTTCGAATATTCACATTGGGGACTGAGTTTGCAGCAAGGCCGCTTCGAAAAAAATAGCGGCTTTATTGAACTCGATTTGGAAAGTAAGACGGGCAGTGTGCAACTTGATATTGACGCTGCTTCTGTGAGTACCGGAAATAGTATATTCGACAAGGCCTTGCGTTCCAGTAGTTTTTTTGATGTTGAGGTTTATCCAAAGATTAGTTTTAAATCAACTACGGTGCAGTTTGATGAGAAGGATAATCTGATTGGCTTGGAGGGTGATTTGACGATTAAAAACATCACAAAGCGAGTCAAATTTTCATTGACGCATTTTCGTTGCAGATTTATGCCTTTGTATTTTAAGACTGCTTGCGGTGCGAATGGAAACGCAAAGATCTTGCGTAGTGATTTTGATGTGGGTCGTTACACGCCATTTGTCAGCGATGAAGTGACTTTGTATTTCAGTGTTGAGGCAATTAAGGAGTAGGTGAGTGAGCTTGCCTGAGTTTTATCGCATTCAGCGCCGTGGATATTAAATTGCGGTAAGGATCTGTATTGGTTAATTCTTCAGCGCTGAGCTGACATGCGGTGACGGGAATACGTAGGCATGCTTCTGTAATGAGTTGCGCATTCATGGTGATCAAGATTTCTTTAAGGGCAGCATCAGCGTGTTCTGCACGATGAGATGGATTAAAGACAGCAACTGGTTTTCCGGTAAAGGGCATGTAACCTACCAGCCAGTCTAAGGCATTTTTGATCGTGCCTGTAATGCCATGTGCATATTCTGGGCTGGCGATGAGTATGGCATCGGTATCCTCTATCGCCTGCCACAAAGCTTGTACTTGAGCAGGTATATCGTGTTCTAAATCTGGATTGAACAAGGGCAGATTACCTAGGCTGCTGAAGATGGAAAATTCAAATTTAGATTCGGCTAAGATCGCACTCGCCTGAAGCAAAGCAAGGCTTCTGGAGTGTTGGCGTAAGCTACCGCAGAGGGCGAGTACTTTCATCAATGTTTGAATTCTTTTCGTGAAATGGGGGCTTTTCTTAACTCTTTGCGAATAACTGGTTTTAAAGCTGACCAAATTTCGTTGACCGATAATACTTTGATATCGACTTAGCCCAACGGCAATACCAATACCAACTCTCGTATCGCGTCTTCTGTGATATCGGTGGATGAGCTAGGCTTCTTTTTTGATGTAGCACCGCTAGGAGCTGGCGCAAGTAGTTACAAGTAATCATCTGGTGCGCGCAAGGCAGATGCCCAGCCTTATCGCCGTCTAAAAAAAAGAGCGCGTCAAACAGAAGATGCCCGTGCGCCGAAGGACTTAATGATACTGCTTAAGCGATTGATTGGTTTTCAGGCGCTGAATGATTTTTTCTACGTTGCCAGCAATGCTGCCAGCTTCGCATACAAAATCCCAAGCCAAGCTGCTGTGCTGCTTATTGACGCCTTTGTTGCTGATTTCATCCCATTCATTGCGACGGGAGGGCGACCAACTACCATCGGCACGACCAAATGCAAACAGACGTTTTTCGTAACTGTCACAACGTATGCCTTCGTAACTAACGTTCTTGGCACCTGATTGGCTGGTGGATACGATGGTGTAGCGTAAGCTACCGTCCGCCACGATGCTGAGGGATTTACTGTCGATGAAGAAGCTTTGGTTTTCGTTGCTGTAAAAACGAAGCAGATTCTCTGTGATAGGTGCGGCGGGAAACTGTAGTGCACTGTCAACCCAGGTTTTTGTCGGTTTGTCACTGGTCTCTTGTGCCGTAGAGACAAGAATAAAGCACAAGCTCAGACCGCAGGCACGTAGGACTTGTTGCGTTGTGCATGAGATTGAACGGAGCGGTGTGAGCTGGTGCATGATCAAGTTTCCCTATCTGGCGTCGATGTGCTTGTACTAGTATCCGCAGCTTCATTAGCACTTGTCAGTGCGCTGTCCGACGGTGTTTCTGGCGTGCGTCGCGGTCCACGTTGATGGTAAGCCTTACGCTGATTATCCGGGCGATTAATAAAGCGCGACAATTCTTGCAAAGCCATTTGGTATACGCCGCGTTTAAATTCAATCACCGTATCAAGCGGCACCCAGTAATCATGCCAACGCCAGGCGTCAAATTCTGGATGCGTGCTAGCGCGCAAATTTACGTCGCAATCGCGTCCCACCATGCGCAGCAAAAACCAGATTTGTTTTTGACCACGGTAATGCCCACGGATTTCACGTTTGATGAAATGATCCGGCACTTCATAGCGCAACCAGTCGCGGGTGCGACCGATAATTTTGACATGCTCAGGGAGCAAGCCAGTTTCTTCTTCGAGTTCGCGGAACATCGCTTGTTCCGGCGATTCGCCGTATTTAATGCCGCCTTGTGGAAATTGCCATGAGTGCTCGCGCACCCGCTTGCCCCACCAGACTTCATTATTGGCGTTCAGCATAATAATGCCTACGTTAGGCCTGAAGCCTTCACGATCCAACATGGTATAACCCCAATTATTTCTTGGGAATTCATTCACTATCGTTCAGGTTTGCGTGCTAAATTTCTTTGTAAATGACTAAAACTAGCCGCACCAAAAAATCCTCGCCCGATATAAATCTGCGAGAATTTATGTGTCCCTAAACGAATTGTTAAGTATTCCCAAACGTGGTCAGGGCACAATCTCTATTTTGACATGCGAAGTTTTTAACGCTGAAAACTGGAAATTTTGCGGGAAAAGCCGCCAAAAATCCGAATTCGGTCGGAAAAAATGCAATTAAGCAGTCGAAACCATCATCAAAAATGCAAAGAGTGAGCGCATGAGCCAGCATATCCTTTAAAATTGAGTTGATTATAACCTAGGACTTCAACAAAAAAGTTCAAGCGTTGTTGTTTCATAAATCATGGTGCTCATTGTCAGACTTGAGCCTGAATTTTGATGCGCAACCCTGGCAACATTTTGATGTCATTCCAAACCTCCATTATTGAAAAGAAATAAGTCATGCGCGCCACACGTTTTTTCATTTCCACTTTAAAAGAAGCCCCAGCCGATGCCGAAATCGTCAGCCATAAATTAATGATGCGCGCCGGGATGATCAAACGTCTTGGCTCTGGTATTTATAACTACATGCCTATGGGTTTGCGCGTCATCCGTAAAGTTGAAAAAATTGTACGTGAAGAGATGGATCGTTCAGGCGCTATTGAAATGTTAATGCCCGTGGTGCAACCCGCTGAGTTATGGCAAGAAACGGGTCGCTGGCAAAAATACGGCGCAGAATTAATGCGCGTGAAAGATCGTCATGGTCGTGATTTCATTATTCAACCGACTTCCGAAGAAGCAATTACTGACGTTGCGCGTCAAGAAATTAAGTCTTATCGTCAGTTGCCGCTGAATTTTTACCATATTCAAACCAAATTCCGCGACGAGCGTCGTCCACGCTTTGGTCTGATGCGTGGTCGTGAATTTACGATGAAAGATGCTTACTCTTTTGATCGTGACTTAGATGGTCTAAAAAAATCTTACGGAAACATGTATGACGCCTATGTGCGTATCTTCAATCGCTTTGGTTTGCAATTCCGCGCTGTGGCGGCAGACAACGGCGCCATTGGTGGTACCGGATCACATGAGTTCCATGTGATCGCTGAAACGGGTGAAGATGCTTTGGTGTATTGTCCAACCTCAGATTTCGCTGCGAATATGGAAGCAGCGGAAGCCTTGTCTTTATTTGATGCACGCCAGGCAGCAACACAAGCATTGAAGAAAACCGCAACGCCAGGCAAAGCCAAGTGCGAAGAGGTGGCCGAGCTCTTGAGCATTCCTTTGCAAAACACGGTGAAGTCTATCGTGCTGACAGTTGAAACCGAAGAAAAAGATAAAGTCACTAAACAAGTCTGGTTATTGCTGATACGCGGCGATCACGAATTGAATGAAATTAAAGCTAGCAAAGTGCCAGGTTTAGCAAACTTCCGTTTCGCAACCGAAGATGAAATCGTCGAACACTTTGGCACTAAACCCGGTTACCTCGGTCCAGTGAATACTAAGCTGCCGGTCAAAGTGGTCGCAGATCGCACCGTGGCGATGATGGGCGACTTTGTTTGCGGCGCGAATGAAGAAGATTTCCACTTTACCGGTGCCAACTGGGGACGTGATGTGGCGGAACCACTGGTTGCTGATCTGCGCAATGTGGTCGCTGGCGATCCATCACCGGATGGCAAAGGCGTGTTGGCAATCCAACGTGGTATTGAAGTTGGTCATGTGTTCCAACTCGGCACTAGCTATTCTGAATCCATGAAAGCGACTTTTCTTGATGAAAACGGCAAGCCTCAGTTATTGCAAATGGGCTGCTACGGTATCGGTATTACCCGTATCTTGGGTGCGGCTATTGAGCAAAATTTCGACGACAAAGGCATCATTTGGCCAACCGCAATTGCGCCGTTTGAAGTCGTGATTTGTCCTATGGGCATGGAAAAGAGTCCAGCGGTGAAAGAGCAGGCAGAAAAACTGTATGCGGATTTATTGGCTGCTGGTGTCGATGTTTTGTTAGATGACCGTGATTTGCGTCCGGGTTCGATGTTCGCTGATTGGGAATTGATCGGTGTGCCACATCGCGTCGTGATTGGTGATCGCGGCTTAAAAGAAGGCAATCTGGAATACAAAGGTCGCCGCGACGCGGAAGCAAGCAATATTGCAGTCGCTGATATGTTCAGTTTCCTCACCGCTAAATTGCAGGCGAAATAAATCTAAGAATGAAGTTCATTTTGAACGTAATGGCGCGAGTTTGTTTCTTTAAAAAACAAACTCGCGTTTGTCTTCTTGCGCTGCTACTCACGCTGCCATCGCTTGCGAACGCAGGCAATCAAAAAGAAGAGGCAATAGCCGATTCAGTCAGACTGGCACTCGCCAAGCTGGTGGCCGATCCACGCCCACCGAAACCAACTTTCGACAAGATAGAAGATCGCATCGAATATCTGCATTGGCTCGGTGAAATGTCAGATCGCTTAAAACGCCGCATTCCGGACAAACAAACCCGCTTAGAATTTTTAGAAACAGTGTGGTATGAGTCCAAACGCGCAGGTTTAGATACTGGTTTGGTGCTGGGCTTAATGCAAGTCGAGTCAGGTTTCAAAAAATACGCAGTATCCATAGTCGGCGCGCGAGGCTTCATGCAAGTCATGCCATTCTGGTCGCGCGTCATCGGTGACGGCGATCCAAAAAAACTGTTTCAAATGCAAACCAATCTGCGCTATGGCTGTTCGATTTTACGTATGTATATCGATATGGAAGGCGGCAATTTGTATTTGGCTTTGGGACGCTATAACGGCAGTCGTGGCAGGCCAGAATATCCCAACGCGGTACTCGCCAATTGGAAGAATTGGGAGTTCAAAGAGTAATCAGGTGTGATGAATTATCAGGTGTGATGAATTATCAGGTGTGATGAATTATCAGGTGTGATGAATTATCAGGTATGGTGAATTATTTGAACACAGAAATTTTGATCACGACCTGCAATACATTGATGACGTTCGACTTTAACTAAGGATAATTTATGCCAATTTTCGTAGTGCGTTTGATGACTATGCTTGCGCTCTTGCTTCCTTTTTGCAATGTTTCTGCAGCAGATAAGGATGTAGAGGCTAGGATCGGGGCTAAGGCTATTGCTATCCCTGTTCCCAAAGATTTTTCTGACCCGTCTTTGATGTTTCCCAAATTGTGCCAACTAGGCGAAACTATGACGCCGCCTTCAAATCGCTTGCTTGCCTTCTTTATCAGCGATGATGATGTTAAAGCGATGCTGGCACAGACACAGCCGCAATTGCATCGATATTTTCTGGTGCAGACTTTGCGCGCTAAAGAAGATTTGACCATGTCAGCACAAGTATTTGCTGGAGTTCGGGATCAACTTAAGAACCAATACAAGAAAATCTTAGATGATAATGCTGAGCGCATGCAGTCGGAAATGAATAAGGCGGTTGAGCGTTTAGACCAAAGCGGGCAACTCAAAAATATTTCTATGAAGTTGGGTGAGTTGCAAGTGCGCGAGGTGATCGATGATGAGAGATTCGTTGCTTTGATTGCTAAGACGTTGGTGCAGGTGATGGTGAGTGGTGAAGCAAAAGAAGTTCCTATGGTGTTGGGCTTAACCACCACCATGATAGAAGGGAAAATTGTTTATTTTTTCTCTTATTCCAGGTTCGATTCAGATGAAGATCTGAATTGGACTAAGACAAAAAGTTTAGAATGGCTATCTTTGTTTTTTACTGCGAATAAAGTGAAATAAAGAAAAATAAAAAAACGCTCTATGTAAGTCTTAACTCGACTTTACCAGCGCATCTTTGCCCAAGCCGCTTGTTGTACTGGATTGAGAAAACTCCAGGCAATAAAGCGGCTTTGTTTTTGCCCTTGTTGCATATTGATTGTTTTGCTTTGTTGAACTTGTGCCCGTTTTAAAGCGGCATTGATGGCCGGTAAATTGCTCGCTTTGGAGACCAGACTTGTGAACCAGAAACAGCGTGTCGCAAAGGTTTGGCTTTCCTGAATCATCTTTTGAATAAAAGCGAGCTCGCCGCCATCGCACCATAGTTCCGCATTTTGTCCGCCGAAATTGAGCTTATCTGTATTCTGCGATTGCCCTAGATTCTCCCACTTTCGCTTCGTGCCCTCTCTAGCCTCGTCGGGCGAGCTGTGAAAAGGCGGGTTACACATGCTGAAATCAAACCAGTCATCTTCTCCAATAATGTTGCGGAAAATAGCGTCATGATTGGTTTGTAGGCGTGTTTGAATCCTGCTGGCTAACTGCGGATTGGCGAGCAAAATGTGATTCAGGTTGGCGATTGATTCAGGGTTGATGTCGGTAGCAGTAAATTGCCAATGATAACTACTGGCACCGATTAAGGGATAAATGCCATTGGCACCCGTGCCGATATCAAGTGCTTGTACATTGGACTTTTTTGGAGCCCTTCCTTGATTGCTAGCGGCTAATAAGTCTGTCAGAGAGTGAATATAATCAGCACGACCCGGTACTGGTGGACACAAGTAATCGTCGGGAATATCCCAGGCATTGATTCCATATTGATGCTTAAGCAAAGCCCGGTTGAGGGCTTTGACCGCTTTTGTGTTAGCGAAGTCTATGCTCAGATCACCGTATGGGTTGGTGTTGACAAAGTGGCTTAGCGCAAAAGCGCCAGCATCCCGGTCCGCCGCGATTAGTGCATTGAAATCGTATTGCCCCTGATGTCGGTTGCGCGGATGAAATCCCGCTTGTATTGGCGGTTTTTGTGACATATGGCCTGGGTTAGACATAAGAAAAATTTGAAGATTGTGACGCGAGTAAATGAATCTTGATTGGCTGCAAGATCTGAGCAAACAAAAACGCCCGCGCGATGCGGGCGTTTTTGTTTGGGATTTGGGTAGTAAAAATTACGACCCAAGAATTGCCCAAAGCAATATGGACATCAGATCCGATTAAGACAGATGACCAGAAATGAGTTTCGTCATTTCAAACATGGAGACTTGTGCTTTTCCACCGAAAACGGCTTTCAATTTGTCATCCGCATTGATATTGCGTTTGTTTGCTTCATCTTGCAGTTTGTGCTTTTTGATGTATTCCCAGATCTTCTTGGTAACTTCAGTACGTGGAATTGGTGCTGCACCGATTACCGCTGCCAATACTGGGGACAAAGTCATAGGCTTCATGAAAGCTGCATTTGGCTTACGTGCTGCTGCTGGCTTCGCTGCTGCTTTAGCTGGTTTTGCTGCAGGTTTAGCTGCTGCTTTTGCTACTGGTTTTTTTGCTGCTGCTGGTTTAGCTGCTGCTTTCGCGGCAGGCTTCGCTGCTGGTTTTGCTGCTGCTTTTTTTGGTGCTGTTGCCATATCGAGGCTCCTTCACAATTGTCTTGGAAAATGCGCCATTTCACGCAGTGCTTATAGTGGTGCTGTTTAGAGAGTGATGCAAGTGTTTTTTTTTGCTTTTTACGAAAAAAGTGTGAGAAATCATGAGAGAAGTGGTTTTCAGAGGGAAAAATGTCGTTTTTCCTCTGCAGCGTGCGAGAAATGACCACTTTACTGTCGATGAAAATGCTTCATGAAAAACGTAAAAACAATACCTCTCAACACAGAGGCGCAGATAAGTAGAGGGAAAACAGGATGGTGTTTTTGGTGGGGGCGAAGTGTGGTTTGATCAAAAATTTAGGGCTCGAAGTAATTGAGCTAGCTAAACAATGTTGGGCTTCACTTCGTTCAGCGCCAACCTACTATTTACTATTATCGACTATGTTTTTTTGAAAAAATGCAAAGCGATTTGCCTGCAGAAATTCAATTATAGGGATGCAGCGCTAGGCGCCAAGCACAGCAATACATTCGTATTGCGAGCATTGGCAACAACGCGCGGCGCCCTAGAATTGGATTTATGCAGGTAAATCAACGCATCATGCCTTTGATACCCCGCATCATTTTCATCATGCCGCCACCTTTAAGTTTTTTCATCATGCTCTGCATTTGATCAAATTGTGCCAGCATGCGATTGACTTCTTGAATCTGTACACCGGCGCCAGTGGCAATACGGCGTTTGCGTGAGGCTTTAATTAGATCTGGTTTGGCTCGCTCTAGTGGCGTCATGGAGTTGATGATACCTTCCATACGGCGCATTTGTTTCTCGGCGTTATCCATGTTCGCACCGCTGGCAGCTTGTTGGAATTGCGCTGGCAATTTGTCCATCAGACTCGACAGGCTACCCATATTCTTCATTTGCGCGAGTTGCATTTTGAAGTCGTTCATATCGAACTTGCCGCCGACCTTGATTTTCTCTGCCAAGCCTTTTGCCGCTTCGACGTCCATGCCTTTTTGCGCGGATTCGACCAAAGCGAGAATATCACCCATGCCGAGTATGCGATTTGCCATACGGGTGGCGTCAAAGGCTTCGAGTCCGTCAAGTTTTTCCGAAACACCAGCAAACTTGATCGGCTTACCAGTCACATGACGTACAGATAAAGCGGCACCGCCGCGTGAGTCACCATCGAGTTTGGTCAGTACCACACCAGTCAATGGCAGAGCATCGTTAAAGGCCTTAGCCGTATTTACGGCATCCTGACCCAACATCGCATCAACCACGAACAGAGTTTCTATCGGTTTGACTGCCGCATGCACTGCGGCGATTTCTTGCATCATGGCTTCATCAATACCGAGGCGACCTGCGGTATCGATAATCAAGACTTCATGATGATGTTTCTTCGCCCAATCAAGCGCGGCTAAGGCGATATCGACAGGTTTGTCGTTAATGGTGCTTGGAAAAAAATCCGCGCCAGCTTGTGCCGTGACGGTTTCTAACTGACCAATCGCTGCTGGACGGTAAACGTCGGCAGACACAGTTAAGACTTTTTTCTTTTTCTTTTCGCGTAGATATAAAGCGAGTTTACCGACGGTAGTGGTTTTACCCGCACCTTGCAGACCCGCCATCAAAATGATTGCTGGCGGCTGCGTTGCAAAGTTTAATTCGGAGGCGTTTTCACCTAAATCGGCTCCGATTAATGACGCTAACTCTTTTTGTACTACGCCAACTAATGCTTGACCTGGTGTCAAAGAGCCAATGACATCTTCACCCATTGCTTTTTCTTTGACACGGGCAATCAGTTCACGCACCGCAGGTAAGGCGACGTCGGCTTCTAATAACGCCATCCGGACTTCGCGCAGCATCTCGGCGGTATTTGATTCAGTTAAACGCGCTTCGCCGCGCATGGTCTTGACGACTTTGGCGAGACGCTGGGTCAGATTGTCGAGCATAGTAAACCTTCTATTTGTCTTCTTTTTGAGAACGAGTGTGATGCAGAGCCACAGCACCAAAGAATTTTTTGCAATCGGATTCGCATGTACTGAACCGATTTAGATAAGCCCGTATTTTACTCGAAATGAGGGAGTTTCCTTAGGCGTATAGAGGGATTTATCGCCTTATCGTCCGCTTTCATGGTGTTTGTGCAAATAAAAAAGCCACGTTGAACTCAATCAACGTGGCTTTTTTACTGGTTAAAACTGAGTTGCCGATTCAAAACTGATCAGCTTACTCCGCGCCCATTTCTTTCAACAAGTTATCCGCCTTGTCGACATGTTTCATCTGCCACAACATGAAACGCAAATCGACTTGGATGGAACGACTTGAGGCTTTGTTGTAATCCCAGTCAGCGATGATGGAATCCAAAGTGCCGTCAAATGCCAAACCAATGAATTCGCCTTTGGCATTCAACGCTGCTGAGCCTGAATTGCCGCCAGTGATATCCAGTGTCGCCAAGTAATTGACAGGAACCGTCTTCAACATCGGATCAACGTATTTACCAAAGTCTTTGGCTTTGATTGCCGCTAACTGATTGGCTGGCGCGTTGAATTCGCCAGTGCCAGTTGCTTTTGCTGTGATACCTTTGACGGTCGTAAATGCTGTCCAGGTTGTACCATCCGCACCGAATGGACGACCTGCGACTTTACCGTAAGTGACGCGCAAAGTGCTGTTGGCATCAGGATAAACCGCCTGACCTTTGCTCTTCATGTAGGCAATTTTTGCTTTCATGTAGCTGGCATAAGATTTTTGCATAGTGCCTGCGGACTCTTGATCTGCAACTTCACGTTTCATGCTTTCGTCAAACATACCGACAGCCGCTTTGATAAAACTATCGTTGCTGGCTTTGAAGTCATCCACCGATTTTTCTAACCACGAAGCGCGGAAAGCTTTATCGCCAAACTGGCTCCCTGCATACATTTGATCCAGCAACGTTTTCAGTTGATCCTTGCTCATGCCGTCTTTGATGCCTAAGGCACCATCGAAATTCGCATTGCGTTCCGCAGCTGGCGCTGCAGCGTATTTCACCAGACTATTTAAGACCAATGCTTTATCGACTTTTTCATCGTAGCTACGTTCTACACCATCAACTGTTGCTTTGAAGCGTGGCAAATCACGATTTTGGAAACCGGCGCGACGTTCTGCGTCTGGTTTGGCTTTTTCATGTGCCAAGCGATATAAAGTACGCGCTGTTCCGAGGAAACGAGGATATGACGAGGCTAAAAACGATTCTTTTTTCGCTGTTGCGTCACGTTTTGCGTAAATGGCTTCGATCTTGTCGATGTCTGCGGCATATTCAGCTTTTGTCTTTGGATTGGAATTGACCCACGCTTTTAAGTCCGCGTGTTCTTTGGATTTGCGTTCCAAAATGTCGCTGCCTGCATAGCTATCCAACATACCTTGACGGTTTTTGTAATAGTTGTTGATGTTGGCAACCATGCCTGCATATTTCAAATTAGCGTCTTTATTGTCCTTAGTTTCGTTGGCAATAATCGCTAAGTTTTCGGCAGAGCTCTTGACGAAATTTGGGTATTCGAAATCAAAGGTGTAGGCAATTTCGGATGGCAAACGATGACGGTTAGTGCGGCCTGGATAACCCAGAACCATCACGAAATCGCCTTCTTTCAAACCATCTTTTGCCAGTTTCAATACATGCTTTGGTACGTAAGGCACGTTGTCTTTGCTGAATTCTGCTGGTTTACCGTCTTTGCTGACATAGGCGCGGTAAAAACCGTAATCGCCTGTGTGGCGTGGCCACATCCAGTTGTCAGTATCGCCGCCGAATTTACCGACGCCTTCCGCTGGCGCATGAACCAAGCGTACGTCTTTGATTTCCATTTGTTTGATCAAATAGAATTCCAAACCGCCGTAGTAGGATGCTACGTTACAGCGATAACCTGCTTCTTTTTCGCAGGCAGCAACGAGGGTTTTTTGATTTTTTTCGATGGCGTCGACGCGTGCTTTGCCAGTCAATTTGGCGGCATTGCTATCAATAATCTTGTCGCTGACATTGGTCACTTCAGTCGTGACGAAAATGCGTGAACCTGGGCCTGCTGGCAATTCTTCTGCCAAGGTTTTGGCCAGGAAACCATCTGCTAGTAAATTGCGTTGTGGTGTGGAATTGCGTGCCACACTGTCATAAATGCAGTGGTGGTTAGTCGCCACCAAACCTTGTGTAGAAACGAAAGAGGCAGAACAACCACCCAAACTGACGATCGCTCCCATAGGGAATTCCGTTAATTTAGTCAGCGAATTCGGGTCTAATTTAAGACCTGCGGCTTTGAGTTGTTTAGCTACTTGTGGTAACTGTTGTGGCATCCACATACCTTCATCGGCTTGCGCATAACCGCCGATAAGTGTGAGTGCGGCTAAAGCGAAAAGTGATTTTTTCATTTTAATTCCTGCGAAAAGATAATCTGATTGCCCGGACACAGCTTGCCTTACTTATCTTGCAAATTGAATTGCCGACAGTATTTTGATAAAAACTGAGCTAGCAAGTAAGCAGACTGATTCCGAGTGTTTCGCAGTATCTAGAAGCCAATACGCTTAGTCAAGCGCTTAGCAGTGTGATTTCAGGTCAAATTTTAGTCTTGTTGTAATTGTGCTTATCTTCGCCGATTGTGGCATCCTGCTTTCTTACCAGATGTTTCCGTAGAGGATTTTTTGTTTTTTTAGTGTGCGCTTTGCTTAGATTTTGACTTGTCTCAGAAACTCGACGAAAGCAGGAAAAGAATGGCGGACTTAGTGTAAACTTGGCGTATGTTAACGAACTTCTCTTTGGCAGCAGCATTACTCTATGTTATCTGCCCATTTATTCCTGCTAGCCGCCATCTCTTAGGTTTAAGCTTGACCGCGCTGGCTTGGTGTTTGCACGGCTTGGCTTTGGCTCTGAGCGCGTATGAACCCGGTGCGCTGCGTATTGGTTTTGCCGTCATGTGGTCATCCGCGATCTGGATTTCAGTTTTAGTGTATCTGGTTGAAAACCGTAATTTTTTGCTGGATGGCTTACGTATTTTGATTTTGCCACAGGCAGCGGTCACAGCGCTCATGCCCTTGTTTTTTCCAGGTATTATCATCGCGTTGGCGAATAAACCCGCCATGTTCCCTTGGCATATTGGTATCGCTTTGCTTGCCTACGGTACTCTGACGGTTGCCGCATTTCATGCCTTAGTCATGTACGTACAGGATCTACATCTGCATCGCATACGAGGCGCGCAGACCCAATCATGGTTAGAAAAAGCTTTAGATCGACTGCCTGCCTTATTGAAGATGGAACACATATTGTTCTCGCTAGTGTCGCTCGGATTTGTGTTGCTTAGCTTGACCGTTTTGTCTGGCGTCATTTTTTCTGAGCAGTTTCTTGGCGTGGCATTTAAATGGGATCATAAAACCGTCTTGTCCTTATTGTCTTGGTTGTTGTTTGCCATTTTGTTGATAGGGCGGCAGTGGCGTGGCTGGCGCGGTAAGTCGGTATTGAGAATAACGCTGTTTGGTTTTCTGAGTTTGTTGTTGGCTTATGTTGGTAGCCGTTTTGTGTTGGAAGTGTTGTTGCATCGGAGTGTGTTATGAGGCTATTGATGTGGTTGATATTGGCCGCTCTGGTCTATTTTGCGATCCGGAAGAATCTGCGTACCAGATCGAATAAGACCAAGTCTGAACATACCGAACCAAACGATTGGGCTGACGCGAGCTCAACTTACAGCGCAAACCGGAAAGAGAGTGAAACGATGCTTAGCTGTGCACATTGCCAAGTTTATTTTCCAGCTTCTGAAGCGGTGGTACGTCATCAGCAAAATTTTTGTTGCCTCGAACACGCTGACCAAGCATCTCCCGGTTCCCCCAGTTAAATGATCACCTCTCAGCATCAAGCTAGCGTTAGCCCGACACTGTGGCGGTCATTGCAGACTTTAAATGTCTCACGAGTTTTGATGGCGCTGATTTTGTTGATGCTGTTGAACTTCAAATCGCTGCAAGACAACTGGTTATTTGATGTTACTTCTTTGCGTGTCTTGGGCGGTAGCTATCTATTTATCGCCATGCTGTTTGTGGTACTCAAAGCACGTTGGCCTGTGCATTTTTTCTTCCATCTGGTAGCACAAATTACGATTGATCTGGTCGTTATTTCTACCTTGTATGTAGGTGCTGGTGGTAGCAAGGGCGGATTGGTCATTCTGTATTTATTCCCCTTGGCAGGCGCAGGTATTTTGGCGCCCATGTTGCTGGCATTGTTTTTTGTGTCGGCGGTCTCCTTATTCATGTTGTTGGTGAATACTTATCAAGTCTTACAAAATGAAGATAGTCAGTTGATCTCTCAGGCGGGGTTGTATGGTGCTGCCTATTTTGCGGTGGTGTACGTTCTAAATCGCTTGGCGAGAAACTTGATCGGGCAAGAAGAGCTGGCAATGCAACGTGGTTTTGAATTAGCCCTGCAGCAGGCCATTAATCGCACGGTGATCGCGGATATGGATGATGGCGTCCTCGTGATTGATCAAGCAGGGCAATTGTTTGAATCTAATCCCGCCGCTGACCGTATGCTTGGTGTTAATCCTGTAAATTTTGTCAATGGGAGCAAGATTCGTTTGAATCAAATTCCAGGTTTGGAACCAATTGCGTCCGCTCTGGCGCTTTGGAGTGCTGGTCGTCGTCCCGATAGTACAACCTGGCTGAGAAACGAAGGTGCGTCCTTCGTTGTCCTGAGAAATTTTATCGATGATAAACACCGTTCCTCTGAGTATTCATCGTCAGAAGAAGCGCATGAGGTGGTCACCCATCTGAAATTACGTTTTATTCGTATTGAAGAATATGATTTTGAACACCTTGGTGGCGCGGTCGCCCCTTGTACGATTATTTTTATTCAAAATGTATCAGATATAGAAAACCAAGCACAACAATTGAAGTTGGCGTCGATGGGGCGACTGACAGCGAGTATCGCGCATGAAGTACGTAATCCCTTATCTTCGATATCTTATGCAGCCTCTTTATTAGGTGAAGACGTGCATAATGAAGTTCAGTCTAAACGCCTCCTGAAAATTGTAGATGACAATGTCACGCGTTTGAATCAATTGATTGAAGATATTTTGAAACTGTCGCGAAAAGCGCAAATGAATTTGCAACCTATCTTGTTGATGGATGCTTTGCGCGATATCGTGCAGGAGTTTGTCGAAACGCGCGGTATTTCCGATCAAATTATTCATGTCACTGATTCCGGTCGGTTTCATATCGTGTTTGATTCCGGCCATTTGCACGAAGTTGTCACGAATTTGCTATCCAATGCGCTGCGTTACGCCAGCAATAAGCCGGGCAGTATTCGCTTGATTATCAAGATATCCGCTGGCAACCGGCGTGAGTTACACATACAAGATGATGGGCCGGGCATCTCATCGTCGGTTAGGGCGCATTTATTTGAACCGTTTTATACGACTTCGAGTAAGGGAACGGGTTTAGGGCTCTATATGGCTCGCGAATTATGCTTAAATAATCACGCCTTATTGGACTATGAATATAGAAATGATGAAACGGCGAGTCTTGGTATTGAACCCGGCGGCCGTTTTGTGATTAATTTTTCGTCTAATGAAAAATCATGAATGAGAAAGTAAGAGTGTAGTCATGGGCAATTGCGATAACGCAGGGTCGGCAAGAATTCTCGTCATCGACGACGAGGCGCATTTGCGTGAGCTATTAGAGATCACTCTAATAAAAATGGGTCTGGAAGTTGATAGCGCGGAGTCACTCGAGGCTGCACGCCGTTATTTAAATAAGCATAGCTATTCTTTGATCTTGACCGATATGCGTCTGCCGGATGGTTCCGGTTTGGAAATGGTAGAAGAAGTTAATGTGCGCTATAAAAATACACCGATTGCTGTGATTACCGCATTTGGCAGTACTGATAATGCTGTGGTCGCCTTGAAAGCCGGTGCGTTTGATTATGTATCTAAGCCAGTCGCCTTAGACCAATTGCGTAAATTAGTACGTTCGGCTTTGCAAATACAAAATGTGAAACCGGTCGAAGAAGTGGCAATCGTCGCTACTAAACCCTCCAGCCCTTCTTTCCTAATTGGGCAATCGAGTGAGATTCAGCAAGTTCGATCTCAAATCAGTCGTCTGGCGCGTAGTATGGCGCCAGTTATTGTTACGGGTGAGTCGGGTAGCGGTAAAGAGTTGGCTGCGCGGGAGATCCACAGAAATAGTCCTCGCGCTGGTAAAGCCTTTGTTGCAGTCAACTGTGGTGCGATCCCCGAGATGCTAATGGAGGCCGAATTTTTCGGCTACCGTAAAGGTGCTTTTACTGGCGCGAATGACGACAGAGATGGTTTCTTCCAAGCGGCGAATGGCGGTACTCTGATGCTGGATGAAGTTGCAGATTTACCTTTAGCCATGCAGGTGAAACTTTTACGTGCAATACAAGAACGTCGAGTGCGTAAAGTGGGTGCGACGTCTGAAGAGCCAGTTGATGTCAGGATTTTAAGTGCAACCCATCAGAATTTGGAAAGCTGCGTCAGTGCAGGAAAATTCCGGCAAGATCTTTATTATCGTTTGAACGTGATTGAGCTGGTCTTGCCGCCATTGCGTCAGCGCTTGAGTGACGTGCCTGAGCTGGCGAGTAGTATTTTATTGAAGCTGGCCAGCCCTGGATATCAGATCACATTGAACCAACAGGCTATGGCTGCGCTTCAGCAATATGATTTTCCGGGCAATGTACGAGAGTTAGAAAATATCTTAGAGCGTGCCGCCGCTTTTGCCAACGATGGTTGTATCGATGTGATTGACCTTGGATTACGATCTTCGGCGCGTCACGACATGAAACCAATAGCATTGCCAGCTAGTGAGGCGCAGGAGTTACATGAACACTTGCGAATTGAACGGCATTCAGCACCGAGTAACTTAAATGAAATTGCATTAGTAGAGGATGCTAGTTTCGTTGTGGAGCATAACTCGGATTTGCCTATGCCAGCCGCCGCATCGGTGTTTCTGGCGCCGACTTTGCCATGCAGTTTGCCTCAATATCTTGAGCGAATAGAGTGCGAAGTGATTCGCAGCGCTCTAAAGCAAACTAGAAATAACCGCACTCAGGCAGCTGAATTATTGGGCGTCAGTTTTCGCCAATTACGCTACTCAATTCAAAAATTGAAAATTAACGATGTTGACGCGGATTAATCCTTTCTCGTTAGCACCGGCTCAAGCAGATGCGTGGGACATGGATGCTCAGGGTTGGTGCCTACAAGTGCAACCGCTAGCATCGCCCAATTTTGGTCAACGTCCAGCGCAGATGGCGATTTCCATGCTGGTGATTCATAACATTAGTCTTCCTTTGGGACAATTTGGTAGTAACTATATAGCAGAGTTGTTTCAAAACACGCTCAATTGTGACGCTCATTCAAGTTTTGCCAGCCTGAGAGGCTTGCAAGTTTCTAGTCATTTTTTAATCCTGCGTGATGGGCGAGTGCAGCAGTTTGTGTCTGCGCTCGATCGTGCGTGGCATGCTGGTATCTCACATTTTCAGGGTCGTGAAGGCTGTAATGATTTTTCTATAGGCATAGAACTGGAAGGCTGCGATAGTCAGCCCTTTGAAGATGCTCAATACATGAGTTTGCTTAAACTCAGTCAAGCTTTGTTACGTCATTTCCCGATTGAGCATATTGTCGGACATGATGAAATCGCGCCAGGGCGTAAAACTGATCCAGGTCCTTATTTTGATTGGGCGCGTTATCAGCAAGCTTTGGGTGCGTGGCACATCAACTAAACGATATAAATTTTATACTATCAGTCGTTTCAGGGCAGTCCTTTTATGCTTGAAAACTGTGATCAATGGTGTTTGCCATCCGCTCTCTCTACCATCTACATCGACAGCTCTGTCCATTTTGACTTCGTTCAATCTAGTACTTTCTCCTGCCTATTTTTTCGTCAAAGAAAAAAACATCTTTAAAAAAAATTTCCGCCAAGACTAGATGTGCACAAAGAATTAGCATGTCATGTTAGTGGTCACTCACGTGGTGATCCGCATTCTTTTGTCGACTGTGTAATGTCAAACAGAACTAGACAAAATCTATGAAATAAAACTCGTCTAACTTTTAAAAAGCGGTTGCGTACTTGCAGTCGAGACACTAGAATTAGTGCAAATAAAAATAAACCCACTAGATATAGTGTTTTTTGGAAAGTTTCCAAAAATTATTTTTTTGGCGTTTCACCGTTTGATACGCTTGAATAACTGGAAGAAATAAGCGGTTTGGCCCTATTCAAAGGTGCTCAAACTAGGCAGCAGGGTTCACTTGCTGTGCTCATATTAAACTGGTCGTTCAAGTTTTGTGCATCATCAATGAATTGCAGTACCGCATTAACACAGCATCAGCATCGCATTACATGATCAGCAGCAAAATCAGCAGGAAAAATCGCAAATTTATATTTAATTTACATTAATAAGAACCTGAACCTGGAGGCGAAATGCACTCTTCACTAGAAATATCCCCAGCAACATCCTTTGACTCAAATTTTGCTCATACCGGCGCATCTGCACAAACGCAGGCGCAGCCAACGGCTGGATTTGGCGATTACCGTATTATTCGCCGCAACGGTGCGGTTGTTGGGTTTGAACCATCAAAAATTTCTATCGCGGTAACGAAGGCATTTTTAGCTGTAAATGGTGGCCAAGGTGCTGCATCTGCGAGAATTCGTGAGTTGGTAGAGCAGCTCACATCTACTGTAGTAAACGCATTGATGCGCCGTCAGCCGAATGGCGGCACGTTTCACATTGAAGATATTCAAGATCAGGTCGAATTGGCGTTGATGCGTTCGGGTGAACATGATGTGGCTCGTGCCTATGTTTTGTACCGTGCCAAACGTATGGAAGAGCGTCGCCAACAGTTAGAAGCGCAGGCCGCTGGTAAGCCAGACGCCGCTGTGCCACAAATTCATGTGATCGTTGATGGTCGTCCGCAGGTGTTGGAGATCGCACAAGTTCGTGCCTTAATTAGAGCAGCTTGTGTCGGTTTAGAAAAATTAGTCGATTCAGAAGCGATCCTGATCGAGACGCTCAAAAATCTGTACGACGGCGTACCCGTCGAAGAATTGCATAAGTCAGCTATTTTGGCAGCGCGTGCGATGATGGAAAAAGAGCCAGCGTATAGCCAGGTGACAGCACGTTTGCTGTTGCATACAGTGCGTAAAGAAGTGTTCGGTAAAGAAGTTGCGCAAAAAGACGCCGCTGAAGAATATGTTGAATACTTCCCTAAATTTATCAAAAAAGGCATCGAAGCTGGATTGCTGGACGCCAAATTGTCGCAATTTGATTTAAAGAAAATGGCAAATGCCTTGGTTGCAGACCGCGATTTGCAATTCGGTTACATCGGTTTGCAAACTTTATACGACCGTTATTTCTTGCACATCCGCGATATCCGCATTGAAATGCCTCAGGCTTTCTACATGCGCGTGGCAATGGGTCTGGCCTTAAATGAAATCGACCGCGAAGCACGTGCGATCGAATTCTATAACTTGTTGTCGAGTTTTGATTTCATGAGTTCCACGCCTACCCTATTTAATAGTGGTACACAGCGTTCGCAATTATCTTCTTGCTACCTGACGACAGTGGCGGATGATCTCGACGGCATCTATGAAGCGATCAAAGAAAACGCGCTGTTAGCCAAATATGCAGGTGGCTTGGGTAACGACTGGACGCCAGTTCGTTCTTTGGGTGCGCATATTAAAGGCACGAATGGTAAATCACAAGGTGTGGTGCCATTCTTAAAAGTAGTCAACGATACGGCAGTTGCAGTCAATCAAGGCGGCAAACGTAAAGGCGCTGTCTGCGCTTACCTCGAAACTTGGCACATGGACGTCGAAGAGTTCTTGGAGTTGCGTAAGAACACCGGAGATGATCGCCGCCGTACGCACGATATGAATACGTCCAACTGGATTCCAGATTTATTCATGAAGCGCGTCATGGAGAAGGGCGACTGGACTTTGTTCTCGCCATCAGACGTACCAGATTTGCATGACAAGTTCGGTAAATCGTTTGAAGAAGCCTACACTGCTTATGAAGCAAAAGCAGTGAGTGGTGAAATCAAATTGTCCAAAAAAATCGCGGCATTAGATTTGTGGCGCAAGATGTTGTCCATGTTGTTCGAAACAGGTCACCCATGGATCACATTTAAAGATCCATGCAATATCCGTTCGCCGCAACAACACGTCGGTGTCGTGCATAGTTCTAACTTGTGTACCGAAATCACGTTGAACACGAATGACAGCGAGATCGCGGTCTGTAATTTGGGCTCTGTGAACATGCCAGCGCACATGAAAGATGGCAAGCTGGATCACGAAAAACTCAAGCGTACCATCACGACAGCGATGCGTATGCTCGATAACGTGATTGATATTAATTACTATGCAGTGAAGAAAGCACGTGACTCGAACTTACGTCATCGCCCGGTCGGCTTAGGTATTATGGGCTTCCAAGATTGTTTGCACATGATGCGTATTCCTTATGCATCGATGGATGCAGTGCAGTTTGCTGATACGTCTATGGAAGCAGTGTGCTATTACGCTTATCTGGCATCGAGTGAATTGGCGAAAGAACGCGGCCGTTATAGTTCTTACACGGGTTCATTGTGGGATCGCGGCATCCTGCCACAAGATTCTGTCAAATTATTAGCAGAAGAGCGTGGCGGTTATTTAGAAGTTGATAGTTCGGAAGCGATGGATTGGTCTATCGTTCGTGATCATATTAAGCAATATGGTATGCGTAACTCCAACTGCGTAGCGATTGCGCCGACCGCGACCATCTCGAATATTATTGGCGTGGCCGCTTGTATTGAACCCACTTACCAAAATTTGTACGTGAAATCGAACCTGTCCGGTGAGTTCACTGAGATCAATGAGCATTTGGTACGTGATCTGAAAGACTACGGTTTGTGGGATGACGTCATGATCTCCGACTTGAAATACTTCGACGGTAGCTTGGCGAAGATCGACCGCATTCCTGAGGATTTGCGCGAGCTGTATGCAACCGCATTTGAAGTTAGCCCGACTTGGTTGGTGGAAGCGGCTTCCCGTCGTCAAAAATGGATAGATCAAGCTCAGTCTTTGAATATCTATATGGCCGGTGCATCCGGTAAGAAATTGGATGAGACTTATAAGTTGGCATGGTTGCGTGGTTTGAAAACGACCTACTACCTGCGTACGATAGGTGCGACTCATACCGAGAAATCAACTAGTAAGACAGGCGCACTGAATGCCGTAGGAGTTGATGGTGGCAACAGCGGCTATTCTGCCAGTCCCGAAGTGGCGGCGACATCTGCTATCGAGGCGGACGGCGCAGCATGCTATTTGCGTCCAGGTGATCAAGGTTTCGAAGAGTGCGAAGCCTGCCAATAAATTAATATCTGGTCTCTGTGCTGTGCGTGCGCAGAGACCAAACCTACTTAATTTATAAAGTTAGCTCATTTATTTTGGCGCTTTTTCGGTTTTACGCTTAAACGCATAGACTAGTAAGCGCCAACTCATCAACAGTACATCGTAAGGAAAATCACATGCTTTCATGGGATGATGAAGTAGCTCCAGCCGCACCGGCACCACGACCAGTTGCGCAGCCAAGTGTACAAACACAAACCGCGTTTGACCAATATCAAACGCGCATGCAAACACAAGACGTGGCTTTGAATCCCGCCTTGGTGACTAAACCAGTGGTCGTTACACCAGAAGAAATTGGCCGTCGTGTTAATGCGGCAGACAAGCGCATTATCAATGGCCAAACGGACGTGAATCAGTTAGTGCCATTCAAATACAAATGGGCTTGGGATAAATATCTGGCAGGTTGCGCGAATCATTGGATGCCGCAAGAGATCAACATGCAGCGCGATATTGAGTTGTGGAAAAATCCAAATGGATTGACTGAAGACGAACGTCGTTTAGTGAAACGCAATCTTGGATTCTTCGTTACTGCCGATTCATTAGCAGCAAATAATATTGTGCTCGGTACCTATCGTCACATCACGGCACCAGAATGTCGTCAGTATTTATTGCGTCAGGCGTTTGAAGAAGCCATCCATACGCATGCATACCAGTACATCGTTGAGTCACTCGGTTTAGATGAAGCTGAAATTTTTAATGCGTACAATGAAGTTGAATCGATACGTGATAAAGATCAATTTTTGATTCCATTTATTGATGCACTGACTAACCCGGAATTCAAGACAGGCACTACTGAAACGGACCAAACACTGTTGCGCTCTTTGATCGTTTTTGCGTGTTTGATGGAAGGACTTTTCTTCTACGTTGGCTTCACACAAATTCTTGCGCTGGGTCGTCAGAATAAAATGATGGGCGCTGCCGAACAATACCAGTACATTCTGCGTGACGAATCGATGCACTGCAATTTCGGAATCGATTTGATCAACACGATCAAAATGGAAAACCCACATTTGTGGACCGCAGAATTTCGCGATGAAATTAAATCGTTGTTTTTACGTGCGGTAGAGTTGGAATATCGTTACGCAGAGGATACAATGCCGCGAGGAGTACTAGGCTTGAATGCGCCAATGTTTAAAGGTTATTTGCGATTCATTGCAAATCGACGCGCACAACAAATCGGTCTCGATGTTTTGTTCCCACATGAAGAAAATCCTTTTCCGTGGATGAGCGAAATGATCGATCTGAAAAAAGAGCGGAACTTCTTTGAGACCCGTGTCATCGAATATCAAACAGGTGGTGCTCTCAATTGGGAATAAATTTTTTGTAGTCGAAAGTGTTCAAGACAAGAAATCGTAAAGACAGTAAAATGCGACCAAAGTAATTGAACAAGAAAGGCTTCACAAAACTGAATGAACTTTTTAGACTCATTCGATGTGGTAAGTTTAAATAGCGCGACCCCGGCGAGGCTGGGTGTTGCGCTTTTGTGTTTGGAAATTCAGCAAGCCGAATTTCAAACTGATTATTACTTCAAAGCTGATCTAAGCATTGAATAGTAAAGAATTCCGACGCTAGTTTTTGCAAGTAGCGTTTTGGCTGTTGTCATAAATCGTTAAGGTCTGCCTGTCATTAAGAATAAAAAGGGGCAAACGACAAAGCCATATGACCATCTTATTAGCTTGTGGGAGTTAATAAGAGGTCGGTGCCGAATTCATTAGCGCAACCAGAATTCATGTTTGTGCCGATGAATAATCCGCTTACCAGAAAGCGAGCGGATTTTAACTTTAATCTGATTTTTTTCCGACTAACGTGAAGGAGAAACAAAATGGCAACAGCACCAGAAGCCAAGAAAGCAGCAGCTAAGCCTGCGGCGAAACCGGCAGCTAAGAAAGCAGCAGCGAAACCTGCAGCGAAAAAAGTAGCGGCTAAACCAGCAGCTAAAGCAGCAGCGAAACCTGCAGCGAAACCTGCAGCGAAACCTGCAGCGAAACCTGCAGCTAAAGTAGCAGCTAAACCAGCGGCAAAACCTGCAGCGAAAAAAGCAGCAGCTAAGCCAGCGGCAAAACCAGCAGCTAAAAAAGCAGCGGCAAAGCCAGCGGCAAAGCCAGCAGCGAAAAAAGTAGCAGCTAAGCCTGCGGCAAAACCTGCGGCGAAAAAAGTAGCAGCTAAGCCAGCAGCAAAACCAGCAGCTAAAAAAGCAGCAGCTAAGCCAGCGGCAAAACCTGCAGCGAAAAAAGCAGCAGCAAAGCCAGCAGCGAAAAAAGTAGCAGCTAAGCCAGCAGCAAAACCTGCAGCGAAGAAAGCAGCAGCTAAGCCAGCAGCAAAGCCAGCAGCGAAAAAAG
>CAUPKC010000050.1:0-31125 GCA_963511665.1 uncultured Undibacterium sp.
CAGGAGGTACAACAACAGGAGGTACAACAACAGGAGGTACAACAACAGGAGGCACAACATCAGGAGGCACAACATCAGGAGGCACAACTGTAGGAGGCACAACAACAGGCGGCACAACTGTGGATGGATACCCTGCCATCCATGGCGGAATAACAGCGTGGCTAGGTTCAGTATCCGGTCCTGGTGTATTGGGTGCTGTTGCACTTTGATCAAGTTTTGTGGCTGCGTCAATGCCACCACCGCCACCACCGCATCCAGTTAATACTACTATTGTCAAAAGTGATAAAAAATATCTATTACTATTCATCTAAATTTCCTAGTGGATATACAAACGTTTCCACCTAATTATTAAATTGAGAGTTGGATCATCACGTCCGCGATGAGCAGATGATTTCTAATTGGCAGAGATTTCTATTTAATCTGCGATCTAATCCCCACTGAAAAAAAGTGGGGGCCGAAATTAAAATTTCGGGCGCATATTGATCTAAGGAAATCTTCTTGTCTATTGCCCTTTGGTGCAAACTCAAATAGATAGCGATGAAATCAGACGGTCATTTTTAAGCGAGTGTTATCGATTCATTCAATGCGAAATGGTAAGAAATTTTGGCCCATGAATTTCTATGTTTTATTACCGATTCGATCCACCCCAACAATCAAGTGAATTCGTCGATACAAGTATGAAATGTTGCTTCAATTGCTGAAGTTCATATTCCGACGTAGTACACGCGAAAAAGCGTACTGTGGGACTGCATCCAAAGAGAACTACTTTGGAATCGACTCGATTCATGCTCGTAGGTAGGGCAAAATATTTTATTGAAGCAATATCCTGTTTATGGTCACTATGGTTTATGTAATTTTATACATGCCCTAGTTGCCTTGCGACCAACACTAACTGAGCTAGTGAGTCAACTTCCATTTTCTCCATGATGCTGCGACGTTGCGCTTTGATCGTACGCTCGGAGTTACCAAGTTCAAATGCGATCTGCTTGTTCAGTTGTCCTCGTACGACCATTCTGAACACTTCAATTTCGCGCTGTGTCAATGTCGAAAATCGTTGGCGAAGTAGCGACAAATTACCTTGATCCTCGGCTACTTCTTTATAACGATCAAGCGCACTTTCAATTGCAGACAGCAGATCATTTTTTTGCACTGGCTTACTTAAAAAATTCTCCGCCCCCGCCTTCATCGCCCTAACGCTCAAACTAATATTTCCATGTGCGGTAAGAAAAATAATGGGAATATGACTGTTTATTTTATTTAGGTATTCCTGCAATTGGAGTCCACTCATGTCCGGCATATTTACGTCCAATAATATGCAACTAAGCTCATCTGCAATAGGGGTTTCAAGAAATTGCGATGCTGAATCATAGGTAAAGACCCGATATCCACACGCCAGTAACAGAAGATACAAAGCCATGCGCAAAGGCGCATCATCATCGATCACATAAATTATTGGAGCCAGCATATTAGCCCTCTAACGCCGTTTTTGATAATGGCAAAGAGAAATGTACCACTCCACCATCAACACTATTTTCTGCCCAAATTCGACCACCATGCGCTTGAACGATCGCTTCTGTAATCGCCAACCCTAAACCCATACCTTTTTCTTTTGTCGTAAAAAAAGAATCAAATATCCGTTCAATATTTTCGTCAAATCCAATACCAGTATCCGCAACCGAAACTTGCACTTTATCTATTTCATGCAATGCAGTAAGGATCGAAATACAGCGTCGAGTGCTATCCGCCTCATCTATCGCGTCCAATGAATTAAGTATCAGATTCACCATCACTTGCTGTAGCTGTATAGCATCCGCTCTCACTACTAACGTAACTGGCGCTAGCGATTCGATTAACTGAACTTGACGGATATTCGCCTCACCAGCAAGAAAGCTTACTACTTTCTGTACCATCTCATTAACATTAACAAGACTTTCAGTTGACGCTGACTTTGTCAACAAGCCACGCATACTTTTAATCAAGTCTCCAGCACGCAGATCATCACGTTTGATATTTGCCAAAATTTCCTGCACGATCGCAATCTGAGGTGGGCTTTGTTCCAGAAATAATTGTGCCGCTTCTGTATTGCTTAAGATTGCAGCCAAGGGGTGTATCAGCTCATGGGCAATCGCTTCTGAATAAACTGTTGCAGTAATTTTTCTATTCATGAAGGCAATTTGCGCCAAACGATGGCGTGACTCTGCAACAGCCGCATTGCGACGCTTACGCTCTAACAACAAAGTACCAACCAAGGCGAGTAATACAGCAATCACACTAAACACCAGCCCGATTTGCCAGCGATATAGTTCCCACGCTGTAGGAACGTAAAACCGCACTTCACTGTCAGCCGGATAGTTGTTTTTGTTTACCCCCCATCGGTTCAATTCACGCCAATCGAGCAGAGGAATAAACGTGGATTTACTAATGGGCAAGGACGATATTTTTTTTCCAATCAGTATTTGGTTTAGCAAGTCTGCCGTATCCCGTCCTTGAATACCAGCATCAAATGAAATCGCCGCCAAAACACCTGAACCTATGTGGCTAGGGTTGTCGACGAGTATTGGTGCATTGGATTGTCTAACAATTTTTTTTAGGGCAAATTCATTCACTACTTTGCGTAGCTTATCGTCTATCGTCAATGCCGTAAAATAGAGAGCAGTGTTTTTTGGAAGCTGTTTAACCGCGAGTTCTAAATCAGGTAATGATTTTCCGCGCAGGTCAATAATATCAGTGTCCCCCGACAACCTCGCAATCTCATCAGGAAGATCATTTCTATAAACGTCATGTTCAGCAGTATTTCCAACAATGGCGATGTGCTGTGTATTCGGCAAAAGCGCCTTCGCCAAATGCACGATATCAAAAAAACCTGCCTTGAGGGTTTTTCCGGTCACGTTTACTGGCAATGACATTTTTCTTATTTCGCTATCACTTGCCAGTGTGAATAATATTGGGGTATTCGACCACATCTGTTGCTGATGCGTCAGCATGTAATTAAGCACAGTCTGCCCAACCACAACGATTGCGTCTATTTTAATATTTTTGTATTTATTTCTTAGCCAGGTATCGAGATTTGTTTGGTAACTACTTGAAGGAAAACGCGACAAATCCAGATTTTCTTCATAGATAACGACTGGCTCCGCACGCTCGGCATTAAGTTTGTCTTTGAACGCAGAGTAAAAATCGAAGAAATATGGCGAATTGAGCATAGCTGGGCTAAGCACTAGTACCGATTTTTGGCTGCCAGTTTCTGCTGATACTGACACCGCGCAGCAAAGATAACAAAATAAGGCCAGAAGAAAACGATGCAAACGAAAATTTTTCATCGTTTTAACCGTTTGTTAAGTAGTCTTCCTATTGGAGCAGCTTCTGTGTGGGGCATTGAAGTCAGTTTTCTCATTTAAATTTTTCGCGCCCAAATGGTAACATCTGACAACTGAAATGAAGTGTACCGACAAGCTTCAAAATTCATGCAGTACGAACACTTTGGCTCTTTTTTTTGTTAATTTAAGTCCAATTTTGGTGTTGTTTAGCGATACTTTTGGGCTTGTGAGGTGAGCTGATGCAAATAAATTCAGCCTTGTTCCAAACTTCACCCAGACTTTGCGGTCTTATTTGGGAATTTGTGCCCTTCTTAGTGTTTTAAATATTAGAAAAGCCCTGTGTTAAATGAAATTGCTGACTCTAAGTTCATTTATTTTTAGTGAATTTGTGCGGTGCAAAAGACTTAAATTTTGAATTTATTAAATTAAGCGAATTAAATTAATTTTTTATCGTATTAATCAATATTTAATTATTTCGTTACAATTTTCGCAGTATCTGAAGGCAACTCAATTTCCCGTTCTAGTTTACAATCGCACCTTTATTATAGAAATCAATCGTCGTGCCCAATTTAGTTGAAATTCGTGATTTGCAGTTTGGCTATGGCAACCGGAATATTTTGTCCGGCTTGGACATGGATTTTCCGCGCGGTAAAGTGATTGCCGTGATGGGGGGATCAGGTTCAGGTAAGACCACTATCTTGCGCTTGATTGGCGGACAGATTAAGCCTCAGCGTGGTCATGTGGCTGTCAACGGTGAAATTGTTCATCATCTCAAAACTCCCGGTCTGTATGCCTTGCGTCGCAAGATGGGCATGTTGTTCCAACACGGTGCTTTGTTTACGGATCTTAGCGTTTTCGATAATGTCGCGTTCCCATTGCGGGAACATGCCAAATTGCCAGAAAGTATGATTCAAGATCTGGTGATGATGAAACTAAACGCGGTTGGTTTGCGCAATGCTGCGAAGCTCAAACCATCTGAAATCTCAGGTGGTATGGCACGTCGAGTCGCATTAGCGCGTGCGGTTGCACTTGATCCGCAATTAATTATGTACGACGAACCATTTGCCGGTCTGGATCCTATTTCTATGGGGGTGACCGCCACCTTGATTCGTAATCTAAATAATGCGCTTGGCTCCACTAGTATTTTGGTGTCGCATGATGTGCATGAAACATTCATTATTGCCGACTATGTTTACTTCCTTTCACAAGGCAAGATCGTCGCGCAAGGAACTCCAAAAGAGATGCTGGAATCGACCGATCCCTATGTAAAACAATTCGTGCATGCAGAGAGTGATGGCCCGGTGCCTTTCCATTATCCAGGCAAAACCATGGCCGATGAGATCGGGTTGAAGCAGAATGCAGGAGGCTCGACATGATTACAAATTTAGTCAGTCGCCTCGGACAATTTACACGCGAGACACTCGAAAATCTTGGACATGCGAGCCGTGGGTTTGTACGAATGGTCGGTAGTGTGGGCAGCCTTTGGAATCGGCCACAACTGATTATTGATCAAGTTCATTTCATTGGAAACTATTCAATGATGATCATCACGATCGCAGGCTTGTTCGTGGGATTTGTTTTAGGTTATTTGGGTTTTTATGCTCTAAATGATTACGGCGCAGGCGAATCCTTAGGCGTACTCGTTGCGTTGGCGTTGGTTCGTGAATTGGGGCCCGTGATGACAGCGCTGCTTTTTGCTGGACGAGCCGGAACCTCATTAACTGCTGAAATTGGACTCATGAAAGCTGGTGAGCAATTGGCAGCGATGGAGATGATGGCAGTTAATCCATGGAATCGCATTATTGGCCCTCGTTTTATTGCCGGGGTAATCGCACTTCCCATCCTAAGTTTGGTGTTTAGTGCGATGGGCGTGATTGGTGGCTATTTGGTTGGCGTGGAACTGATCGGTGTTGATAACGGCGCTTTTTGGTCGCAAATGCAAGCTAAAGTCGGTGTTTTTAATGATATAGGCAACGGTATCATCAAAAGTATCGTGTTTGGTTTTGCGGTAACTTTTGTGGCGCTGTATCAAGGTTATGAAGCAACCCCAACGCCCGAGGGTGTAGCGCGTGCTACTACCCGCACAGTGGTGATTTCATCCCTGTTGGTTTTGTGGCTGGATTTCCTATTAACCGCGTGGATGTTTCAGTAAAACGCTTTCTGAATTTGAATTTATATGATCGCACCGAAGACGATGACGTCATGGTGGATTTTGGTAAGAGGTAAAAAAATGCAAAAAAAATCAATCGACTTTTGGGTAGGTATTTTCGTCCTGCTAGGCGCAGCGTCTTTGTTATTTTTGGCGCTGAAAGCAGGCAATATGAGTAGTCTGTCTTTTGAGCAGACTTATGATATCACCACCAAGTTTGACAATATTGGCGGCTTAAAGCCAAACGCTGCGGTTAAGAGTGCAGGTGTAGTAGTTGGTCGCGTCAGTGCAATTAATTTTGACGATAAGAGTTTTCAAGCGACAGTGGTATTGAAAATGGAAAAACGCTACAGCTTCCCTAAGGATTCTTCTGCCAAAATTCTGACCGCCGGTTTGTTAGGTGAGCAATACATAGGTCTAGAAGCGGGCGGTGATATTAAGAATTTAGCCGCTGGTGACAAAATCACGATGACACAATCGGCCGTCGTATTGGAAAACTTGATCAGCCAATTTTTGTTTAGCAAAGCGGCTGACGGTAAGGAAGAGCAGAAATGAGTGCGTATTTTTTAAATATGTCCATCCTGCGTTCAATCACGGTTCGTTTACTGATGTTGTGCGCACTTGGTTTGAGCATGACAGCTTGTAGTACGGTAGCCAAAGTGAAAACTAATGCGGTGGCTACTCTGGAAAAAGTCAGTGAAACGACAAACATTGGTAATAATCCGGACGATCCTTTAGAGGGTTTCAATCGTTCTATATTTAGCTTCAACGAAAGCTTGGATGCTAATCTATTAAAGCCCACAGCGCAGGTATACCAAAATGTGACACCGAGCATAGTTCAGACGGCAGTAGGCAACTTCTTTAGTAATGCTGGTGATGTCTGGACTGCCGTGAATAATGTCTTACAAGGCAATTTGGTTGATGGTGTGAATGATTTTATGCGCTTTGCAATTAATACGACCATGGGTATAGGTGGATTGATCGATGTGGCTAGTGCGGGTGGCATGCCCAAGCATAGAGCAGATTTCGGACAAACTTTGGGTGTATGGGGAGTACCCTCCGGGCCCTTTGTGGTGTTGCCAGTTTTGGGTGCCTCAACTTTACGCGATACAATAGCGACCCCTATCGATTTTAAAGGCGATATCCTATTCTCACAGACCTCGGGGGCGGTAAAAAACACAACCTCGATATTGAAAGTGATTGATAAGCGGGCAAGTGCTTTAGATGCAGTGAGTTTAATAGAAGAAGCTGCTTTAGATAAATATGTGTTTATTCGGGGTGCCTATCTGCAAAGACGTGAAAGCCAAATCAAGGCAGGCAAGCAACAAGAGCAGGAATAACGCAAAAGAAAAGTTCAAAAATTATGGTGCTTCGATTTTTGTTTAAATCGTAATTGAGCATCAAGAACAAAACCGGGGGGGATTTTGAACAGCGTCAACCCAATGTCACATGACAGAGTTTACGTAACAAAACCGTAAATAGAATTAATCCCATAAGTCAGGAAAATATTATGAAAAAAGTCAGTCAATTTTTAGTTAGTCTTTGTTTGGGTTTTAGCTTGCTCGCTAACGCGCAAGTGCAAGAAGCGCCAGACCAATTGGTAAAGCGTTTGAGTACAGAAATTATTGATGCGGCAAAGACCGATAAAGAGATTCAAGCCGGAAATCGTCAACGCATCAACGATTTAGTTGAGGATAAAGTCCTGCCTCACATTAATTTTGAGCGCATGACCTCTTTGGCCGTGAGTAAAAGCTGGCGCTCAGCGACGCCTGAGCAGCAAAAGCAATTGATCACTGAATTTCGTACTTTGTTGATTCACACGTATTCGGGTGCAATTACACAAATTCGCGACCAAAAAGTCGAATTTAAGCCATTCCGTGCTGCACCTGAAGATACTGAAGTGGAAGTGAAAAGCTTAGTGATACAAGCACGTGGCGAACCTTTGCAACTCAGCTATCGTTTAGAAAAAACTGCATCTGGCTGGAAGATTTTTGATATTAATGTTCTGGGTGCATGGTTAGTGGAAACCTATAAAGGCAGTTTTTCAGCTGAAGTCAGTAAAAACGGTGTAGACGGTTTGATCAAGACTTTAGTTGAAAAGAACAAAAAATTGGCGGCAACTTCGGCGAAGAAGTCCTAAGCGCAGTCATAAATTCGGTCATATTTTGGAGCCCAGCATGATCTTGTCAGATCAAGAACTAAGTTTGCGTAATGCAGTGAGCGTTTCTGAGGCGGGACTGCAAGCGATTCATGCTGGTGCTGACCAGATCGATATGTCATTACTGCACGTTGTCGATTCGTCCGCAGTGGCGGTCATGCTGGCCTGGCAACGTCAGGCGCAAGCCCTTAATCGACATTTGCAGTTTATTGACGTTCCTGCCAGTTTGTTAAGTTTAATTTCTCTTTACGGATTGACCGATTTTTTCCATCTGTCCGCTGCATATCCCTCTGAGCGACATTGATCCTCAGCTCATCTCTATTAATTTGTCTATACAAGCAGTGCAATAAAGCGCAACCCGTTGTCAGGCAAAATCCCCTATAATCGAAGGTTTTCACGGCAACTGCCGTGATCTTTTTTTCGTCATTGTCGACCTAAGTTCACAATCAATGCGCATAAGCGCGAATGCCACATGGCCGCCATACAAATTAGCAATGTACAAAAATCCTACCAGTCTGCCGGCAAACCGCTACAGGCTCTAGGTGGTGTGTCGCTCTCGATTGAAGAAGGCGAATTTTTTGGTTTACTCGGACCGAATGGCGCGGGTAAAACGACGCTTATCTCTATCATTGCTGGCTTAAATCGCGCCGATTCAGGGCAAGTTTTAGTGCAAGGGCATGATGTGGTGCGTGATTATCGTGCCGCACGTAGTAAGCTCGGCGTCGTGCCACAAGAATTAGTGTTTGATCCTTTCTTCACCGTGCGCGAAACTTTGCGTTTGCAATCTGGCTATTTTGGCATTAAGAATAATGATGCCTGGATAGACGAGATCATGGAGAATCTCGACCTGACCAATAAAGCCGATGCGAATATGCGTGCTTTATCTGGCGGTATGAAGCGCCGGGTCTTAGTTGCACAGGCTCTCGTTCATAAACCACCGGTCATCATTTTGGATGAGCCTACTGCAGGTGTTGATGTCGAATTGCGTCAGACTTTGTGGAAGTTTATAGCGCGCTTAAATCGTGAAGGTCACACCATTGTGTTGACCACACATTACTTGGAAGAAGCGCAGGCCTTGTGTAATCGCGTTGCGATGCTCAAAGCCGGCAAAGTGGTCGCGCTCGATACCATGTCCGCTCTTATTAAGCGCATCTCTGGTTCGCAAATGAAAGTGCAGTTGGCACAAGGCGAATTGCCATCCTCTTTGCATAGCTTAATTATTTCGACTGATACGCAAGCAGAAGCAAACAGTTTTGCCTTACGCATTACGAATTATGCTGAAGTTGAGCCCATTCTGGCGAGCTTACGGAGCGCGGGTTGTGTAATTGAAGACTTGCACCTGCAACAAGCGGATCTTGAAGATGTGTTCTTACAAATTATGGGTGGAGGAAATCCGCAATGATAGGCTTTCGCACCTTATTGTATAAAGAAGTTTTACGCTTCTGGAAAGTGGCAACACAGACGATCACAGCGCCGATCATGACGGCGATGATGTACCTGCTGATTTTTGGTCAGGCACTCGAAGGTCATGTCAAAGTGCATGGCGTAACTTACATGGCATTTTTGATTCCTGGTTTGGTGATGATGAGCGTCTTGCAAAATGCGTTTGCGAATGCCTCTTCGTCTTTGATCCAATCAAAGATTACCGGTAATCTGGTTTTCATCATGTTGCCGCCACTGTCACATTGGGAAATGTTTTTTGCCTATGTGCTAGCTGCTGTCGTGAGAGGCTTGGCAGTTGGCCTAGGTGTGTTCGTGGTGACAGCTTGGTTCGCCCACTTGAGTTTTAGTGCGCCTTTGTGGATTGCTTTGTTTGCTGTAATGAGTGCTTTTGTGCTTGGCACCATGGGTTTGATTGTAGGCATTTGGGCGGAGAAGTTTGACCAGTTGGCAGGCTTTCAAAATTTCGTGATCGTACCAGCAACCTTTTTGTCTGGCGTGTTTTATTCGATTAATTCACTGCCACCAATCTGGCAAACGATTTCGCATTTCAACCCGTTTTTCTACATGATCGATGGGTTCCGTTATGGATTTTCAGGACAGTCGGATGTTGATCCTGTGCGAAGCCTGTTGATAGTTGCGGCTTTCCTGATCGTGTTGACGGGCGTGGCAATGCAGATGTTGCGTAGTGGTTATAAATTACGACACTGAGTGCGTCACTGAGTTAATGTAATGCGCAACGCAAGTTAAATTTTAGAAAATATTTTAGGAAGAATTATCGTGTTCCCTACACCAGATCAAATTAAAAATTACATCGCTTCCGGCTTGGAATGTACACATCTCGAAGTGGAAGGTGATGGTCAACATTTCACCGCAGTGATCGTTTCAAACGCATTTGCAGGCAAGCGTTTGATTCAACGTCATCAACTGGTGTATGCCGCTTTGGGCGATCGTATGCGTGAAGAAATTCATGCCTTGTCGATGAAAACTTTAACTCCGGAAGAATTTAAATAAACATGGATAAGTTACTGATTACAGGCGGCAATCGCCTGAATGGCGATGTAATTATTTCTGGCGCAAAGAATGCTGCCTTGCCGATTTTGTGCGCAGGCTTGTTAAGCGCTGGTGATGTGGTCTTGCATAACGTACCGCACTTGCAAGACGTCGCCACAATGTTGAAATTGCTCAAGCAAATGGGTTTGCAGGTCACCGAAAAAAACGGTGCCGTGACCTTAAACGGCGCAGCGATTGATAAGTTGGAAGCGCCTTACGACTTGGTTAAAACCATGCGCGCCTCGATTTTGGTGCTCGGCCCTTTGCTGGCACGTTTTGGCGAGGCAAAAGTCTCTCTGCCAGGTGGGTGCGCCATTGGCTCACGTCCTGTCGATCAGCACATCAAAGGCTTGCAAGCGATGGGTGCTGAAATCACTATCGAAGCGGGATACATTCACGCTAAAGCCAAACGTCTGCGCGGTGCACGCATCGTGACCGATATGATTACCGTGACCGGTACAGAAAATCTGCTGATGGCAGCGACTTTGGCTGATGGCGAAACAGTATTGGAAAATGCGGCGCGCGAACCTGAAGTCACGGATTTAGCGAATTTATTAGTCGCCATGGGCGCCAAGATTACTGGCATTGGAACAGATCGCTTGGTTATACAAGGTGTGGATGCATTGCATGGCGCGACACATACGGTGATCGCAGACCGTATCGAAACGGCGACTTTCCTGTGCGCAGTAGCAGCGACGGGTGGCGATCTGACTGTCAAAAATACGCGCAGCGATATTTTGGATGTGGCTTTAGATAAGTTGCGCGAAGCAGGTGTGATTATCACGACTGGTCCGGATTGGATACGCGCACAGATGAGCGGACGTCCAAAAGCAGTCGGTTTCCGCACGACGGAATATCCGGGTTTTCCAACTGATATGCAAGCGCAATTCATGGCCTTAGATTGCTTGGCGAATGGCACAGCGCGCGTCACTGAAACGATTTTTGAAAATCGCTTCATGCACGTGCAAGAGATGAATCGTCTTGGTGCGCATATTGAAATCGATGGACATACGGCGATTGTCAGCGGTGTGGAAAAACTGATCGGCGCTCCAGTGATGGCAACGGACTTACGTGCTTCCGCGTCTTTGGTGATCGCAGGTTTGGCAGCCCAAGGTGAAACTTTAATCGACCGGATTTATCACTTGGATCGTGGCTATGATCGGATGGAAGTGAAGTTGTCCGGCGTTGGTGCACAAATTCAGCGCGTGAAGTAACTTTTGAAGCAGATAAATTCGTGACGCAAATAAATTAGTGAAATAATCAATATGAGTTCTCAGCAACTGACTTTGGCCTTGTCCAAAGGTCGCATTTTTGAAGAAACCCTGCCGCTGCTAGAGGCTGCTGGTATCCATGTCACGGAAGACCCTGAAAAATCGCGCAAGTTGATTTTAGCAACCAACGATCCTAATGTTCGCGTAATCATTGTGCGCGCCTCCGACGTTCCGACTTACGTGCAATACGGCGCTGCGGATTTTGGTGTGGCGGGTAAAGATGTTTTGTTCGAGCATGGTGGTGCAGGTTTGTATCAGCCTATCGATTTAGCAATTGCAAAATGTCGTATGTCGGTGGCCGTATCGGTAGGATTTGATTACGCGACAGCGGTGCGTCACGGAGCGCGCTTGCGGGTGGCAACGAAGTATACAGAAACTGCACGGCAGCATTTCGCCAGCAAAGGCGTGCATATCGATTTGATTAAACTGTATGGCTCTATGGAATTAGCACCATTGGTTGGCTTGTCTGATGTGATCGTCGATTTGGTCAGCACTGGTAATACGCTGCGCGCAAACAACTTGGTCGAAGTGGAAGAGATCATGGATATCTCCTCGCGCTTGGTGGTGAATCAAGCCGCGTTGAAGTTGAAACGTGAGCGCTTGCAACCTATCTTGCAAGCCTTCGAACGCGCGTCGGAGGGCAAGTAATGACTTTCGCGACAGCACTAACGCGTTTAGATTCTACACAAACTGGTTTCGCTCAAACTTTGCGTCAGTTATTGGCGTTTGAAGCGAGTGAGGATGCGGCGATTGATCAAAGTGTGGTGCAGATTTTGCAAGCAGTGAAAACCCGTGGCGATGCTGCGGTGCTTGAATATACGCAACGTTTTGATCGCTTAGCGGCTGTCACTAATATGCAGGCACTAGAAATTCCACAGGCTGATTTGCATACAGCCTTAGCCAACATTTCGAGTGAACGTCGTAGTGCTTTAGAAGCGGCAGCACAACGTGTGCGTGCTTATCATGCAGTGCAAAAGCGTGAATGTGGTTCGGCAGGATTCTCGTACACCGAAGCAGATGGCACAGTCCTCGGGCAAAAAGTCACGCCTTTAGATCGCGTTGGTATTTATGTGCCTGGCGGTAAAGCGGCTTATCCATCTTCTGTATTGATGAACGCGATTCCTGCCAAAGTCGCAGGCGTGCGTGAAATCATTATGGTGGTGCCAACTCCCGATGGCGTGCGCAATCCCCTGGTTTTAGCCGCAGCGGCAATCGCTGGCGTTGACCGTGTGTTTACCATCGGCGGCGCGCAAGCGGTAGCAGCACTCGCTTACGGTACCGATAGCATCCCGCAAGTCGATAAAATTGTCGGTCCTGGCAATGCCTACGTTGCAAATGCCAAGCGTCGTGTGTTTGGTACGGTAGGTATCGATATGATCGCCGGTCCGTCCGAAATTCTAGTCATATGTGATGGCACGACTGACCCAGACTGGGTAGCGATGGATTTGTTTTCGCAAGCCGAGCACGATGAACTCGCGCAGTCGATTTTGTTGTGTCCTGATGCGACCTATATTGATGCAGTTCACGCCAGCATTGATAAGTTGATTGCGACCATGCCACGTGCAGAAATTATCCTGACTTCACTTAAAGATCGTGGTGCCTTAATCAAGGTGCGTGACATGCAAGAAGCTTGCGATATCGCGAACGATATTGCGGCAGAACATTTGGAAATTTCTGCAGAAAATCCTCAGCAATGGGCTGATCAAATCCGTCATGCTGGTGCCATGTTCCTTGGGCGTTTTTCGTCAGAGTCTTTAGGCGATTATTGCGCTGGCCCGAATCATGTATTGCCAACTTCGCGTACCGCACGCTTTTCGTCACCGCTGGGCGTCTACGATTTTCAAAAGCGTTCATCGATGATACAAGTCAGCGAGCAGGGCGCGCAGACACTCGGTAAGATCGCAGCGGAACTTGCGTATGGCGAGGGCTTGCCAGCACATGCTCGTAGCGCTGAATTGCGTTTGAAATAGATCAGTCAATGAAGATCAAAATCTTTAACCGCAGATGCGCAGAGAACGCAGAGGAAAGCATGAAGAATATCCCTGCGTTCTCTGCGTCTCTGCGGCAATATTTTTTGAGTTATTCGATAGCATGACTAGTTTCATCAATCAAATTTTCAACGAAGACGCCATCACGGGTTTGCAACGCATACCTGATGGCAGCATCGATTTGATTTTGACTGATCCGCCTTACGGTTTAGGCAAGGATTACGGTAACGATTCAGATAAGCAAGAGGCGGCCGATTACCTGGACTGGACTGAGCGATGGATTGATGCGGTTTTGCCAAAGCTCAAACCTACCGGATCGCTGTATATCTTTTTGACATGGCGCTATTCGCCGGAAATCTTCGTGATGCTGAAGCAGCGCATGACGATGATTAATGAAATCATTTGGGATAGACGCGTACCATCGATGGGTGGTAGTACCCGAAGCTTTTCTTCTGTGCATGACACGATCGGTTTATTCGTTAAATCCAAAAGTTATTATTTTAATTTAGATGCGGTACGCATCCCTTATGATGCCGTAACTAAGAAAGCACGTTCGCGATCTATCTTTGTTGGTGCGAAATGGTTGGAGTTGGGCTACAACCCAAAAGATTTATGGAGCGTGTCGCGCCTGCATAAAGAAGACGCGGAGCGGGTCGAGCATCCCACCCAAAAGCCTTTAGAAATTATTCAACGCATGTTGCTCGCATCTTGTCCTGAAAACGGTGTCGTACTCGATCCGTTTATGGGCAGCGGCACAACCGCGATCGCCGCACGACGTTGTGGTCGGCAATTTGTCGGCTTTGAGTTAAATCCAGAATACTGCGCCATCATCGAGGCGCGTCTACTATCGGCAGAGGCAGAATTACAAGTTCTGAATAATCAACCGACCGAACCAGTACGAACTAAACCTGTGCTGGCCAAAGCAAGTAAGCTTATTAGTAAGACTAAAGCTAAGACTAAAACTAAGACTAAAACTGTACCTGCTAAAGTGAAAGCTAAAGTAGTGAAACCTGCTCTTCGTAAAAAGAGCGCAGTAGCACTTGAAACTTGATTCCGGTTTGAACGAATAGCCAAAATTATTCCTAAAAATTATTCACCGATTTTTAAAACGAGCAAAAGCCTCATGTCTCTAGTAGAAAATATTATTCGCGCTGATGTGCGCGCCCTGTCGGCTTATCACGTGCCGGACGCAACGGGTTTTCTGAAGCTCGACGCAATGGAAAATCCCTACACGCTAACGCCAGAATTACAGCAAACTTTGGCAAAACGTTTATCGGAAATCGATCTGAATCGTTATCCTGTGCCAAGTTACGCTGGTATCAAAACAGCGCTCAGCACGCATTTTGGCGTACCTGAGGGTTACGATCTGGTGTTGGGAAATGGTTCAGATGAGTTGATCGCTATGATCAGCATTGCTTGCGCTAAACCAGGCGCAAAAGTGCTAGCGCCTTTGCCCGGTTTTGTGATGTATGCGATGTCAGCCAAATTTGCAGGTATGGAATTTATTGGCATACCACTCAATGCCGATTTCACTTTGGACAAAGCAGCGATGTTGTCAGCGATTGCTGAACATAGGCCTGCGGTTACTTATTTGGCCTATCCGAATAATCCTACCGGGACTTTATTTGACGCGGCGGATATGGAAGACATTATCCGCGCCGTTGGCGACACTGGCTTGGTGATTGTAGATGAAGCTTATCAACCGTTTGCACAAACCAGTTTTATGTCGCGCCTGCCAGAATTTTCGAATCTAATTGTGATGCGTACCGTTTCCAAATTAGGCTTGGCGGGAATTCGTTTAGGTTATATGTCTGCATCGGCTGCATTGCTAGAAGAATTCGATAAAGTCAGGCCGCCGTACAACATTAATGTGTTGACCGAAGCGGCTATTGTTTGCCTGCTCGAACATGCTGAAATTTTTGAGGCGCAAGCTGCACATTTACGTGCGCAGCGCAGTGAGTTGTCTAGTCAACTTGCAGCTTTGCCAGGGGTAGAAGTTTTCCCTTCATCTGCGAATTTTTTGCTGGTACGGGTGACAAATAATGCGAAAAGTGAGACTTATGGCAATGAAGTGTTCACAAAACTACTGGAACAAAAAATTTTAGTGAAAAATGTGGGTAAAATGCATGGTCTTTTGCAGAACTGCTTACGCATTACTGTCAGCACGCCAGAAGAAAACGCCTTATTTTTAAAAGCATTCACCGTAGCTTTAGTTGTATAAACTAATAGCGAACAATCACCAGCTAAACTCATCATGCAACGTACAGCGCAAGTTACACGCAATACCAACGAAACCAAAATTCGTGTCGCCATCAATCTCGACGGCACTGGCAAACAATCCTTAAAAACCGGTGTGCCGTTTTTGGATCACATGCTGGATCAAATTGCTCGTCATGGTTTGATTGATTTGGATATCGAAGCCGATGGTGATTTGCATATCGATGCGCATCACACAGTGGAAGATGTTGGCATCACTTTAGGTCAGGCATTCGCCATTGCGATAGGCGACAAAAAAGGCATACGTCGATATGGTCATGCCTATGTGCCGCTCGATGAAGCCTTGTCTCGTGTGGTGATTGATTTTTCTGGTCGCCCAGGTCTCGAATATCATGTGGACTTCAAGCGTTCTATGATAGGTTCATTTGATGTCGATTTGACCCATGAATTTTTTCAAGGCTTCGTCAATCATGCTTTAGTCTCACTGCATATTGATAATTTGCGTGGCGAGAATGCGCATCATCAATGTGAAACCATTTTCAAAGCCTTTGGTCGCGCGCTGCGTATGGCGGCAGAATTAGACCAGCGCGCCTTGGATATCATTCCATCCACTAAAGGTAGCCTATAAAAGAGCAGTAAATGCTATAGCGACAATCTTGTCTCTGTAGCATCTACAACACTTCACTATGTCTACTCCTCATTTATGAATAAGATAGTTGTTGTCGATTACGGCATGGGCAACGTGCGTTCCGTCGCTCAGGCCTTTCGCGCAGTTGCACCCGAAGCGCAGATTGTTATTTCCGGCGACATCGCCGATATTCGATCTGCTGACCGACTTGTTTTGCCTGGTCAAGGTGCTATGCCCGATTGCATGGGCTGTTTGCAGGAATCCGGTTTGCAAGAAGCGATTTTGCAAGCCGCGCGTGAAAAGCCCCTATTTGGCGTCTGTGTCGGTGAACAGATGCTATTTGATGTCAGTGCCGAAGGTAATACGCCATGTTTAGGCTTGTTGCCAGGCAAGGTAGTACGCTTTGATTTAAGCGGGCAATTGCAAGAAGATGGTTCCCGTTATAAAGTGCCGCAAATGGGTTGGAATCGCGTGAGTCAAGTTCAAACTCAGATTCAAGCACATCCGCTTTGGAATGGCATTGCTGACGACAGTTATTTTTATTTTGTGCATAGCTACTATGTTCAGCCAGAACAGGCGCAAGATGTGGTCGGTACCGCTGAATACGGTCAGGTATTTACCTCAGCAGTGGCGCGCGAGAATATTTTTGCAACGCAGTTTCATCCAGAAAAGAGCGCTGCTGCCGGATTGCAACTCTACAAAAATTTTGTACACTGGAATCCTTAGATCTTGAATTATTGAACATACTGTCAATCTAATTGTCTGTTTTCGTGTCTGTCGTTTCACTCTACTTTTTTATTTTTAATAACCCTATAAATTCATCATGCTGCTCATTCCTGCTATCGACCTGAAAGATGGTCACTGCGTACGTCTTAAACAAGGCGATATGGATCAAGCCACAGTATTCTCTGAAGAGCCCGCCGATATGGCGCGCCACTGGCTAGAACAAGGTGCACGTCGTCTGCATCTCGTGGATTTGAACGGCGCATTTGCTGGCAAGCCGAAAAATGAAGCGGCGATTAAAGCCATTATCAAAACCGTGCGCGAATACGCAGAAGAAACCGATACCGAAGAAGTACCGGTGCAATTGGGTGGTGGTATTCGTGATCTTGATACCATAGAACGCTATTTGAATGCGGGTATTTCTTACGTCATTATTGGTACTGCCGCTGTCAAGAGCCCCGGTTTTTTGGCGGATGCTTGTAGCGCTTTTCCAGGTCAAATTATTGTGGGCATCGATGCCAAAGATGGCAAAGTCGCCACTGACGGCTGGAGTAAAATGTCAGGCCACGATGTGATCGATTTGGCACAGAAATTTGAAGGTTATGGTGTTGAAGCAATCATTTACACTGACATTGGCCGCGATGGCATGATGGGTGGCGTGAATATCGACGCCACTGTCAAATTAGCTCAAGCAGTGACTGTGCCTGTGATTGCATCCGGCGGCGTGCATGTATTAGCCGATGTTGAAGCCTTATGTGCGGTACAAGATGAGGGCGTTGAAGGCGTGATCTGTGGTCGTTCGATTTACGAAGGCACTTTAGATTTGTTCAGCGCACAAGAGCGTGCCGACGAATTATGCGGTGATCTTATCTACGAAGAAGACCAAGAATGACTTTAGCAAAACGGATTATTCCTTGTCTGGATGTGAATGCCGGGCGGGTAGTCAAAGGTGTCAACTTTTTAGAGTTGCGCGATGCCGGTGATCCGGTGGAAGTGGCGCGTCGATATGATTTGCAAGGTGCGGATGAAATCACTTTCTTGGATATCACTGCGTCGTCCGATGACCGAGATTTGATTTTGCCAGTGATAGAAGCCGTCGCTTCACAAGTGTTTATTCCCTTAACCGTCGGTGGTGGGGTGCGCACTGTGGCTGATGTGCGGCGTTTGTTAAATGCGGGTGCGGATAAAGTTGGCATGAATACCTCTGCCGTTACGAATCCGCAATTAGTCGCGGATGCTGCACATAAATATGGTTCGCAATGTATCGTAGTCGCAATTGATGCCAAAGCCGTAGCGCCAGGCAAGTGGGAAGTGTATACCCATGGTGGACGCAATGCGACAGGCTTAGATGCAGTAGAGTGGGCACGCAAAATGGCGGAATTAGGTGCTGGTGAGATTCTGCTGACGAGTATGGACAAAGATGGTACCCGTTCGGGTTTCGATTTGGCGCTGACCCGCGCGGTGTCAGATGCGATCGATATTCCAGTGATCGCGTCGGGCGGTGTTGGTAGTTTGCAAGACTTAGCAGATGGCATCAAACAAGGCGGCGCAGACGCAGTGTTAGCCGCAAGTATTTTTCATTTTGGACAGCACACAGTGCAGGAAGCAAAACAGTTTATGGCAGCACAACATATACCAATGAGGTTAGCATGAGTTTTCGTTGGTTAAATAAGGTGAAGTGGGATGAGGTTGGCTTGGTTCCCGTGATCGCACAAGAAGTCGGGAGCAACGACGTGGTGATGTTCGCCTGGATGAATCGCGAAGCTTTGAGCCGTACGGTAGAGACTGGCGAAGCAGTGTACTGGAGTCGCTCGCGCAAAAAACTGTGGCACAAAGGCGAAGAATCCGGGCACGTCCAAAAAGTCAAAGAAATCCGTTTAGATTGCGATGAAGATGTCATTCTTCTGAAAATTGAACAAGTTGAAGGTATCGCTTGTCATACTGGACGCCATTCTTGTTTCTTTCAAAAGTTCGAAGGCAATGTGGATGAAGGCGAATGGGTGACGGTTGATCCTGTGCTTAAAGATCCTGAAGCCATTTACAAGTAAGCACAGGACAGATATGACGCAAGAATCGATATTGAACCAATTGGCCGCCGTGATAGAGAGCCGTAAAGCGATCAATGGTGGTAACCCTGAGACTTCTTACGTTGCCAAATTGTTTCATAAAGGTGACGACGCGATTTTGAAAAAAATCGGTGAAGAAGCGACAGAGACCGTGATGGCCGCGAAAGATGCGCGTGTTTCTGGCGATACTTCTGATTTGCTTTATGAGTGCGCCGATCTTTGGTTTCATTCGCTTGTCATGTTGGCGCAGTATAATTTGCACCCGCAACAAGTTCTAGATGAATTGGCAAGGCGCGAAGGTATTTCTGGCATAGAAGAAAAAGCTTCTCGGGTAGATAATTAATCGAGCTGTAGCGGCGTTTTTGTAACAAATTTTGAGTGAGTCGTATGGATAACTGTATTTTTTGTAAAATTGTCGCCAAGCAAATTCCGGCTACTATTTTGTATGAAGATGATGAATTGATGGCATTTAATGACATCAATCCAGCCGCTCCCGTCCATTTTTTGATTATTCCCAAGAAGCACTTGTCGAGTTTGGCCGACGCAAAAGCCGAAGACGCCGTATTGTTGGGTAAAATGTTGGAATTAGCACCTAAACTGGCAGCGCAGCAAGGCTGTGCTTATGTTGAACATGCGGATGGATCAAAGTCGGGCGGTTTTAAGACCGTTGTCAATACAGGTCCAAATGGTGGTCAGATTGTTTATCACTTGCACATGCACGTGATTGGTGGCGCCAAGTTGTAAACTATTTTATTGATTGATTTTTTGGGCTTAGCCCTTGAAGGAAGTATGATGGGTTCATTTAGTATTTGGCATTGGTTGATCGTTTTGGTCGTCGTGGTTTTGGTATTTGGTACCAAAAAACTCGGTAATATCGGTGGCGACCTTGGTAAAGCAGTCAAAGGGTTTAAAGACGGTATTAAAGGTGAAGATGACAAAACACCAAAAGCCGAAGAGCAAAAAACCATCGATGTCGAGGCAAAGGATAAGTCGACGCACTAATCTTAGGATAGTGTTAGAGTAGATTTATGATAGACCTCGGACTGACCAAACTCGCTTTAATTGGCGCGGTGGCTTTGATTGTGATTGGCCCCAAAGATTTACCCAAAGTGGCGCGCATGGCGGGCAACTTGTTTGGCCGTGCGCAACGCTACATTAGCCAAGTAAAGTCCGAGGTGAGCCGCGAAATCGAAATGGAAGAATTGCGCAAGATGCAGAAAGAAGTTGAGTCTGCGGCGCAAAATTTCGAGCAGGATATCAATAAAGAGGTTTCCGAAGCGCAGCAGGAATTGAATGAGCTGGTGCAACCAGAGTCGCATTCCGGTCATTCTCCCTACGACTATTACACGGCACCTTCTAGCGATGCCATGATGGCGAAAGCGAAAAATTTCCGCCGCAGGAAAGTCGCAAAAACCTCAAATATTCCAAGTTGGTATAAGAGTCGTCACGGTCAGCGTAGTCAAGTAATCTCCGGTGCTGCTCGCATGGCGAAACATCGGGTCAATCGCAGACCTTCATCGAGTTTTTTCTAAATGCTCTCAATAATTCATTTAAGGGCATGTCATGAGTGATAATAATTTCATGGGTATGCAAGATACCTTTATTTCACATCTCGTCGAGTTACGTGATCGATTGGTGAAAGCCTGCGCGGGGATTGCGCTAGTTTGTGCCGCTTTATTCGCTTGGCCTGGTCCCTCTGCCGTTTATGATATTTTGGCGCAGCCTATGGTGGCAGCTCTGCCAGCGGGTGCTAAGATGATTGCCACTGGGGTGATTTCTCCATTCTTAGTGCCGATGAAGGTGACTTTGTTGCTGGCGTTTTTAATTGCTTTACCTTGGGTTTTGTACCAAGCGTGGGCTTTCATTGCGCCCGGATTGTATGCGCATGAAAAGCGCTTGGTAGCGCCGCTGGTCATTTCATCCTCATTTTTATTTGCTGCTGGTGTAGCTTTCTGCTACTTCTTTGTATTTGGGCGCGTCTTCAAGTTTATTTCCGAGTTTGCACCAACTTCCATCACGGTCTCGCCTGATATAGAAAATTATCTGGATTTTGTGATGTCCATGTGCCTGGCATTTGGACTGACCTTTGAAGTGCCTGTTGTGGTTGTCGTATTGGTGCGTACTGGTATTTTGACTGTAGAGAAACTGAAAGCGATCCGTTCTTATGTCATCGTCGGCGCTTTCGTGATTGCCGCTGTTGTCACGCCGCCCGATGTCGTTAGTCAACTGGCTTTGGCTATACCGATGTGGATATTGTTTGAATTGGGTTTATTTGTGGCACCTATCTTTGTTAAAGCGACTCAGGCGCCGCCAGAAGAATAAAACTGTCTAATTGAATTTGGCTGCTCGCAGCCAAATGACTAAGGGCAGTGCAGATTTAAAGCCACTGACTAACTGCTTGTGTACATCTTCGTACAACATGCCATCTAGCTGGCATTCAGTCCACACCATCATGCTTTTTAGTTTGAGATATTCGATTAATGGATGCTCAGGATCGTAGCCTTTTGGCGGACGAATCAATTTACCCTCCTCTTGTAAGTCGCCAAAACATGCTTTTAAAGCTTTGTTCTTAATGACTTTTTTGAAGCCAGCTTCATCTTCAATAATATGCTGACGAAGGTTTTTTAAGCGGTCTGATGGTGGCATATACTCGCCCACGGCAAATAACAAGCGATTGTCCTGGCTAATCTGGAAGTAATAGGCAGGTCCACCACCTTCGCTCGGTTTTTTGCGGCCACTAGGTAGTATCGACGCAGAAAAATAGGTTTTATATGGCGATTTATCTTTACCAAAACGTACATCGCGGTTGATTCTAAACAGAGCCTTTTTGGGATCGCATTGAGCGATGGCGGGGTCGATTTTGCTGAGCTCTTGAACTAAGCGTGTCACCATTACTAAAAATTCTGCACGTAAAATATCGTAGCGTGGCTTGTTCATGACAAACCAGGCACGGTTATTATTTTCGGACAATTCGAATAAAAAACGACTGAGTTCTGGTACGTGCATACTTTTCCTAGCTTGTAAATTTTCTATTCTTCTAGTTTGAATGGCGGACGTTTACCAACATTAATGTCCAAAGAAATTTCATTGGATTGTCGCAAAATTTTCAACTTCGCTTTTGAATTCGGCTTTAATGCGGCGATCTGATTCATCATCTCGCGACTATTTTGAAATGTCTTGCCATCAATCGCGATACAAATATCACCAGGCTTAACACCCGCCTGATCAGCTGGCCCACCACGCACGACTGCGGCAACGATAGAGCCTTTGGTTTGTTTGATATTGAAGCTTTCTGCCATCTCGGTGGTGATGTCTTCTGGGCTAATGCCGAGGTAGCCGCGCACTACTTGACCATCGGTAATGATCGCCTCCATCACCATTTTGATGGTCGATACTGGAATAGCAAAACCGATACCAAGTGAGCCACCATTTTGAGAATAAATGGCGGAATTAATACCGAGTAAATTGCCATTGGCATCGACCAACGCGCCACCAGAATTGCCTGGGTTTACTGCGGCATCTGTTTGAATGAAATTCTCATAGGTGTTGATGCCTACGCTGTTGCGCCCGAGCGCTGAAACTATGCCCATGGTGACGGTTTGCCCGACGCCAAAAGGATTGCCTATTGCCAGCACCACGTCGCCGACATTTGACTCTTCAGAGTGTCCCAGTGTGATCGTAGGTAAATCTTTTAAATCAATTTGCAGTACCGCGAGATCAGTATCCGGGTCAGTGCCTATGACTTTGGCACTGGCTTGTCGACCATCGGCAAGTGCTACTTCAATTGCGCTAGCACCTTGAATGACATGGTTATTTGTCAGAATATGACCTTGCGGGCTCATAATGACGCCAGAGCCACTGCTGGATGGGCGCTCTGATCTGGGGCGTGCCTGCTCACCAAAAAAACGCTTAAAAAACGGATCACTTAATAAAGGATTGTTGTTATTTGAGTTGCGCGAGGCGCTGATATTGACGACGGAAGGCATCGCGCGTTTTGCCGCTAAATGGTAAGAGCCCGCCGCCGCTATCTTGCTAGATGGCGCCTCAATCAAAGTCGCGGAGGAAGTCAGACTGACATTCCTGTTGACGGAAAAACCTTGTTGCAACCAATTTGGCTTCAAGCTGGTTACAATAAACCACAGTGCTAAACCGACAGTCACGGTTTGAGCAAATAATAGCCATAAACGACGCATGATGAGGACGGTATGTTAAGAAAGTCAGTAGAGAGGAATGTGCTTGCACAATTTCTGGCCAACGAATTGCAAGTTGCACGCTTCCGTGATTATTGCCCAAATGGGCTTCAGGTGGAAGGGCGACGTGAAATTAAGCGCATTATCAGCGGCGTAACAGCTTGCCAGGCACTGCTGGATGAAGCGGTGCGTTTACAAGCCGATGCGATCTTAGTGCATCACGGCTATTTTTGGCGCGGTGAAGATATGCGTGTTATCGGGCAAAAGTTTCGACGTCTGAAAACTTTGATAGAAAATGATGTCTCTTTGTTCGCCTATCACTTACCTCTCGATTCGCATCCTATATTGGGAAATAACGCGCAATTAGCGAAGCTATTCGGATTCGAAGTGACGGGACGTTTTGGTGAAGATGATTTGGGTTGGTTGGGGAAATGGTCAAAAGTGGCCCCTGCGACCGCTGGGGATGTGGCGGCACATATTTCAAACATACTCGGGCGAGAAGCGCTAATAGTTGGTGATTCGGCTCGAACAGTCGACACTATTGCGTGGTGTTCTGGCGCAGCGCAAAATATGTTGGCCGCGGCAATTGAAGCTGGTGCTAGCATTTACATCAGTGGCGAGATATCTGAACCTACTGTGCACTTAGCGCGCGAGGCAGGAGTCGCTTATCTGGCTTGCGGGCATCATGCTAGCGAGCGTTATGGTGTGCAGGCATTAGGACAATTCATCGCGCAACAATTTGGAATAGAGCATCAATTCGTTGATATTGCCAATCCTGTCTAACTTGATGAAACAAATGCCACCGGATCGGTGGCATTTTTGATTTGGTCTCGAATGAATTGCGAATAGATTTGCGAATCCGTTACAAAGCCATTATGAAGCTATTATGAAGGCATTTTGATGCAAATTATTTCTTCAAGGCATCGCGAATTTCACGTAACAACACCACGTCTTCTGGCGTCGGTGCCGGTTCTGCTGGCACCGCAGCAGCGATAGCAGCATCTTTTTTCTTCATCATATTAACCAGACGTACCATTTGAAAAATAATGAAAGCAAGGATGATGAAATTCAATGAAATCGTCAAAAAATTCCCATAAGCCAAAACCGCACCGGCTTTTTTTGCTTCTATTAGTGTCAAGCTGCTGGCTTGCCCATTGAGTGGCAGGTAATAATTGGCGAAATCTAAGCCACCAAAAATTTTACCAATTACAGGCATGACGATGTCGCCAACCAATGAATCAACGATTTTGCCGAAAGCAGCGCCGATAATCACACCTACTGCCAGATCAACCACATTGCCTTGTGCTGCAAAGCTCTTAAATTCTTGCATCATGCCCATAAAATTCCCCTAAATAGTCTAAATAGCTCAAATAGCTTGGTTTCGCTGATTGAGTTGATAGTTGTGGTTTATATCTCACCAACAAAGTATGGTAAAGCGGCAACATAGTAATCTGCAAATTTATGGATGTCTGCTAAATTATTGTCAAATCTTGTCACGCACAATTCGATTTGTTGTTATTAAAGTTTAATTTTTTAAAAGAATAAACAGATTTCCTGATATTTTCGGTTCAGTTTTGTGAAATTGTGAGGAAAAAAGCTGTAAATCGTCCTGCAGAGCATCTTTTTCTTTAAATCACCACTCAGCTCCTTTATAATTTAAGGTTGTAAGAAGTGTAGGGTCATTAGACTCTGGTGCTTCGTCAAGTTTTGATTTTTGATAGATTGGGGTTTGTATGAGTATCGAAAAGCAGGTCGATCCAAGTCGTCGCAGCTTACTCGTTGCTACCTGTGTGGCAGGTGGGGCAGTTGGTGTAGGAACGGCAGTTACATTAGTGAGTACTTTTCAACCATCGGAGAAAGCAAAAGCAGCTGGTGCGCCGGTTGAAGTGGATATTTCCACATTGCAGCCAGGTACGATGACCACTGCGGAATGGCGTGGTAAGCCAGTTTGGATTTTGAAGCGCACGCCAGAAATGATGGAAAGTCTGAAAAAGACTGAGGCAAAAGTGGCAGATCCAAAATCTGAAAAACCCTACACCATGGCAATGCCAGAGTATTGCGATAAGCAAACACGTTCTCGTAAAGAGCATAGTGATATCTTGGTGACTGTAGGTATTTGTTCCCACTTAGGTTGTTCACCAAGTTCCAAGTTCACGCCAGGTGCGCAAGCGTCTTTGCCTGATGATTGGGAAGGTGGTTTTATTTGCCCATGCCATGGTTCTACATTCGATTTAGCTGGTCGTGTTTACAAAAACAAACCAGCACCACAAAATTTGGATGTGCCACCTCACATGTTTTTATCAGATACCAAAATCATCATCGGTAAAGATGAGAAAGGCGAGGCTTAATCATGGCTTTTGTTGAGAAAAAACTCCCTGACGATGCGCCCATCGCAGCGAAGGCATTAAATTGGGTTGACTCCCGTTTTCCACTAACTAAATTGTGGAACGATCAATGGGGTCAGTACTACGCGCCAAAAAACTTCAATTTCTGGTACATCTTTGGCTCTCTGGCAATGTTGGTGTTGGTCATTCAGATCGTCACTGGTATCTTCTTGGTCATGCATTACAAACCAGATGCAAAATTAGCATTTGAGTCGGTTGAGTACATCATGCGTGAAGTACCGTCCGGCTGGTTGGTGCGTTATATGCATTCAACGGGTGCTTCTGCTTTCTTTATCATCGTTTACTTACACATGACTCGCGCTTTGCTCTACGGTTCATATCGTAAGCCACGTGAATTGATCTGGTTGTTCGGTTTCGCAATCTTCTTGTGCTTGATGGCTGAAGCTTTCTTCGGTTACCTCTTGCCTTGGGGTCAAATGTCTTATTGGGGCGCACAAGTTATTGTGAACTTGTTCGGTGCAATTCCATTCATCGGCCCAGATTTGTCTTTGTGGATTCGTGGTGACTATGTGGTGTCTGATGCGACATTGAATCGTTTCTTCGCTTTCCACGTGATCGCCATTCCATTGGTATTGCTCGGTTTGGTTGTGGCGCATTTGATCGCCTTGCATGAAGTTGGCTCCAATAACCCAGACGGTATCGAAATTAAAGATAACTTAGATGCAGACGGTCACCCAGTTGATGGCGTTCCTTCTCATCCTTATTACACTTTCCACGATATCTTTGGCGTGACTGTGTTCTTAACGATCTTTACTGCAGTCGTGTTTTTTGCGCCTGAAATGGGCGGCTACTTCCTAGAATACAATAACTTTATCCCTGCAGATTCATTGAAAACGCCACCGCACATTGCACCAACTTGGTACTTCACGCCTTTCTACTCGATTCTGCGTGCAACAACTTCTGAGTTCTTGTATGTTGTTCAAGCCGGTGTGGCCGCTTATGTTGCCTTGATCTGGTTGAAGTCTTCCTTGGGCTTTATGACGAAGGCGGCAATTGCTGTGGTAGCTTTAGTAGCGATCATCGGCATGATGCCTTTCGGTTTGGATGCTAAATTCTGGGGTGTGGTCTTGTTTGGTGGTTCTGTGGTGATCTTGGCGTTCATGCCATGGCTCGATGTCTCGCCAGTGAGATCAATTCGTTATCGCCCAGATTGGCACAAGTATGTGTACATTGTTTTTGGTATCTCGTTCGTGATTTTGGGTTACCTTGGCGTGCAAGCACCATCACCAGCACGTGAGCGAGTGTCTCAAGTATGTGCTTTGATCTACTTCGGTTTCTTCTTGTTGATGCCTTGGTGGAGTGCGATGGGTACGTTCAAACCAGTGCCAAAACGCGTGACGTTTGCTGCGCATTGATCAGATTAAGCGAGGAATAATTAGCATGAAATTACTTAAAAAACTGATCGTTACTTTGGCATTCGCACCAACCCTGGCTTTGGCCAGCGGTGGTGGATATCCATTAGATCGCGCTCCAGAGCGTTCAACGGATTTGCCTGCTTTACAAAACGGTGCAAAACTTTTCGTTAACTATTGCTTGAACTGCCACTCAGCAGTTTCTATGCGTTATAACCGTTTGCGTGACTTAGGTTTAACTGAAGATCAGATCAAGAGCAATTTGTTATTCACAGGTGAAAAAATTGGTGAATTGATGAAGACCACCTTAAGCGCGAAAGATGCAAAAGAATGGTTTGGCGCAGTTCCACCAGATTTGTCTGTAATTGCACGGGCAAAAGCATCGGCCGATGGTTCAGGTGCTGACTGGTTGTACACGTATTTACGTACTTACTACAAAGACGACAGTCGTCCAACAGGTTGGAATAATATGGTGTTCCCTAATGTTGGTATGCCTCATGCGTTGTGGGAATTGCAAGGTGTGCGTGGTGCCAAGTTTGAAGACGTGAAAGACGCGCATGATGCATCCAAAACTGAGCATAAGTTTGTAGGTTTTGAAACTTTAATGCCAGGTAAAATGAATGCACTTGAGTATGATAATGCCATCGGTGACTTGGTGGCTTACTTGCAGTGGATGGGCGAACCAGCGCAGAATGACCGCAAGCGTTTAGGCGTTATGGTTGTATTGTTTATGTTTTGCCTGTCAATACTCGCTTGGCGTTTGAATGCATCCTACTGGAAAGAAGTGAAATAAGTAAATTAGTCGTCCGCCAGTTTTTTGGCGGATGTGTCATCCCAGGGTGAGGTACGCTTTTATTGCGCCTCGCCCTAATCGTTTTTAAGGAACTATAAAAATGATGGTTCTCTATTCAGGTACAACCTGTCCATTTTCACAACGTTGCCGCTTAGTCCTGTTTGAAAAAGGCATGGATTTTGAAATCCGTGACGTTGATTTGTTTAATAAGCCAGAAGATATCTCGACCATGAATCCTTATGGTCAGGTACCGATTTTGGTTGAACGTGAATTGATTTTGTACGAATCCAATATCATCAACGAATACATTGATGAGCGCTTCCCACATCCGCAATTGATGCCAGCCGATCCTTTGCAACGTGCTCGTGCGCGTTTGATGTTGTTCAATTTTGAAAAAGAATTATTTGTTCACGTTCATACTTTAGAAAATGAAAAAAATAGCTCTTCATCCAAAGTGTTGGACAAAGCACGCGCAGAAATTCGTGATCGTTTGACGCAATTAGCGCCTTTGTTTGTGAAAAATAAGTACATGTTGGGCGAAGAGTTTTCGATGCTCGACGTGGCAGTTGCGCCATTGTTATGGCGTCTCGACCACTATGGTATCGATTTATCCAAAACAGCGGCGCCTTTGTTGAAATATGCAGAACGTATTTTCTCTCGTCCTGCTTATATCGAAGCATTGACGCCATCTGAAAAAGTAATGCGCCGTTAAGATGTTGCCTTATCCAGCATGATTTTCCGGGTGTTCATCATGTTGGATAATTGAACTGAAATTTCATTTGAAAGCACTGCCAGCTCATGTCAGAAATCTCAACAAAACCTTATCTATTACGCGCCATTTATGAATGGTGCACGGATAATGGCTTTACGCCTTACATATCGGTCAAGGTTAATGCTGGAGTGCAAGTCCCTATGGAATTTGTGCGAAAAGGAGAGATTGTTTTGAACGTTGCGTTTACTGCGACCAGCGGCTTGAAAATGGATAATGATGCGGTCAAGTTCAAGGCACGCTTTGGTGGTGTTTCGCGTGAAATCTACGTACCCGTCGCGAATGTACAAGCCATCTTTGCCAGTGAGAATGGGCAGGGGATGGTATTTGATCAGGTTGAATTCGATGACGAGTCACTGTCACCACCATCCGCAGAGCCAGCGAAGCCTACTTTAGGATTAGCTTCCGTTTCAGTACGTGAAGCCGACGCACCAACAGATGCCGAAAAAACTGGGACTCAAGAAGAAAATCAAAAAAAATCAGAAAAACCTTCCCTAAAAATCATAAAGTAGTCTATAATTTTGTTCTTCAAGATTCGTTGCAAAAAAAATCCAATTGTAAAAACTCTTGAAACGATTTTCGCCGGTTTAGCTCACTTGGTAGAGCAGTTGACTTGTAATCATCAGGTAGCCAGTTCGATTCCGGCAACCGGCACCAATAAAAACAATGCCTTACGTGAATTTCACGTAAGGCATTTGTTTTTTCGGAGCGCTAAAAGTACACTATCAGTACACCTAGCATCCGAAAGCCCTTATGGCAACCTTCGTAAAAACCCCCTCAGGCACTTGGAAAGCACTCATTCGCAAGAATGGCTGGCCAACTACGTCAAAGACTTTTAGAACAAAACGCGATGCTGAAGATTGGTCTAGGCGCACCGAGGACGAAATGGTTCGCGGCGTGTACCTCTCTCGCACAGTATCTGAAAAAATGACCGTTAAGGCCGCTTTAGAGCGTTACCTGAGCGAAGTTACACCAACAAAGAAGCCAACCACACAAAGAAGTGAGGGCGTTTCCGCAACTAATCTCATTTCGTTTCTCGGTTCTTACTCGCTAGCGGCAGTGAGCAGTGAATTGGTTGCTTCGTATCGAGACCATCGTCTTGCACAAGGTAAATCGAACAATACAGTCAGAATCGAACTTGCGCTCCTAAGTAATCTATTTACCATTGGGATACAAGAGTGGGGACTAGGCTTGATCTTTAATCCTGTTGCCAATATTCGGAAGCCTAGCCCAGGAGAGGGGCGAGATCGTCGTTTATCCGTTATTGAGGAAAAAATTTTGTTGGAAGCAGTTGATGCCCACAATAATCCGATGCTAGGTTGGATCGTCAGAATAGCTATCGAGACTGGAATGAGGCAGTCTGAAATCCTTAACGTTCGCCGGTCACAAATCGATCTCAAAAAACGTATCGTTAGATTGTTCGATACAAAAAACGATAGTACTCGTACAGTCCCGTTGACTATGGACGCAACCCGAATATTTACGCTGGCTTTGAATAATCCAATCAGACCAATTGACACCGACCTTGTATTTTTTGGTGAGCCTGGCCGAGATGGAAAACGTTCACCGTATCAATTTGTAAAAGTATGGAGTGGAATTAAGACTGCGTTAGGCATGAGCGACCTTCATTTTCATGATCTTCGTCATGAGGCCGTTAGTCGCTTGGTGGAAGGCGGATTGAGTGATCAAGAAGTTGCGTCGATTAGTGGCCACAAATCAATGCAGATGTTAAGGCGCTACACTCATCTCAGGGCTGAGGATTTAGTGGCGAAACTAGACCGCATAAATAAACCATAGTAAGTAGCCATCGATAATGAGGAATGACAGAAGTATTTTCATTGTTCATTAGGATGAAGAAAACCAGTAAAAGGCTCATCAAAAAAAAGCTAGTAGCATTTGAAATGTGGCAGTATTTTGGAGCCTTTAAGAAATTCTGTGTAAATGCAATAAAGCAAGTCAGTGATCGTATTGTTGAATACGATCACCAAACTCAATCATAAAACGAATCAACGCCATACCCCAATTTTGAATTGGCATCGTCCATTTTTTTTGCTGCTTATGATATGGCAAGATACATGACTTTCATCGCGGGGTCATCGCTTGGAAATAGCTTCCTGCGTTTGGTCGCAGAACGGATCACAATGCTAATCGATTCGATGGCGGTGGTCGTGCAAGTCGCCTTGCGTATATCTGGCGGAGACTCAAATAGCGTGCGTAGATTAACCTTTTGGATCGACCATGACTTGGTAATTTACAGATACAGGTCGCCCGATTTCAAGCTAAAACTTTTTTCATTTTTGGATCACAATTCGTTTCGCACAAGCTCAATCAAGCTATCTTCCCCATCGACAGCCCACGATAAATTTGCAATTACAGACCGTATTTCCATTTCCGAAAGGGGCTTACCATCCTTTCGCCTCAATTCGACCTCATAACCATCCTTACAATCATATTGCGTGTCTGAGTGTCAATCAGCGTCCAATACTTTCCACCAGTCAGCGTCCAATTTTTTCCACTTTATCGGCATGTTGAGAACGATTTTTACTGTGCTTAAATCGGTAAGAATCGTTCCCTGTTTCCAAGATGTCGCAATGATGGGTAACGCG
>CAUPKC010000051.1:0-30834 GCA_963511665.1 uncultured Undibacterium sp.
CGTAAATGATGTCCATATAAAACACTCCAGATACCTCCGGCTAAAACACCGGATGGTGACACACTGAGGTGGAAACTATTGGACGCTGTTTCCACCCCTAATCTGGAAAGTATTGCACGCTGTTTGACAGTTCTAGATAATCAGTCGGCATAGGGTTGAGGTATTGGACCTTCATATCGTCAATATCAATTTCATTCCACCACCAAGGTTTTTGGGGTGGCGGTTCAAGGTGACGCATAAGAATGACATCTGCTATTTCAAGATACATTTCAGACATAACTATCCACTGGCCGTTGATCTGCAATTCTTCATCACAAAAAGAAATACTATCCAAATTTATCGGCAAAATAAGCTCGGGTTCCATGCCAGTTACAAATTGTAGAACTACGCACGCTAGGAGCGCGTCCTCACGACGATTGAAACCGTGCGCTTTAAGCCCCAACCTTCGCTCTAATGCCTGTAGCTTTTCTATGCGACCGACTGCAATTCGTTCGTTCATTTTTTTCTTGTGGAGATTCTCTAGCATCTTCAATTCGGCTTCTGCTTTTGTTATTTCATGCCAATGTATGACGGCCAACCTTAGCCTGTCCTTCGTTGCGGTGCAGAGAACATCAATATAAGTGCTACCCGAGAGGTGATCTATTGATCCTCTATAGCGACCGACGAAATTACCGTCGCTAAGATATATAAAGCCTTCAGAATCCATGTACGCCTGCCATATATTTAAATTTAATGAAGTTTCAACTCGAAATACAAAACTGAAGGTCTCGCGAACGACGTTCTTCTGCTGCGTCAGACAAGCAAATGTCTAATTTTTCCTCTTTGTTTAGTCGCTCCATATCAAGCCGCGAATTTCGCGTAACTCCTGAACTAACGTTCCTATTGCAGCCACGCAATACCATGCAACCCGATTTCAACTTATGCTGAAAGCGGTGAGGAAAAGCCACCTAGACCAGAGATCATCACGGTCAAATTGTCTGATGGAACAGTTCGTCGAATTAAAAGCATGACTTCGACAATGTTCTGGGGTGTGGATGGTTCGCCAATTTCGGTTGGACAGTTTTTAAATGATATGTTCGGCGCACTACCTGAATTTTTCAAAAACGAGGATGAATTGCGTGAGATTTGGAGTGCGCCGCTGACTCGTAAGGCATTTTTACTTGGACTCGAAGAGAAGGGTTTTAGTAAAGAAATATTGTTGGAAATACAGAAAATAATCGATGCCGAAAAGAGTGATTTATTTGATGTCTTAGCTTTTGTGGCGTTTGCTCAAGAACCGATTACTCGCGATGAACGTGCAAACACAGCTAAATCCTACATTCATAATTCATTCAATGAAAAGCAGGAAGCTTTTTTAAGTTTTGTGTTAGATCAGTATGTGACCCAAGGTGTCGGTGAATTAGATACTGAAAAGCTTTCTCCTTTGCTGCGCCTGAAATATAACAATGCGATTGCTGATGCGGTTAAAGATTTGGGAAAGGCTGAGGATATCAATAGAATGTTCACCGGATTTCAGACCTATCTATATCAAAAGGTCAATTGATACGTCGAGAGAAATTCTATGCATTTTTCCTAGAAGTAGTGTTTCTGGGAAAGGTTGTGTTCTGATTGAATGGATCTATTGAGATTGTTTTAAGCGGTCAATTGCACGAGCCAATAGTGACGATGGATCGTTTAATTGTTTTATCGTCATTTGAGGGGGAAATAACAACTCAATTGCAGTTAATCGATCAAACTCTCTGATAACCCTAAGGAAGACATCTAGAGAGTCGCATTGCCCTAGTTCGAACCGTTTATAGGTGCGTAACGGGATTTCGCAGCGGGATGAAAACTCCTTCTGTGACAGGCCTAGTTTTTGCCGTTCAGCACGAACCCGTCCGGTAATTCGGACGAAAATCGTAGTGATGGGCGTATCTTTATTGACTTTAAATTCACATTCCATAATTTAGTGCCAAAATTGGCACCCTAAATTGTGTATAACAAGGTATTTATCCACAGAATTTCTCTGTCTTTGTATTATACTTGCATTGTACGCAATAGAAGTGATTTTACTCGTGAGTTTTGCAGACATTTAATTTCATATAGATATGGCAAATTTTCTTAATGACAGTTCCATCAAAAAATACTGATGCTTCGACTGAATCCGAGGCTGAACATCGAATTGTTCTTATCGATACGAACTGCTACCTTCGCTTATATTATTCGCCGGTTAAGCCTTTTCTTGGGCAGATCGTTGAGTGTCATCAATTACTCACATTAACGATTCTTGTTGACGAGTTTCTTACAAGCCCAAGGTTAAAGAAAGAATATGCTTGGTTGGAGAGCACCGTAAAAGCAGAGGATCTTAAGCAAATCGTATTGCCATTAACCAGTTTTGAGCATGCTTCAGTTTTGGATATTATGAGAGAGCATCGTGATTACGTTGATGATTTGCTTGAAGATTATTGTCACGAAAAAAACATACTTTATTCTAAGCGATTGTCGAACTGTGATCTCGAACTGTTGGCAACCGCCATTGAAAAGGAGGCCATAATCGCGACTGATGAATGGCCGCTAGAATATGTTGTGAATGATTTGATGGCTGAGCCCGATGAGGGCTATAACATCGGTATTTTGACTAGTATTGACATACTTTATCTGCTTGAATGTGCAAACAAGTTGTCTCACGAAGATACTATCAAAACAGTTCGGTCTTGGATGCAAAACGATGAAAAGTTACCACGTGCATGGCGACAACGCTACAAAACTCTCTTTAGAGAGGATGCGCCAACTCTATAAATGCGCGTTTCGCTTCATAAGGATTTTAGATAGTTCATAGGCATCGTCTAAATCGATATTTAATGCTGATGCAATAAATGCTGGCGACCGCCCACCTTCATTTATTTGCCACGCTGCAATAGCTTTAAAAATCGGTGTACAGAAATACTTTTCTGTATTTTCAATATAGTCTTCTAAGCTAAGGCTATCTTGGCCAAAAAGGGTTTGGCTAACGGTAGGCACAAGATGGCGATTTGCTTTCCAGTTTTTCCAAAACTGTTCCGTTTCTAAGCCGCTAGATGGTTTGCCAAGTAAGCTTGCGACACGATCCACTTGTCTAATGATTGTAATTACGGAAATTCCAAACATTTTTGCTAAGTACTCCGCTTCGTCCATAGCATTTTCTGCTTTTGAAAAGCGTTCAATCGCATCAATCGCAGCGTCATGCGGAAAGAGTAGTTCCTGTGCAAACCTTTCAGCGAATTTTTCTCCGTCATCATCACGTAATTCGTGTAATGAATAGCAATGGCCGAGTTCATGTGCAAGCCAATAGTTAAAGTCGTCGTTTCTCGCATTGAGGCTTAGTACAACCCAGGACGACTTTGATTCCGGTAGGTAAACGCTGAGTGCATTTTCATGACCTATTTTCTCGCCGCTCCAAAATACGGGGACAAGTAATGAGCCAAAAGTATGGTGCAGATCTAGCAAATTTTCCCTAGTAATAGGTGCTCGATTAGAAATACCTTTTCTTGATCGAATTTGCTCCGTCACTTTGCGGATGTAGCCATCCTCAATCGTTGGGTTGTCCAAGCGTGGGGGAGTAAAAAGGCTTTCACCGACCACAAATGGAACAAGTTCTCTGAGGTGATAGGCTAATTCTTCGGCAGCTTGAATTGCGCCATCTGTTGCTGGCACTCTTAATTGAGTGCGATATGCGACAACAGGCGCAGGAGATTTTTCTCGCGGCTGTAATAATTCTGTTTGAGTTAAACCTAATGCACTGGCTAATGCTTTTAGCTTTAAAGGTCTTGGAGTGGACTGCCCTGAGAACCAATTCGACACAGCCTCTCTACTGACTTTGCAGTAATCTGCAATGGCCGCTTGATTGAGTGAGAGTTCACTCATAACTAAGTTTATTTTTTCGAGATTTAGCATAGGAGCGCGAGAATATCTTTAGTTATCGGTGCTGTCAAGTTTTGTCAAGTTAAGCATAGCAGTGTTTATCCGTAACCGGAAGGAGTATGAGACGAAATGTCGTATTCTCTCCATGTGTCTAAAAAACGACGATAAGATTAAGAGCATCCGAGAAAAATCTGTTGTGCTGAATTCAAAATCAGGTACTTTTGCAGTACACACATCAGTTCTTCTTCATTCCTTCAAATTACGCTAAGTTACTGATTCTAAAGTACTTTATACTAAACTTAATTACGGTCACTTTTCCTTGAATATCAAAGACTTATGGTTTTACTTGTCAACTTGTAATCATCAGGTAGCCAGTTCGATTCCGGCAACCGGCACCAGTAGTACTAAGGGTTCACAGAGATGTGAGCCCTTTTTTATTGTCAAATCTAAATTGCATTCTAAGTTCGCATGCCGAATTTAGTGCTATTCAATATTTGTGCATTGACGCCTTTTGCTTGCATCTAAATCTGCACTTCTTACCTCACCGCAAATAAATCACAACAACGTCGATCTTAAGGCTTGTTGATCAAGAAATCCTCAGCTACGCTCAAGCCATTCTTCGTAAATAAAAAATCAGCACAACATCGACGCCGCAGAATGCTGATTCAGCATGGCGAATCGCGGCATCCATGGGATGTCATCGGACTTTGTTTACTTTTCATCTTTTCAACGGACCTTATATGTTGTACACGCTTGCTATCTTAATGATTTTCCAGTGTCTCGGTGAGGCTACGGTGTTTATACTGAAGTGGAATATCCCAGGATCGGTGGTGGGGATGCTGCTATTATTTTTTGCCTTGCTTGCGTCGCCACGACTGATGAAGAAAATAGAGGAATCTGGCCATCATGTGCTGAAACATATGTCGCTCTTTTTTATTCCTGCGGGTGTTGGAATCATGGTGTCGGCCAGCGGTATTGCACAGCATTGGCTGGCCCTGTTGCTTGCGATCGTGATTAGCACTTTGCTGACTCTGGCCGTAACAGCAGCCAGTATGCGGATTTTGATGGGGCCTAACGGGGATCATGCCGAGTCATCGCATGACACTAGTGATCAAACGATGTCACCCGAGACGGACAAATAACATGGGCGATATCGCTGAAATGAGCCTCGCATGGGGATATGTCGTGCACTCTCCTTTGCTGGCGATAGCGTTGACCTTAACAGCCTATTTGTGTGGGATGTGGATATCAGCACGATTCAATTTTTCACCCTTAGCCAATCCTGTGGTGATTGCCGTTGTGATCGTGATTTTAGTCCTGAGCACATCAGGTGTTTCTTATACCGATTATTTTTCTGCTGCACAGCCTATTCATCTAATGTTGGGTCCTGTCACGGTCGCATTAGCCATTCCTCTCGCGCGTCAATTGCCTCGCTTACGCCGCAATTTATTGCCATTGAGTGTTGGACTGATATTAGGTTCAGTTACTGCGATCACGTCGGCTGTTTTGATTACCATTTGGATGCATGGTTCGTACGAACTAGCGCTATCTATAGGCCCGAAATCGGCGACTACACCGATCGCCATGAGTATCGCTGAAAAGATTGGTGGCATCCCATCGGTTGCTGCTGCAATAGTGATTTTGACAGGCGCATTTGGCGCCCTGGTTGCACGCTATTTATTTAACTGGATGCGCATTAGCTCACCCGAAATCCGTGGTTTCGCATTGGGGCTGGCTGCACATGGAATTGGAACGGCACGGGCATTTCAAGTGAGCAAAGAGCTTGGTGCCTTCGCAGGTTTGGGTATGGGCTTGAATGGCGTCCTGACTGCGGTAATGGCACCGACCTTGGTGCCACTGATCGTGAATTACTTCTTTCGCTAAACGAAGCTATTCTTCGTTTAGTAAGACAGGCGTGTAGCCCGCCTCACGAATAGCATTTTCTAGTGTTGCTGCATCCTGACTTGATGTTATCGTCAGCAAATGTTGACTTAGATCTATGGAGATGTCTGCCTGCGCATCAATTTCTTTGATGGCATTGCTAATACTTGCTTCGCAATGTTTGCAGGTCATGTCTTGAACTTGGAACTGTGGCATGAATAGGCTCCTGATTATGCTAAAGGAAGAATTTTAGTACTTTTTTAGCGCAAGGATTGCTAACGATCGTAATTGTCTTGCGTTCGCACATGAAAATGACAGATGTTCTTGACCTTCCCATGATGGGAAGCTGTATTGTGGTGCTGGTGAGTTTTCGCAACCAGTGGCCAACATCTATCAGGCAGAAATCAGATAGAAATCAGGCAGAAGTAAGATCGAGAAAAATATGGATACCAAAATTAGTTTAAAAATAGAAGGAATGACTTGTGCGACTTGTGCAGCGCGGGTCGAGAAAGCATTGCTAGGGGTGAGCGGTGTAAAAAAAGCGACGGTAAATTTGGCAACTGAAAAAGCGAGCATCGAAGCTGAAGCCGGTACGAGGGTAGACACTTTGATCGCTGCTGTGGAAAAGGCTGGCTATCAGGTGCCAACGAAAAGCGTCGTGCTTAGCGTCGGAGATATGAGTTGTGCTTCCTGCGTTGGACGTGTTGAAAAGGCCTTAAAAGCAGTGCCTGGCGTTATCGCTGCCAGCGTTAATCTGGCAACCGAAAAAGCACAGGTGAAAATGCTGATAGATGCGGATGTCGAGCGCCTTTTGGACTCCAGTAAGAAAGCAGGCTACCCAGCGCACGTGGCGAACGACAGCTCCGGCACCTCGCAAACTGAATCAGGTCAGGGGAGCACTCAGGGCTGGAAGCTTGCATGTGCAGCAGCCTTGAGTACACCCTTAATGGCGCCGATGTTATTGGCACTGTTTGGTGTTGAATTGACGATCCCAGGCTGGTTACAAATGGCATTGGCAACGCCCGTACAGTTTTGGTTAGGGGCGCGCTTTTATCGCGCAGCCTGGAACGCGGTGCGAGCAGGTAGTGGCAATATGGATCTGTTAGTGGCGATAGGTACGAGTTCGGCTTACGGTTTATCGGTTTATTTACTGTTTGCACAAAGTGTTCACGTGGCGCACGGCATGAGTCATTTGTACTTTGAGTCCTCTGCTGTGGTGATTACTTTGGTGTTGCTGGGTAAGTATCTGGAAGCGCGTGCCAAGCATCAGACTGTACAAGCTTTACGCGCTTTAGAATCTTTGCGTCCGACGACAGCTTTGGTGCGACGTGCTGGTATCGATAGCGAAGTGCCCGTTGCTGAAGTGCGGATGGGCGATATCGTCATCGTGCGTCCCAGCGATAGAGTTGCCGTTGATGCAGAAATTTTAGAAGGCAGTAGCTATCTTGATGAGTCATTACTGACAGGCGAAAGTCTGCCTGTCAGTAAGCATGTTGGTGATGTGATAATCGCTGGCTCAGTGAATGCTGACGGACTACTGCTGGTGAAAGCAAGTGCCATCGGTGGCGCCACCATGCTCTCGCAAATTATTCAAATGGTGGAAGATGCGCAAGCGGTTAAAGCGCCGATACAAGCTTTGGTCGATAAAGTCAGTGCTGTATTTGTCCCGGTGGTGTTAGTTATTTCCGTGTTGACCTTTGTCGCATGGGGTGTGTTAACAGGAGACTGGCAGGCTGCATTACTTAATGCAGTCGCGGTACAGGTGATCGCTTGTCCTTGTGCATTGGGCTTAGCAACGCCTACGGCGATTATGGTAGGTACGGGTGTCGCAGCGAAATATGGCATTTTGATTAAAGATGCACAGGCTCTAGAGATTGCTCATGGACTCACAGCGATTGCTTTTGATAAAACCGGAACCTTGACAGAAGGTAAGCCCGCGCTGGCTGAGGTGATTAGCCGTGACTACACAGAAACACAAATACTGGAATGGGCAGCCGCTGTGCAGCAATACAGTGAACATCCTTTAGCGCTAGCGGTGCTGCAGAAAGCGAGGCAGGGTGGTGTGATTTGGTCGCAAGTGAGCGACACCAAAGCAATGCCAGGGCGTGGTGTGCAAGCGAGGCTAAATGACGTCACGATTTATCTGGGTAATTTGCGCTGGATGCAAGAACTGGGTGTCGATACTGCCAACTTGGATCCGGCGGTGCAGACGCAACAGCAAGCGGGGCGCTCAGTTTCTTGTCTGGCTTTACATCGAGATGGTCAAAATGAACAAATCCAATTCGCTGGCGTGCTAAGTTTTGGTGATAGTGTGAAAGCGAATGCCCATGCTGCAGTAGCGCGTTTGCATGCGATGGGTGTAAAAGCGATTATGTTGAGCGGCGATAATTATGGCAGTGCCAATGCGGTTGCCCAGACAGTAGGTATCACTGATGTCAGAGCGGAAGTGCTGCCAGCCGACAAAGCGAATGTGGTACGTGACTTGCAGCGAGCTGGCTATCGTGTTGGCATGGTTGGAGATGGCATCAACGATGCGCCGGCCCTGGCAGCAGCAGATGTTGGTATTGCGATGTCTACGGGTACCGATGTCGCTATGCATACAGCGGGTATCACGTTGATGCGCGGCGATCCTGTTTTGGTGGCGGATGCGATTTCGATTTCACAAAGAACTTATCACAAAATTCGCCAAAATTTGGGCTGGGCGTTTATCTACAATATCGTAGGTATTCCACTTGCTGCCTTGGGTTACTTAAATCCTATGATCGCTGGCGCAGCAATGGCATTTTCTAGTGTCAGTGTGGTGTCGAACGCTTTGTTGCTGCGACGTTGGAAACCCTTGGAAGTAAAGGAAGATTCGCAATGAATATAGGTGAGGTTGCCCAAGCGTCAGGTGTTAGTGCCAAGATGATCCGTTATTACGAAAGTATCGGTTTGATTCAGCTAGCAGGTCGAACTGAAGCGGGTTACCGCCAATATCTAGAATCGGATTTACATACCTTGCGTTTTATTCGACGCGCCCGAGATTTAGGGTTTTCGCTAGATCGCATTAAGACGCTCCTCGGGCTATGGCAAGACCAAAGTCGTCACAGTGCCGAAGTGAAAAAATTGGCTGGGCAATACATTAGCGAACTCGATATTCAGATCGCTAATCTAATGTCTGTTCGCGCTCAGCTAGAACATTTGTCTCAGGCTTGTCATGGTAACGATAGGCCAGATTGCCCCATCATTGAAGATCTTGCACAAATATCAGATGCTAAGGGCGGGACGTCATTCTAGAACATTGCTGGGCTTGCGAACCGCGCTACCCAGACACTTAACAATAAATTTCAATATTTATAACTAAGCAAGACAAAATTTTACAACCAATTTGGATGTCATCTTGCACCGCTTTCGTGCAAAAAAGAGTCGGTTTTTTTGTTAATGCGTGAGCGATCGCAATAGTGTTGCAGATAGGCGCAATAAGGAGCAAATTTGTGCATTTGACTTTGCCCAATATGTGCTTAGGCGTATGATATCCAACAAATGATTCTTTTCGAATCAATGCCATTCGGCGTCATTAGCGTAGATGTAATCCGGTTCTAAGTCTTGGAAAAAGGCAATGCATGGAGCCGTATTCGCGATCTGTTGCTAGCGCTGCGAACCTCGTCCTGCGAACCTAACTCCTGACACGCCCCAGTCACATAACTAATTTGCTTAGTCTAGTTTTCTTTTAAATGTGTCCGCTTGATTCTAGCGATACCTGTTTTACATTTCTAAACTTAAGCTTTTTGGAGAAACCGCCATGTTAAAAAACACGATGATTAAATCGAGGCTGATGTTTGTCATTGGGTTTTTGTCCTTGCTCATGATATTAATCGGCGTTTTAGGTCTGTCCAGCTTGGCTACGGTTAATGAGGCACTGCGTTCGGTGTATGAAGACAGGTTGGTTGCAGTGGGTCAGTTAGATAGCGTGATTCGTGGGATTAATCGTAATCAGTTGAGTATTGCAAAAGCGATTTCCGTTGAACCTGCGCAGATTCCTAAAATGATGGAAGAAATTGATCAAACAAAAAATGAGGTGAATAAGACTTGGGATGACTACATAGCGACTTATTTGACAGAAGATGAGAAGCAACTGGCAGCAAAATTTGTGGCAGCGCGTAAGGTTTTTGTCGAGCAAGGCCTCAATAAGGCGCAGGAGGCTCTGCGTTCCCAAGATATTCCCAAGGCGACCGAGCTCTTGCACGGAAAAATGGAACAGTTGTATCAGGATCTCCGCATACCAATGGTGGATCTAATTAAACTGCAACTTAGCGTTGGAAAGCAAGAATACGAAGCTTCTCAGGCCAAATTCGGTACCGTGCGCATGATGTCGATTGCGATGATTATTTTGGGATTGGCAGCCGGCATTGTGGTTGGTATCTGGTTGGTAAAAAGTATTTCTGAACCACTCAATTATGCAGTCGATATCGCACAGAGTATTGCAGGTGGTGATCTGACCCGTACCATTGATGTGGATACCGACAATGAAACGGGACAGTTACTTGCCGCCTTGAAAGAAATGAATGCGAGCCTAGTCAATACTGTATCCGAGGTGCGGATCAGCACGGATACGATCGCTACGGCGTCTAGTCAAATTGCGGCAGGTAATCTGGATTTGTCCTCACGTACAGAGGAACAGGCCGCTAGTCTTGAAGAAACCGCGTCTTCCATGGAAGAATTGACCAGTACGGTCAAGCAGAATGCAGACAATGCTCGACAAGCCAATCAAATGGTAGTGTCCGCATCGGATCATGCGGTGAAAGGTGGACAGGTCGTGGCGCAGATGGCCGATACCATGGGCTCGATCAAAGAGAGCTCACGAAAAATTGTGGATATTATTGGCGTGATTGACGGCATCGCATTTCAAACGAATATTTTAGCTTTGAATGCGGCGGTCGAAGCGGCACGCGCTGGTGAGCAGGGCCGTGGTTTTGCGGTAGTTGCATCGGAAGTGCGTAGCTTAGCGCAACGTTCCGCTGCAGCAGCAAAAGAGATTAAAGGCTTGATTGGAGACTCAGTCGAAAAAGTCGATGCCGGTGGGCGTTTGGTCGATGAGACCGGGGAGTCTATGAATCAAATCGTTACCGCCGTCAAACAAGTTGCCGATATTATGAGTGAGATTGCCGCTGCGAGCGCAGAACAAAGTTCAGGTATTGAGCAGGTTAATATTGCGATCACACAGATGGATGAAGTGACTCAACAAAATGCAGCGTTAGTAGAGGAAGCGGCTGCCGCTTCGGCCAGCATGCAAGATCAGGCTGCGAATCTGGCAACCACAGTGGCAGTCTTTAAACTGGCGCATGGTGCGCAGACCGGCTTAAGTGCAAAACCAGCGCAGCGCGCACAAGTCTCTGTTACAAAAACACAGTCAATTTCTAGGTTGCTAAGTTGAGTAATAAGTCCTTTGCCCAGTCAAGTAGCATGACGCATCGTGGACGCGCTCAAGCTGAGATTAGGCCAAAGAGTGCTGACCAGGATTACGAGAAGTTTTGATGGTTTTTGCTGATGGGTATTTGTATCTAGAAGCTGTATTTGCCCACTAAACCCTATTTCGACGGTGCGCTTTGACGGAGTATTTTAGCTGCGCATTTTAGTTAAACATTCACTAAACATTCGCTGCCGTCTGAATTGGGTAAAGTGAGCAAAATTGATCGATTAACTTGATTAATTCGATCAATAGTCGCTAAATGTCCGCACTATTTTTTTAGACAGGTCGACATAAATTTCTTACGCTCGTCACCTTTCATACCTTTGGCGTCGACATTGCATGATTTCATTTTTTCCTGCTGCGGTGTGCTTTTCTTTTCTTCAACGACAGCCGGTTTGGCTGATAAGCATTCCTTCATAAATGCTTTTCGTTCGTCACCTTTCTTGCCGGTAGCATCTTTGTTGCAGCTAGTCATTTTGGATTGTTGCGCCGTGGTGGCGTGTACCATCATTACGGGGCAGATCAGGGCGAGCGCGAGAACCAATTTTTTCATGCTGAACTCCAAATTGTAAGGTTGCGAGGGAATTGCCCGCTTACTATAGAAGAGAAGCGGCCCAAGTGCAATTTATCTTAGATAAAAATTGTAAGATTAGGTGACATGCACCTTCGCTATTTTTTATGCCGCCTCAGTTAAATTTCACGCCAAGGCAAAATACTCTGCTAAGGACGTTTTGCAGAATGCACCACGATCCATAATTAGACGCCTGGGCTAAAGAACGCCAGCAGCAGTCAATAATTGACGATATTCCGATGAAGCTCTGATCTCGCGGATGGCATTCCAGATCGCCTCAATTCGGCGTGGATCATGGGTGTAGGTCTTGCGATTGACTGGTAAATACATGGGCAAAGAAACAAAAGACGTTTCGGCAGACCTAATTTTGCCCTTGATATTGGAATCATATTTGACTAAATCTTCTGCTTCTATGCCTTGCAAAATCGCAAGGTCTGCAGCGCCTTTTGCGAGTAGCTCCAGCGCTTCATGGATGCTGCGTACTTCCTTGATTTGGAATCCCTGTTTTTGCAATAGGCTGCCCACCAAATAGGCGCGTTGCACTAAGATGGCGTGTTGTACGTTAGTGAGATTTTGCCCATCCCAGTTTGCTTTACTGTTCTGGCGAATATAGACCTTCGCTTGATCTTCGTTTAATGCGGCAGTTCGATCAGCTGAACCATCCGCCATGCTAGGGAATACGCTGAACTGGAGTCGTTCAGGGGCGACTGCTGAACCAATTAAACCATCTTGCACGCCTGTGCGGACTTCTTCCAGACAGCGCTTCCATGGTTTTGAGACTAATTCGAAATTTTCACCTAAACGCCGTTCCACACGCTTGAGCAATTCGAGATTTAAACCACGACCATCAGGCAGGGTCCATGGCGCTTGCGGCGCATCTTCAAAACAGAATTTTAAAGGGGTAACAGCAAGTGCCTTATCGCTGTGGAGGCTTAATGCCAGCAAGTTACATATCAAAAAGAACGAGGCAATTTTCATGATGTTGCAAGCTCCTTTTGAAGGTAACAAGATTCACTTTAACTGCTTAACAGTATTTGATATTGCATCTTATGCGCTTTAAGTAATCAATGGGCAATATTGATTGCTCAGGACTTTATTGATAATGACATCCTAAATAATATGCCAACAATCCCTCACATCGCAATCATTAAAAGTTAAAGCTGTTCAATTAGCGCAAAAAAGTTTGGCGCGAACATGCTTGCTACTTCAGTGGCTTTGAATTCCTTAAAAAAGCTTAAGTTAAACATACAACTGCTAATCAACCTTTGTAAACATCAGCAAACGATTATTGGCGGGCATAGCGATATCCTCCGATAACTGAAGCAAATTGGCCTGTGCTAGCTTTCGTAAGTCCGCCAAGTCACGTATTCCACGATGTGGTGCAACCAATTTCAGCGAAGCGTCAAACGCCTCATTACTGCTGCTGCTGAATTGGCCATCATAATTGAATGGCCCGTAGATGAAGAAGCGCCCAGCGCTCGCCAGCACTTGAGATGCGCCTTCAAACATTTTTTCTACATCTGTCCACGACATGATGTGACAAGTATTAGCGGTAAAGATGGCATCAAATTGTTGCGTCGGCCATTCAGATAGAGCGACGTCTAACTCTATCGGCATCAACACATTGTTTGCGCCGCTATGTTCGATCCAGGCACTGATGCTGGCATGATTTTCAGAACGGTCACTAGTTTGCCAGCTGATCTGCGGCAGATGCTGGGTGAAGTAAACAGCGTGTTGACCAGTGCCGCTGCCAATTTCCAAAAGCCTGCGAGCTAAGGAAAGACGTGGCTTTAGTTGCTCCAGTATAGGGTCTTGGTTGCGTTCGCAAGCAGGGGAGTATTGCATGTTCGGATTGTTTTGAGCTTGATTCATGTGAGTAAGTGGTGCAAGTGGTGCAAGTGGTGCAAGTGTTACGCTTGGGGGGGTAAGTAAAAATCGGCATGTTGCCTCGGTTTCGAAGATGCATTGCTTATTCCATTGTAATTGGAATCTTGCTGTTTGCGCTGTGAGGCAACTGATTGTTGAAATTCAAGCAGCTTATTGGTTTTGCGGCTAGAAAAATAGGAATGTCATGCTATTTTCTTGCGCTATTTCTGTGCGTATTCCATGTTGTTGGCGATATGCCGCAATTTACTGTTGTATCTAAGTGGCCTGAATTGACTTCACTTTTTCTTGGTGTCATGATGATTTCACGTGCTTGCGCTTCTGCACACCCCATTTCTGTTTTTTCACTTCGTGAGATATTTTGTTTGGAGGTTTTCAATGCAGCACTTTAGTCCAAAAAAGCCAGTTATTGCCGTCGCGATCGCTTCTCTATTTATCGCGCCTTTTTCCTCTTTCGCCGTCGTGCAAACCAGTTATGCGCAAACGGCAGTAAATCAGACAAAATCAGATGAAAAGCCTGTCGCTGTGATTGTGACAGGGACTCGTATGTCGAACCGATCTGCAACCGATACGTCGGCACCGATCGATGTGATCTCTGGAGAGTCGCTACAGAACATTGGCGTTAGTGAAATTAACCAAGCCTTATCCGTAGCCTTACCCTCTTTGAATTTTCCACGTCCTGGTTTGACCGATGGCACAGATACAATACGCCCTGCAACCTTACGTGGCTTGGGCCCGGATCAGACCCTAGTGTTGGTGAACTCTAAGCGACGTCATTCTTCCGCTTTGGTGAATGTCAACGGTACGGTGGGACGTGGCGCTGCTGCAGTGGATTTAAATACGATACCTACCGCGATCGTAAAAAATATTGAAGTTTTGCGTGATGGCGCTTCAGCTCAATATGGTTCAGACGCTTTATCTGGTGTTATTAATTTACGTCTGCGTCAGGATCGTGATGGTGGTGAAGTGACGGCGAGTTATGGCGAACGCATTACAGAATACGATTACATACCAAGTCCGACGCCGACTGGCGCTACCTGGACTGCCCCCGGTACTTCGCGCAGCCGGCATGATGGCAATACAGCTACCATCAGTTTGTGGAAGGGTTTATCTTTTGGCGAGACTGGTTATGTCACGGTGGCAGCCGAATTTAAAGACCAAAAAAACACAGAGCGCGCTGGTTGGGATTACCGTCAACAATACCCTTTAGTTAACGGTACATTTGATCCAAGAGAAAAAACAGCGAATCGTTTTAACGCTTGGTATGGAGAACCCGATTTAAATCAATCTACGGTGTTTTTGAATGCTGGTGAAACGATAGGTGATGGCGTTAAATTGTATGCTTGGTCTAGTTATCAAAGACGCGATGCCTTATCTGCTGGTTTCTTCCGCCGCCCTTTGCAGGATCAGAATATTCTTAGCGTCTATCCAGACGGTTTTTTGCCCAAGATCGCGCCTCAAGTCGATGACTACAGCGCAACAGGTGGCGTGAGCTGGAGTGCTGGCTTGTGGGATATGGATGCCTCTTTAGGTTTTGGTAAAAACAAAATGCAGTTCACAATTAAAGACACCATCAATCGTTCGATTGGTCCTTCCAGCAAAAAGCAATTCTTTGCTGGTGGATTCTCTTACGATCAATTGGTATTTAACTTATCTGCTGTGCGTAGTTTTACTATGCCAGAGTTAGCCGCACCACTCAGTTTTGCAACTGGTTTTGAAGCTCGTCGTGAAGGCTATAGTTTGTTCGCCGGTGAACCAGATTCTTATCGTTTTGGTGGTGAGAAATTAGCTAACGGCACACCGACGGCGCCAGGCGCTCAGGTTTTTCCTGGCTTTACGCCAGCGAATGCATCGGATAATAGTCGCAGCGCGATAGGTGCATTCATTGATCTGGAAACTAATTTCAGCAAACAGTGGCAAGCCTCAGCGGCGATACGCGCTGAGCGCTATTCTGATTTTGGTAGTAATGTGACAGGCAAGGTGGCGACACGCTATGATTTTAGTAAAGAATTTGGCTTGCGTGGTTCAGTTCAAAATGGTTTCAGAGCGCCCTCGCCACAACAGCAATTCTTCACTTCCACTGCGACCAATTTTATTAACGGCGTACCGTTTGAAATCACGACTTTTAAACCAACTGATCCAGCTGCCGTCGCGTTAGGCGCAAAACCCTTGGATGCAGAAAAATCCTTTAACCAATCTCTGGGCGCAGTGTTTAGCTTAGGCAAATTAGGGATTACGGTTGATGCTTATCGTATTAAGTTGAGTAATCGTATCGTTTTATCTGAGAATCTGACCGCAACCAATGTCCGTAGTTATTTGACGGCACAGGGTTTCATTGGTGTAGGCGGTGGGCGCTTCTTTATTAACGGTGTGGACACCAGCACGAAAGGCGTTGACATAGTCTCAAACTGGCCATTGTTGACAGAATCAGCGGGACGTTTTGATTTTACTTTGGCGGGTAATTTTACAAAAACTGAAGTGACCAAAGTACCACAAACAGCACAGTTAGCGGCGTTAACGCCAGCCCCAGTTTTGTTTAACAGAATCAACGTTTTGTCTTTGGAGCGCGGACAGCCACGTAATAAGATCAACGCCAGTGTAGATTGGAAGTTAGGTGAGTATGCATCGACTGTACGCGCTACTCGTTACGGTGAAGTTTTAGATCCGGGTACTACCGAGGCGCTGGATCAAGTCTTATCGCCTAAAACCTTGGTCGATATAGAGTTCCGTTATCAGCTGAGTAAAAAATTAAAGTTTGCTGTTGGCGCTGATAATGTTTTTGATACCTATGCCGATCCGCGCCTGCCTGTTTTAAACACCACAGGCGCCACTTCATTTTCTAATTTTTCACCATTTGGACGTTCCGGACGTTTTGTGTATCTGCGTGTGAGCTACAGCTTGTAATTATTGCGCAGTGTTGTTGAGCCAAGTTTAGGGATCAAATTAGTTCGGTGTTTTGTCCGATCCGTTTGATCCCTTTGTGTTTAGCCAGCTCTCTTTGTTGCTTACACTGGATAGACCGGTGCAAAGCCGCCACCATTGGTGCGGAAATTGGTGGTTTGACCTTGATAGAGGCGCGCCGTTAGCCATTGTAGTTTGCCGGCGTAAGTGTATGCACGTAAATCAAACTTCATTTTTCCTTCGGTCTCTATATTTGACAGGTAGCGCTCGCCAGGAATGATCAAGGTCTGTGCTACATAGCGACCAACGAGTATTTCTTGCCAGACTCTGGTCGTCAATTTATCACCGCGATAGGCGGCGCGGCTACCAAAACCGGTACAGGGTTTAAAGAAAAATTGGCGTCGGTTTTTCCACAGAAAATCTGCCTTTTCTGCACTGACCAATTCTGTGTGAGGTACATATTTCGACAATAGATGTTGGACGTCTGATGGTACGCCTAAGGCTTCCAATTCCTGATGGCTGCTGAAGAGAGCGAGGTTGCTTTTGTCTGCATACAAAGCATGAGCTTGTGGATGGGGTGTCATGACGATGGCATCACTCAGATAAGCTTGGTGTAAGTGTTGGTGCTGAGCTTGTTCCAGATAAAAATCCGTCAGCCGGTTGTAAATCATGTCGATTTCTTTTTCTTGATAACTGACGATACCATTTGCGAAAACCAACTCATCAGGACTACAAACCACGGCGTCGATACCATGTTTTTTGAACAGGTTTTGAAAGAGCAAAAACTCGGGATAGAGATATTGAGCACTGACATTTTCGTCCACTATCGCAATGCACTTTAAATGCGATAGTTTTCCGCTCAGTTGCCACTCTTGTTGAAACATGGCGATGATTTCGGCTTCAAAATGCTCGACTTGCGTGTCTAACATGAGCGCTTGTTGTACGGCTTCACAACATGCACGTTGTGCACGAGCCAGCATTGCATTTAACATCGCACCGCCAGCATTGGTGTTGATTTCTATTAGACCTAATTCTTCTTGATTGGCATGAAAATCGTAGCCGAAGAAGACTCCCTGTACATGACGAGTGTTGTGTCTGGCAATTGCTGGTGCATTTTTTAGCACATGGGCGCGATAGCTAGGTAATGCGACGATGCTCTCTATCCCCAGTATCAGTTGTTGAATTTCGCCTATTCGATGTTTATCGATAAAAACCGGATGGGTAGAAAATAGGTGAGGGCAATGTTCTCGCACTAATTGATAAACGGTGTCATCACCGACCTCGTCGCGAAATGCCAATTCTAGAGCTTCTTGATCTAAGCTGATGCAGAAACAATGCGTATTTAGCTCACTGTAATTGTTCTTGAAGTTGTCGCAGTCTGAGGCATTGCTTGTTCTATCGGCGGGCAACTGGGAATTCATTCTTAACTCCTGAAAAAGGCTTTACTTCCATAATTCCATTATTATAGAATTATTAAAAATAAGTGCAATGCCCTAAATGCCTTTGTGTGGCGACATTTAATTCAAAGAACTTATTGAAAGAATTTATTGAAAGGACTTATTGAGATTACTTATTGATAGTAATCAAGGCACGCTGGTTCAAAAAATCTCGTAGCTGACAATTTACCGCACACAAAATAGGCTGTAATTTTGCATTAGCTTGCTCAACTAGCCTTGATGCAAGTCAAAGAACTTTAAACCAATGGGTTGAAAAAAATCATGGAAACCAAGCAAGTAATCAGTGCACTGACCGCGATCGCTCAGGAATCACGTCTGGCGGTTTTTCGATTGCTAGTGCAAACCGGAAGTGAGGGTATGATCGCGAGCAAAATTGCTGAACAATTGGCCATCCCCGCATCGTCTTTATCGTTTCATTTGAAAGAGTTAAGTCACGCGAATTTAATCTTAGCGCAACAAGAAGGACGCTTTATTACTTACAGCGCGAATTACGATGTGATGAATGCGCTACTGAGTTTCTTAACTGAGAACTGCTGTAGTGGCGCCGCTTGTAATGAGCACCAAAAAAACAAGTTAAAAAAGACAGTAAGTGTTCAGCGCGGATGAAGTGTTATTGCAGTAGCAGGTTCAGCCCATTTCACCGTTTACCAACCTAGGAATATTATGACGATTACGATTTATCACAATCCTAAATGTGGCACTTCGCGCAACACCTTGGCGCTTATTCGTAATACTGGCGAAGAGCCAGTCATTATTGAATACCTTATCGACGTACCCACTAAATTGCGGTTGAAAGAATTAATCGCTGCGATGGCTTTGCCTGTGCGTGACGTAATGCGTCAGAAAGAAAAAATTTATGAGGAACTACAGTTGGCTGATGCCAAGTGGAGTGACGATGCTTTGATCGATTTTATGCTGCAACATCCGATTTTGATTAACCGTCCTATCGTCTTGACTGATATTGGTGTGCGTTTATGCAGACCCTCCGAGCTTGTGCTTGATATCTTAGCTTTGCCGCAACAAGGTGCTTTCAGCAAAGAAGATGGCGAGCAGGTGATTGACGCTGATGGTTCGCTGGTGAAGTCTAAGTCATAATTTATGAATTCAATGAATTTTGAACAGAAGTCTTTTTAGATTTTTTATACAGACAAGGGGCGTTGCAGCGTAATAGATCGCCCTTTTTTGTTGTCTGAGTTACTTTCTGGTTAAGGTTTTTTCTCACTCAAAGTTTCGTGTACACGTCCTACATCCATCACGGCAGCGCTACCGTACCACTTGTGGTACTCGGCGATCATTTCACCTTTCATGATTACTGGATCGGTTGCCGTCAGTTGTTTCGCCTCTTCAATATCTTTGACAGCAAAAATAAATAAGCCGCGCCAGCCGTCTACGCCATCAAATGGGCCAGCTAAAGCCAGTTTCCCTTCCGCAGCGAGACGATTTATATTGGCAAAATGTCCGGCAAACATCTCATCGCGCTCTTTGCCTGCAGCCATTTTATTGGGCCCGGTTTTGAGTACCACCAAAACATAACTACGCATACCTCGTTGATCCGCACCCAAGCGTTTGACAGCTTCTGCATCGTACTTGGGATTGGTTGCCGGCGAGCTCGATTGCGCCATGCATGTCGTGTTGGTAAAGGTAAGCGCTAACAATAATAAACTAGCAAATTTTACTAATAAAGTTACGCTTGAGTAGGGTTTTACATCGTGCATGACTCGCTCCGGGATAGTGTGATGTGTTTCTAGAATTAGTTTTTCGCTGATTAATAGTATAGGATATGCGTGGCTGAACGCCTATATTCTGCGTAGGTCAATAAAAAAATAGCTTGCCAGATGAATGGAATGGAATGGATTGTTGATTGAAGATGCTATTTATTTAATATGTCGTTTATCTCCGACAGCTATTTAGAAGTCATTCTGGCTTTTTCTTCTTTTCGATAGCGCGGCATAGGCATTCGTAAGAAATAAGCGCAAAATGATTGAATTGCGGTAATCTATTTTCGTTTGGCTTGCATCAAGACAGTCGTGTTTGAAATAGATACTGAGTGGAATTTTTGGTGTGATCCAAGAGCGATGTCCGATTGAATTGTCTACTTTCATCGAGTGACTTCTTATGCACCCCAGCATTCAACTGTATAAGCAAAATAAGCGGAAAATTCTCGCGCTGTTTTCACTACCAGCGATGCTTCTTTGTGTAGAAAGTGTCTATGCGAGATGCTCTCGTCCGATCCAGGTCCCTGTATCCGCCTATAGTTACATGGTGATTGCAAATGCGAATAAATTTTCAGGGATTCTTCCAGATGTGCTCAGCGTTATAGAAGCTAAGAGCGATTGTAAATTTGTTTATACCTTGGTACCTAAAAATCGCCAAGAAATTCTATTTGAAACAGGACGTTCAGATTTGCTGGTCACTGCAGTGAAAACTGCGCGCCGTGATAAATTTGGTATTTTTTTTCCTTTCGTACAGTTACGTGCGACGGTAATTTCGATGGAGGGTCAATTTCCACCGATGCAAACTGCCAAAGATGTTATTGCACTTAGTGGGATGAAACTGGTGGTGGTACGTGGTTACGATTATGGTCCGGCTTACCAATCGATAGTTGAAGAAATGAACAAGTCGGGACGATTGTTGGTCGAGCCTGATCCTACGTCTGTGGCGAAGTTGATTAGAAGTAATCCAAAGTACGTCACGATTATGGCACCGACGATTTTCTCTGGCATCATACAATCTGAACCCATATTAAAAGATCTTGTTGGGAAGGTGCGCTTTGAAAGGTTGGAAGAGTTGAAGTGGACCGATAGCGGTGTCTATATTTCAAAAATAACTTTGAGTGCTAGCGACCGAGCCTACTTAAATGCACAATTTGAAAAGTATGCAAAGAGCGATGCTATTTGGAAAGCCTACTTTAACTACTATCCTCCTGAAGTGATAAAGATAGGCATACGTCAGCATGATAATGGACCTTAAAGTCCTGCCGATTATCCGACGTTTATATTTTGCTTTTTGCCACCGTAATTGGTGGCATTTTTAATCCTACTCTGACGCCATTTTGGCTTCATATTGTTCGGTATTTTGACCAATATGAACTTAGCTGAGATGCCGTTGTCAATAGAGTCTGGTTTAGTTTTTCTTTTTATTTTATCTTCATTCTGGAGCGTCAAATGCGTCCTGCTTTTCCTTTACTAACTTTGAGCTTGTTGTTGGGAAGCTCTGATTTGCTGGCACAGGCCAGCACACCAGTCAACGTGACTAAGGAGATTCCAACTGCGAATACTAACGAAAAGAAAATCGATGCAAAGCCCGAAGTTAAAGCCCAACCATCGGTACCGCGCGCTGTTGAAATCGCCGATATGGCCGCTTGGAAAGGCATTAGCTCGGCTGCTATTTCCGCCAATGGACAATGGGGTGCCTGGCGCATTAGCGAATCGGAAGGCGACGCGAATGTCGTCGTAAAATCACTCAGTGGCAAGGAGGAGTATAGTTTTCCGGCTGGGCAGGGTGCGGGTTCTTTAGAGTTTTCCGATGATGGCTTATGGCTAGCGTTCACGGCGCACATGAGTAAAAAAGAGCAGGACGTGGCAAAAAAAGCCAAAAAGCCAGTGCAGACCAAAGTGACTTTGGTCGATCTGAAAACAGGCAAAGCGACGACAGTCGATAAAGTACGCAAATTCGCTTTCGCCAATCAACGTGGCGGTTGGATCGCGATGCATAAAGCGATGCCGGATGGTGCAGCACCCGCAGCACCAGCGCCCGTAGTTCCGGGGGCACCGCCAGTGCCATCAAAACCAAAAGGTTCCGACTTACTCTTGAAGAATTTGAAGACGGGCATTTCGCTGAACCTAGGCAATGTATCGGAATTTGAATTTGATCATCAGGGACGCTTTTTGGCGTACTTAGTTGATGCAACAGACAAAGCAGGTAATGCAGTCATTGTGCAGAGCCTCGATAGCGGCGCCAGTCAGGTATTAGATGAAGGGGATGTCGTCTACGAAAAATTATTGTGGAATGATAAAGGCAATGGCTTTACAGTTTTAAAAGGTATAGAAGACAAGGCTTATCAGGATAAATTATGGAATGCGCTAGGCTTCCGGCTGGAGGCGAATAATGGTTTTGCAAAAACGATTGTCGATCCAAGCAAATTGAAAGATTTTCCTACAGACATGACAATTTCGGGCGACGCACAGCCACGTTGGAGTAAAGATTTCGCCTGGATTTCGTTCGGCATTAAAGATGCAAAGAGAAAACCAAAGGAAGAAAAGAAAGAGCCAGAAGCGGATGAAAAAGTGAATCTGGTGTTATGGCATCATCAAGACAAACGTTTGCCGACACAGCAAAAAGTTCAGCAAGACTTCGATAAGAAACGTTCTGCTGCAGCGCTGTACCGTGTCGCCGAAGATAAATTTGTGCGTGTTGGTGATGAGAAGTTGACCAGTATTTCCATGCCTCAGGCGGGCGATTGGGCTTTAGCGCAAGACGATAGCGAATATCAACGCCAAGCCAGTATGGACGGCCGTCGCTTTAGCATTGTCTACGCGTTCAATTTAAAAAATGGCGAACGCCGTTTGTTGAATAAGCAAGCCAGCTGGACTTTTGGCCTTGCCTACGATGGGCGTCATTACCTGCATTACGAAGACGGCCATTTCTTCAGCATTGAAATGGCAACAGGCAAGCGTCACAATTTAACGGCGGGCTTAAATGTCAGTTTTGTCAATCTGGAAGATGATCACAACTTGGTCAAACCACCAGTGCAGCCATTTGGTTGGAGTGCGGATAGCCGCTTTGTATTGTTGAGTGATGGTTGGGATATTTGGAAAATGCCAGCAGACGGCGGCAAAGCGGTGCAATTAACCAACGATGGACAGCGCGATCAAGTACGTTATCAGCGTCGGATGGTGCTCGATCAAGATGAAAAGGGTATCGATCTGAGTAAGCCACAGTATTTCAGTGCCTACGGTGAGTGGACTAAAAAAGCGGGATATTTGCGTCTTGAGCCGAATGGCAGTGTGAAAAGATTGGCATTTGACAATGTCTCTTATCGTCGTTTATTGAAAGCGGAAAAAGCGGATGTCTTTTTGCTCTCGAAAGAAACGGCAATTGCGGCACCAGACCTGTATGTTAGTGGCGAGCAACTGAGTGATGCGCGTAAGCTCACCGATCTCGTCAGTCAGGAGAAAAATTACACCATGGGCAGTGGCGCCATGTTGGTCAATTATGTTGGTACGGACGGCAAGAAATTGCAAGGCGCTTTATTCTTGCCGACCAACTATCAAGCTGGTAAAGCATACCCAACTATCGTCTATATCTATGAGAAATTGAGCCAGGGCTTAAATAGCTATACGCCACCGGTGGTTGGTGGCGGCGGTTTTAATCGTTCTTATTACACCAGTCATGGCTATGCGGTATTTAATCCTGATATCACCTATCGTTTAAATGACCCAGGTATCAGTGCAAAAGAAAGCGTTTTACCAGCATTACAGGCGGCGATTGCAACGGGCGTAGTGGATGCTAAGCGCGTCGGTCTGCAAGGACATAGCTGGGGTGGTTACCAAACTGCTTTCTTAGTGACACAAACGGACGTGTTTAAAGCAGCATCTGCTGGTGCTGCATTGACCAATATGATCAGTATGTACAGCTTGGTGTATAAAAATTCTGGCAGCACCAATCAAGCGATTTTCGAGAGTAGCCAAGGACGATTCCTTGGTACTTACAACGATCATTGGGAGGCCTATGTTCGCAATAGTCCGGTGTTCTTCGCGAAGAATGTTAAGACGCCATTGCTGATGCTGCAAAATGATGTCGATGGCGCCGTAGATTACACGCAAGGCGTGGAATATTTCAACACCTTACGTCGTGCCGGTAAAGACGTGATCATGTTGGAGTATCCAGGTGAAAATCATGGACTGGTAAAAAAACCAAATCAAAAAGATTATATGCAACGCATGAAAGAATTTTTTGACTTCCATTTGAAAGATAAAGCCGCGCCAGAATGGTTGAATAAAGGCGTTGCTTGGTTAAAAATGGAAGAACATTTGAAAGAGCGCGCCAGTCTGGTGAATCCACCGGAAACAAAATTGCCAGCGAAAGCAGAGGAAAAGAAGGCAGACAATACTAAACCAGCGGATGCTAAAACAGCTGAAACGAAGACCCCGTAAATGCAATAACTCAGGATAAGACTATGTTGAGTGTCACCTGAGTGAAACGCAGAAAAAAGCCACAGAAAACTGTGGCTTTTTTCTAGGCTAGTCAGTTTTCTTCACTTTAGCCGGTGCCTTCTTAGGCAGTATGAATCTAAACAGCGTACCTTGATTCACTTCACTTTCTAAGCTAACACTACCGCCTAACACTTCAGTAACAAGATTGTACACAATGTGCAATCCCAAGCCAGAGCCACCTTGTCCCAGTTTAGTGGTAAAGAACGGATCGAACACACGTTTTGTATGTTCCGGCGATATCCCTATTCCATCGTCCTTGAACACAATTTCTATGTCTTTTTCGTTGAGTACTTTTGCAGTTAAGTTCATCTGGCCGCGATCCTTGCCTTCAAAGCCGTGGCTCACCGCATTATTGATAGAGTTAGCTAAAATTTGTGCTAGAGCGCCCGGATAGCTTTCCATCTCTATGTCTCCCTCGATATCTACAGTGAGCTGGTAGTTGGTTCTTTTATAGATGGGTTCCAGTGTGATGAGGACTTCTTCTATGTTGGACTTTAAATCGAATCGGCGATATTGGTCACTCGATTGGTCGACCGCAACTTGCTTAAAGCTAAAAATTAACTGCGCCGCTCTCTGCAGATTGCGCAACAAAATATCTGAGCCTTTTTTGCTATCTTCTACTAACTGTAAAAGGCGCGTTTTGCGCAATTGTCCGTTATCAATTTCTTCAGCCAAAGTTTGCATGTAATCGTGAATGGTACTGGCGACCATCAAGGAGTTTCCTATAGGCGTATTCAATTCGTGCGAGATGCCCGCAACCAGATAACCTAAGGCGGCCATTTTTTCAGAGCGGAACATTTCGTCTTGCATCGCCTTCATGGAATTTAAGGCTTGCTCCAATTCACGATTGGCATTGGCGAGGCTCTGTGTGCGTTCTGATACTTTTTCTTCCAATTGCGTGTTTAATGTCCGCAGTTGTGATTCAACGTTACGTAAATGTGAAATGTCTAACGGTGAAAAAATTAATAGCTGCTCTGCGTTAGAAACAAATCGCTTGGATGAAATTTGGCAGATATGCGAGTGACCTTGGCTGTCACATAGACTAACTTCAAATTGTTTGACGACGCCCTGTTCTTGTAATAGCTTGCTGTGTTGAGTGGCGTCATCCTGATTTGACCATATCTTCAATTCGTTCAGAGTTTTGAGCATCGCTTGTTCGGCGCTGTAGCCCCATTGCCGCAACAAATAGCCATTGATCGCCAGTATGGTTTGATCATCGAAGCGTAACAATGCCAGCGGCAGTGGTGAGTTCTCAAATAGGTCTGCGAATTTGCTTTCGCTTGATTTTAAATGTGCCTCTGAGGCCAGCAGCGATTGTTCTGAATGATGCAAACGCAAAAATTGTCGCCACAAGAATAAGGAAAGTAACAGCAATAAGAAAATAATAATCGATGAAAATATAACTCGATTTTGACTGCGTTCTTGCCACGGACTTAAGATGGTGTCGGTATCACGTGCAATGACTGAAATGACAGGGTAGTTCTTAAATTTTCGATAGGTATATAAACTAGGTTTGGCTTCCTGATCGTTTAAAAAGTGCTGATCTTCAAGCATGCCCTCGTCAGTTGATTTGTTGAGACGTTGCATGATTGCTGATCGTGAAAGATCTTGACCCACCTGGTTGGGAAGTGAAGGAAAACGCACGATAATCACACCTGTGTTGGTGAATAGTGCAACGATAGCTTTGCTGTCTTGGGCAACGCGCTGGTAGACATTGCTAAAATACGAGACACTGACATCGGTGCTAATAATGCCAAGATAATGACCGTCATCCGAATACACATTTCGCGCGACAGGGACGACTAATTCGCTATCATAAAAACGCTGGAAGGCGCGACCTAAAAGCACTTTTTTGTCGTCACGATGTTGTAGTAAGTAGGGAATGTAGGTTCTGTCATCAGCATCGATTTGGTAGGCTGGATAGTCAATAGAGCTGACCCATGCTTGGCCTTCAGGATTAACAAATTGCAGTGCTTTGAGTACACGATTGAAAGGCTGAGCTTTGGTTAAGACTTGTCTGATGATCGTGTCGGTGATGGGCTTTTGCTTGCCTTCGCTTAAAATTGCATTGACCACCGTGTCGAGATTACGCTCCGCGTCATGCAAGGTTTGGGTTGCATGTTCTTCTAGAAGACGCACTGCGACCAGGCCATGTTGATATTCTGAATCGATAGTCAGTTTACGATCTTGAATAATGGCCCACCAGGATTGCAAGATAATCGCGGCAATAATTAATCCCGTGAACAGCGTTAATAGCAGGCCGATAGTCTTTAGTGAGAATTTATTTTGGTTCATTGCCATCGCTAGGCGTTCTTCTCTTTTATCTATAAATACCAGTGCCTATACAAAGATCCAATCCGGGCACTCGCTCGACGTAGCCTTGTTTTGGTTCGACTTCTTTTGTAACAGGATTTGGCCATCGGTATTTGGTCCAGCCTTTGCCTTCTTTCGACGAAAAGCAAATCTTTACCATGGCCGCAATCAAATAGACACCATCGATGTCGCGCATCTCCAGCATGATTTTGCCTCGGATTTTAGGGTTTTTTCCATGTACTGCTTGATACCCTTTTGAATCTAAAGAGTATAGATAGAGATCGCCGTGGGGGTTGATCTCACTCTTTACGTTAAAAGGGCTGTCTAGCCGATTAAATTCAACAATACTTTTTTCTAGGCCATTCTTTTGCAAATAGGTCTGTGCTTTTGTTATAAGTGCGGTGGCAGTGCGTGCGTCGCTGCGTTCGATCGCATAGCTGCTGGAGATATTTGTGCAGATCGTAATGACAAATACCATCCCAATAGTGAGGTAACGCATAGTTCTCTCCTTAATCATCTTAGCGCGAGCAGCTATGGCTACTTTGCTTAACTCTAAAGAAATGCATCACTTCGTTTGTCATTCATTAGTAGCTGTAAATCATTGTAATGTAAAAAATGCCCAGTCGAAAGAAAAAGGCCTCGGAATTATTCGAGGCCCTTTGCTGTTGTTTTCAAGCGCGAGTGAATTCTACTTTTTGTCTTTCTTAGTTTGTTTTGCCCACTCAATCATTTCGTTTTCTAAAATTGACAGCGGTACTGAGCCCAGACTTAATAATTTGTCGTGAAATGCGCGGACATCAAATTGATCGCTGAGAATTTGTTCTGCTTTTTTGCGCGTCTCGCGAATTTTAAGTTCACCAAGCTTGTAAGCTAGAGCTTGTCCAGGCCAGGAGATGTAACGGTCTACTTCGGTGGTGATTTCATGTTCTGACATAGCGGTATTTTCGCGCATGAATTGTTGAGCTTGTTCACGTGTCCACCCTTTGGCGTGCATACCCGTATCAACCACCAAACGAGTAGCGCGCCACATTTCATAGACTAGACGCCCAAAGTGATGATAATGATTTTCGTAGATACCCATTTCGACACCCAAGTGTTCCGCATACAAACCCCAACCTTCACCAAATGCGGAGATATATGAGGTGCGTCGAAACTCTGGTTGTTCCGCTTGTTCGCCAGCTAGTGCGATTTGCAGATGATGACCAGGTACTGCTTCATGTAAGGTAAGCGCTGGCAAAGCCCACATAGGTCGTTGATTGAGTAATGAGGTATTTACCCAATAGTTGGATGGACGATTGGCATCACCGCTGCCGGCATAGCGCCCGGCGGTATAAGTCGGGGCGATGTCAGCAGGTACGGGTTGAATGCCATATGGCTTGCGTGGGAGTCGGCCAAAATAACGTATTAAGAGGCCATCGGCTTTTTTAGCCCAGTAAGCGGCTTCGGCTAATAATTCATGTGGCGTCTTTGCATAGAACTGAGGGTCGGTACGTAAGAAATGCAGGAAGGCAGGAAAGTCACCATCAAACTTCAGATCGGCGATGATCTTGTGCATGTCGCTGCGTATTCGAGCAACCTCGGATAGACCTATCGCATGGATTTCCTCGGGACTAATGTCTAAGGTGGTGTATTCCAATATTTGTGAGCGATAAAATGCTTTACCATTGGGTAAATCATAAGCGGCGATGGTCTTACGCGCGTTTGGCATGTAATCGTTGCGAATGAAAGTTAACAGATTCTGGTAAGCAGGAACAACTTTTTCGGCGATTAATTTTTTTGCTCGTAGTTGTAAATCTTGTCGTTGTGCCATGCTGATGTTAACCGGCAATTGGCTAAATGCTTTGTAGAAAACACTTTGTTCTATATCGCTGACGACATGTCTTTGTATGCTGGCATCACGTCCAGTTAAGACGACTTGGGGCATGGTCATGCCCCGCTGTATACCTAATTTCATCAGTGCGATTTTTTGATCGAAATTGCGCGGAATACTGGCGAGCTGTTTTAAATATTGTTCGCAGGCTTTGAGATTGGCGCAACGCGTTGCTTCAGCTGCGCCTGCCGTGCTAGCCCAAAATTGACTATCTGAATTGAAGGTAAGTAGATGCGCATTGAAACTAATGGCATTAATACGATTGATGAGTTGATCAGAAAAAATCCTTAGATTAATTCTTGATTCATTTGACAAGGAATTTACCGCAATACCATGTGCTTCATCGGCAAATGCGCGCCAAACTTTTAGTCGCTTCTGTTCAGCCGCATCGCTGTAATCGGCGATGGTGATCTCATCTTCATCATCAGCTTGGCGACGCCCTGGAAATTCTTTATTGCGGTAAACAGCCTCTTTTTGGTAGAGGGCTTTGAATTCCTTTTCGGCTTTCTCTTGTTCCGCCTGAACTTTGTTGGTGGTCAGAGGGCTGGCGGTCTGATTCTTAAATGGGCTTGCTTGATTTGCTATAGTTGCTGCCTGAACACTAAAGCCACTAAGCGCGATGATCAGCGCGAGAGTAAGGGGGCGATGAGGAAATAGTTGCTTGTCCTGGGAATGCCGTGTTTTTCTTTCAGTGTGCTGCATAAATGTCTCCCTAAAGTCATAAAGATTAATATGTGAGATTAAATATACTACGGATATACGTGGGCGTTGCTCAGAATTTTTCTGGATTTAATTATTCCGAAAAAACTTTCCGCTTAAATGTTGGCAATCGGTCATGGGTAGGGCGAAGCGTGTGACCTAATTTTAAGAATAGAAGTTCATTGTTGCTTGTATGTGCAATGGATTAGCCCAATTTCGCACTTACGCAAGATTTTTTAGACAGCTTCGAACTTGCTTGCTAAACTGAAAATTATATAAATCAAATACGAACATATAGTATGACGACACTAGCTTCATATACCGCCCACTTTTGGTCTAGTGCAGAGTTAGGAACAAATACCATTATTTTTCTTAACTTGACTGGCGCCATGTTATTGGGGTTTGTCGTTGGATATGAGCGCTCTTACCATGGACGAGCTGCAGGCATGCGAACTTATGGCTTGGTCTGCATGGCATCGGCAGCTTTGGTAGTGATTGCGGGCTATCCTGATTTTTGGTTTGGCGCTCGCTCACTGGTACCAGTGGCGCTAGATCCTTCCCGTACCATACAAGGGATAGTTACCGGTATAGGATTTCTTGGGGCTGGTGTGATCATGAAGGAGGGCTTTAGCATTAGTGGATTAACCACTGCAGCGTCTTTATGGGCCTCATCTGCCATTGGCATCTTGGTTGGCGTCGGATTTTACGCGGCGGCGATCCTGCTAGCTTTTCTTTCTGCTGCTTGCATGATATGGGTGTTTAAGTTGGAAACCTTGTTGCCTGCGCGACAAGCAATCTCGGTTGTCATGCAATTTAGAGAAGGTTTTATCGCTAATGAAGCGGCGATATGCAAACTAGCGATAGAACGCGGTTATGAAGTGGCTGGCGGCACGATTATCATCTCATTGAAAGAGGGAAGAACAGAATGGCGCTTTGTTGCCGTCGCATTAAACCGCAAATCGGCCAACTCGATTAGCGCATTATCTGAGGAAATGAATAAGTTCGAAGGATTGGTTTCTTATCAACTCGCGCATGCCCGCAATTAATTCCCACCATTGGTTATCTTTGCAGAATTCCTGCACATTTTCAAAAAATAGAAAAAAATGCGGGCAGTCTTAAAAAGCTATTGACAGCTAAAACAAACATCTCCATAATTCGGGGTTCCCTGGGAGGGGTGGCCGAGTGGTTAAAGGCGACAGACTGTAAATCTGTTCTCTCTGAGTACGCTGGTTCGAATCCAGCCCCCTCCACCAGGCAGAATTTAGTGGCTGAAGTTGTATTCGAATCAGTTTCGTATGCGGGTGTAGCTCAATGGTAGAGCCGAAGCCTTCCAAGCTTAAGACGAGGGTTCGATTCCCTTCACCCGCTCCAAGTTTAAGTTTTGTCTCTGCATGTGTGTTGTGCAAAGAGCTGCCCTTGTAGCTCAGTGGTAGAGCACTCCCTTGGTAAGGGAGAGGCCACGTGTTCAATCCACGTCAAGGGCACCAGAGTAGTTTTAAATCATCGTCTTCGCGTTGTTAATGTCAGGCGTGTGCTTGGTAACTTAAGAAGATATATCACAATCGTTAGGAGTCTAAAATGGCAAAAGGTAAGTTCGAACGCACCAAGCCGCACGTTAACGTCGGCACAATTGGTCACGTGGATCACGGTAAAACGACATTGACAGCAGCGATTGCGACGGTATTGTCTAAGAAATTCGGCGGCGAAGCTAAAGC
>CAUPKC010000052.1:0-29639 GCA_963511665.1 uncultured Undibacterium sp.
TATTAATGAAAAACTCATACGAACCGGGAAAAGCATGTTATTTTACAGATAAAAACTTAAATTGCTATTTAAAGAAACTATATAAAGCAAAATAAAAACGCCCGCACCTGTTGGTTGCGGGCGTTACTTATTTATATACTCACTCCACACAAAACTTAGGTGCGATGAGTTAATACTTTATCGATTAGACCGTATTCAGCCGCAGTTTCTGCTGACATAAAATTATCCCGATCAGTATCTTTCGCGATTTGCTCAACACTTTGACCAGTTTTCTCAGCCAAAATACCATTCAAACGCTCACGTAAATACAAAATTTCACGTGCCTGAATCTCAATGTCAGATGCCTGACCTTGTGCGCCGCCTAAAGGTTGATGAATCATGATGCGCGAATTTGGCAAAGAAAAACGCTTACCTTTTGCACCAGCAGCCAACAGGAACGCGCCCATAGAGGCCGCTAAACCTGTGCACAATGTCGAGACATCAGGCTTGATAAACTGCATCGTATCAAAAATCGCCATACCCGCAGATACGGACCCACCTGGAGAATTAATATAAAGTGAAATATCCTTGTCTGGATTTTCACTTTCCAAAAACAACAACTGCGCTACGATCAAATTAGCTGCCTGATCATTCACTGGACCGACCAGAAAAATCACACGTTCTTTGAGTAAGCGGGAATAGATATCGTAAGCACGTTCTCCACGCCCACTTTGCTCAACAACCATTGGCACCATGCCAAGCATATTTGTTTCTAAACCAGAGTTATGAATGATGCCTGTCATGAGTTATCCTATCTTATTGTGCTGGGTTATTACCCATCAATTCGTCAAACGGCAAAACTGAATCACTCACTTTTGCCTTACCTAGCACATAGTTAACGACGTTTTCTTCTAAAACAAGGGCTTCGACTTCTGCCAAACGATTACGATCACTGTAGTAGTACTTCACTACTTGCTGTGGATCCTCGTAACTTTGCGCAAAATCTTCAACCTGTGTCTTGATTTGATCGGCTTTTGCTTGCAATTGGTTCGCTTTCACCAATTCAGCCAAAATCAAACCTAAACGTACGCGACGCTCTGCTTGCGCAGTAAACAATTCAGTTGGAAATGGAACGCCCTGCACATTCATACCGCGCTGCGCCATATCTTGGCGTGTCATTTCAGCTAAACGCTCAGCATCTTGCTCAATCAACACTGTCGGAGCGTCAAATTCGACTGCTTTGACCAATGCATCCATGACGCTGTCTTTGGTCTTCGCTTTGACGCGGCCTTTAACTTCGCGCTCAAGATTATCCTTGATATCGTTACGCATTTTTGTCAGGTCGCCGTCTTCTACGCCCAACATTTTTGCGAATTCCGCGTCGACTGCAGGCAAATGTGCCCACTCTAATTTAGTCAAAGTGACCGTGAATTCAGCTGTCTTACCAGCCACGTCTTTGCTATGATAATCTTCAGGGAAAGCCAATGGGAATACTTTGGAATCGCCTACTTTCAAACCCAAAGTTGCAGTTTCGAATTCTGGCAACATACGGCCTTCACCCAGAACGAAAGCAAACGCTTCTGCTTTGCCACCAGCAAACTCAACCGCATCAATCGTACCGACGAAATCAACGGTAGCACGGTCACCATTTTGTGCAGACTGATCTGCACCACCGTCGCCGTGCGCGCTTTGCTCACCTTTAACGTGGAAATGTACACGTTGCTTACGCAAAATATCGATCGTTTTATCGATCTCGGCATCTGTCACATCAGTTTTAACCTGAGTTACTTCAACACCGGACAAATCACCCACTACGACTTCTGGATACACTTCAAAAGTAGCATCAAAAGTGAAGTAGTTGTCAGAGTAGCTTTTCTTCGGTTCAATACGTGGATAGCCAGCAACGCGCAAGTTATTTTCTTTAACTGCTTCGCTAAAAGCAATACCAACTTTCTCGTTGAGAACTTCATTTTCAACTTGATAGCCATATTGAGCCGCGACCATTTTCATCGGCACTTTACCTGGACGGAAGCCAGGCGCTTTTGCTGAACGAGCACGTACTTTTAAACGCTTCTCAATTTCCGGTTGCATTTCTGAAATCGGGAATGTGAGCGTAATACGGCGTTCTAATTTTTCTAAAGTTTCGACTGCAGTTGCCATGAAAATCGTCCAAATATAAAGAGTCTGTGGTGCGAGGAGGGGGACTCGAACCCCCACACCATTGCTGGCGTCAGGACCTAAACCTGGTGCGTCTACCAATTTCGCCATCCTCGCGGGATGAGCATACCTTCCAATAAAAGCAAAGGGCGACTTAAATTGCATTGTCGCCCATAACTACCATTGTGGCATTTCAACTTCAGCCGACTATTCTACTGGATTTTTATGCTACTTGTCTCGTATTTTTTCGAATCGGATTAGAAAGAACTGTTATATAACTTGTTTTTATCACTTTTACCCTGAATTTCTCATCGATGTTTTTCATCGATGGGTAAAAATCACAAGATCAATGACAGCCCTTCTTCCAACAACAAATACGAAATAACTTTCAAAACCAAAGGCGACTTTTAAACTTTCTTAATTCCAAACCAAGCCGCATACAAAGCTGGCAAGAATAACAAGGTCAAGGCTGTTGCAATAATCAAACCACCCATAATCGCTACTGCCATCGGCCCCCAGAACACTGAACGTGACAAGGGTATCATCGCCAATACCGCTGCCGCTGCTGTCAGAATGATGGGGCGGAAACGACGAACTGCGGCCTCGACAATCGCATCCCAAGCTGGCACACCCGCAGCCCTGTCCTGCTCAATCTGATCGATCAAAATGACAGAATTACGAATAATCATGCCGAACAAGGCAATCACACCTAATTGCGCAACGAAACCAAATGGTCTTTGCAACAGCAACAAGGCCATCGCTGCACCAGCAACGCCCAACGGACCTGTCAAGAACACCAATACCGCACGTGAGAAGCTATGCAATTGCAACATCAGCAAAGTAAAAATAATAAAAATAACCAAAGGTACGTTTGCCGCAATCGATTCCTGAGCTTTACCGCTATCTGCTGCTGCACCTGCCAGCTCAATTTTATAACCCGGCAATAAGCTCGCTCTGATCGCATCTAACTTCGGATTGATCTGCGAGGACACAGTAGGCCCTTGAATACCATCGGCAACATCAGATTGCACCGTCACTGCCCACTCACGTCCTTCACGCCAAACCACACCCGGCTCCCAAGCCAAGCCTACACGAGCCACTTGAGACAAAGGCACTGTTTTTCCACTAGGTGTTGGGATATTCGCATTACTCAAAGCCTGCACGGTAGAACGCTCGTCAACTGGCTGGCGAACAACAATATCGATCAATCTATTCTCTTCCCTAAATTGCCCCACGGATGTGCCAGTCAGAATAGTATTTGCTGCACGCATCACTGTTTGAGATGTAATGCCAAGCGCGCGCAGTTTGTCTTGATCCATGTCGATACGCACTACTTTTACCGACTCGTTCCAGTTATCGTTGACACCAATCGCGTTGGGATTGGCGCGCATCACCGCCTTGACGCGATCGGCAACTTCACGCACCTTAGCTACTTCCAATCCTGTTACACGGAACTGAACCGGATACGGCACTGGTGGGCCATTCGGTAAAAGTTTGACGCGACCACGAACCTCGGGGAAGTCCTCCTTAAACGCCTGTGTGATTTTTAGACGCAAAGATTCGCGCGCTTTCAAATCTTTTGGCAGCACAACAATTTGCGTCACATTCGTTTGCGGGAAAATCTGATCCAAAGGCAAGTAAAACCGCGGACTACCCGTACCAACATAACTGGTCACACTTTCGACCCCCTGCTGCTTTTGAATGAAGGCTTCAAACTTCTTCGCTTGCGCTTCTGTTGCCGCAAAAGAAGACCCCTCCGGCAACCATAATTCCACCATTAATTCTGGTCGGCTAGAGTCTGGGAAGAATTGTTGTTCAATAAATTTAAAGCCAAATACACCAAGACCAAAAACCGTCAAAGTAATCGCTATGGTCGTCTTACGCCAGGTTACACACCAATTTACCAGCGCGCGGAAACGAGTATAAAACGGCGTGTCAAATAATTCATGATGTCCATCCGCACCTGCATGCGGCTTCACTTTCAACAAGAGATAGCCTAGGTAAGGCGTGAATAATACGGCGGCTAACCACGAAATCAACAAAGCCAAGGCATTCACAGAGAACATAGAAAACGTGTATTCACCGGCGGCAGACTCTGCTAGACCAATAGGCAAAAAGCCCGCAGCTGTAATCAATGTACCCGTCAACATAGGCATTGCCGTTGATGTGTAGGCATAAGTTGCCGCATCAAAGCGCGAAAAGCCTTCTTCCATTTTCCTCACCATCATCTCGACGGCAATAATCGCATCATCGACCAACAAGCCCAATGCAATAATCAGAGCCCCCAGCGATATCTTGTGCAGGTCGATATTCAACATACGCATAAACAAGAAGGTTACCGCCAACACCAGCGGTATCGTCAAACCAACGACCAAACCAGGCCATATATCAAGGCGCCAGGGTTTGGTATGCAAACCCAAAGACAAGAAGCTAACCGCAAGAACGATCACTACCGCCTCTATCAATGTATTGACGAATTCACCTACGGATGAAGCAACGATTTTGGGCTGATCAGATACGCGATCTAACTGTATGCCAACAGGTAACTGCGACTTAATTGTGGTCACTTCAGTTTGTAAATGTTTACCAAGCTCAATAATATTGCCGCCCTTTTCCATCGAAATACCTAAACCAATGACTTCCTTGCCATTGAAGCGCATTTTATCGACGGGCGGATTTTTGTACTCACGTTTAATAGCAGCAAAATCACCCAGTCGAAAGGTCGTTCCGTTGGCGCGCAACTGTAAATTTTCAAGATCTTTAACTGTCACCAAAGCACCTGAAATACGCACTTGCAAATTACTGGCTGATGTCGTGAGCACCCCAGTGCCTTCTATAGAATTTTGTGAGTTAATTTGCGCAATTACAGTTTCAAATGGAACACCTAGTTGCGAAAACTTTTTCTGTGAAAATTCAATATTAATTTTCTCTTCTTGCACGCCAAACATTTCGACTTTAGCGACTTTAGGAATACGCAAAAATTGTTGGCGCACAAAATCTGCATATTCACGCATTTCTTCATAGGTAAAACCATCAGCAGAAATCGCAAAAATAGAGCCGTAGGTATCACCGAATTCATCATTAAAGAAGGGACCGACAACACCTGCTGGCAAGGTGCCTTTTATGTCACCAATTTTCTTACGAACTTGATACCAAGTTTGCGCAGTCTCTTTGGGCGGCGTTGATTCACGCAACTGCAAAATAATCAGTGTTTCACCTGGCTTGGAGTAACTACGAATTTTGTCGACGTACGGCGCTTCCTGTAATTTTTTCTCAAGTTTGTCCGTCACCTGCTCTGCCATTTGCAGTGCCGTGGCACCTGGCCACACAGCACGAACTACCATCGCTCTAAAAGTAAATGGTGGGTCTTCGTCTTGTCCTAAGCGCCCAAAACTAAAAATACCACCCAACAACAGAGCGACCATTAAATAGCGCGTTAAAGGAATATGCTCAAGTGCCCAGCGGGATAAATTGAATACCCCGGATATGATCTCTGGCTTATCGCCCGGAGATTGCTGATTTGTTTGACTCATTTAGCAGCTCCACTTGCGTTCGCCACCACCGCAGCATTACCAGCATCAGAAGCCGCTTCGACACCGAGGATTTTGACTTTCTGACCGTTTTTGAGCAGATTCACACCAGCAGTTACTACCATCTGACCAGCACTAACACCACTGGCAATCAACACATCTTCACCAGCAGTACCGCCCAATTGCACTGGCACTAATTTCACCGCACCAGACTCAACCACCCACACCGAATTAACATTTTTTTCCTGCAGCAATGCAGTCAAAGGCAAACGTATCATCGCTTGCGGATTTTTCATCCCAAACGACACCGTTGCCGTCATGCCTAAGCGCACATCCTTTACTTCAGGAGATAAAGCAACTTTCGCTGTAAAAGTACGAGTCACAGGATCGGCTATCGGTGACAACTCACGCAATTTCGCAACAATTACTTCACCTTGATTTGCCCACATACGCACTTTGACATCCGACATGTGACGTATGCTGTTGACCTTATCTTCAGGAATACCCACTACGACATCAAGTTCTCCTGTTTTGGCAACCCGTACGACTGGTGAACCAGCTGCAACCACTTGTCCGACCTCGGCATCGATTCCTGTCACAACACCATCTACATCAGCCACTAAGCTAGCGTAAGATGCTTGATTAGATTGATTCGACAGTCCGGCTCTCGCTTGGTCGTAACTCGCCTGCGCAGCTCTGAAAGCCGTGTCTTTCGCATCCAACACGGCCTGAGCCACAAAATTCTTTTCACGCAATTCCTGATAACGTTTTAGTTCTGCCTTTGCTAAGTCACGATTACTCTCCGCTGCACTTAATCCGGCCTTGGCTTGCGCTTGTCCCAATAACAAATCTTGCGGATCCAGTTGCATCAAAACTTGTCCACGCTTTACGACTGTACCGACATCCACTCTACGCGCAATGATTTTGCCTGGCACACGAAATCCCAAACGGGACTCAATACGCGGTCGTACTTCACCAGAAAATTCCGTCGCAATGTCGCTGCCTTCCATCACAGCTTTCAATGCTCGAACAGGACGAATGTCTTCTGTTTTTTCAACTTTTTTACTGCAAGCGCCTAGGCTCAATATCGTCACTAGGCCAAGCATTGATAACAATGTGATTAACAAACGTGATTGACTTGATGATTTCAAGACAGCGGTAGAGACCAATGGAGAATTTGACACGGGATTTTCCTTTACTATTCCGTCACAACGCATACAGTACAACGCTTATGCGCTGTACTCGGGAAATTTTTAAGTAACTTATTCTTTAAGCTTCTTTACAAAGCGCTTTTAAGCGACTTTTTTTCTAAGCGATACTAAATACTATCTAGGTCAACTCAGCGCGGACTTCAATTCAAAATTGCGGCCTGGCATTTCATATTAAAAACACGAAACAACCGAAATCAGCGCTCACGAGCACTTCCAGCTAAGACACATCAAAAGCGCATCAAAAGAACATACATTGATATGAGATTTCGAATGTCTGGCTCTTGAACCACAAAAGACAACTTGGAATTCACAAAACCAAGCACAATTAAATTACTGACTCGCGGGTAAGTAATTATAATGATGAATCTTTTAAATGCCAATGACTTTCGAGTCATTTATTTTCAAATGCCATTATGACAATCAATCATTACGAAAATTTCCCGGTTGCGTCCTGGCTAATTCCTTCTCACCTAAGGTCTGCAGTTCGTACAATTTACGCCTTTGCACGTAGTGCGGATGACCTTGCTGACGAAGGTGATGCTAGCGACGAACAGCGCCTTACCGATTTACAAAACTACGAGAATCAATTGCATTTAATTGCGGTTGGCGGTCACAGTGACCAAGCACTTTTTCAAGATTTGGCCGAAGTTATTCGTCGTCACCACCTCCCTATCCCCGCCTTTCTCGATTTGTTGTCGGCGTTCAAACAAGATATTCATACGAAACGCTACGCTGACTTTTTCAGCCTTCTAGATTATTGCCAGCGCTCTGCCAATCCGGTGGGTCGCATTATGTTGACGCTGTTTGGTGAAGATACACCGATTAATATTGCGTGTTCCGATAAAATTTGCACAGCACTGCAGTTAATCAACTTTTGGCAAGATATTGCGATCGATTGGCAAAAACAGCGGGTCTATGTTCCACAAGATGAGCTTATGCGTTTTGGCATAAGCGAACATAGTATTGGTCAAGGGATTCAAAAAGACAAACTAGAAGCCTGGCAGCAACTCATGAAATTCCAAATCCAACGGACACGCCAAATGATGCTGGATGGCTCCCCTCTTTGCAGACGAATACCTGGTCGTTTCGGTTTTGAATTGCGCCTGGTGGTGCAAGGTGGCTTGCGAATTTTGGAAAAAATAGAGCGAGTCCATGGCGATGTATTCGATCAGCGGCCCAAAATCGGCAAAGCGGATGCATCCCTATTGATGTGGCGTGCATTGAAAATGTAAACGCCAACAAGGTGAGTGTGAGTGTAAAATGCTCAGCAGATCTTACCAAGCAGACCAAGATTACCCTATGCCCAGCCTCGAGCAGATACAACACTACCGCCAAATACAGGATGCGGCCAAGTCGGCAATGGCACGACTGCCGTCTTTATTGAGTATTGACGACAGCGAACGTAGCATTGCCCAAAAAGCGCATGACTTATTGTGCCAATCTGGCTATCCCGATACTTGGTACTACGACTGTCCCGCTCTGGTACTGGCAGGAAGTCGCAGTTGCCTATCCATATCAGGCAAAGAATACCAAGCGAGCGACGAAAAAATTGGTGGGAAAAACTTAATTAGTATCGACCTAAGCCCAGCAAAAGAAGGCGTGTGGGGCGATTATTCGCGCACCTTCGCTTTTGAATTTGGTTCATTTGTTGAACAACCCAAAACCATGGAATACCGCAATGGCTTACGCTTTCTCTCTCAATTACATGAAGAAATGATGCGATGGTTAAGACCAGAAGTGAGTTTTCATCAGCTATTTCAATGGACCAATGTGAGGATTCGCGAGAGTGGATTTGTCAACTTAGATTATCGAAGCAATGTTGGGCATAGTTTGGAAAGTCAGAGGGAACTACGCCAATTCATTCAATCCCATAATCACCTACCACTCTCAGAAGTTAATTTCTTTAGCTTTGAGCCATTTGTCCGACTCAAAGGTGGTCACTGGGGATTTAAGCACGAAGATATTTTTTATTTTGATCAAACTGGCCGATTAACCTGCCTCTAAATCAATCTCTTTCCGATTTAGCAAAGTGCGCATTCGATAAATTAACCCATCTTCAAAACAATAAAAAAGCCAGGAATATCCTGGCTTTTCAATTAGGCTAGCTAAATAAATCTAACAAATGCGCTACTTTTAGGTCGCCACACATGCAACAGAAATCTTTTGTGAAGCAGCTGGTGCAGCTGCACTGACTTTACCCACCCCATTTGTCACTGTACATTTTTGACCCGTCGGCTGTGTAGACACTTGAACATCATAAGCCGCACCATCTAACAAACTAAAATTAAAAGTAAATACACCATCTGCCAGTAGCGTGCGAATGTCGGTTCCGTTACTAGTAAGACCTAAAAAAGTACCCACTTTTAAACCAGCCAAAGTGCCGCCAACTGGCACGCCAGCAACGCAGTTAATCGCAATATTTTTCGCAGCGGCCAAGTTATTAATATTGGCTGTACCGGCACCATTTAAAACAGTACAAACCTGTGACGCTGGTGGGATCGATACTTTCACATCATAGGTTTTTTGATTGACGATATAAGTCTGAAGATCAAATGCACCGTTTGCGGTTATCACCGTTTGCTGAATATCATTCACAGCTAGCTGCAAAGTTTTGGTGTCGTTAAGACCAGTTAGCACACCACTCAATGGTACGTTTGGAACGCAATTGACGCTAATGCTGGTAACGGGCGCTTCACTCGTCATTTTGCCACTGCCGTTAGTAATTGCACAGTTCACCGGATTCGGTTGTGTATAAACGGAAATATTGTAAGCGGCATTACTTGCTATTTTAAAAGAAAAAGTGCCATCCGCCGACATGCTCTGGCTGTAACTGGCATCATTCACCAACACTAACACGCTCTTGCCATCAGTCGTTAAGCCCTTAACAGAACCACCTACCGTTGTATAGACAAATCCACCGCACCCCACAAGCGTTGCGACCAATGCTGAACCAATAATCGCCAATTTTTTATTCAATTTAATCAAGATCACTCTACCTTTAAAGCGGCTTAAGCCAGATGTCGAGGTCGTCTCCGACTCGAATACATGAAAATAAGCACGCATTGTACAACATGCCCGTAGCATTTTTTTGTCTATATATTGTAAGAAAAGACTAACGCGTAATTTCGTAATGGTTTGTGCGATCCGCGCTAGTCGGTTAGGATTACGCCTAATTTCCACTTTATTTCTTTTGAAATAGGTGCCCAAGAATCTAATCAGCTCAGCTTTCGCATGTCTCCAGACGAATATTGCCAAGAAAAAGCCGCCCAGAGCGGTTCCAGTTTTTACTATAGTTTCCTTTTTTTACCGCAGGAAAAACGCCGTGCGATCACCGCACTGTATGCGTTTTGCCGCGAAGTCGATGATGTGGTCGACAATTGCAGCGATGAAGCAGTAGCGCGCAGCAAGCTCGCATGGTGGCGTAAAGAAGTACAGGCGATGCTCAACAGTAAGCCTAGCCATCCGGTGACCAATGCCCTGCTGCCTCACATGAATACTTACCAATTAGACGGTAGCCATTTACTCGCAATCATTGACGGCATGGAAATGGATCTCAACCAAAATCGCTATCTGGACTTCATCGCGTTACAAAAATATTGCTGGCATGCAGCTGGTGTAGTAGGAATTTTATCTGCCAGTATTTTTGGCATTAAGAATCCGCAAACCAAACAATTTGCTGAAAAGCTAGGTCTGGCATTTCAGATGACGAATATCATTCGCGATGTGGGTGAAGATGCGCGTAAAGGCAGAATTTATCTGCCCGTCAATGAGTTGCAACAATTCAATGTTCCTGCCAGCGACATTCTCAATGCTAAGCACAGTGAACAATTCGCCAAACTCATGCAATTTCAGTACGAGCGCACGCAACAATTGTACGACGATGCATTCGCCTTATTGCCTGAAGAAGATAGGCGCACACAACGCACTGGCTTAATCATGGCCGCCATTTATCGTGCTTTATTAGTGGAAATTCAGCAAGATCAGTTTCAGGTACTTAAACAAAGAATCTCATTGACACCTATCCGCAAACTTTGGCTAGCGTGGAAGACTTATATTCGTGGTTAAGCTTCAAAAAAATTCAACAGTAAAGCGCGTCGCCGTCATCGGCGCCGGATGGGCTGGCTGCGCAGCGGCTGTCACGCTTTGCAAGCTAGGCCACCAAGTCACTTTAATAGAAGCAGCGCGCCGCTTAGGCGGACGAGCGCGTGCCGTTGAGATCAAGGGGTATCAGTTAGATAATGGTCAGCACATTATGCTCGGTGCTTACACCGTTTGTCTCGACTTAATGCGACTACTAAACATCGATTTAAAACAAGCATTGCTGCGTCTGCCTTTACAAATGGTGTACCCACACCAAACAGGCATGCGATTTATTGCACCTAAATTGCCGGCGCCCTTTCACCTACTTTTCGCGCTGATCAATGCAAAAGGTCTCGATCGTGCGGACAAAATAGCGCTAGCCCGTTTCTCAACGACAGCTCGCTGGATGGGTTGGAAACTAAATCAAGATTGCACCGTCAGCGAACTACTAGAACGTTACGAGCAAACCGAACATCTATGCCGATTAATGTGGACACCGCTTTGCATCGCCGCCCTAAATACACCACCAGAACGAGCTTCAGCTCAAGTGTTTTTGAATGTATTGAAAGATAGTTTAGGAGCGAAAAGTAAAGCCTCTGACATGTTAATTCCACGCGTCGATTTAAGCAGTTTGCTGCCCGATGCAGCCGCTAAATACTTGCAACAAAAAAATGGTCGCGTGCTGACTGGCACCAACATCAAATCCTTGCGTTCAACCGACCAAGGCACATGGCGCTTAGATGAAGTGCAACGCTCTGAAAACGTAACTGAAAACGGAACAGAAAACGAATTTGATAGCATTATCATTGCTACCAGTGCGACACAGTGCCAGCGACTGCTTGCCGATATTGGCGGTAACGCCTCAAACACGCCAGAATCGTCAGTTTTTCCTGAATTTAGCTACGAAGCCATCACAACTTGCTACTTACAATATGCACCAAAAGTTCGATTAGAACGAGCCTTTTTTGCGCTAGCGGATAGCCCTCAGCTTGCGCAATGGGCTCAATTCGTCTTTGATCGAGGCCAACTCAACGCTGAACAAGCGGGCTTACTCGCGGTAGTCGTGAGTGCATCGAACGATGCAATGCAAAACGATCATTCGACACTCAGTCAAGCCATTGCACGACAGCTTGCAGAACAGCTACGAATGCCTGAACTAGCTAAGCCAGCATGGACACAAGTTATCACTGAAAAACGCGCGACTTTTGCCTGCACGCCAAACCTACTACGTCCAGAGAATCGCACAGTTTATCCTGGCTTACTTATCGCCGGCGATTACACAGCAGGTGCATACCCAGCAACGCTAGAAGCAGCGGTGCGAAGCGGAATTGCGGCAGCGCAAGCGATCTAATTTTGTAACTAAAGACTCAAAGTAGTTCTGCTATGTATGCCACACTGTTTTGCAACGTGCTAGCCAAGCGGTTCTATCACTCAGACCTATGGTCCCGCCATTAATTTTCAAAGTCACAGCTTGTATATTGTCCTTGTCTGCCAGAGCATTGCACCCCTTTGCATCCCACTCAGCGGCTGCCACTTCCACGCACCATGCACTGCTCACTACCTGATCTGGATCCGCCACAAAATCAGGACAGGCTGGGTTGGTCTTTCTAACGATATTGGTCGCTTCAGTGTAACTATCTTTTCCCGTCAATTGCAACAAACCACGGCCACGATATTTGTAACCATCACCAGGCGCCGTATTATTCATACGGCCACCGTAGACTTGATTTGCCAGCGCCTGCGGATTCTTGGCGTATTGTGCAGGATCAAGTGCACCTTTCGGTTGAAAACGACTTGGCCAGACTTCTACTAATCGGGCTGCACTGTAATTTAAATTCTCAAACTGTATAGTCAAGGCCCCACATTCATGCAGCACTTGCGCCATAAAATGCGTAATCCTCAAAGGGTTGACGCTAATGCCATGGCGATCAAATGCCACTTGTGCGTTCATGAATGCTTGTTGATAAGCAGGAAGAGCTTTGGGAGCGAGACTCGCAATTTGTGCCCAATTTAATTGAATAGACATACCACCATCCCCAAAAAAGAAATAAGCGAGCAAGCATAGTAATCCAAGCATTTAAAATGACAAGATAAATTTTTAATCACGTCAAATTCAAACAAAGATTCTCCATCAGGAATTTAGCTATAAGAGACAATGCAACGTGTATACTCATGCTCCACCACTCATGCTCCACTATCAATAAGCAATACCATTATTATCCACAAGGAAACCCATGCTCATCATCACCATCAAACAAGGCAAGGAAAAAAGCTTGTTAGCAGGCGATCCGTGGATTTACCTATCGGCCATAGAACGCGTCGATGGTAAGTTTCATGAAAGAATGAAGTTTGGTGCCACGGCCTTAGTTCGATCATCTTCCGGACAATTTTTGGCGCGTGCTGGCTGGAGCCCCAAATCGCAAATCCGCGCTCGGGTTTGGAGTTTTGATGAAGCTGAAGCAGTAGATCACGCCATGTTTAAACGACGAATTCAAGCCGCACTCGCCAAACATTTACCACTCAAGGCTACAGTGGGCAAGCCGCAAAGACTCATTAACGCAGAAGAAGACCACTTACCGGGTTTGATTGTCGATTATCACGCACTTGATGCTGGTTATTTGAGTTGCCAGTTTCAAGCGGCTGGCGTTGATGCATGGAAAGTCGCCATCGTCAAAACCTTAATCGCCGAAACAGGCTGCCCAAATGTGTATGAACATACAGATTATCTGGTACGGAAAGGCGAAGGACTTGCTGGGGGCGCTGGCGTCCTTGCAGGCGATGAACCACCAGCAGATTTATCCGCATTGCGTTAGTTCGAATTAACAAGATATGAAGCCAGCTGCAATCCCTCACACCACACAAAGTCGCTAGGAAAAATCTACGTAATCATACAGTCTGTGAGTACAACAACTCTGGTCTACATAGTTCAGCACTAAGAGAATTCACAACAACACAGTCTTAGCCTACTTTAGCGTTCTGAAAGTTTGTTTTTTATGCCGACACCCATCAATACACTCAAAAATCAAAGAATCGTTTCTATCGACGCATTTCGTGGAATCACTTTTTTGATTATGATTATCGTGAATGAGCTCGCTGGCGTCGCAGGTATTTCTCCTTGGCTCAAGCATATGCCCGCCAATGCAGACGCAATGAGCTTTCCCGATATTGTGTTCCCTGCCTTTTTATTTATTGTTGGCATGTCGATTCCATTCGGGATGAATCATCGTATAGGAAAGGGTGAAAATCGGTTCAATCTAAACCTGCATATTCTGTTGCGCGCGCTGGCTTTAGTCGTCATGGGTTTTTTTATGGTGAACGCCGAAGGCGGCTACCATCAAGCCTCCATGTCCTTACCGATACAACTCTGGGCGCTGTTATCCTACTTCGCTTTTATGCTGATCTGGGGCGTCTATCAATTCAAACATCCTTTGTTAAATCGGGCCTTAGTTAGCGTAGGAATTTTGATGCTGGTCTTACTTGCGCTGAGTTATCGCGGTGGTGTCGATGGCACACAGGGGATGAAACCACAATGGTGGGGCATACTAGGTTTAATCGGTTGGGCCTATTTAATTTCTTGCGCAATCTATCAAGTATGCAAAGGGAAACAAATATTTCTCTTGTTCGCTGTTTGCCTTTGCACAATGCTGTATATAGTAACGCATCAGGCAAACACGATCGCGTTTGCGCAAACGAATCAGACACTTCAATTTTTCTTGAGTCTAGACGCACATGCAGCGCATAGCGCTATCGTGATTTGCGGCATACTTTGCAGTTTGATTTTTTTTGAGGAAAATCCAACTCTATCGCAAGCAGGTCGTTTCTTAAGAGCCCTTGCTTTAACTGTCGCGTTGATCGTAGTAGCAACTTGGTTGAGACCTGAATTTAAAATTTCCAAAATTAACGCCACACCGTCTTGGTGTTTTTATTCGGCAGCAATTTGCATTAGCGTATTTGGCTTTCTGTACTGGTTGATCGATCTTAAGCAAGTGCAAAATTGGATGCGTGCTGTCAAACCTGCTGCAATCAATCCACTGGTCTGTTACCTACTACCCTTTGTGATTGAATCGATATTCAGTTTAACTGGCATACACTCTCCACTGCGCTCGTTCGAGGGTGGCTTTGGCATTCTGGCGGCCTTAACCTATGCCAGCCTCATCATGCTTGCGGTGCATGGTTTAAATAAAATCAACTTCAGATTGAAATTTTAAAAAAATCGCCAGCATGCTTAAAAAGCGCTGCTAGCGATTAATTTACTCCCCAAAAAAAGACTTACACAAAACTTGAAGCATTTACTTCGCAAGTCGAAGTAGCTCTGTTTCTAAACCACTTTGACTCACGCGCATCAAATTAACTTGATTGGCATTCGATTCAAAGCGTACGCGGAAAGAACGTCCTTCCAACCAAAACTCCGTATCCGAGACAGGAATAAGTTGATTACTCCGCCCTTTTGTCTCCAAGTAAACTTGATCCTTATCGCGTCGCACGATGTACGTTGAGTTAGCGACGTCATCCACTTTTTGGTAAGTACCAACATATTTATCTAATACATCGCTAGGTAACTTGATCGCTTTATGGTCAGGATAAGGCTGACCAATCGCAATTGCTGCCAAGCGTTCTGCATGCAATGAAGGCCGCACATCGTGGTAGTCACGATTGCTTAAAATCACGACGTAAATTCCATCTTGTGGCATGCGCAAAGTATGTGAAACAAAACCATTTACACTGCCGCCATGATAATACATGGGGCGTCCCTGCACTTTGCCGTGCTGCCAACCGAATCCCCAATACGTCATTTGACCACTATTAAGCGGATAATTCTTAAAGATTGCCTGCCAACTCTTTGCACTTAAAAGTGCGCCTTCACTCAAAGCTTTATCCCACAACGCCATATCGTCCACTGTAGAGGTAATCGCCCCCGCGCTATACACGAGACTGTCGTTGATAGGTCGCCCCAGCACCACGTTCTCTCTTTGCATACGATACCCGAAGACTGTTTTTTCTTGGCTCAATTGCGGTTTAATCAAACTAGTGTGCTGCATCTGAAGCGGTTGAAATATCTTTGTTTGCATGTAAGCGGCGAGCGGCATACTAGTGATTTTCTCGATAATAGCACCGAGCAAAACATAGCCGGTATTACTGTAGGAATGACGCTCTCCTGGCTCAAAATCGGGCGCTGCATTCTTAAAATAATCCAGAACCTCCTGCACAGAATTTTCTTTGCCATGCATTTCACGATAGGCTGGCGTATCATCGTAATTTCTGACCCCTGCGGTATGCGTCAAAAGATGTTGCAATGTAATTTTCTTTCCTTGATCAGGATACGCTGGCAAATGCTGCTGTACGGTGTCTGTCAACTTCAACTTACCCGCATCGACTAACTGCATCAACGCGACTGCAGTAAATTGCTTGGTGTTGGAACCAATACGCAATGGCAGATCCACCTGCATGGGGGCCTTAGTTTCGATATTTGCTAGGCCATAAGCGCGACGAAAAATCACTTTCCCCTGACGACTAACCAGCACAGTCGCTCCCGGTGCATTAGCTAAGAAATGTGGCGCCAAGCTAGCTTCGAATTGACGAATGAGATCATTTTCAGTAGTTGCAGTGTGGGGTACGGCAACAGATTGACTTTGCGCGCTACTGTTTTCAGGCATCAAACTTGCAAACGACATTAAACCAAATAACGAATATCTTGCTATTTTTAAACTAAAAACTTGTGGCAAAAATGAACGCATCATAACCTCCTCAAATAAAGTAAAAGACAAAAGCACAAAGCAACCTTGAAACAATGGCAAACTCTGCCGCCTTGTCAAAGCATATTTAATTTTAAATTTGTTTTAGTACACATTCCGACAAAGACTCTGTTTTAAGGTGCCAACTGGTCTAATTTCCGATGAAGCCTGGCCTTCACAAAATATCAACTTATATAGATAATAAGGATACGCACAACACCCCCTCAAATCTGGGTGACGATTAAATGCCAAACCGGGGACGAACTGGTAATTCATCCTTACTGGAATTTATGCTTCATTAAATATCATGTCTTTAAAGACACAGAACAAAATGTTCGTGTAAGTCATTCACAGCACAAATTCCTCGACAAAATTGTGCTGCTATAATGCAAGTTATTTTCATCAAATCCATTGGCAAGACATAAACATTTGATTTGATTAGCTTTTTTATCAGCATCCATGAACTACTTCAGCCAATTTTTAAACTATATCTTGCGTCGCACTCCAGAAAAAATGCCCAATGCGGAAGCATTAGCATTCATCACGACAGCCTATGATGAAATGGTCGCCCAACATCGGGCACATGCAACGACTTGGCCGCACGGTAAAGAAAGAGGCTGGACTGCCGACCTCAGTGCCGGCGTTATTATGTTCAAATTTGACGGTGATAAAACAGGCACAGCCCATTTTCAAACGATAGGTATTTATAACGAAACAGCAGGATCATTCACCTGGGCTTGGGCCAATGATTCTCTGCCCTCCGCACTCCGCAAACATGCCAAGCTCGCAAAAAAATGGGGATTCTCGCATCAACAAGCCTCGTTCCTGAACAAAACGGTACAGTGCACGATGGGAGATGCGTGGAATTTCGCGGCTGTCACTAGAAAAGTCGCAAACGCTCAAAGTGTCTATCGAGGTCGCGTTGGCAACGAATTCATCTTTATGACGGCAGACGAAGTTCATCTTGGTACAGAAATGCCCAATTCCCATTGGTCTGCTGGCCGCCGCCGCGCGAGTTGGTAACATCGACGTTCACCTCGCCTAATATTAGCAATCTCTGCATAAAAATTTTTGCGGAAAGTATTTCGATCTCGCATATCAATATCCAATAAGCGTTCGCTGTAATTAGTCACAACGATTGATCCCAACAACTGCGCAAACCGTATACTAAATGACACGCGCACAATAACAAATTCCTGTTGGAAATAGGCTCGCAGGTGTATTCTAACTAAGTACTATTTAAACGCTCTATTTCTTCATCCTCACAAAAAGTAATAGAAACACGCGTGGTTCGCATGTTTCGCCTACTATGCTAAACGCACGATAGTCGGCATACCTCAATACCGGCCTGTTTCTCTTGCAAAGATAAAACAAAGGAGACGCAACATGTTCAAATTTGATAGTCTGCATAATATTAATATAGCCAAACGCTTAGGCTTACTCATAATCAGCGCCATCTTGGGTATTGTTGTTATTGCCACTGCATCTCTCTTCTCCGAACGTGCCTTGATACTGAAAGAACGACAAAACAGTGTCAAGCAAACCGTAGAAATTGCGCACTCCATAGTGGCGCACTACCACGATCTCGCCAAGCAAGCAAAAATGAGTGAATCAGATGCCAAACTCGCGGCAATGGCCGCCGTAAAAAGCATGCGATATGGCGATGGCGACTACATTTGGATTAATGACATGCGCCCTTACATGGTGATGCATCCAATCAAACCTGCTCTCGATGGCACCGATTTATCGACGAACAAAGACCCTACCGGTAAATTCTTGTTCAATGAATTTGTCAAAGTCGTCAAGGAAAAAGGTGCCGGTTATGTGTTTTACATGTGGGCAAAACCAGGCAATGAACAACCAGTGCAAAAAGTCTCCTATGTAAAAGGCTTTGAGACTTGGGGATGGATCCTAGGCTCGGGTGTTTACATTGACACGGTCAATGACACAATTTATGAAGAATTACTCAAAGTGGCGGCAGGCGCGATTTTATTGGCACTAATTTTGTCCGGTTTTGGTTTCATCGTAGCACGTGGCTTACTCAAACAATTAGGTGGGGAACCGAATTATGCGGCGGATATCACCAGCCACATTGCAGGTGGCGATCTAACGATAGACATAGACCTGGATAGAAATAACAAGAGCAGCCTCTTGCATTCCATTCAAACCATGCGCGACAGTATCAGCCAAATTATTAGTCAGGTACGGCAAAGCACCGATGCCATCTTAGTCTCGTCAAAAGAGATCGCCTCCGGCAATATGGATCTCTCATCACGCACAGAATCTCAGGCCAGTTCTTTAGAACAAACTGCAGCGTCTATGGTGGAACTGACCGGCACAGTCAAACAAAATGCCAGCAGCGCACAACAAGCCAATCAACTCGCTATGTCAGCATCTAGCATTGCAATCAAAGGCGGCACGGTAGTCTCAGAAGTAGTCGCCACTATGGGAACCATCAATGCTTCCTCACAAAAAATTGTCGACATTATTTCGGTCATTGATGGCATTGCATTTCAAACCAATATCCTGGCGCTCAATGCTGCAGTCGAAGCTGCCCGCGCGGGCGAGCAAGGTCGAGGTTTCGCGGTGGTGGCCTCCGAAGTTCGAAGTCTGGCACAACGTTCTGCCAGCGCCGCAAAAGAGATCAAAGAACTGATCAATAATTCAGTGGCCAATGTAAGGCATGGCTCATCGCTGGTAGACCAAGCGGGCAACACCATGAAAGAAATCGTGGAAAGTATCCAACACGTGACCGACATCATGGCAGAGATCACCGCTGCGTCCGATGAGCAGACCACCGGCATCGAACAAGTCAATCAAGCCATCGCCGAAATGGATAACGTCACCCAACAAAATGCAGCACTGGTAGAGCAAGCAGCAGCGGCCGCTGCTGCTATGCAAGAGCAGGCTGATCACTTAACACAACTGGTCAGCGTGTTTAAAGTGAAAGGCGATGCCGCACAAGCTAGTCGCCCGCAAAAAGCCAGGGCCACCAACACGACGAAACGACTTACGGCGCGCTAAAAATTGCTCGCCAGCACACTGGCATTTACCAGGAAAATCAAGTAATTGGCGGCGCAATGATCTATTGCGCCGTATTACACGAAGCCGCCCTCGCACTTTGGCTCACTAAGTCTAGCTGAGAAAAAATCGCCATTAATTTGTCTGATTTTTCTTTGTGCAAGTTCTTATCGATCACGCTACCGTCAGCTTTAGTGTACTTCGCTAGTTCTACTGAAGCCGACATCACCAACTGATCCAAACTTTTTTTCTTGGCAAGTAATTCTGCGCAAGACAATTTCAAATTGAGTTTTGGTTTAGGAATCCGCCCCTCCACCATGCCAAAGAAACGCTCAGCTTGCGATAAATAACCGGTACGAGCCGTGTCATCAGGAAAACGCTTAGCGACTTCCACTTCTTTCCTAACCACCGCACTCTCTTCCTCAGTCACTTCATGCCCGGTCATGATTTTTGAAATCAATGCCTCGATCCGGACTCTAGGCTCATGAATGACTTGCGTGATCCTAGTATTATCGTAGTTACGACATTCAGAAAAACTCAAATACTTGGTACGAGCCAAGTTGTCAGCATAAGCGCTATCGCCTTTGTCCTTGGTATCTTTAATAATGGGATCCCAATGCGCGTCAACCTCCGCTTCACACTCAGCCGTGGTTTTACCACTAGCCCAATCACCACGGTCGACTTCAGCTGGTACAACTACCTGAGCGGATACAAATTCATGGCAACCCGTTTTTGCCAAACCTTGAAACTCGCGCTTACAGTCCTCGTGCGAAGAAAAACCACGTTGCTTCGCCTGTTTATAACCTTGCTGCTGCTCAAACACGGACCGATGAATCTGCTTGCCCTGATCGTCGTAAAAAACCTCATCCTTCATCTCATCCTGCTGCGCTTTTAGAATTTCATTTTGCTGAATCGCTGGCTTTAACTGCCACAGTACGAAGAGCGCGAAAACCAATAGCAATAGAAAGTAAATTCTTTTGGCGCTAGGTGCTGATGTTTTTGAAGGTTTCTTGTTCATGATATGAAGTTGTGAATCCTAAGGTGCGGTGCAAATTGTGGGCGCACGCGGCACCGACTTCATTACCCTACTTCAGTTTCGACATAAAAGCTCTATATTGCCTTATACAGAGCTTAAAAAATAAGACGTTTTTTATGCGATTACCTCAATAAAGCTCCAACTACCACTAAACATTTAGCGACATAGGCATAGTCCAAGCCATCAGAACACCAACACCCTCAGTCTAACTAGTAATGCCAATCACAGCAAACGAGATAACACCCATGGGCGAAATACGAAAACAGCTTTAAGTCAGCAATAAGCGGTATGTACTTTCGCTATTGTTCACGCATAAATGGACCTTTCACTGCAACGATAACGCCACGCGTGTTAACAAGCTAATTTCATTTATTTCCTACGAAGCAGTAAAAGAAGCGTTTTTTCATTATCAACTTAGTTTTGTAAAAAGTTTGCCAACAATGAATAATTCGTATACATTGTAGATACTTTTATTAATTTTAATGGATAGTAAGTCTTCATTATGAAAACCAGCAAAACCCAACAAGCTCAAACTCGGCGACAAATTGTGTGCCAAGCGGTGGAATTAATTGGCTTACATGGTATCGATGGCGTCACCATGAAACAGATTGCGCGAGCAGCGGGCATAGGCGATGCGACGATCTACAAATACTTTCCGAATAAAGAAAAATTGCTTTTAGCTTTTTTTGAAATTGCGATGCAAGATGCCATGGAACAGAGTTTGGCGACACCCGATTTTGCACAATTTTCTTTGCACGAAAAACTACAAAGAATGATCGATGCCATTCTGGAAAATCTCTTGGCTGAACGCGAGTTTGTAGCGATTTGCAAAACCGAATTAATGAAATCGCCCTTGCTCTTAGTAGGCGATAATTTTCCCGGCCAAACACTGCTCAAACAGCATGTTTTGCAGTTTTTAAGCGAGGCAGAACAAAGTGGCGAAATTGCCGAATGCGCGTTCAAATCTTTTATTAGTGGGCTATTTGGCGATTACTTATTTGCGATCTTAAATTACTGGTTAAAAGACGAATCAGAAGAATTTTCCGATACCACGCAATTGGTCGATTTAAGTTTATCGGTCGTGGTTTTAGCTTTAAAGAGCGGTTTATTCAATAAGATTTCCGAGCTAGGCTTATTCATTGTGCGCAAGCAGCTGAGCCGTTTGTTGCAACCAGGCTCAAGTCTAATTGATCTCTTGCAATTAGCCCGTCGTGGATTAGCCGGATGAAAGCCCCCTCCAGTAGCAAAATAGTGCGCGGAACCATCGGCGCCCTCGCCTTAGGTCGTGCTGGTGTAGCCCATTGGCGACATCAAGCCAAGCAAGAAGTCAGTGCACAAACTCAAGATGAGCATGAAGCAGAGCTTGGGCGCATTCTATTTCGCGCCTTAAATCAATTGAAAGGTACGGCACTCAAGCTAGGGCAAATGTTATCGCTAGAAGCGGGCTTTCTACCTGAAGGCGTGCGCTTAGAATTAAGCAAAACTTGTTATCAAGCGACGCCTGTCAACCGTGCCCTTGTCCATAAATTATTTCGCGCCGAATTGGGTCAAGCACCCGAGCATATCTTCGCCAAATTTGATGCCAATGCACATGCAGCGGCGAGCCTAGGACAAGTGCATCTGGCGCAATGCCATGATGGTCACAAGCTAGCGGTCAAAATTCAATATCCCGGCATAGCCGCTAGCATCCAAAGCGATATCGCTATGCTGGGTTTGGTATTGAAAAATTTTGCACGTCACTCCACACTGTTGCCGCGCCGAGAGGTGATCGACCATGTACTACAAGAACTCTCACAAAAGCTGACTGAAGAACTCGACTATCAGCACGAGGCCGAGCAACTGGCATGGTTTGCTGATCGCGTCGAGAATCCCAATATTCTCATTCCTAAAGCATTCACCCACTTATCAAGCCGCCGCGTACTGAGCATGCAACGCATAGAAGGATTGCACTTGCAGGCGTGGATAGCGAATAACCCAAGTCAAGCTGAGCGCAATCACTTCGGACAATTATTATTCGATTGGTTTTGGATTTGCGTATCTGATTTAGGACGAATTCATGCAGATCCGCATGCGGGAAATTTTCTGTTTGTGCCCAATCAAAACACAAGCGATGAAAACCCATTTGGCAAACTAGCGGTACTCGATTTCGGCTGCACTAAAACACTCTCACCAGAATTTTGTGCCAGCATGAAACAGTGCTGGCAAGCATGGCGTAGCTCGCCACCTGATAGCGCTAGCCTGTACCAAGCTTACATAGACCTCGGCTTTATAGCAGAAGACTTTGACTTCAGCATTTTTTGCGATCAACTACAAGCTGCGATAGAGCCGCTCTACGTCTGGCAGCTAGAGCCCTATCAAACCGATCGCTTCGATTTCAAACAAAAATCTGCCTTCCCTCACGCGCAATTACGCAATAACGAGCTGGCACAAAAGATGAGTAAATTTAATACTGAGCTTCCCTATTTTGGACGCGCCTACATGGGACTCATGCATATGCTGCATCAAATGGAAGCGGTCGTGAATACGCAGAATCCTTTTCTTTAATAGGCTTGTAAGCGGAGATTCACATGCAAAGCAAAGTTAAAACAATCGCGTTACCAAGTACAAGTCAGCTACACGATGATCTGCAACAAGCGTATTTCTATGACAGCTATCAAATGACTATACGCACTGATGAAAAATCTGCCCTACAACTCTATCTAGACTTGGTTGCCGTATGCCCAGATTGGATCAATCAACTCATGACATTGCGCAATAAAGTGGTTGGCTACTTTGGCTTAAAAAACCAAAATCTATTAGGCGACATTGATAAAGGCAAGCTCGCAACATCGTATCGTGTCGGCGACAGAGTGGGCATATTTTCCTTACTCAACATCTCGGACAACGAAGTCATTTTAGGTGAAACCGATAAGCATTTAGACGTCAAATTATCGTTACTCAAGCTATCGCAAAACAATCAAACCAGCATCGCCGTTTCCACCGTTGTGCATGTCCATAACCGCTTGGGAAAACTGTATATGTTGTTCGTCACCCCCATGCACAAGATCATTGTGCCAGCAAGTCTAAGTCACTCGTTTAAAACCAACTCATTTAAAACCAACTCATTTAATAAATAGGAAGCGTATGAAAAGCAAAAAAATTTGGATAGGCCGTTGGCTAGGCGCAGTCGCATTACTGCACACATTATTCGCGCTGGTGGTATTTACGCCGATTTATCAGCGACTACTACAACAGGGATGGTTCAATAGCGTAGGAGAAGATCCCATGTTGAATGCGGCTGTTTGGTTTTTACTCTTTGGTGCACCTTTAGCGCTGCTGGCAATCGCAATCCACGCGATGGAAAAAAACGGCATTATCTTAGCGCCAAAAACCTTAGCCTGGGGCTTAATCCTATTTGGGCTATTCGGCGTCAGCTTAATGCCTGCGTCTGGCATTTGGTTGGTGTTTCCACCTGCAGCAGTGTTATTACTAAAACCGCAAACAGCCTAAAATTGAGTTCGGTGTGTTCGGCAGTGTCGTTTTCTATTTAAGTAATGAACAATAGATGAAAACGCAAACCATACATCAACGCGTCAATTCGTCGGGTCTGCACGGACTTCTCGTGCCTAAGCGTTATAAGTTTTAAAGGCGTAGTTTTTTCTAGCGCTTGTGAACGATTTCGCTTAGGCAAAAGAGGTTTGCCCATCAGGACTTAATCTTCTCTGAAGACTTTTGTTCATACTACAAAGCTGATCACATTTCAATAAACACGCCATTTTTCACCTTTTTTTCACCTTCTAAGTTTTACATTATTGCCTTATGTTTTCTCAATAAAGGAATAATGATGTGGAAAAAAATTCTATTAGGATTCGTTGCGCTAATCACTGTATTCGTTGCGGCAACGATATGGTTCTTCAGCTTATTGGATCCAGAAATTGACATAGCCAAACTAAAAGCAAGCCGCCCTCAGGATGTCGCTTACATCCACAATGCCAATACACCGCCTCGCGGCAAGATACTTGCTGTGATCACCAGTATCTCTGAGATGGGGCAGGAAAAGAAGAAAACTGGTTATGAGTTAACCGAGCTTGCACGCGCTTACTATGTGTTTCAAGCCAATGGTTTTGAAGTCGATGTCGCCAGCCCATTAGGAGGAAAACCACGTGCGGTACTAGACGATGAAGACATGGAAGAATTCGACTACGCATTTTTAAATGATGCAAAAGCCACCACGAAAACCAATCACACAATTCCTCTAGCAGAAGTGAATGCAGATCAATATCACGCAATTTATTTTGTTGGCGGTAAAGGTGCGATGTTTGATTTTCCAAACAATCCAGACATCCACAAGTTAGTGGTAGATTTTCATCAACAAAACAAAACCATCATCGCTGTTTGCCATGGTCCTGCCGCACTCACTCAAGTCAAACTCAGTGATGGCTCTGCATTCATTAAGCAAAAACGTATCAGTGCGTTCACCAATCAGGAAGAGCTGTTTCTTATCCCAAAAGCAAAAGAACTATTCCCATTTTTGTTAGAAGATGAACTAAAAAAACAAGGTGCTATCGTCGAAATTGGCCCACGCTATTTGCAACAAATCAGCCACCACGATAATCTCATCACAGGTCAAAATCCCTGGTCAGTATGGGCAATGGCAGAAGCAAGCATTCAGCAACTCGGGTTTCAAGTTATTCCGCGCAAAAGAACTAGCGAAGAAAATTCTGTCGATATTCTTGGCTATTATGAAAAACATGGCTACGACAAAACCAAAATTTATCTAAAAGAATTTTCCGGTACAACGATCAAACGCGATCTAATTGCGATGCATGCCTTGGTCGCTGCGATGTCCTATCAACCTGCGAAAGTGATCGAGCTTTTGGGATTAATGCGAGCTGCGAAAAATCTAGCTAAAGAACAAACAAGTTAGAAAATTTGAAGTCGATCACTTTCAAGACATTGCGGACGAAACTACGACTCCACTATCTAGTCATTATCAGAATATCTCGCTGTTAGCGGTTAGCTTTTGACAACTTATCGCTTCAAAATACAAGTAGCTAAATAAGTTCCGCGCCCTTCTTCCGCAAGCGGGAGAAGGGCTGGGGATGAGCGTGGTCGGGTAAATGGAATAATATTTCGTCCACACATTCTATATATCGCGCGCGATATTGAATTAGCAATTCAACTAACTGAACTACCCTTCCCCAACCCTCTCTCGCCTGCGAGAGACGGCGTTTTATTGCCATCTCCATTTGTGGTGATACCTATTCTTTCAAATTTATAATTAAGTTAACTTTTTTCAAACCACTACCCTTGCTATGAGCGCACCAAGCGTCAAAATCACGCACAAAAAAACACGAAAAAAATAATCATGCTATATTTCCTGAAAATACAGGAAATTCAAATACTGCTGAAATTACAAATAAGGAAAAACCATGAGCATCAGTCCAACCAAGGAAAAATTCATCTCGCATTTTGGCGAAATGGGCAGCCGCTGGGGTATTAACCGTACCGTCGGGCAAATTTATGCGTTGATTTTTCTCAGCGAAAAACCGCTATGTGCGGACGAGATTGCGGAAGAGTTGACCTTTTCCCGTTCCAATGTCGGTATGAGCCTCAAGGAATTACAAGCATGGCGTTTGGTCAAGCTAGTACACATTACGGGCGAGCGCAGAGAATTCTTTGAAGCCCCAAAAGATGTCTGGGAAATTTTCCGCAATCTAGTCGAAGAGCGCCGCCGCCGTGAAGTTGAACCGACGCTGTCGATGTTGCGCGAAGCCTTACTCAAGAACGACGCCAAAGAAGATGAGCAATATGCTTTAGGCCGAATTCAACAAATGCACGATCTGATTGAGCTGACTAGCGCGTGGTTTGATGACGTCGAAAAACTTTCACCAGAAACCTTGCAAACCCTGATGAAAATGGGTTCAAAAGTCGTGAAGATTATTGAATTTACGGATCGTCTTCGGCTCGATGGCAAGTCCAAAAAATAGCCGAAATCACTAATGCCGTTCTTTAAGCTAAAACATAGAGGTGTCATCCCTGCGAAGGCAGGGATCCAGTGGCTTTTCGCATCTACGCCTCTGGATTCCCGCCTGCGCGGGAATGACGGTACGAAAGATACAGCTCAACTGAACGCCACCAACACACCACCTATAGAGAATTCATCATGTCAGCGGAACTCGCAAGTACATTTGACCCCATGCTCTTGGCGCGCATCCAGTTTGCCGCCAATATCAGCTTTCACATTCTTTTTCCCAGCATCAGTATTGCACTTGGTTGGGTACTCGTCTTTTTCAAATGGCGCTACAACCGCACCAAGGCAGAGCACTGGCAACGCGCCTACTATTTTTGGGTGAAAATATTTGCCCTCAGTTTCGCTTTGGGCGTCGTCAGCGGCATCACCATGAGCTTTCAATTCGGTACCAACTGGCCGGGTTTTATGGAAAAAGTCGGCAACATCGCTGGGCCTTTACTCGCTTATGAGATTTTGACTGCATTTTTCTTAGAAGCGACTTTTCTAGGCATTATGCTATTCGGTCAAAAGCGTGTCGGTGAACGACTTCATACCATTGCCACCATGCTGGTCGCAGGCGGCACAACGCTTTCGGTGTTTTGGATCATTGCCTTAAATTCGTGGATGCATACACCCGTCGGATTCGAAATGATTAATGGTCAGGCACACGCGACGAATTGGCTGCAAATTATTTTTAATCCGTCTATGCCGTATCGCTTCACGCACATGATGTTGGCGTCTGGTTTAACCGTGGCGTTCTTGATCGCCGGCATCAGCAGTTATCGTTATTTGCGGGGTGGAAGTAGTGATGAGAGTGGTGACATTCAGATCGGCATCAAAACGGGTGTGACGCTCGCCGCGATCCTGATTCCGCTGCAAATTCTGGTTGGTGATTTACACGGCCTAAATACCTTACAACACCAACCTGCGAAAATCGCAGCGATGGAAGGTATTTGGGAAACCCAAAAAGGCGCACCAGCAGTTTTATTCGCAATTCCAGACCAAAAAGCGCGCGTCAATAAAGCAGAAATCGCGATACCTAAATTGGCCTCGCTCTATCTTACGCATGATATGAACGGTGAGATCAAAGGTCTCAATGATTTTGATGGCAAGCATCCACCAGTGGCACCGGTCTTCTTTGCCTTTCGCATCATGGTGGGCGTCGGCTTATTGATGTTGGGTATTTCTTGGCTCGCGTCTTGGTATGTATGGCGTACGCCAGCCCTACCAGTTTTAGTTTCGAGAGCATTGGTTGCGATGAGTTTTTCTGGGTGGGTCGCTTTGCTGGCGGGTTGGTACACCACTGAAATTGGACGCCAACCTTACTTGGTACAAGGCGTACTCACCACCGCTGAGGCTGCGGCAAAAATTCCCGTGCCAATGTTGGCGAGCTCTTTGATCATGTATTTAACGCTGTATGTGTTCTTGATTATTTCCTATATCTCGGTGGTGTTTTATTTAGCTCGAAAAGCGGATAGTTCAGCAAGCGCTGCTAAAGCATCAAACACAGCATCAACCCCATCAAAAGGATAAATCATGATCACTCCACTCCATCCCGATTTATCCCAACCCGCCGGTTGGTTACCGCTCGCCTTTTTGATCGTCATGGGCTTGGCTATGTTGGCTTACGTGATTCTAGATGGCTACGATCTTGGCGTCGGCATCTTGATGCGTTATGCCGAAGACGCGGAAAAAGACATGATGATTGCGTCCATCGGCCCCTTCTGGGACGCCAATGAAACTTGGCTAGTGTTAGGCGTTGGCATTTTGTTAGTCGCCTTCCCTACAGCACACGGACAAATACTAGGCGCGCTGTATTTGCCAGTCGCACTCATGCTACTTGGTTTAATCTTACGAGGTGTTGCTTTTGACTTCAGGGTGAAAGCACAAGCGCAAAACAAACCCGCGTGGAATCTCGCCTTCCATCTTGGCTCCATACTCGCCGCCTTTTCACAAGGCTTTATGTTGGGCATGTTGGTTCTTGGTTTTAATACTAGTCTCTGGAGCTACGCCTTTGCCACCTTGATCGGATTATGCCTGATGGCGGCCTACTGCCTGTTAGGTGCGACATGGCTACTCATGAAGTCTGAAGGACAACTGCAAATCAAAGCCGCGACCTGGGCAAAACGTAGTTTGTGGTTAGCGGGCATCGGGATTGCCACGATCTCCATCGTCACCCCATTCGCCAGTCCAAGCATTGCGGAAAAATGGTTTAGCTTTCCCAACTTCATCCTACTCTTCCCCATACCACTCATTACCGCGATTTTGTTTTGGTGGGTCGATAGAGTACTAAAGCGTCTACCTAAGCAATTAACTCAAGGCAACCAAAACTGGATTTGGACGCCATTCGCCAGCACAGTCGGCATTTTTCTCCTAGCGTTTCACGGCTTGGCGTATAGCTTATTCCCCTACCTCATCATCGACAAAATCACGATTTGGCAAGCAGCGAGTGCGCCTGAATCTTTAATGATTATTTTTGTGGGTGCTTGCATCGTTTTGCCCGTCATTATTGGATACACGGTGATGGCATATAGAATTTTCTGGGGTAAAGCGACCTTGCTAGAGTATTGAGGTATTGAAGTTTTGATTTTTATTTATGAAGATTTTTAGTGATTATTCAGTCCCTAGAATAAGACTGAATCAAGTCAAGTAAAAGAACCACGTTCAAAGAATGTGGTTCTTTTACTTACCAACTAGAAGGCGGCACCCCAGCGCGCCTTTTTAGAAGGTGCACTGGGGGATCATAATTGATTGATGTAATGTTTGACCTTGCCCAGAATAACGGATCTCTTAACTCAGGCTCATGCGGCTTGCTTCAACTGTGATGCAAGCCATTCGTTTTCAAACTTCATTGGGCTGGTAAAACCCAGTGTTGAATGCAATCGTTTGGCGTTGTAAAAA
>CAUPKC010000053.1:0-29604 GCA_963511665.1 uncultured Undibacterium sp.
ACACAAAAAGGCGAAATGACTGTCGTTCGCAATGAATTTGAAATCGGCGAAAGCGATCCTATTGGCGTCACGACTGAACGGATTCAGGCTGTTGCGTACGACTGGCACAACTACGGCAAATCAACGATAGGCGCGCGCTCTGATATTGAACAAGTCAACATCCCTCGCTTACGTGCCTTCTACAAAAAATACTATCAACCTGATAATGCGATTTTGATGGTCGCAGGTAAATTTGATGAAGCTACCATTCTGAAGCAAGTCAACGACTTATTTGGTCGCATTGCAAAACCGAACCGTGTAATCGAACCGACTTACACCGCAGAACCAACCCAAGATGGTGAACGTTCAGTGACCGTGCGTCGTAGCGGTGGTACGCAATTCGTCGGTGCTGGTTATCACATGGCACCGTCCGCTCATACAGACTCCAACACTTTGGGTTTATTGTCTGATATTTTGACTAGCGCACCGAGTGGGCGTTTACATAAAGCCTTGGTAGAAACCAAATTGGCGACAGCCGTTAATTACAACACCGCCAGCAATCTGGAGCCAAGCTACGGCATCTTTGGTGCGATCGTGCCGAAAGAAAGTAATCTTGACGCGGCACAAGATGCCTTGCTGAAAGTTTTAGAAAACTTAAAAGCACAACCGATCACCCAAGAAGAATTGGATCGAGCCAAACAAAATGCCAGAAAGCAGATACAACTGGCCTTAAATGACACAGCGAAACTCACGATCGCTTTAACAGAATCAATGGCGGCAGGCGACTGGCGTTTGTTTTTCTTGGAGCGTGATCAGTTAGAAAAAGTCACGTTAAAAGATGTACAGGCAGCCGCTGAAAAGTATTTAAAAACGACGAACCGTACCTTAGGTCGTTTCATCCCTACCGACACAGCAAATCGTACCGAAGTACCCGGCACACCCAATGTGATGTCTATGGTCAAGGACTACAAAGGTCAGGCAGTCGTCGCTCAAGGCGAAGCGTTTGATCCTAGCCCAGCTAATATCGAAGCACGCACTCAACGTTCGGCCTTGCCTAACGGCATGAAGTTAGCTTTGTTAGCTAAGAAAACCAAAGGCGCGACGGTCAGTGTCAACCTGCGTTTGCGTCTGGGCACTGAAGCCAGTTTGCAAGGTAAAGCAGAAGTGGGTCAATTCACTGCAGGTTTGTTGAACAAAGGTACAGAGCGCCTGAAACGTCAAGAAATCAAAGACAGCTTTGATAAATTGAATGCCCAAGTTGCGATTGGCGGCGGCGCGGAAGGTGTTACTGCGACGATTACCACCACGCGTGATAATTTGGCTGCAGCTTTAGATTTATTGGCTGAAGTCTTGAAAAAGCCTAATTTCCCCGCCAGCGAATTTGAAGAATTCAAACTAGCAGTTGCAGGTCGCATTGAACAATCCATTCCAGAGCCACAAGCACAAGCAAGTAATGCGATGGGACGCCTGACAGATGAGACACCAGCAGGTCACGTACGTCACGTAAATACCTTGCCTGATCAGGTGGCAGCGATCAAAGCAGTCAAACTGGACGACGTTAAAGCTTTCCACCAAAGTTACTACGGTACTGAAAATGCGACCTTCTCTGCGGTCGGTGATTTCGATACGAACGCCTTAAAAACGCAACTAAGTAGTCTGTTTGGTAACTGGAAAGCAAAACAAACTTACACGCGCATTCCACGCAATATGAAAGCGGTCTCAGGTCAAAAAATCACTCTGGACACGCCAGACAAAGCAAGTAGCTTCTTGTTGGCTGTGCATCCGATTGCGATCAAAGATGATGCAGAAACCTATCCGGCACTGTTGATGGCCAATCATATGTTGGGTGGCGGCGCCTTACGCAGTCGCTTGGCTGATCGTATTCGTCAAAAAGAAGGTCTCTCCTATGGCGTTGGTTCTTTCCTCAACGTGCCTAGCCAAGATCCGGTTGCAATGTGGGGAGCTTATGCTTTAAGCGCGCCGCAGAATACCGCAAAAGTAGAAGCTGCATTGCGTGAAGAAGTACAAAAAGCGCTGAGCGAAGGCTTCACCGATGCTGAGTTGATCGAAGCGAAAAAAGGTTGGAAACAATCAGAAGAAGTTGGTCGCACTCAAGATGCTGGATTAGCGGCACAGCTAGCAGGCTACCTTGCGATCAACCGCACGATGAACTACGACAAAGCTTTTGAAGCAAAAGTAGCCGCGCTTACTGTAGCGCAGGTGAACGACGCTTTGCGTAAATTGTTAAAAGCAGATGCCATCTCCATCATCACCGCTGGTGACCAATCTAAAGTTGGTAAGTAATTCGATAGCTGGAAGCGCGAAGCTATCGGTTTTTTTGGTGTAAATAAATTGGTGTAAATGAAAAGGTGAAGTTCAGCGATGGATTTCACCTTTTTTTCTTGTCCACGCTCTTAGACTTCGATTTTCTTATCCAAAGTCGGAACGAATCCACGCAACCCAACTGCAGCTCACGCATTAAGGCGTAAAATAGCGCTTTACGCTATTTCCCATTACGATCGATGCCGCAGTTTCTTCCTAGCCTTTGCTTGTTTGCTCTATCGCTGTTCTCGTTCAACCTAAGTTATGCGCAAGCACAAAAGGAAAACAAAGAGAGCAAACTTAATGCCAAATCTACAATTGCAAGCATCACCCTGTTTGCCGCAGGCGATATTGCAGATTGCCGCAGAAAGCCAGCGGAACAAACCATGGCCGCACAAACTGCGAATTTAATAGAAAATGGTTTGGCAAAAGATAGAAATGCCTACGCACTTACTTTAGGTGATAACACTTACCCTATCGGCAAACCAAGTGAATTCAGCGATTGCTATGACAAAACCTGGGGTAAATTCAAAACACGTACCCTACCCTCGCCTGGCAACCACGACTATGGCGTACCACTGGCGCAAGGCTACTACAATTATTTCGACGAATTGGCGGGATCAGGTCGACGCGGTTATTATAAAAAAGTTATAGGTAACTGGCTGCTACTTTCCTTAAACAGCAATATCAAAGATCAAGCCATGCGCGAGCAGATGCAGTGGTTAAAGAATGAACTGAAAGAAAAGCAGAGCAGCTGTGTGCTCGCATACTGGCATCATCCCGTCTTCTCATCAGGCGGTCATGGTGATACAGCCAACATGCAAGAAGCCTGGCGCTTATTAGCAGATGCTGAAGCCGATATTGTCCTCACCAGCCATGACCACAACTACGAACGCTTCACCCCGCTCGATAAAAATGGACAACGTAGCGACAAAGGCATACGCAGTTTTGTCGTTGGCACGGGTGGTGCCAAACTCACCCCTATGTTTTTTCCAAAAAGTATCAGCGACATTCGTCAAAACGAAGTTCACGGCGTATTGAAGCTGCAATTACACGCCAACAGCTACGACTGGGAGTTTCTTGCAACGCCTGACACGAATGCTTCTGCCTTTAGTGACAAGGGGCATAGTAATTGTCACTAATAAAGCACAAGCAAATTGCAGATTACTAACTACTAGACCGAGTTGAACAAATTCTACGCGACGCCTATTCTAAAAAATGTAGGCGACAAATGAAGCGATAAACGAGCTGGTGCAGAAACAAGCTCCATAAAAATTTACAATAACGCCCTATGCCATCCTCACTACTCTTCATCATCGCCTCATTAATTTGGGGCTCGACCTTTTGGGCCATTACACAACAATTAGGTGAAGTCGCGCCAGCGGTCTCGGTTGCCTACCGTTTTGGCCTCGCTTCACTCACGCTGTTTGCATGGTGCTTGTTACGCAAAGATCGTTTGCAGCTCTCATGGAAAACACAAGGCTGGTTGGCGTTGCAAGGCTTTTTTACATTTGCGCTGAGCTATCTGTGTACCTATTCATCGGAACAATATTTGGTATCGGCCTTGGTCGCGGTTTTGTTCGCCTTGATGGTGATCTGGTCGCCGATTACGGAAAGAATTTTCTTTCAAAAACCATTGACCTGGCGCATCTGGGTCGCAGCCTTTGTTTCTATTACGGGTGTGATTTTATTATTTTTCCCAGCGCTCAAAAGCAATTGGGAGGAAACACATTCAGGTCATAGCACCCATTTCTTGCTGGGCTTAGGACTGGCGCTGACTGCAACATTGGCTAGTACCTTTGGTAATTTGGTGGTGGTCAAAGTACGGCAACAAAGTCAAAATGTATTGCTTACCATGGCATGGGCGATGGCGTGGGGAACCATGTGGGTTAGCCTGTTTGCGGTTATTACCGGGCAGCCATGGACCTTACCTTCCACGCCCAATTATTGGCTATCACTGATTTACTTATCGCTATTTGGCTCAGTAATTGCGTTCGCTTGCTACTTCACTTTGATCCACAGGATCGGTGCGCAGAAAACCGTTTTTATCGGTGTCATCACCCCCATCATTTCGGTTCTCTTATCGATCAAGTTAGAGAATTACCATCCGGGTTGGATAGAATGGTGCGGCATGGCCCTATGTTTAGCCGGGGTTGTTTGGGCTTTGCGCGGCGAGCCCAAAGCGAAACCCGCTTAAGCTTGTATAAGTTTTAGCTAGGTTGAAATGCCAGTTTACGCAAGACATGCGCCGCAGCGGCCAGCCCGAAAGAAGCGGTCACGACGATAGAAGAACCAAAACCCGCGCAGTTCAAACCCGAGATGCCGTTTGAACTATCTGCAGAGCTAGTGCTATCACTTTCAACAGCGCAAAATTCGGCAGTTTCTGGTGTGGTCAAAGCTTCCATAGAAAACACGGCATCAATACCGAATTTGGTTTTCATCCCACGAGGAAAACCAAAATTCTGGCGGAGGCGCTTACGCACCAATGCCAATAAGGGTTCTTGCTCGGTGCGCGACAGATCACGAATTTCTATCTTACCGGGATCAGTCTGACCGCCAGCTGCACCAATGGTAATCAAGGGAATCTGACGTTCACGACAATACGCAATCAGTGCCGTCTTCGCTTTCACGCTATCGATGGCATCGATGACATAGTCAAATTGTTGACTACCTATCATGAGATCCAGATTATCTGGCTCTATGAATTCCTCTACCTCACGCACCTTGCAGTAGGGATTAATCGTCGCGATACGTTCGGCCAAGGCCGTCACTTTTGCCTTACCAAGCGTCTCGCTCGTGGCCTGAATCTGACGGTTGATATTTGACTCAGCGACATTATCAAGATCGATCATGGTAATAGCACCGATCGCGCTACGTGCAAGCGCTTCTACCACCCATGAGCCAACACCACCCACGCCTATCACGCAGATATGTGCCTGTTTAAATCTTTCTAATCCCTGAGCACCATACAAACGAGCTATCCCGCCGAAACGGCGTTCAAAATCAATATCATCGTTGAGTGAAGATAATGAAGACTCAATTGGGGCGGCGGCTTGTTGCATAGGTAAGGATTTCTTAGAATTTGAATAAATATTGAGATAGAGCAAGCGAAGGCAAGCAAAAAACGAGCAGATACGATCAAGTAGGAGCAAATAAGCACGAGTAAAACTGCCGCCATTTTACAAGCTTCGGGTCAAATAAGCATTTTTGACTTGATTTCGCTCAAATGGTCTCGGAGATGAATCTGCGCAAATGGCTAGAATAGAGGATAATTTTCTTTTTGAAGCTGCAATTTCCATCAACACCTCAAATGTTCAAAAAAGACTGAAAAAAGGCTGAAATACACCATCATGGATATTCTATTTGCAAGCGCTCCCAGTTTTGATCAGCCACTAGCCGTTCTCAAACATTGCCATGATCGCATTCGTAAACAACTCGCTACTTTAGAGAAGCTCGTACCGCATCTGGCACAACATGGTGCAGATGCCGAAGCGCAAAAAGCCGCATTGGCGGTATTGAAGTATTTTCAAAATGCGGCACCACTACATCATGATGATGAAGAGATAGATCTGCTGCCGACTTTAGTACAAACCGCTCAAGCTGCCGATGCAGATTTACTCGCAACCTTACTACCCACTATTTTGCAACAACACCAGCAAATGGCATCGCTGTGGCAAGTTTTAGAAGCGCAACTCGACGCCATCTCAACCGGCAGTGCTGCCGATTTAAACAAGCTCGACGTCACTGCGTTTCAAACCATTTATCAAGAGCATATGCAAATCGAGGAAACGCAGATCGCGCCCATGGCGATGCGCTTGTTTAGCCCAGAGCAAATGTACAAGCTTGGTCGAGCCATGCAAGCTCGCCGTGGTATTGATGCTTAGTGAAAACGCCGTGTAAGAAAACTGTTTTCGACATTGAACTCAGAATTCAATAAAAAATGTAAACGAAGGAATATGTATGTCTATTGCCAATCTACGAAAAGATTATCAACTTGCCAGTCTCGCCGAAAGCGATGTGGCACATGATCCTATTAAACAATTTTCACATTGGTTCGATCAAGCCTTAAAAGCGGAAGTCTCAGAGCCGAATGCAATGAGTTTGTCCACCGTCAATGCTGAAGGCAAGCCATCTTCTCGCATCGTCCTCATTAAGGAATTTGATGAACGTGGTTTTTCATGGTTCACTAATTACGACAGTCGCAAAGGCTTGGAATTAGCAGATAATCCGCATGCTGCTTTACTGTTCTTTTGGATAGCGCTGGAACGTCAGGTAAGAATCGAAGGTCGTATCGAAAAAGTATCCGACGCAGACAATGACAAATACTTTCACAGCCGGCCGCTAGGCAGTCGTCAAAGCGCACTAGCCTCTAGTCAAAGTCAAGTCATCGCTAATCGTCAGCAGCTCGAAGATAAGCTGGCCCAAGTTGTTGCGGATTATGGCGATAATCCACCGCGTCCTGAACATTGGGGTGGTTACCGTTTGGTACCAGAGTTTATAGAATTCTGGCAAGGACGCAGTTCACGCCTGCATGATCGCATTGCTTACACACGACAAGCGGATGGTGCTTGGACTATCAGCCGTTTGCAACCTTAAGTTCTTGTCCGAAAAATGGGGCTGGCTTATCCGTAAAGCCAGCCTTTTTTATTTATAGTGCTTTCACACATAAACGAAAATCTGGATCTTCTTCGTATTTTTTGACTTCAAAATCAAGACTGCGCATCAGTCTGATCATATTGTGATTATTGTTCAGTACCAGACCCTCGATGTATGCAAGGCCGCGACTACGCGCCATCTCTATGATTGATAGCATCAGTCGCGTACCTAGTCCTTGTCCGGCAAAATCATCAGCGATCAATAGGGAAAATTCACAGGTACTTTTATCCGGATTTGTCACATAACGCGACACACCGATGATCTTTTCTATTTCGCTGAAACTGCCGTCATCATGCGGCACGCGCTCGCGATAAATGGCCACCAAGGCCATCTCTCTATCGTAATCAATCAAGGTGAATTTTGCCAACATGCGATCCGATAGCTCGCGCATTGACGATACAAAACGGAAGTAACGACTTTCAGGTGAAAGTTTACGCACTAGTTCCTGCAACATCTCAGCATCATGCGGATGCAGCGGTCTGACCGTGTATTTACGACCATCACGCAAAGGCCATTCCATTTCTTTATCGGAAGGATAAGGTGAAATCGCCAGATGCTCATAATTCCCAGGTTCGGCTGGAGAATGATCCACGACGATACGCGCATCGACCACCAGAGCACCTTCCTCATCGACGATGACAGGATTGATGTCCATTTCTCGCAATTGTGGCAGAGCACATACCATTTCCGAGACACGCAGCAGTATCTGTTCAAGTGCTTCTCGATTGACGGGAGCAGCACCACGCCAAGCGCCGAGCAAATCAGCACTGCGTACCCGGTCGATCAGACGATGCGCTAAGAATTGGTTTAAGGGCGGTAACTCAATCGCACGATCCGCGATCAACTCTATCATCACGCCGCCAACGCCAAATGAAATCACGGGGCCAAATAACTCATCAGTAGTAATGCCAATAAAAAGTTCGCGCCCCAATGGTTTGCCTGACATATTTTGCACGGTGACGCCGTTAATTTTGGCATCGGGACGCAATTGCGCTACCCGCGCCATCATGTCTTGCCAGCCATCGCGGACACCCGCAGCACTTGCTATATTTAAAACCACACCTTGCACATCGGATTTATGAGGAATATCGACAGAATCGACTTTCAATGCGACAGGGTAAGTCAATTGATTGGCAACCAACATCGCTTCAGTTGCGCTGCGCGCCAAGATTGTTTTTGTGACTGGAATATGGAATGCCGATAGCAAGGCTTTCGATTCCATCTCCGTCAATACTTTGCGCCGTTCAGCCAGCACGCTTTCTATCAAGATACGCGCGCCTTCCAAGTCTGGCTTCGCCAACTGCGATAAAGGCGGAGGCACCTGACGTAATAATTGTTGATTGCGATGGAATAATGAAACATGATTAAAGGCATCAACCGCCGCCTCTGGTGTGCGGAAACTCGGTATACCCGCCTTAAACAAAATCGTTCTCGCGGCGGTGACTTTTTCATCCCCCATCCAGCAGCTGATCAAAGGTTTACCCACCGTAGCCTGCAAGTCGGCCAAAGCTTGCGCAATCGCGCCAGTGTCAACTCCGGCAATCGGTGACAGGATAACCAAGATGCCGTCTATTTGCAGACTATGAGCGCAGGCAGTAACCGCGGCTCGATAATGCTCAGCATCGGCATCTTGAGACAAATCGATCAGATCATCTAGTACGGAAAACGGAGAAATTTTCTTAGCTAATTCCTTCACCACATCAGAGGGCAATCTCGCCAATTCCAAACCGACTTCATTCACATGGTCGGCAGCTAACACGGCAGGGCCACCGCCGTTTGAAATCACAGCAAGGCGTCGTCCCATAGGCAAGTAACGAGCGGACAGACATTTAGCAGCGGCGAACAACTGCACCATAGAATGTACACGGACAGCACCAGCACGCTGCAATGCTGCATCAAAAATCGCGTCACTACCAACGATATTACCTGAATGTGTCAACGCCGCTTTTGAGCCTTCCGGTTTGCGTCCGGCCTTCAAAACGATCACTGGTTTAGAGTTGGCAGCGGCACGTAGCGAACTCATGAAGCGACGGGCGTTATTAATTCCTTCCATGTAGACCACGATGGTTTGTGTATTCGCATCGTCCGCCAGATAGTCAAGCACTTGTGCCAAATCAACTGAGGTATTCATACCTAAAGACACCACGGCGGAAAATCCCACGCCATTCTTCCCTGCCCAATCCAGAATCGAGGTGGTTAATGCACCCGACTGCGACACCACGGCCAGAGCGCCGGGCTGCGCCAATTTGCCAAGAGCACTGGCATTCAAATGTAATTTGGGACATTGGAAACCAAAACTATTTGGCCCCAATAAATACAGTCCATGTTCCTTAGCGATACCATGGATTTTTTTGGCCAGATCGGCATCAACGCCGATCGACAGAATCAAAGCGGCACGACACTGAATACGACCTGCGACTTCCAACGCCGCCGCCAATTGATCAATAGGCAGAGCAATGATCGCCAGATCAGCACGCGACGCGGCAAGGTCACCGAGTGTGCCTTTCATCGCGATATCCAGATAAGTGATATGGCCTTGGTATTCTTTACTTTCCAAATGCTGCAATAAAACCCGCGACATCGGCGTGAGTTTGTCGAGCTGTTCACGATTGCCGCCGAACACCACAATAGAGCGTGGCGCAAACAAGGACGAAAGATAATGTTTATTCATATGACTTCCCGTCTTGAATGACGAAACAAAAAAGTAAATGGAGGGAGCTTAGGGTTTGTTGACTTTAGTCCGCACCTATCAGCACACGCACATGCGCCACCGCACTGCGCGCCAAAGAAGACAAATCATACCCACCTTCCAGACAAGATACGATGCGGCCTTGCGCATGACGCTGTGCTACTTGGACAATCTGCTTAGTCACCCATGCATAATCGGCTTCCACCAAGGCTAGATTACCCATATCATCTTCGCGATGGCCATCAAAACCAGCGGAAATAAAAATCATCTCTGGTTTAAATTTCTCCAAAGCGGGCAGCCAGGCATCCGTCACCGCCTGCCGAAAAACATCACCGCCAGAGCGCGAGGGCAAACCGACGTTGACCATGTTCGATCCCATAGGAACATCACCGCAAAATGGATAGAGATTTTTTTCAAAAATGGAACACATTAAAACACGAGGATCGTCGAACAAAATATCTTCACTGCCATTACCGTGATGCACATCGAAATCAATCAAAGCGATACGCTCGATACCATGATGCGCCATCGCTTGTCGCATGCCAACGACAACATTATTAAAGAAGCAAAAACCGCCAGCATTGCTGCGTTCTGCATGATGTCCAGGCGGCCGAATATTACAAAACGCAACAGGTGCCTGCCCTGAAGCCACCAAATTCGCCGCCATCACCGCGGCACCCGCCGCGCGCAAAGCCGCTTGGTAAGAAAATTCATTAATATTGGTATCAGGATCAATTTGTACGTGACCGCCTTGCGGGACACGTTGCGCGATCTCGGCAAATTCCTGGAGATAGCTGGCACTGTGCACGCGCGCTAATTGTTCAGTGGTGGCGAGTGGTGCATCCAGCTGATCCATGTAGTCGAGCAAACCCTTCATCAAGAGCTGATCGTTCACCGCGCCCAAGCGTTCCGGGCATTCAGGATGATGATTACCCATGTCATGTTTTTGGCAATCGGTATGCGTGATATAGGCGGCTAACAAATCGCAAACTCCTAAATATGAACGAAATAGAGCGAAAAAGACTGGGTTAAGCTGATCGATTCTAGACCTATGTGTGCATGCAGTAAAGCAAGACTCACATGGTTTTGTGATTGATCAAACGTTTGGTGCCCTGCCTCTAAAAACTTGTGTCGGACGACTGCCATCATCTGGCGCTTAGATTAGGAGAAATCAGAAGCCTTACAATCGATCCTATTTTTTACTGGCATGCATCGTCTTATGCATGCGTCGCAAACCCAGCCAGACCGCACCCAAGACCAAAGGCACTGCGATACCAACAGCAGTTTCGGTATATGCTATCCAGCCAAACTCTTTCGCCGCTTTCGCCACATAACCGAACAAGCCAATCACGTAGTAGGAAATCGCCGCGACCGACAAGCCTTCAACCGCCTGTTGCAAATGCAATTGCTGGGCAGCGCGGGCGTTTAAGGATTGCAAAATTTTTCGATTCTGCATTTCTTGCACGATACCGACCCGGGTTCGCAGCAAGTCATTGGAATTAGCAATACGCCGTGCCAAAGCCTCCTGACGATTCGCGACTGCATCACAGGTGTTCATGGCAGGTGTTAAACGTCTATCCATAAATTCTGCCACCATGGGTAAGCCCTCAATGCGCTGTTCACGCAACTCCTCAATACGGGCGTGCACTAATCCGAAATAAGCTTTAGATGCAGAAAAGCGATAGTTATTTTCGAGTGAGAGTTTTTCTATACGCGCGGCCAGATGCGTGATTTTTTCCAGCAAATGTCGTTCGGAGTCACTTTCCTTATCCAAGCCCTGCTCACTCAAAGCGTGATCCGCTTCGACCATGGTGCTAGCCAAATCGACCAAGGCACTTTCTATCGCATTTAACTGGGGCGTCGTACGCTGGGCAAAAGGCAATCCCAGCAGCGCCATCATGCGGTAGGTTTCTATTTCTAAAATACGCTGCGCTAAACGCCCAGCCTGTTGCGCCTGCATATCCACATCGCGAATCACAAAGCGACTAAATCCATCGGCCTGCACTACAAAGTCTGACCAAAATTCTCCACCTTGCATGACGCGACTTCCCGCCAAAGCATGCCCTTGAAATAACTGCCCCACCTCTTTAGAGAACGCTTCTTGAGACAAAGGGCGATTGTCCAAGATCAAATGCGCAGCGACTAATACTTTACCCTGCAAGCTGTGCAACCAGGCTTCGGGAATCCGTGTAATGGGCATCTGCGTCAGACACGCTTCCAAGCTGCGCGCATCGCGCTGCTCGGTAGACTGATACTGTGCAAAAGTATAGGTAGAAAACTCGGTATGACATTCCCATTTCAAACGGAAAGGACCAAAGTCAAAATAAAAATATTTGGAATCTAAGGCAGGAGGGCTCACTCCAAAATGTGCGCACAGTGCCAGCAATAGAGCGTGTTGCTGTTCATGCGCAGAGACGCTCGCATCTGTCTGCAGTTCAGGGTAGACCGCTAGGTGCGACAATAATTCTGGCGCATGCAATTTCAAAAACGGTCGCGAGTGAATTTCTGCCGCCAAAGGCACACGCAGGTGGTGATTCAATTCAAAAAAATGCATAGACATAATGAAGGCTCAGGAAATTAAGAAAATCTTTGCTGAAATAAAACGCAAATCTATTAAGGGAATACCGTTCAGTTAAGCAGATAATCTCAAAGTTTGCCGTTCCCGCGTAGAGGCTGCCCTCGAATGCTTGAGTCGGGGGGCAGGAATCCAGTGGCATAACAGCCTAGAGACACCAGATTCCCGCCTACGCGGGAATGACAATTCATCTTGCTGAGCTTAACTGAACAGCATTACATCTGTCAGCGCGTGTTACTACCAATTCGTTTAAATCCATAGCTTAAGGTGTCTGCACACGTAGCTTGCCGTGGCTGTCTTTTTGAGAACTTGATAATCACCAAACGGGCTGTGATGAGCCGGATTAGAAAAATGATTGTAGCAAAGATGTGTGAAACTGGTATGACCAGTCGACAGGGCACCTTATCCAAAAGATAAAACAGACCATTGCCTAGCAAAGCGACTAGCAACATCCATCAATATAATGATCAGCAGGTGCTGGTAAAATGCAGGTCTGTACAGTCAATTGCGTTCAGCAAGCGCTGTTTTTCATCTCAAAGAGGACACTATGACCCAACTCAAAGCCATCATGCAAACTAACAAAGGCACGATCAACCTGGATTTATTTGCAGACAAGACCCCAGTGACTTGCGCTAGTTTTGTGAACTTGGCACAACATGGTTACTACGACGGTTTAAATTTCCACCGCGTCATTAACGATTTCATGATCCAAGGCGGTTGCCCAGACGGCACTGGCATGGGCGGCCCAGGCTACCGTTTCAAAGACGAATGCACCGGCGATTTGCGTCATGACAAAGCAGGCATTTTGTCTATGGCCAATGCGGGCCCTGGCACTAATGGCAGCCAATTTTTCATCACCCACGGTCCAACACCGCATTTGAATGGCAAACACACAGTCTTCGGCGCAGTAGTCAGTGCCGACGACCTGAAAGTGGTCAACAGCATCGTCAAGGGCGATGTGATCGAAAAATTGACCATTGAAGGCGACACCACAGATTTATTGGAATCACAAGCAGAATTGGTCGCAAAATGGAATGAAGTATTGGATTCCCGCGCTGCGTAAATACGGCGAGTAGTTTGGGCCGCTAAGTTGGGCAGCTAAGTTTCACTGCCAAGCCCGAATGGATTATGAGCCCGACAATTTTTGTCGGGCTTTTTTTTGAGCAGTAAGCTATGCGATCAGTTCGCCCCAGATGCTGAACTAGGCAAAATATTTAATCGGATAATTTTACTTTTTTGATATAGCTGATTCGATTCATGCTTTGTATCGACAAACAATTGCCGTCTTTTTGCATCCCAACTGATAGCCCGTCCTTCACTTGCCTTTGGAAATCGCAGCGCATGTTTCTGCAAGAACTGGGGAATTTCCGCCAAGGGGATGTTTCTCTTTAAAATATCAAGTTTCAAAGTCAACAAATCGGCATACAAAAACATGTCATAGTGCTTCTCAATATAAGTCTCAAATCCAGGCGTGGAAATCTCCAGAAGAATCTTTATCATAGGGTCCTGCAAATAGATATTTGTAAACCCAAAACCTAATAAGGCTTTTTGCTTAGCCCCCAATTCAGTCATTCCCTGGGAATAAGGGCGCTCATGTTCTTGCAATAACCGTGTCCAAAGCGTATACCAATCATAGGTCAAATTCAGTGCTGCATTTGGACGATTAATGAGCGTCGTCAGTTGCCGCTGGGTCCAATCTTGCTGCGCTTCAACGTCTGAAACGAATAGGTTTTGCATCAGTTGTAAACTCACTTGTCGTTCATGTTTGAATGCACGCAAGATACTCATTCGCTCAATTGAAAATCTATTTGCCCACTATCCAATTTTCTCCTGTTCCACAATGAGCTCGGGAAATTTGTCTACAACTTCATCTAATATTCGTAGGTCTCGCTGTAGATTGGCCATCGCGATCATATGTGAGATCAAGGTATCTGAGCGCTCCAACCAAACTTGAGAAAATGTGGATAGTTGCATTAAAGAATCTACCCCCTTAGATTGCTGCCCGCTGGCTATCATGCGTATTGCGCGCATACGTTCTAGCTCGGTAGCGTGCATAAGAGATGCAAAGGAGGGAATACTCGCTGCGATATGAGGAGGAGTGACTTCCTGATAGCGTCCACTAGCTCTTAAACGTTCAAAATTCCTTAATAGAATTCGTTGAGAACTGAGAATTTCCTGCTCCTGTTCAACGCTGCGTGACAAATAAAATGCGACGCAGTTGATAGTTTCAGAATAATCACAAACCTCCATTTTTGGTTTAATAAACGCTTTTTCGTCCGGATCATTGCCACTATTCGGATCGTAATTACTTGAATGTCTATTTTCTTCATAGCGCTGAATTTCAGCTACGAGTTTGCGCTTCCCTAAAATCAGAGGATCAATTCCCTCTTTCGCATTTAACCCTAATAGCAATAAATAACCATTGCCTTCGTCTATAACTTTAGGTGGCTGCCAACTCAATTCTGCCTGAACTTCGGGACGCAATGCGTTATCACCCCAATTGGCAATCAAGAACAAAGTGAAAACCGAAAGGATAAGAACGATCAGCGCCAGGAAAGCGCGCAGCAAGACTTTTTTGAACATAGAGGTCTCAAGAAATGGTTGAAATTGCCAATTAATCTACAGACTGAGACGATAAAGGATGTGCCCTTCCTGCACAAGCGTAATCAGACAGAATGTCCGGTTAAATCATTGCTTGTCCACCGTTGCGTGGTTCGAATATTACAAACAATTAGCATGACGAAACATCGCCATTTACACTTATGAAAATACCGCAGAAGATCATGAAGAGACCGATAGCTATCAAGAATCTGAAGATCTTTGTGATTCTGAATTACAATCAAATGCAGTGAGGGTCAGGATCATGTCAACATCCAAATTAAACCAAACGCCAATTACACTCGGAACAAAAAATGCTCACAATACGCCTGGCAACACCCGAAGATTTCGAAAAAATCTGGCCCATCTTTCACGAGATTGTTAGCGCTGGTGAGACTTACACCTATCCACCAGGTACCAGCAAGGAACAAGGATTTCAATTGTGGATGACCATACCCAGACAGACTTTCGTCGCTGAGGAAGATGGTGAAATTCTAGGGACTTACTTTATCAAGACTAACCAAAGTGGCGGTGGTGATCACGTTTGCAATTGCGGGTATATGGTGTCATCAAAAGCACGTGGACGTGGCTTGGCAAGTTTGATGTGTGCACATTCACAAAACATCGCCAAAGAGTTGGGCTATCTGGCGATGCAGTTCAATTTTGTTGTGTCGACAAACGAAGGCGCGGTGCGTTTGTGGACTCAATTGGGTTTCGACACGGTTGGCCGATTACCTAAGGCATTTCACCATCCTGCGCATGGACTGGTGGATGCCTTAGTCATGTACAAGTGGCTAGCTGATTAATTTTGAATTCGCGTTTTCAAACTAGATCAATTTATCCGAAAACATCTTGCGTGCCTTCGCTACTTTCGGTGCTACCACGAACGAGCAATAGCCTTGTTGCGGATGTTGGCGGAAATAGTTTTGGTGGTAAGCCTCGGCCAGATAAAAATGTGGTGCCATGCTTAACTCGGTGACGATGGGATCATCCCAAATACTGGTCATTTTTTGCATGATTTCTTGCGCAATGTGCTGTTGTTCAGCGTCATGATAGTAAATGACTGAACGATATTGAGTGCCACTATCAGCACCTTGACGATTGAGCGTAGTCGGGTCATGGATCGTGAAAAAAATCTCCAAAATGTCGGCATAGCTAATCAAAGCAGGATCAAAGCGCAAACGCACCACTTCAGCATGCCCAGTCGAGCCTGTACAAATTTGCTCATAAGTTGGATTGTGGATTTTCCCGCCGCAATAGCCGGATTCAACACTATTAATCCCGCGAATCTGTTGGAAAACTGCCTCGGTACACCAAAAACATCCGCCACCCAAGGTGGCAACTTGTTCAATTTGCGTTGTCATTATTTATCTCCAAACTATTCAAAATCAGGAACTTATCGACTTTTAGTCAATTTTCAGACCACATTCTTACACTATTTGCCTTAAAAGAAATATTTTGCTGTTTTTTGAGGATTCAATTATCAAGACAACGACACAATCTACGCTCCAAAGTAGTTTTCTAACAATACTAAACCTCGGTTCAAGCGGGTAAAATGCGGTCATGCAAAATTTTGACGACGAATCCATAGTAAGAATAGAAGACGATTTATCCGATCAGAACGATTTAAGTCTTAAGTCTTACTTCAAATCCAGTTTAACTCCCGACGATGTTGTTGCCCTCGCCCCTTTGCGGCGCGCCCAGCCTATGCTGCAAGCGTTCACCGCATTATTCCACGGCGGCATCAATAGCGTCTTAATGCGCCTACTGGTCTTGCGCGAATTGACGGCGGATGTCGACTCGCCCTCACTCAGTCGCGCCGATATTAATGCCAAGCTAGGTTATCTAGAGCCAGAAGCGCTCGAAACCGTGTTGACGCGTTTGCGCAGCACCGGACTCTTGGTCTGGGATGCGAGTCAATCTGTGTATCGCATTGCACCGATGGCGCGCAATGTCTTAGCGGCGATTGAATCCCTGATTCAAGTTGAACAGCAAGACGATCCGTCCGAAGTCAGCTATATGTTGACTCAAGTTGCGGGGGCGCAAGCTGTCGGTGGTGTATCAGTTGAGCAGTTACACCATTTACTCGGTCGCTTGATCGAACTAACTGAAGAATTCTCCGATGCGATTGCCTCAGGCTCAGAATTCCAACTTCGCACCGCGCAGCAAAAATGGCATACCGCCTGTGATTGGGTAGAAAAAGGCTCGCAGATTATTCATGCGATTACCAATGATAGTCGAGCCGATTCTGCGACACACCGAGCAGCACAAGCAATTGGTCGAGCGCAAAGTGCACTGCTGAATATGCAAGGCATGTTCTCACGCGCTTTGAATCAGATCGAACGTCAACGAGTGCATTTAGGTCAATCGGGTTTATCAACGACCGATATCAAGATGTGGTTACTGCAACGTGAAGATTTAGCTTCGCTCGCCGATGGTGCGCTATCACACCCAGTGACGCCACATTTCATTACGCCGTCTGAAATGATCGATGTGGCTGAAAGCGAATTGCTTAGCCATCGTAACTCAGCGGTCTTAGGTGTATTGCCGACCGGTGAAAATGCGCCATCGATCGCGAATGATAATAGCGAAGCTTTGTTAGAGCTCGATCATTGGTTAGATTTGCTCGGCAAAATTGACGGCAAGTCCTACGATCCAGAAACCAAAAAGCACAAACCACTACAAGATTATTTATTACCCGCCAGTTTTGCGATTGCCTCGTATCGTGCTTCACTATTGCCTTTAATTGGCGATGCGAATGAAGCCTCGTTGCAAGGTGCAACTGCGATTCTGGCACGCTTGCCTTTGACATTTAGCTCCAAAGACAAAATGCGCAAACTATCAGATCCACACATCACGGCAATCTCGGTTGCTAGCTTGGTGCCTTTGAATATGCCGCAGGATATGCCGCAGGATGATATCCATGAATAAGTTCCAAACCTCTCAACACAGAGACACAGAGATAGGGAAAAAGGCAAGAGAAACCTCTGTGCGTTCTCTGTGCCTCTGTATCTCAGTGGTTAATAGTTTTAAAAAAAGAGATTTCCCATGACTGAAGATGCACAAATCCTTATCGCCCGTTTGTTGGCGCATCAGACTTTACGTCGTGAAGACAAGTTAGTAAAACGCGCTTTATCGGACGAGATTTTCCGTAGCGACATCGACACCCGCTTAAAAGCTTGTGGCATGAAATTTGTCGATAACGTATATGCCGACCATGTCACGCTGGCATTGACACGTGATAGCGAATCCAAAGTATTCGGTACCAAAGACACCTGGCAGAACAATAATTTTGGTCTAGCACGTGATGGCGTCGCTCTGCTGGTAGTGTTGTGGTCGCTGATTATTTTGCCGAAACGCGAACGTCAAGAAGCACATCAAATGGCGCAAGAGAATCAGAATGATATGTTCGGAAAAGAGAAGCCCTTGCCGCGTGCCGAAGATACCTCGATTGGTATTTCGTATCGCACTTTACTCGCTGACTTTGGCGAGAAATTGGGTAAGAAAACTCGTATGGATATGAATCTAGGCCAACTTTCGCGTCTGGGATTTATAGAGCGCAAAATGGATCTGATTATGGAAGGTCCCTTGCTAGATCTATTGATGGATACCGATGCCTTAAAAGATCGCATTATCAACGGTGCGCTCTCGGATATTTTCCATATTCCTATGCCACGTACGCCAGCGGTGATCGAAGCCGAGCGAATTGCGGCAGCCGAGGCTGCGGAGATCGAGTTGGAGAAACAAGCTGAGTCCGATAAATCTGACCATCAAAGCGATCCAATTACCGCAGTGGAATCCGATTCCGATGCTGATTCCAACATCGCCGCAGCTAACAACACAGAAAAAGAATAAGCCATCATGTTTCACATCAAATCACTAGAACTGGTTCACTGGGATTACTGGCAACGGATTAAAAACATCCCGCTCGATGCCAAAATCATTACGATTGCTGGACAAAATGGTTCAGGCAAAACGACGCTGCTCGATGCTTTACGCACGCTGTTTGGTCTGGAGTGTTCTATGGGACGTTCGTATAAACATTATGCGCGTCACTCGGGTCAACAAACTGCGTGGATACGTGCGGTGGTGGACAATAGCGCTGTAGGGCCACAGATCTCGAATCGCCCTTTCCGCATGTCGGGCTTGTATGAAGATGAAGTCACACTGTTTTGCAAAATCGAAAAAAACGGTGGTGACTGGAAACGTCAATACTTGATGCGCAGTGGCAAAATCGAGATTGAAGAAATACAAGAAGCCAACGACTGGTTAGGCGTTGAAACCTATCGCAAACGTTTATCCCACGCCGGTCTTTCCACTGCGATGGGTAAAGTGCTGGCACTGGAACAAGGCGAAACCGATAAGTTGTGCGAATACGCACCACGCCAATTGCTCGACTTAGTGTTTCAGGTGTTTGGCGATAAAGAAGTCTTGGACGCCTACGATGATGCGAAACGTCATCAACGCGATACGGAATCTGAACTGCAACGCTTTGAAACCGAACTCGAAGGCGCCAAGACCAATCTGGAAGGCTTACGCTTAAAAGTCGCAAACTTCCATCAGTGGGAAAGTTTGAACAAAGAAAAACGTGATTTGCAGGAAGAGATTTTACCGACTCTGCAATATCACGAAGACTTAGAACGCGCCTCAGCGACCAGTCAGGCTCTACGTGCTAGCAAGCGTTATTTGAAGACACAAGACGAAGCCTTATCGGAACGTCGTCAAGCCTTAGCGCAACAGGCACAAAATCACAGCGAAGCGCAGCAAACTGAAGCGGCCTTAGAAGCCGAAGAATCCAATCTGCGCGAAAAACTCGCGCAAGTGAATGCCAAGCTAAAACCGCAAGAAAGCTTACTCGAACAAAAAGCGCGTTTGCAAAAGCTCGCTGCCGAAGCCGATGCCGACATCGCCAACATCGCTGATGAATTAGAGAAAAAAGAAGAAGAGCTCGCGCAGCAAAAAAAAGAACGCGATGCTTTGACTCAACGCATTGCCGGCGATATGGAAACGATCTCGGCACTGCAAGGCAAAGCGAGTTTGCCCGATCCAGAAAACGTGCGCCAAATGCGCCGTGCTTTGAATGAAGCGAATATCCCACACAGCATGTTGCCTGAGATCGTCGAAGTCACCGACGCCAAATGGCAAGGTGCGGTCGAAGGCGTATTGCGTGGCTATACCTCGGTCATTTTGCTCGACAATGCTAGCGATGCTAGTGCGGCGTATCGCATCGGTGAGAAACAACGTTACAGTCACTTCATCGTGCCAGATCGCGTCAATGCACCGGTGGTGAAAGACGATAGTTTGTTGTCCGTCGTTAGTTTTAATGCCAAAGCGCCTGCTTGGCTGATCGAACAATTAGAACGCATAGAAACCGTCGATAGCATTGATATCGGCATGAAGCTACACAAGTCGCAAGAATGGATTACGCCTGATGCGTATCACTTCGAACGTCGCGGTGGTCGCTCTTTATTTGTTGAAGTTTCGCGCTACCGTTTTGGTAATGCAGGTCGTACCCAGCGTTTAGAAGCTTTACAAAAAGCACTGCCGCGTTTGCAGTCGCAAGAAGATCAACTCACGATCAAGATCAGCAAACTCGCTGGTGAAATCTCTTCATACAAAGCACGCCTAGCCGGTGTCGATGCCGCAAAAGAACTAAGCGCTCGTCATGCCGAGTTTGAAGAAGCGTCTCGCAATACCCAGCCGCTGAAACAGCAGCGTATCGAAGTCGGCACCCGCCTCGGTGAGATCGCACCTCTACTCAAAGCAGCAACTGAACAACGTACCGTCGCGCATTTGAAATGGGAACAAGCCAAAGCCGCGATTGCAGATGCAGAATCCCAGCAACGTGTTTCAGAAAAACGCCACGCCGAAGAACGGAAAGCGCAATTCGAAACCCTACGTAACATGCGCAACACCTGGCACACGCTGCCACTCAATTGGAAGCGCAGTTCCCATCGTAAAGAGCTGGTGGCGGAACATGAGAACGTCCATCAAATCGAGTTACGTTTGCGCAGCCTCGGCAACAACTTAGCGCGTGATGATTGGGAGACTGATTCCACCGTCGTCGATCAATACACACGTTTAAATAACTTGCTACAAAACCGCCAGGCTGAAACGGACGAGCGTCGCTATCAAAACAATCGTGCGATGGAAGCGACCGTGAACGCACGCGCTGCTTACATGGACAGATTACGCTACACGATTAAGACCTATAGCAAGAACATCAAACAACTTGGCGAACTGGCGGGCATTGAAGTCCACACCGATCCAGTCAAGCTAGAAAACGATGACGTCATGTTGTCACAAGCCGGCTTGCATGTACGCTTTAAGTTCGACGGTAAAGGCCCTATCGGCATGAACGACGGCGAAGCCTCCGGCGGTCAGCAAGTCATGAAATCATTGATCCTCTTAATCGGCTTATTAAAATCCGAAGATGGCTCTGGCGGTTTTGTATTTATCGACGAACCCTTCGCGCATTTGGATATCCGCAATATTCAATTAGTAGGTGAATTCTTAAAAAATACCGATGCACAGTATCTGATGACCACGCCGTTGACGCACAATACTGACGTGTACGATCCTTCAGAATTAACGCTGATTACCAGCAAGAAAAAGAAAGACACCGAATGGGCGCAGCCGATTTTTGTCTTGCAGCGTCGGGTGGAAAAAGTCAAAGATGCACGGGCTTGAGCGATAAACCCAACAGGGGCAATGTACGTCTGCGGAGAGTTTATTAGATAAGAGCGAATAAGCACCAGTGCTGATTCGCTCTTATTCACATTTTCCTCCATGCTTTTCTTGAGGCTCAGAGCTGAATCAGGCACAATCTGTGCATCAACAGAATGAGGTAAGTCATGAGCATTGAACTCAGTGGTGCAGGTGAAACATTAGCGGCAATCGTGGTCAGCAATGAAGTTGGCAATCAAACTGGTGGGAACATCGGAGATCAATCAGATGCCAATGCACGCAAAAATTGTGCTAACTGTGGAGCACAATTGACTGGTGCCTATTGTCACGCCTGCGGTCAATCCTCCCACATACATCGCTCCTTACTGCACATGGTGGAAGAAGTCTTACATGGCATCTTCCATTTTGATACCAAAGCTTGGCGCACGCTTCCCGCATTGGTTTTCAAACCTGGGCATTTAACCAAACAATACATAGAGGGTAAACGCACGTCTTTTGTGTCGCCGCTGGCTTTGTTTTTGTTTTTGATATTCCTGATGTTCTTCGTTTTCTCTTACACGATGGATGGTCCCAGCAATGACATGCTGAATATTCCTGGCTCGCGTGAGGAGGTAATGCAAGAACTGACAAAGGCTCAAACCGAGCTAGCTCAAGAATTAGCAGCGCAAACAAAACAAGATCCGCATAGTTCCGAAGCCTTCGAATTGCGCGACGATATCTACGAGAGCCAGTTTGGGATCAGAAAACTGCAAGATGCGTTAAATCAAATGGATGGCAAGGAAAGAGATATACCTGCATTGACCCTGCAGCTTGCAACCGCTGAGAAGCACTTGAACTCCCTTCGAGACATTGAACTAGCACAAAAACTGGCAGAAAAAAAACCCGCGAACGCAGAAGCTGATGCGGGTTCGAAATCCAGTCTTGAGACGAATAACGAAGCGCAAGCTGAAGCTAAAACAACGTCTGAAACAAGCTCAACTGCGCCTATTTCAGTAGAGAAAATTAAGCCAACTGAGCTGGCACAAAGTATTCGCTTTGCGGAACGCGAAGTAAAATATTTAAAGAAACAACTCGCAGCCGACCACAAGGAAAAAGAGAAAGCCGCACTGAAGCAAAACATCAAAGCACAATTAAAAACTGGCAATAGCACTGAGATCGCGGCAAGCGCGCCAAGTGGAACCAAAGCCAAGACGCCCGACGTGGATGAGAACAATACAAATGCAGATTCAAACGGAGCGCCAGTTAACCTCAAAGGTGCAGTTAACTTTAAAGATGCTTCTTATTTCCCCTATGTTGGAGAGGCGATAGAGCATGCCACCAAAAACCCTGAACTGACACTCTATAAGATGAAAAAAAATGCATCTGCACTGGCCTTTTTACTGATGCCGATTGCACTGCCCTTCTTGTGGTTATTGTTTGCTTTTAAACGTAAATATGTGATGTTTGACCATGCTGTATTTTCACTCTACTCACTATCCTTTATGTGTATTTTGCTGACCCTGGTTGCGATACTTGCCAAGTTTGATTTCAAGGGTACAGCAACGTTTCTATTCATACTGGCACCACCGATACATATGTATGCACAGCTCAAGCATGCCTATAGTTTAAGTAGACTAGAAACACTCTGGCGCACACTTGCTTTACTCTTCATCGCTCTGATTTCGCTGACTGTCTATGCCAGCTTAGTTACATTACTGAGCGCATAAAATGAATAGTAAGGCTAAGCCATCGACCTATATCGCCTTACTGCGTGCGGTCAATGTCGGTGGCACTGGCAAGCTACCGATGAAGGATTTAAGCGCGATGTGTGAATCCTTGGGCTTTGGCGAAGTACAAACTTACATCGCCAGCGGCAATGTCATATTTAGTCGTGATAAACCAGCTGCAACTTGCCGTGCTTTGTTGGAAGCAGAATTGCATCGCTATGCTGGCAAAGCTGTCGCAGTTTTTTTGCGCACACCTGCTGAATTTGCTGCAATTCTTGATGCCAATCCCTACTCGGATAAAGCACCGAATCGATCTGTAACTATCTTCCTTGATGCGGCACCGGATGCCGGTGTCATTGCCTCCGCAAAAGGAAGAAAAGATGAAGAGATCACCCTTGGCAGCAAGCATCTGTATGTGCATTACGGCGAAGGCATGGCGAATTCCAAATTAGTGATCCCAGCTGCCAGCTATGGTAGCGCACGTAACATGAATACCATTGCTAAGCTTTTATTACTCGCCGAAAGACGCCGCTTAGAGTAACGAACCAGCCTAAACCGAAATTCGCTTTATGATCGCCTGCGCCAATTGTGTCGGTGCGTGCGGTGCCAACTCTAGAAACAATTCTGGCTCCAGCAACTCCAGCTCCATCAGTAAAAACTGGCCATCTCGTATTACGCCGTCAACCCTGGCATAGCACGGCATATGTGGTAAAGCCCGCAAAATTTTCTCTGCCTGCGCAATCAATTCCGGTGTTGCCTGCATCGCTTCTACGCTGCCACCGTGGTCCGACTGCACACGAAAATCACCTGGCTTGGCACGCTTGATTAAAGCATGACTATATGCACCATCAAAGAAAACCAAAGACCATTCCCCTTCCTGCATAATTTCAGGCATAAAGGGTTGCACTAAGAAATCCTGCTCTAGTCGCCACTGATTAAAATCAACTTCATATAAAGCAGCTTTGCCTTTTTGCACACGCAAAGTACGCCAGGCACCCGCCGATTGCACGGGCTTTACCACTATCTCATCGGTTTGCATCGCAAGCAATAAGTCGTCAAGTGAGCGCTGATCGTCTGGTTTTAAACAAATACTGGGGATCAAAGCAAGCCCAGCATTCTGCAATTCGAATAAATAATTTTTGTTCAAATTCCAACTTAGCGTGGCTAAGTCATTCACGACCTTAAGCTGCAATTGCGCCAGATGCTGCAACCATGCCAAAAACGCTGGCAACTTTTCGTGATAGTCCCAAGGGCAGCGAATCACGATGGCATCGAACTTAGTCCAATCCAGCTCAGGCGCATCCCAAACACAGATACTGACTTTCATGCCCAGCGCCTCTAAGGCAGGGAGCAATAATTGCTCGCCGCCGAACAAATTGGGTAAATCCGCACTGGTAACTAAAGCGATGTGATAACTCTGCATACGACTGGTTTCCTCTAAATGGCGTAGACCATCATGATACAGAATAAGTTTTTGTGTTGGTGCACCGTAGCGTGACGGATCATGCACCTCAGGTAGTTAGATACCACTTTTAGGCAGCAATACTAAAAGCACTTAAAAACAATTCAATAAGGAAACTACTCCTTTAAATATATTAATACCAGATAAAATTTACCACACTTCGAACCACACCTAAAACAGTAAATTGCTTTTACTTTTTTATATGTAATATCGTATAAATTGAGCTATTTCTATGCTGATTGCTGAAATAGAAGGTCAATTTACTATCTGCAAAAGATTCTACGGTTTGCAACTAAATGATCATTTATCTAGCTGAAAAAAAACAATTATTAACTTTCCGTCAATCCCATTCTCTGCTCTACTCATTTCTGATTGCCTTCCACTTCATACCAGCCAAAAGATGAGGCGCTGTGCTTGTTCTTTCCTTTTCAGGCGAGAGCGTGAAGGTAATCAAGGGCAATCAAGCACAATCAAATCAATTAAATTGGACGCTATAAATCAAACCAAATTTGCTATCAAGCAAGTCGTCAAAAAACAGGGAGAGAGACATGCAGCAGAAAATAATATCAAGTTTAGTGTTAGGTTTAGTCCTGACCGTTACTAGCAGCGTCACGATACTAGCGGGTGAGAAAAAAGTCTGGATCACCCTAGGCGATAAAGCCTACCAAGAACTAAAGCAAATCGCCCCCAACACGATACTCACCGAAAGTCGTCTGGTTGAATCCGGTGCTGCGGGCTTTAGCAGTCAAGAAACAGTACGCCTGGTGCAAGTAGAGCAGTCTGCGATTCACGCCTTATCAGGTGCGATTCATGAGAAGTTAAAGCGTTGCGGTGGCTTTATCGAACATAGCAATGAAGCAGTAGGACGTGCTGCGCTGGGCAACACTGCAGCGGGTTATTCCCCAGCACCCGCGATCGCCACCTTAGCGCAGTCTTACACCATCGATAACCAAAGCACAGTTACGCCACTGTTAAGCCAAATGCAAGCGACCAACATAGGACAGACCATCGTTGACTTGTCCTCGTTTGTAAACCGTTATTACACGACCACAGGTGGCGTGAACGGGTCCAATTGGATCAGAGATAAATGGCTAGCATTGGCCAATGGTCGCAGCAATGTCACGGTTGAGCAGTTCACCCATGCAGGTTTTCCACAGAAGTCCGTGATCTTGACGATGCAAGGCACTGACAACGCCTCTGAAGTTGTGGTTCTCGGCGGTCATTTAGATTCGATCAACACAGCGGGCACGACAGAGACCACTAAGGCACCAGGAGCAGATGACGATGCTTCAGGCATAGCCAGTCTGACAGAAGCCATGCGTGTCATGCTAGCCAGCAATTACCAACCTCGCCGCACGATCAAATTTATCGCCTATGCCGCAGAAGAAGTGGGGCTGAAAGGTTCCGCTGAGATTGCAAAAAAATTCAAAACGGATGGCGTCAAAGTCATCGGTGTCATGCAGCTCGATATGACTAACTACAAGGGGTCTGCTAAAGACATCTACTTGTATACCGATTACACCAATGCGGCACAAAACACTTTTGTCGGCAATCTCATCACCACCTATCAACCAACGCTGACAATAGGCAATGATACTTGCGGCTACGGTTGCTCCGACCATGCTTCATGGCATGCACAGGGCTATCCAACTTCCATGCCATTTGAAACCGCGATGAGTGAAAGTAATCCTAAGATTCATGGCACAGGCGATACCTATGCGAATATGGGTAGCCAAGCGAATCACGCGCTGAAATTTGGTCGTCTGGCAACTTCCTTCGCAGTGGAACTAGGCAGTGATGGTCCAGCTTTACCACCAAGCACGATTCCACTGACAAAAGATGTATCAGTAGCAGTATCAGGCGCAGCTAATGCACAAGCCAATTACAGCTTCATCGTCCCAAGCGGGGTCAGCAATTTAACATTCAAAACTTCAGGCGGCACAGGCGACTTGGACATCTATGCGAAATTAGGTAGCTTAGCCACCACTACCAGCTATTTACAAAAATCTGACGGTGCCAATAATACTGAAACCATTACCATCGCAGCACCAACAGCCGGCACTTACTATGTATTGACCAATGCAGCCAGTGCAGTCAGCGGCGCATCATTGATAGCAAGCTATCAAACCACCAGCAGCGGCAATGTGTTGAGTAGTGGTGTCGCCGTCAGCCTTGGCAGTGTGGCGCTCAATGCAACTAAGACCTATACCATCGTAGTACCAAGTGGGAAAACGTCTCTGACCTTCAAGTTATCTGGCGGTACAGGCGATGGCGATTTATACGCCAAATTGGGCGCGTCACCAAGCACTACGACTTACGATAAAAAGTCAGATGGAGCGACCAATGCGGAAACCATCACATTCAGCGCACCACAAGCAGGCACTTACTATGTATTAGTGAAGGCATATGCAGCAATGAATGGCGCTAGCTTATTAGCGACCATACAGTAAGCCGAAAAAATAATGCGTACTTAAAGAAACGCCCGTTCAGCATTTTTGCTGAGCGGGCGTTTTCCAATCCTACATTTGATGACATCACGCTGTCGACTTAAACCATCTAAAATAAAGTGATCTCTGTTTCTTAGGCCATCACTTTATTTATTCACATTCACCAAAGGCGTAGCATTCCCTAGCAGTACGGTATTCCCCGCCTTACTCGCAACTGCAATTGCCGCATCGCGATGAATTTCTGCAAGGCGTAACTCCTTCAAGGCTGGCGTCAACGACTCACTGATAATTTTATTTGCTTTGGCCTCGCCTTCCGCTTGCACAATCATACGTTCCGCTTCTGCACGCGCCAGATCCACTTCTTTCAATTTCTTTTGAATCGCCTGATCCGTTTCTGCACGTTGTCGTATCGCTGCTTCAATCGCAGGATCCGTTAACAAATTACGCACATTGACCGCAGTAATTAGGAATGAGCCTTTATCATTTGTATCTAACTCGGCTTGCAAACTGGCGCGCACCATCTCTGCTAATTCCGTACGTTTGGTGTGCATTGTTGTGGCATCAAGCTGGGCGATGGATTTGTACACAGCCTCACGCGCTTCGCGCGACACACGGCTATATGCCATCACCAAATCGCTGGTGCCGTCTTTTACCACCTGCTTATGTTGCACAACATCACCCTGATACTTGGTGTACAAAGCCGGAATGGCGGCAGGCATCGTCTTGAAGTAAATATCGATATCGACATCCTTCATCGTCAAGTTATCACGACTCTTCGGTGTCATATCTTGCAATTGAAAATTCACTTCCTTGGCAGTAAATTCATCCACCGTTTTAAACACGGTGAAGTACACACCAGGAGGCAAAGCATCTTTACCCACCTTACCTAAAGTCCGCTCGACACCCACATTACCAGTGTCGATCTGAGTACAGCCAGTCAATAGCCCAGCCAATAAAATGACACTGAGCGGTAAATATTTTGCGGTAAATTGTTTCATTATTTTTTCCAAATTAAAGTAAGTGAATCGGTGGGAAGTAATACGCCAAGAGTAATAAGCCCAATAAAACCAACACAAACACCATCAACCGTAGCAAGTGCCGCGTCAACGCTGGTCCTGCATAACGTCGAAATAAAGGTTTAGTGATTTGCCACAACCCGTACAGAGTTAATCCCGCAATCAATAACAAAACAAAATGCTTCATTACGCCCCCCTTTATCTAACATCCAAGATCAAAGCCGGAGTGTAATTTCTTCTGACCAGACATGCCACAAAAAAGTATTGGTAATCGTGAATAAGAAAAACCATAGACACACTCTTTCGGCAAATAAAATTAAACAATCTCCCAGTCGCAAGTCGCATTTGTTACACTAGAGTTCAATTCATTAAGCGTTTCTTCCCGTGCCTCTTTCTGCTTTCCTCTTAGTTATCCTCGCTGGTCTCATTCATGCTTTATGGAATATTGCGGCAAAAAAAGCTGGTGGAGACGTACGCTTTGCCGGATTGACAGCCATCATCATGGCAGTGGTATGGGCACCAGTCGGTATTTATGTGGGTTGGGACGTCGTGCCAAGCTGGGGTTGGCTGGAGTGGAGTTTCATAGGATTGAGTGGCTTACTCCATGTCTTGTACTTCATCACTTTATTGCGTGGTTATCGCAAAGCAGATCTCACCGTTGTTTATCCATTGGCTCGCGGCGCAGGTCCATTGTTATCGTCCGCTGTCGCTTTGATTTTCTTGGGTGAGCATTTATCATTCTTCGGAGGCTTGGGCATCCTAGCGGTAGTCGGTGGTGTTTTTCTGATTGCCGGTGGCCCTAAACTTTTGCGCAGTTTGAAATCGAATTCAACTGCGAGCGAAACAAACCAGTTGCAGCAATTGCGAGTGCGCAAAGGTATTTTTTATGGGCTATCTACTGGCGTATTTATAGCTGCCTATACAGTACTCGATGGTTATGCGGTCAAAATACTTTTGCTCTCACCCATTCTGATCGACTATTTTGGCAACTTTGCCCGTATCGCTTTATTGCTACCCAGCTTATTGCGTGATATTCCAGCCACACGCAGCTCATGGCAAAAAGAATGGAAGTATGCGCTCATCGTTGGCGGCATCAGCCCCATTTCTTATGTACTGGTTTTATACGCAATGCAAACCGCACCACTAAGCCACGTCGCACCAGCACGTGAGGTATCGATGTTGTTCGCTGCGATTATAGGCGGTCATTTATTAGATGAAGGCGATCGCTTGCAACGCCTAGTTGGGGCGCTATGTATCGCAGCAGGCGTCATCGCTTTGGGTAATTTTTAAGTAGTAAGCAAACCGCAAATCAAGTTCTATATCAAACCACTACTGTCCGGTTAAATTGCATTAAAAGCTGAAGAAACCTTATAACTATGCGGGTTCCAGCTCGATTTTGTTTGGTGCCGATTTGAATTTAAAATGGGCATTTTTGTGTCATTTTCCAGAATTTTCGATCTGGGAGAT
>CAUPKC010000054.1:0-29485 GCA_963511665.1 uncultured Undibacterium sp.
CTTACTTCTTTGTTAGAACTAAGGGGTGAATCACTGTCTGTTCTGTTGATGTCAAACGGCACTTTTCGTTAATAATTTGTTCTACGGAAATAGTGTCGCTACAGATGTAAACGGAAATCAAATGGCTGATGACAGTGGATTAGAAAGAACAGAGCCGGCCTCGCCTCAGCGCCTTGAAAAGGCGCGCGAGGAGGGCGACGTACCTCGTTCGAGAGAGCTATCTACCTGCACAGTTTTGTTAGCAGCCGGCGGTGGTTTGTTTGCCTATGGTGACAGCTTATTTCGACAGCTGGAAAAAAGCTTAGTTGCTGGCGTGTCATTTGAGAGAACGGTAGCGTTTGATTCCACCTTTCTGTTGACTCGGATTCAGAATATGGTGGAAGAGGTAATGTTGGCTTTTATGCCTGTTGCTGCGTTATTGTTGATTACGGCGCTCGCTTCCCCATTGCTCATAGGCGGATGGCTATTTAGCTTTAAGGCTCTTGAGCCAAAATTTTCTCGGCTTAATCCTATAGCGGGTTTGGGTAACCTGGTGTCTGCACAAGCTGGCATCGAACTGGTGAAATCAATATTAAAAACGATCTTGGTCGGCGTGATCGCATGGATTGTCGTAATGCGTCAAAAAGATGAAATTTTTGGTCTGGTTCATGAATCCTTACAACAAGGTAGCGCGCATGTGGGTCATATGCTTGGTGTTTGCTTCCTGGCGATTGTAAGTGGATTAGTGTTGATTGCTGCGATCGATGCGCCGTATCAAATGTGGGCCTATGCGAATAAACTGAAAATGACCCATCAAGAAGTCGTGCAAGAATCGAAAGAAGCAAACGGTAATCCTCAGATTAAAGCCAAGATTAGGGCACAGCAACGCGAAATGGCACGTCGCCGCATGATGGCCGAAATTCCAACTGCCGATGTCGTCGTTACTAACCCAACTCACTTTTCAGTTGCGCTGAAATATACCGATGGTTCTGGCGCGCCGCGGGTTGTAGCGAAAGGCGCGGATGCGGTCGCCGCCAAAATCCGTGAAATTGCCAAAGAAAATAATGTACCCATTTTAGAGTCTCCGCCTTTAGCTCGTGCATTACATAAGCACACCGAGTTAGGCGATGAAATTCCTGAGGCTTTGTATGCTGCTGTCGCTGAAATTCTGGCCTACGTATTTCAGCTTAAAACTTTCAAAAAAGCTGGTGGTTTGCCACCACAAGAACCAAAAAATATTCTTGTACCTGACGGTCTTGATCCTTTGTCGACAAAAAATGAAATGCCAATATGAATGCCTTAAAAATTCCTAGCTGGATATCGGGTATGGGTAGTAAAGCGCTGGCGGCTCCGCTGCTAATTGTCATGATGTTATCTATGATGATTTTGCCATTGCCTGCGTTTGCACTGGATATTTTCTTTAGTTTCAATATCGCGCTTTCTATCATCATATTGTTGACCAGCCTTTATACCGTGCGACCATTAGATTTCATGGTTTTTCCTACTGTGTTGCTGGTCAGCACGATGTTGCGTTTATCGCTGAACGTGGCATCAACTCGTATCGTTTTGACCGAAGGTCATACAGGGCCAGATGCCGCTGGTAAAGTCGTTGAAGCTTTTGGGCATTTCTTAATTGGTGGAAATTATACGGTCGGTATTGTGGTCTTCATTATTTTGACCATTATAAATTTCATGGTTGTTACCAAAGGTGCTGGTCGTATTGCGGAGGTTGGTGCTCGTTTTGCGTTAGATGCGATGCCAGGTAAACAAATGGCGATTGACGCAGATTTGAATGCAGGTTTGATTGGTGAGCAAGAGGCGCGTAAACGTCGTACGGAAGTCTCGCAAGAAGCAGAATTTTATGGTGCGATGGATGGCGCGAGTAAATACGTTAAAGGAGATGCCGTCGCGGGTATTATGGTAACTCTCATCAATATCTTTGGTGGGCTGATTGTAGGTATGGTGCAGCACGACTTGGATTTTGCGACTGCTTCAAAGATTTATACTTTGTTGGCAATTGGTGATGGCTTAGTAGCACAGATTCCTTCACTGATTATTTCTACTGCAGCAGGTATCGTTGTCTCGCGTGTTGCGAGCGAGGAGGATATCGGCAGTCAGTTTATTAATCAATTGTTTGCAAAACCTCAAGTACTATATATCACCGCACTCATTATTGGTGGATTGGGTGTTATTCCAGGAATGCCGCATATCTCTTTCATCTTGCTGGCGGCGGTTTTGGCCGGAGGTGGTTACTTGATAGAGAAGCGAGCTGCATCACCAGTCGTGGCTGATCAGGCGCCAGTGGTGGCGCCACCCGCAGCGGAAATGGAAGAGGCAACCTGGCAAGATATCCTCCCAGTGGATACCTTAGGATTGGAAGTCGGTTATCGCTTAATTCCTTTGGTTGACAAAACACAAGGGGGCGAATTATTACGCCGGATTAAAGGTATACGCAAAAAATTCGCACAAGATATCGGCTTTCTGTCGCCTCCCGTTCATATTCGCGATAACTTGGAATTGAAGCCTAGTGCCTATCGAATTGCCTTGAAAGGCGTCGAAATCGGAACGGGTGAAGCGAATATGGGACAATTTCTTGCAATCGACCCTGGGATGGTTTCGGGGCAATTGCCTGGTATACCTACGACCGATCCTGCATTTGGTTTGCCCGCAGTATGGATTGATGCAGCAACTAAGGAACAGGCTCAGTCTATGGGCTATACCGTGGTCGATGCCGGTACAGTGATAGCGACACATTTGAACCATCTGATAACAAGTAATGCATCCGAGCTATTGGGGCGGCATGAGGTTCAGCAACTATTAGACCACTTAGCAAAAGATTCTCCGAAACTCATCGAGGATTTGACACCGCGCGTTCTGCCTTTATCAACGATTCAAAAAGTACTGCAGAACTTGCTGATAGAAGGCGTTCATATCCGTGATATGCGATCGATCGTAGAAACATTGACCGAGTATGCGACCCAAACACAAGATGCGAATGAATTGACGGCTCAAGTTAGGATTGCCTTGGGACGTGCAATTGTTCAGCAGATTTTCCCAACAGGAAATGAACTGAGTGTTATGACTTTAGATAATAAATTAGAGCGTTTGCTGATGCAAACTTTGCAGGGCGGTGGGGCTGATAGTGCCAGCATGGAGCCTGGTCTTGCCGACACTTTAGCGATGCAAACTGAGGTCGCAGCACAACACCAACAACAATTGGGATTGACGCCCGTGTTATTGGTGCCGGGGCCGCTGAGGGTATTAATGGCGCGTTTCTTGCGCCGTAGCCTGCCTCAAGTAAAAGTCTTATCTCATGCAGAATTACCAGAAACAAAAACTATACGGGTTACTAGCCTAGTCGGAGGACAGTTATGAACGTTAAGAAATTTATTGCGCCCACTTCACGCGAAGCACTAAGAAAAGTTCGTGCCGAACTAGGTGATGATGCCGTTATCTTGTCGAACCGAAATGTTGACGGCATGGTTGAGATACTAGCGATGAATGACAGCATGCTAGGATCTATCATGCCAGAACAGGCGAAGGCGCAGACACCTGCGAACATGCCACAGTTCAATTCTAAAGCACATTTAAGCGAGGCCAAATCAAGCGAGTCAAAAATGGATGCCACGGGTAATTTGTGGGAGATGGATTCGACAGCACACAGAGCACAAATAATACCTTCGGCAGGTACCAGTCAGGCAGAAATGGCGTTGATGATGAACGAAATCCGGTCAATGCGAGGTATGCTAGAGAACAAAATGTCGGAGATTTCTTGGATTGGAACGCAGCAAAAAGCACCGTACAAAGCAGATGTTTTGCGTGAGCTATTGGCAACTGGCTTCAGTGCAAGTCTGTCGCGTCATTTGGTTGAGAGAATGCCTGATTCTGAAAATGCCATTTCCGGTCTTGAATGGATTAAGTCAGTTTTGGCAAAAAATTTGTCCGCGATCAATAACGAAAACGAAATTTTGGAGCGCGGTGGTGTGTATGCACTCGTCGGTCCAACTGGCGTAGGAAAGACTACCACGACCGCAAAATTGGCGGCACGTTGTGTTATGCGGCACGGTCCTTCAAAACTAGCTTTGATCACAACGGATGCTTATCGTATTGGTGCTTATGAGCAGTTGAGAATTTACGGAAAAATCCTTGGCGTCATGGTGCACTCAGTAAAAGATGAAGCAGATTTGAAAATTGCCTTGCGTGAGCTCAAAGATAAACACACCGTATTAATTGATACCGTTGGAGTGAGTCAACGTGACAAAATGGTGACAGAGCAGGTTGCTATGTTATCTGGTTCGGGTGTCGATGTGAAACGCTTGTTGTGTCTCAATGCGACTTCCACTGGCGAAACTTTAAGTGAAGTAGTGCGTGCCTATAAAGGAAATGGGTTGTCCGGTTGTATTCTCACCAAACTGGATGAGGCTGCGACGATAGGTGGTGCACTGGATATCGCAATTCGTCAAAAACTAAATATCTATTATGTCGCTAGTGGTCAGCGCGTACCTGAGGACTTACATGTCGCAAATAAGCAATACTTGGTTGATCGGGCATTCAAATTAAAACGTGAAACTTCAGCCTATAAGTTTGAAAATGATGAGCTCCCTTTATTGATGTCGGCTAGTACTTCATTTGCAAACGTCACAAACCTTGGGAAAGCGGAGGCGCATCTTGGCTAAATTTGATCAGGCTGAAGGTTTGCGTCGGATGTTGGAATTGCCTAAACTGCGAGTTCTTACTTTTATGTCAGCACTGCCTGCTGAGGAGCGAAATGGAACTCTGATTAACCTGTCAGCGACCTTTGCCCGCAGTGGTAAAAATACCTTGATGGTTGATGCAAAATCAACTAGCTCAACATTAAGTGCGTGGTTGAACTTGAAATCTGATCAGACCTTGTTGGAGGTAGCAAGACATCAGCGTACAATGGACGCTGTGATAAAAGAGGTCTCACCAGGATTGTCTGTCACGAAGGTCGCGAATATCATTCCTAAGTCTTTAGGATTGCCGCAAAGCGGATATCGTGAATTATCAAAGGTGTTTGACCTGGCTGCAAATAGATCCGATTTGGTTGTGGTGGATTGTGAATTGAACTCCGATGATTCGTTCATTTTGTCCTCATTCGACGACAGTGAAATGTTGATTCAGGTGTCGACAGATCCAGCAACGATCACTAATGCTTATGGTTTGATCAAACGCCTAAACAATCGCTTGGGCAGACGCACTTATAATATTGTGGTATCCGGTGCCACAGAAGAACAGGCGCAACGTGTATTTTCGAATCTGTCACTAACCGCTCGGCGTTATTTAGCTGTAGAGTTGAATTTTGTTGGACATGTTCCTGAAGATATGTATTTGAAGAGAGCCACTGAATTGGGACGTGCCGTAATTGACGCGTTTCCTTTATCCAAAGCTGCAAATGCTTTTGTTCGCATGGCCGACAAACTGGTATCTTCTGCGAGTGGAAGTTTTCAATTGAATTCAACACCTGCTTTAGGTGCTCATTTGGAGTATTAACTAATTTATTTATGTACACAGCAAGCGGCAAATCAGATAAAAATTCTATACTTACTGAGCACGCTCCGTTAGTGAAACGTTTGGCTTATCAATTGAAAGCACGTTTGCCACCCAGCGTCGAAGTGGATGATCTGGTTCAGGCTGGAATGATAGGCTTGCTAGATGCTGTGAATCGTTACGAGGATAATCACGGCGCACAATTCGAGACTTACGCTATCCAAAGGATACGTGGCGCTATGTTGGATGAGCTGCGTAGCAGTGATTGGCTGCCACGAGGTGTGCGCCAAAATATGCGCAAAATTGAAACCGCTATGAATGAGTTGCAACAAAGGTTAGGCCGCCCCCCTATGGAAACTGAGGTGGCAAAACACTTGAAACTTAATCTTATCGACTATCAAGAGCTATTGGGTGAGAGTGGTGGACATCAGCTTTTGTATTACGAAGATTTTCATGACGCGGACACAAAAGAGCATTTCCTCGACCATTTTTGCAGTGATGAGCGCTCAGGTGATCCCTTGCAAGATTTGTTGCATGGTGATTTTCGTGACGCGGTTGTGTATGCCATTAATAATCTCCCAGAACGTGAGAAGTTATTAATGGGCCTGTACTATGAACAAGAACTGAATTTGAAAGAAATCGGCGCGGTGATGGGCGTTTCTGAATCGCGGGTATCGCAATTGCATAGTCAGGCAGTAGCGAGGTTGAGGGCATCTTTGAGGGAGCGCGCGTGGACCGGGCTAGCTTAATTGGTATTATCCTTGTTATTGGCGGCATCCTCTCTGGGCAGATCTTGGAGGGGGGGCATCTGTCATCTTTGCTTCAGCCAGCAGCTTTCGTGATTGTGGTGGTCAGTACGATAGGAGCGGTATTGCTTCAAAGTCGCCTGCCAACTTTTATCCGTGGTATCAAATTGCTGAAGTGGATTGTAGTGATGCCCGAGGATAAGAGTAGAAAAAATGTAACGGATGCATTGGTATGGAGTGTGGTTGCCCGGCGCGAAGGATTTTTGAGTTTGGAGCGCTACATTAGCTCTTCAAAAGATCCATTTATAGAAAAAGGATTGAAGCTCGTTATCGATGGTATTGATCCTGAACGGCTTAAAGAAATTCTTGACGTTGATATCGCTTTCTATGAAATGGAACAGCGGCAGGCAATTAAAATCTGGGATGCTGCTGGAGGTTATTCTCCCACAATTGGTATTTTGGGGGCGGTATTGGGATTGATTCACGTTATGGAAAATCTGTCTGATCCAAGTAAATTAGGTAGCGGTATCGCTGTCGCTTTTGTTGCAACCATTTATGGTGTTGGTTTGGCGAATTTGTTTTTCCTGCCAGTCGCGAATAAATTAAAAGAAATGGTGGGAAGAGAAGTGGTTAGGCGGGAGATGTTAGCAGATATTTTCTTTAGTATAGCGCAAGGCGACAGCCCGCGAATTGTCGAAGAACGATTGTCGAATCACCGGACATAAAACTACATCCTTGACATGGCACGTAAAAAATACGCAGAAGAACCAGATAATCATGAACGTTGGCTAGTGTCATATGCTGATTTCATGACCTTGTTGTTTGCATTTTTTGTGGTGATGTACGCAATCTCTTCAGTCAATGATGGCAAGTATCGAGTACTTTCTAATGCTTTGAATGGTGCGTTTGGCACCGTCGTTGTGCCTAGTGGCGTTATTCCAGACTTGAAAAACTCTCAAACTTCTTTGATTGATAAATTTCCTGTCATTAAATCGCGAAATGCAGAGCCCTTGCGCAAAGAGCGCGAGAAAATGACTACTGTTGCTAGAGATATTTTAAGTGTCTTGGAACCATTGGTGCGAGAAGGAAAAGTGCGGGTAACTCAAACGAGTCGCGGCGTTTCAATTGAGATAAACGCTAGTTTGTTGTTTGCACCCGGTGAGGCAAAGTTAAATGCTGACTCCATTCAGGCGCTCAACGCCATCGCTCTCGTGCTTAGAACTGACAACCATTCGATTCAGGTCGAAGGGTTTACGGACAACGTGCCAATAAAAAATTCTACCTACCCGTCTAATTGGGAGTTATCGGCAGTGCGTGCCAGTCGAGTTGCCCGCTTGTTTATGGAAAACGGCGTCGATGAAAATCGTATGACTGCGGTAGGCCAAGGGCCCAAACTCCCTGTTGGTTCGAATGATACAGCTGAGGGCAGAGCGCGTAACCGCCGCGTGACAGTTACCATTTTGGCTGTATTGCCAGAAACGCCAGTTGATGTGCCTGTTAATGGTGTCAAAGCGGGGCTGCAATAATCGAGGTGGCTTGATTTTGAATCTAATTTTGTATTGCTGACTACACGGTTTTGAATCTCAGTTTTACTGATCCAGCATCAGCAATAAAATTAGCACTAAATCAGCACTAAATCAGCCAGCAACGAAACCACGGCCAGTATTGGGACTATTCTTTGACTGTCCATCAGCGCCATACATAGAGCCAGTTTGATTGTTTTGCTGAAGTACATTCAATGCACTTTGATTGCGACTGAGTTGACGGCTGATTAATAAGCCATTGGTGCGGTTTTTTTCTTGTGCTTCGCTAGAAATAGAAAGCAAAATTTTCCAAGTTTCTTCAATCTTGGCATCATTTGTCGAGGCTGAAAAAAAATCTTGCATGCCTTTGGCGTCTGGTGTGTAACCGATAGAAGACAAGAATAAGTTTCTATTTTTTTCTAGCTCAACGATTTGCATCAGCACATTATTTTTTTCGGGTGTGATCGATTCCAGTTTTTCAGCTTCGTTATCTGTTAATACGGCTTGCTCCTCCACAAGGAGCTGATCCAACGAACGCATTAATACAATTTCATCATCTAAAAATTGTTGTAACTTGCGTGAGTTGGTTAATCCGTCATTCATGTTGGTTGTCTTCTTGAGTTGAGTAAATCTTTAACTGTTTCCAAAAGGCCATCGGCTACTTTTTCAGCATCGACCTGAAAACGGCCTTCTGAAATCGCTAATTTAATTTCTTCTACTTTCTTAGCCTCAAAAACAGCAGAACTAGCTTGCGTACTTTGCAATGCTTGTAGCTGAACTGAAAGTGGAGAAATCTGTACATTAATTGAAGGCGTGTTAATTACCTTCGCATTGTCTCCTGCTTTATCCGCACGCGGTGCAGGCGGGCTCGTGGGCAGGCCTTGCGTTGAATTGAGAGCGTCATTAATTTTCACAGCGGCACCTTTGGGGTTGGATTTACATACATCTACATCCATTATAACGGCACACTTATTTTAAACTTTAATCTTATTTAAGCAAATCGCCATCATGTTCATTTGGTAATATGTTTTTATTGTAAATTCACTTCAATTGACCTCAATAACGCCACCCACTCTTGCTATCCCTGAAATAATTTGTCCGCCCGCTGTTTTTGCTTTGGCGATCTGACCTTCTGCTGCGTTGTTGAGCGCGGTTGCTTCATTCGACACCGTGAAACCAATTCCGATACTACTGACCTTAATCGACTGACCCTGCTGAATCACTGGAATGAGTTTAAACATTTCCTTCCGTAGATTGATTCCTGCAGGATAGCTAGCGAGCATGGTCTTGCCAATTGCTTGCTTTTTGTCTGTGATGATACCCGAGGGAAGACTGCTGACTTCCCCCTGTAATATTACAATATCCTGCTCAGTTAATATTTGCCCCATGCTAACCGCTTTGTTGGTGACAAAATAGCCACCAAATACTTTTATGTTTGCACTCAGATAAATCGTCCATGGTTTTGGTGTCATGCATTGCACGCCCAAGGTAATTTTGCCCCATGCCTTACTTCCTGGCGTTAAAAACGGCACCAGCTGATCGCAAGCTTGTAATTTAAGCCTTGGATCTAGCTTGTTCACTGTAATTTCGACTTTTCCTTCATTTTCTTCTAATTGTGAAACTTGCTTCTTTAGAAAAGTTTCAGCCTCTAGGCTTATCAAGGCAGGATCAGTGCTTTGTGTAACTTGTGCGCTCAGGCCTAGTGTCAATAAGCTAGTGAAAAAAACACAAAGCAGTTTCAGTAGTTTTTTCATAGTGCGCCAAAGTGATTCGGTGATGTTGCTGAATATGGCCAAAGTGTAGGCCAATGTTTCCCTTTCTATCGCTTGAATAGATGGGCTTTTTGTTGGTTTATCTTGGCATTGAATCTGAATCTCAAGAACTATTATGCATGGTAACGAAAACCGTAATGAGTTCAAGTTGCAATTCGTATGAGCCTTTTGGTATTAGCCGAAATAAAGAAGTGATAGGGAGTAATGATGAATAAGCTCGATGACTACATGCGTTTTCACCAGTTGGCACTGTCCGTTCGAGGGCAGCGTCAGCAATTACTCGCATCAAATATTGCGAACGCCGATACACCGAATTATAAGGCTAGGGATATTGATTTTGGTTCGGCAATGCACGCTGCGCTTGGTAAAACAAATGGTGCACAAGATTTAACTAAAACAGCTCAGGCGCATTTGAGTCAGCCAGGAACCGTAGCAGGCTTGCCACCAGCCTATCGTAAAGAAGTTCAAGGTAGTGTGGATGGCAATACCGTAGATATGGATGTTGAACGCAACGAATTCACTGAGAATGCTTTGCGCTACGAGGCAAGTTTAACCATTATTAATATGCAGATCAAAGGTCTGCTATCTGCGATTCAGGGGTAGTTGCCATGTCCTTATTTAAAATATTTGATGTCTCTGGATCGGCGATGAGTGCCCAAGCGCAGCGTCTAAATGTGGTGTCCAGTAATCTTGCGAATGCCGATAGCGTAACTAGTGCCAATGGGCAGCCATATAAAGCTAAACAAGTGGTGTTTAGTGCGGTGCCAAGCGCCAATGCCGCTTCAACAGCCGTCAGAGTAACTCAAGTAGTCGAAGACCCCAATCCACCAAAATTGATGTACGACCCTAAGCATCCCTTAGCGGACGAAAAGGGTTACGTTGCGATGCCCAACGTGAACGTAGTAGAAGAAATGGTAAATATGATTTCTGCATCACGCTCGTACCAAACCAATGTGGAAACGATGAATGCAGCGAAATCCATGTTGTTAAAGACTTTAAGTATTGGCCAGTAAGTTAATGAATACCTTAGATCAATGAGGCAAAGATTATGAGCACAGTAAATACACAAGCCGTCGACCCTAGTTTATTAACATCGATGAACGGCACTCGCGGCACCAAAAGCACGGCGCAAGATGCACAGGATCGCTTTATGACTTTGTTAGTTACACAGATGAAGAACCAAGATCCCTTGAATCCTCTGGATAATGCTCAAGTCACCAGCCAGTTGGCACAGCTCTCGACAGTGACAGGTATCGATAAGCTGAATGAAACCATGATCGCCATGAGCGGTAATTTTAAAAGCAGCCAGAATTTGCAGGCGGCCAGCATGATAGGGCATGGTGTTGTGGTGCCGGGCTCTAATGTTGAGTTAAAGGATGGTAAGTCGGTTTTGGGGTTTGATTTGCCTCAAAATGCGGACAAAATCCGTGTCCAGATTAAAGATCAATCGGGAGCGGTTGTGAAGACTATCGATTCCAGCAGTATGACCAGCGGTTTCAATTCCGTGGTTTGGGATGGTAAGACCGATGCGGGTGGTAGCGCGGCGAACGGTAACTACAAATTTGAAGTTACTGCTAGTGCTGGCGAAACCAAGCTCACAGTGTCGCCATTAAGTTTTGGTTTGGTATCGAGTGTGTCATTCGGCGGCCAGGGAACGATGTTGAGTGTGCTCAATACAGGTGAAGTAGCGATGTCGGACGTACGGCAAATATTTTGATTTGAGATTTAAAAAAGAGTTTGTCATTTTGTTTTCAAATGGTGATCAGCACAATTATTTATTAGCGCTATTTGCCCACAGCAGAGGAGATGTATCATGGGTTTTCAACAAGGTTTAAGTGGATTAAATGCCGCTTCCAAATCATTAGATGTCATCGGAAATAATATTTCGAATGCAAATACGGTTGGATTTAAAATGGCGCAAGCGCAGTTTGCTGACGTGTTTGCGAACTCGCTTAGCGGTGCCGGTGGCGGTGGCGCAGGTATTGGTGTCAGAGTGCAGACGGTGGCGCAGTTGTTTACTCAAGGGAATATTACATCTACCAATAATCCTTTAGACATTGCTATTAATGGTGCAGGCTTCTTCAGAATGTCAACGAACGGTGCAATTACCTACAGCCGTAATGGGCAGTTTTCCTTGGATAAAGAAGGCAATATTGTCAATGCGCAGGGTGGGAAAGTGACAGGTTTTTCGGCAGATTCGAATGGCGTGTTGTCAACAGGTGCTGCGGTTCCGATCAATATTAATACAAGTGATATTCCACCAAAAGAAACCGATTCAGTGACGGCGCTCTTAAACTTGGATTCGCGTGCATTGGTACCAGGTACGCAACTTCCTGTTGCGTCGCCGCCTGTCATAGTTCCGATAGCATTTTCATTGACTGACCCACTTTCATACAATAACGCGACTTCGGTAGCTGTATTTGATAGCTTGGGTAATTCGCATGTGTTACAAACATTTTTTGTACGACGCGACCCCATACTAACGCCGCCTACCGCGCCAGCTACTTCTGAGTGGAACATCTACGCTGCGGTGGATGGATTGTCAATCGGCTCTGTGTTGCCGGCGGCTCCAGTGCCTATCGGCAGAATTGGATTTAACAATTTAGGTAAGTTGACGGGCGCAACGCCCGCTTTTGCCTTAACTGACCCTAATGCGCTCGCCATCGCAGTTCCTGTTGGTACGGGCGCAGTAACACCGATCTCCACGCCGACAATCAAATTTGATCTTACTGGCACAACACAATTCGGTGCAGCATTCAGTGTAAACGCGATCAAACAAGACGGCTATACATCAGGCAAATTATCAAAATTCAATACGGCAAAAGATGGCACGATCGTTGGTAGTTACACCAACGGTAAAACCTCAGTACTTGGACAGGTAGTCTTAGCAAACTTTACCAATCCAAATGGACTGCAATCACTAGGCGATAATCAATGGACAGAAACGGCAACGTCTGGCGCAGCTTTGGTTGGTCCTCCTGGCTCTGGTAGCTTAGGTCTATTAACGTCCAATGCTACTGAAGATTCGAATACCGATTTGACTGGTGAATTGGTTAGTATGATTACGGCACAGCGTGTGTATCAGGCGAATGCCCAGACCATTAAAACCATTGATCAGATTTTGCAGACTTTGGTCAATTTGCGTTAATTTTTGTTTTTTAGGTTTTGTCTTTTAGTATTTTGAATTGAAGTTGGGAGCGTGCGATGGATCGATTAATTTACACTGCAATGACGGGGGCGAAACATATCCTTGAGCAGCAGGCGACCACATCGCACAATCTCGCAAATGCGACGACGACAGGATTTCGCGCGCAGCTTGATTCATTTCGTGCTGTACCTGTCGTTAGTGAAGGTATGCCAACACGTGCATTTGTAGTGGATGCAACAGTCGGAACGGATTTTTCCAGCGGTAGCCTGCAAAATACCGGGCGCGAACTTGATGTGGCAATTCAGGGAAAAGGCTGGCTTGCGGTACAGGCAGAGGACGGTACTGAAAAGATGACACGTCATGGCAGTCTGAAAGTTAGCGAGAATGGTGTTTTGCAAACCCACAGTGGGCTCACTGTTCTGGGTGATGCTGGGCCGATCACAATTCCACCCGAGGTAACGATTGCTATCGCTAAGGATGGCACTGTCTCAAGTGTTCCTATGGGGACTAAACCGAATGCTGTTCAAGTGTTGGGACGACTAAAGTTGGTGAATCCACCAGAAACAAATATTGTGCGTGATGCTGATGGTTTGTTTAAGACCAAAGATGGGGTTGTGCCTGATCCAGATGCAGCAGTTTCTATTGCGGGAGGTATGCTCGAAGGCAGTAATGTGAATGTGGTTGAATCAATGGTGACAATGATTAATCTGGCACGTCAATTTGAAATGCAGATGAAGTTGTTGACCAATGCCGAGAGTAACGCAACAAAAGCTAGTCAGATCTTTACATTGACTTAATGCGAGATATTGCACAATAAGGCAATGGCTGGGTAAACCCTATATTGATTTATTGGAGTCATAGGGTTTCGATAGGTGTCTAATTAGTTATCTAATAAGCGCCGCACGTATGCACTAATAGGAGAAGGACATGATACGCTCATTATGGATCGCGAAGACTGGTTTGGATGCGCAGCAGACGCAGATGGATGTAATAACGAATAATCTCGCGAATGTTAGTACCACGGGTTTTAAGCGCTCTCGTGCGGTATTTGAGGATCTTCTTTATCAGACGGTGCGCCAACCTGGCGCGCAAAGCTCACAACAAACTCAGTTGCCTTCTGGCTTGCAGCTCGGTGTGGGCGTGCGCCCCGTTGCGACAGAACGTATTTTCACGCAAGGTAATTTGCAGCAAACCGGCAATAGCAAGGATTTGGCGATTAATGGGCAAGGTTTTTTTCAAGTGCTGATGCCAGATGGTACGACGGGTTATACAAGGGATGGATCGTTTCAAGTCGATAACCAAGGTCAGATGGTGACTTCAAGCGGGTTTGTGATTCAACCTGCCATTACGATTCCTGCTAATGCACAGTCGATTACGGTCGGTCGCGATGGTACTGTTTCAGTGACACAACCTGGTTCTACCGCGCCAGTACAAGTCGGCTCTATACAGTTGGCGACGTTCATTAACCCAGCTGGATTAATGGGTCTTGGTGAAAATCTTTACGTTGAAACCGCTGCTTCAGGTAACCCCGGTACGAATGCCCCAGGTACGAACGGTGCAGGCTTGTTGGTGCAATCATTTATTGAGACATCAAACGTCAATGTCGCGGAAGAATTAGTGAGCATGATACAAACTCAGCGCGCTTACGAAATCAATAGTAAGGCGATTACGACTTCAGATCAGATGTTACAGCGATTGTCACAACTCTGATACTTATTCAATTAAGCTGAGTTGAGCATTTAGAGAGATAGTTGAAAGCAGAGAGCCTAAAATGAACACCATTAGATTTGTATCCGCATCCTTTGGCCTAATGTTATTGGTTGGTTGTGCTACCACGCCGCCTGCGATTAGCCATCAATCGGGAGTGGTACACGCTCAGACAGCAAAAAATCAGCGTGAAGCAAATGGCGCGATTTTTCAGAATGCGAGCTACAGGCCTTTGTTTGAAGATGTTAAAGCTCGACTGATTGGTGATGTGCTCATAATTTCGATTAGTGAAAATACCTCGGCCTCTAAAGCGGCAGGTGCTTCTGGCAGTAAATCAGGGAGTGCTGCATTCGCTGCGCCGACCATTCTGGGTATTCCTGCAAGCACCACAGCGAAAGCCTCGATTTCAACTTCTGCGTCTACGAAGTTCGATGAAAAAGGCGCAGAGACAGCGAGTAATTCTTTCTCCGGAACTATTGCGGCGACCGTTATTGACGTGCTGCCAAATGGTAATTTGTTAGTCAGCGGCGAGAAGCAAATCGCATTCAACAAAGGTGCTGAATACGTCAGATTTTCTGGCGTCGTCAATCCACAAACAATTACAGCTTCAAATTCGGTTTCGTCTACACAAGTTGCTGATGCGCGTTTTGAATATCGTTCTACGTCGCGTGTTGATTTCGCAGAAGTCAACTCTTTGTTAACCCGATTTTTCTTAAGTTTTTTACCGTTTTAAGTTGAGAGTTCAATATGGAATCGCTGAATCAAAACAGTTCAAAGCGCTATCCGTCTTTTCGATTTGCGTGCATCGTTTGCTTGTTGGGGACATTGCTCATGCCACAGATGAGTCAGGCAGAACGTCTTAAAGATCTAGCCGGCATTCAAGGCGTACGCCAAAATCAATTGATGGGTTATGGCTTGGTCGTTGGTCTGGATGGTAGTGGTGATCAAACGACGCAAACCCCATTCACGGTGCAAAGTATTATCAGTATGATGCAGCAGATGGGCGTATCGATACCAGTTGGCACCAGTCTGCAATTGAAAAATGTCGCCGCTGTCATGGTAACCACATCATTGCCACCTTTTTCTCAGCCAGGACAAACATTGGATATCACAGTGTCGTCTATGGGTAACGCTAAAAGTTTGAAGGGCGGTACTTTGTTGATGACGCCGTTGAAAGGCGCTGATAATCAAATTTACGCAATGGCACAGGGTAATATCTTAGTTGGTGGTGTTGGTGCGTCTGCCAATGGAAGTAAAGCGCAAGTAAATCATCTTAGTGTCGGGAAAATTTCTGGCGGTGCCACCGTTGAGCGCTCGGTACCATCGCCTTTGGGAAACGGAAATTCAATTCAATTGGAGTTAAATACAGCCGACTTTTCCACTGCTAGCCGTGTAGTTGAGGCGATCAATCAAAAATTTGGACCAGAAACTGCTGCAGCTGTTGATGGTCGAGTGATACAGGTGAAAGCGCCGCAAGTTAATGATCAGCGAGTAGCGTTTTTGGGGGCATTGGAAAGCATAGAAGTAACACCAGCGCAGACCGCCGCAAAGGTGATTCTCAATGCGCGTACTGGCTCTATCGTGATGAATCAATCCGTGAGTCTTGAGACTTGCGCTGTCGCACATGGCAATTTGAGCGTGGTAATTAGTACTGACAATGCCGTTAGTCAGCCAAATGCCTTAAGTAATGGTCAAACTGCGGCGACACCTAATTCGAGCGTTTCAATCACTAAAGAGGGCGGACAATTGTTGATGTTAAAGGCGGGCGCTAACTTATCTGATGTCGTGAAAGCACTTAATTCAATTGGAGCGACACCGCAGGATTTACTTGCCATATTACAGGCAATGAAAGCGTCGGGCGCCTTGCGTGCTGATTTGGAAATCATTTAGCCTTTTTGCGAGTGAATGTCATGATTGGTCGAGCTGATTTATCGGAAAAGCTTGCTTTTGATAGCAAGGGGCTGGACGCATTGCGCCTTTCCTCAAAAGATAATTCTCCAGAATCACTGAAAGCAGCTGCGACGCAATTTGAAGCACTGTTTGTCAGCATGATGCTCAAATCTATGCGACAAGCGGGTAGTCAAGACGGCATGTTCGATAATGAACAAAGTAAGATGTATACCTCCATGTTGGATCAGCAATTGTCACAAAAAATGGCAAGTCGCGGAATCGGTCTGGCTGATGCAATGGTTAGACAGCTTTCCAACAATGCGATGACCCAGGCATTGCAGTCTGAGAGCGCACCCCCAGTCCCTTTTGGCGGATTGGGTGGTGTTAATCAATATATGCAACAACAGACATATGCGGCAAAAGCCGAAAAGTTGCTTGATTCGGTTGGCAACATCACTTCTAACTCTCCGGCAAGTCATGTTCAAGAGTTCACGCAAAAATTAGGGCACCATGCAGAATTGGCCGCTCAGGGTAGTGGTATCCCTGCAAAATTTATGCTGGGTCAAGCTGCGCTAGAGTCAGGTTGGGGAAAACGAGAGATACGAGCAATGGATGGTTCTGCTAGTCATAACGTATTCGGCATCAAGGCTACAGGTACTTGGAAAGGCAGAACAGTTGATGCGATGACTACGGAATATGCTAATGGCGTCGCTTACCAAAAAGTTGAAAAATTCCGTGCTTATGATAATTATGGCGATGCGTTTAAGGATTATGCAAAGCTCATCAGTGATAATCCACGTTATCAATCGGTATTGCGAAGCGGTGGAGATGCCTCCCAGTTTGCCCTTGCTTTGCAAAAAGCAGGTTACGCTACCGATCCGCATTACGCGCAAAAGTTGACGAAAGTGATACAGCAATCCTTCTCTGGCTGATCCCATTCGAATCGGGAATTAAAGTTTTCCTAGATTAACCCGTTACATTGAAAGACGGGAGTCTGTAATGGGACTCTGTATTAGCAGTAAAAAAAATCGACATTTTGAGTGAATAGGTTGAATTATGGGTACCAATATCCTAGGGATTGGGCAAAGTGGGTTGGCGGCGGCACAGGCGGGAATTGCGACTGCTGGTCATAATATCGCCAATGTCAATACACCAGGTTACAGCCGTCAACAGTTACTTCAAGGTGCCGCGGCCGCACAGAATGTAGGTGGCAGTTTTATTGGGCAAGGAACCGTAGTCGGTGAAGTTCGTCGTGTGTATAACGAGTTTATTGCACAACAAGTTAATGCAACGCAATCCTCTCAAAATTACTCAGCTGCATACTTAAATCAAATACAACAGATTAGTAACTTAGTGGCTGATCAATCCGCAGGCGTCTCCCCCGCGCTACAAGAATTTTTTAGCTCAATACAAAATTTAGCTATCAGCCCAAATGGCACTGCGGGAGCAGCAGCTCGTCAATCGGTTCTTTCTAACGGGTCGTCCTTAGCCTCTCGTATTCAAAGCTTAGGGGGGCGTCTTGATCAAATTTCAGAAGATGTTAATAACAGGATAGGTCAAACTGTTACCAGTATTAACGCTTATTCAAAGCAAATTGCAGATTTAAATGATTTTATTGAAACTGCAAAAGCGACTTCAGGCGGTGCTGCGCCAAATGATTTGCTGGATCAACGTGACAATGCAATTACTGAGCTTAGCAAGTTAGTTAACGTTACAGTAGTAGAGCAAGGTGGGAAATATAATATTTTCATGGGTACAGGCCAGCCTTTAGTCTTAGGCGCTAAGGTCAGCGTGTTGCAACCTACGAGTTCTCTTACTGACCCGAGCCGTATTCAAGTTTCTTACGAAAGTAACGGGACTTTGATTCAATTAAATGAACAAAGTTTGAAGGGCGGCGAGCTTGGAGGTTTGTTTGCCTTCAGATCAAATTCATTAGATACCGCTCGAAATTCCCTCGGACGTATTGCTGTTTCTATTGCTACCGAATTTAATGACCAACACAAGTTAGGTCAAGACTTAAACGGACAGACCGGTGCTGATTTTTTCACCATTAAGGGGCCAACATCAACTCCAAGTGGCATTAATATCAGCGGTGCGAATATGGACGTAACGTTTTCCGATGTGGGTGCACTAACCACGAGTGATTATCGGGTTCAATACTTGGCTGGCGCTGTTCCTGCGCTGAATTATTTTAAAATTACCAGAGTTTCTGATGGAAGTGTGAAGACCTCCACAACTCTACCTGCGGTGGTAGATGGCCTCAGTTTTAATCTGGCAGCGGTGGGTTCACCCGCTGCCGTCGTGATACCCGCTCTGAATGATGAGTTTATGGTGCGCCCAACCGCGTTGGCTGCATCCTCTATCAGTATGGCAATCACCGATATTAGTAAAATTGCGGCTGCAGTGCCTGTCACGACCAACTTACCGAGTACGAATTTAGGCACAGGTAAATTCAGTTCAGGCGTGGTTAACTCCTTGATTTCAGCGACTAGTAACTCTCCAAATGGTGTCATCGGGTCGGTAGTAGTAGGCGATTCCTATAAGAGTTCTACCTTTACGCCAGCGCTTAACTTAACTTTTGCAGCAGGACCTAGCCTGGCTGGTTTGCCGATTGACGCACTAGTTTCTGTTACAAATGCGGGTGTGACCACCAACTATAAGGTAGCTGCTGTGGCGGCGCCAGCTACAGCTGCGACGCCAGAACAAGTGGTGAATGTGCCATATACCAGTGGTGCTACCATAACCTATGGCGGTGTCAGTTTTGTCATTAAGGACAATCCAACAACTCCTGCTGCTGGTAATACCTTTACTTTGGGCAGTTCTTTACCCATCACGCCAACGAAATTGACCTATAACTCAGTAGGTAATAACTTCACCGGATTCCCTGCGAACGCAAACGTAAGCGTTAAAAATGGCAACACGACGACATCCTATGTAGCAGGATCCGCGATTCCTTACATCGAAGGATCGACCATCAGTTTTAATGGCTTGAGCTTTAATGTGTCAGGCGCTTACACCAACGGTGATGTGGTCAATATCACGACCAATCCTTCTGGCTCTGGCGATAATCGCAACGCAGGTTTATTGGCAGGATTGCAGACGAAAAATACGATGGGATCTGGTACTACTAGTTTTCAAGGTGCGTATGGCCAATTCGTGAGTAGCGTCGGTAACAAAACGCGCGAATTGGAAGTGACAAATAAGTCAGAAACAAAATTACTAACACAAGCTTTGCAAGCGCAGCAAGCTGAGTCTGGTGTGAATCTAGATGAAGAAGCTGCGAATTTACTGCGTTATCAGCAGGCTTATCAGGCTGCCGGTAAATTAATGCAAATTGCCAGTCAGTTATTTGACGCGATACTTGCCATAGGAAGATAAGAGGAATAATTATGCGTATTAGTACCAATACCATTTATGAGTCCGGTGGGGCACGTATAAGTGAATTGCAAGTTGGATTAAATCGGACCCAACAACAAATCGCCTCTGGTCGTAGAATATTAAATCCATCAGATGATCCAATTGGCTCAGCGCGTGCCTTAGTCATCACTCAGACTGATGCAGTCAATGACCAAATGGCAGTCAATAGAAAGAATGCGACGAATACTTTGAGCATTGCGGAGGACACGCTAAGTAGTGTCACCACTGTATTGCACAACGTGAAAACGCTGATCGTCAGTGCTGGTAATGGCACTTTAACTGATCAGGAACGCGGTTATATCGCCAATGAGTTGCAAGGTAGCCTTGACCAATTGTTTGGCTTTGCCAATGCTACCGATGGTACTGACGCTTATCTTTTTTCAGGCTTCTCTTCTACTATTGCACCCTACACAAAAACACAGGGTGGTGCACAATATAATGGTGATCAGGGAGGAAGGTTCCTGCAGGTTGATACCTCAAGACAAATTCCGATCAGCGATATTGGTTCCGCAATTTTTGGAAATATTCGTACATCTAATGGACAGTTCAATATTCGTCCAAACCCCTCAAATGTGGGACAAACAGTCGCAACTGCCGCGATTAACGTGCCAACCACAGCCAATTTAACTGGCAATAATTATGAAGTGGCATTTGATAATACCGGAGCAAATTTTACGGTTACAAATAAAACCACTGGTGTCGTGGTTGTGCCTCCTACCGCTTACACCAGTCCTCAAACAGTGACTGTTGATGGTATGGATATCACTTTGACCAATACACCAGGTGCGCCTGGGCCAGGTGATAAATTCTCAATTCAACCGGGAAATCAAAATATTTTTGAAACTATTACCGATTTGATAAACACCTTGAAAACGCCGACTGGCAATGTGCAGCGACGTTTGGAATTGACCGCGGATTTGAGTCAAGCGAATTTTAATCTTGAAAAATCTTTGTCAAATGTGTTGTTGGCACGTACGGGTCTTGGTACCTCTTTGAAAGAATTGGAATATTTAAATAGCGCAGGCGAGAGTATGGGCGTTATTTATAAGCAAGAATTATCAGCACTTCAAGACCTTGATTATGCGAAAGCGATTACCGAGTTAAATCAAAACCAAGTGGTATTGCAAGCGGCACAGCAATCTTTTGTGAAAACATCTTCACTCTCTTTGTTTAACTATCTCAATTAAAATCCGTTGCGCTTTCTACAAAGCAAAAAAGCCCCACAAGAGAAACTAGTGGGGCTTTTTTTGTTGCTTAATGGATTAATCCATTAGCGAGTTAATTCGCGCGAGTCATTTTCTCCGCAATATAATTTTTTTGCTCTACAGGGGGCGAGACCAATTTAACGATGGCGAATGAAACATTATCGCCTTGTGAGTTAGCTCGCTCCCGTGCCTTGCGTATCATAAGTTCAGAGGCTTGACGTGGCGTGCTTGCCCCCACGGCCACTGATAGTTCTATGTCGGCGAAATAATGCCATAAACCATCTGAGCACAATAAAAATGAATCGCCCGCTGTCAGATTGTCTTTCTCGCCAAATGTCACGTAGGGGATGGCATTTTTTGAGCCTAACACATTGACCAAAACGTTAGACATCTTGTGGTTTTTCGCTTCCTCTGGCGTGATTGAGCCTTCGTCAACTAAACGTTCAACGTAAGAATGGTCTTTAGTCCGTTCTGCAAAATTGGGGCCAGAAAAGCGATAGAGGCGCGAATCACCAGCATAAGCCCAGACGGCTTTTTCTGGAGATATTACCAAGGCGACAAAGGTACTGTGGGGTTCTTTTTCCGACGAAACCGCAGATAATTTAATCACAGTATGTGCTTCATGAACAATGGCTTCCAACATCGCTTTAATGTCATTACCAGGGAAAAACTCATCAAACAACATTTTGGCTGAGCGCACCACTTGTTCAGCAGCAATAGCGCCACCACTTTTGCCCCCCATGCCGTCAGCAACCACCGCCATCATGTGACCTGGCGCATTTGGTGCTGCAAATAGAGCTACTCGGTCTTGTTGTTCTTTACGATCACCGATATGTTGAGCGGTGCCAGCTTCGATCTTATATTGGCTCATACGTCTTGGTAGATTACACTAGTCGGAATTTCCGAATTTTTTAAATTAACTCGTTGCATTTTACTCGCTCTTACAGCTTATGAACCATACAAATCAAATTCGAATGCGTATTTGTGAATTAGAAGTAGAACACCGCGATCTCGACGCCGTCATTGAAACAATTACGAAAGACCCAGATCACGATGAATTACAGTTACGCCGCTTGAAAAAACGTAAGTTACAGCTCAAGGATTACATATCACTATTGAAAATGCAACTCTCTCCAGACATTCCGGCTTGAGAATAGCAACTCATTTCCCAATTTAGCTGCTAGTTAGACGACTATGTCACGGCCATTGGCTGTTTTTTGCTCCATGCTTATTTGCAAATATGGGGTTTGTTTTTTTGTTGTATTTGATTGTGCCTTATTTTGACAGAACCTAATATAAATTCGAGTGACGATGGTGTGCATGACCGCGAAGTCCAGCAGATCTTCGGCGAGTCCGGTGTGCTAAGTGCCTCGATTCAAGGCTATCGCCCACGCGAGGCTCAAATAGAAATGGCGAAGGCAATTGCCTTTGCGATTGAAAATCAAAAGACTTTGCTGGCTGAAGCTGGCACCGGAACCGGTAAAACTTTTGCCTATCTTATTCCCGCTTTATTGTGGGGCGGTAAGGTCATTGTCTCCACCGGCACCAAAAATCTCCAAGACCAGTTGTATTTACGGGATATTCCAACTATAAAAAAAGTATTAAAGGCGCCGGTCTCAGTTGCACTATTAAAAGGTCGTGCGAACTATCTTTGCCATTTTCATCTGGAACGTACTTTGCAAAATGGTCGCCTGACTTCGCGTGAAGACGTTGGTTATTTACGTGATATTTCTCGTTTTATCAAGACTACGAGTAGTGGCGATAAAGCGGAACTGGCTAGGGTGCCAGAGACTGCCGCGGTATGGAGTCTAGTGACATCAACCAAAGATACTTGCATGGGTTCCGAATGTCAGTATTATCAGGATTGCTTTGTAATGAAGGCGCGTAAAGAAGCGCAGCAGGCTGATGTAGTGGTGGTTAACCATCATTTATTCTTTGCGGATCTGGCTTTAAAAGATACGGGAATTGCCGAATTGCTACCTTCTGCCAATACCGTTATTTTTGATGAGGCGCATCAGTTACCCGAGACAGCGACTTTATTTTTCGGTGAATCTATTTCAACGTCGCAGATTTTGGAACTATGTAGAGATAGTTTGGCTGAAGGATTGTCACATGCGCGTGATGGTGCTGAGTGGGCAAAAATCGTGGCGCCGGTAGAGCGTGCAGCACGTGATTTGCGGCTTTGTTTTGCACAGGATTCAATCAGGATGTCGCTGCAGCAAATTGCACCTTCGAGTCCATTCTTTCCCGCGTTGGAAACTTTGAAAGACAACCTTGGTGATTTGATTGGGGTTTTGGAAAAACAAGCGGAACGTGCAGAAACCATAGAGCAATGCCGAGTGCGAGCACTTGATTTGCAAACTAGATTAGATGATTGGCGCGAACTCGATCCCAATGCCAAAGAGAGTAAGGGTAAACCTGAATGTGTGTTGTGGGTAGAGGCGTATTCTACGTCTTTGCAATTGCATAAAACACCGCTATCAATTGCGCCGATTTTTAATAAACAACGTGAGGGCGTGCCACGCACTTGGATCTTCGCATCGGCGACCATGGCAGTGAAAAATGATTTCAGCCATTATGTGTCGCAGATGGGCTTGTGGAACGAACCAGCACGGACTTGGCCTAGTCCGTTTAATTATCAAGAGCAAGGTATCTTGTATGTGCCTGATGGCATGCCTCAACCCAATTCCAGAGAGTATACCGATGCCGTAGTTGATGCCGCTTTGCCGGTAATTGAAGCTGCAGGTGGGCGCACCTTTGTTCTGTGTACGACCAATAAAGCGGTTAAGCACTGTGCGGAACGTCTTAAAGATGAATTCGCCAAACGTGGTTTAAATTTCCCTTTATTTGTCCAGGGCGACGCGGGGCGCACCGAATTGTTGGACAGATTTCGGGCGTCTGGTAATGGTGTATTGATTGGTAGTCAGAGTTTTTGGGAAGGTGTCGACGTACGTGGCGAGGCCCTGTCTTTGGTTGTCATTGATAAGTTGCCGTTCGCGCCGCCAGATGATCCAGTGCTAGCAGCGCGCATAGAGGCGATGGAAAAGAAGGGATTAAATGGTTTTGTTCATCATCAATTGCCAGAAGCGATCATTAACCTGAAGCAGGGTGCAGGGCGTTTGATTCGTGATGAAACTGACCGTGGTGTATTGATGATTTGCGATCCAAGGCTTATTTCCAAACCTTATGGCAAACGTATTTGGCAGAGCTTGCCAGCGTTCGCACGTAGCCGTGAGCTTCCCGTGATTCTAAGTTTTTTTGCGGAATTAGAAAAAATACGCGCTGATAAATTGACCCAAGTGTAATGAAAGACGTTTCAGATTGTTTAGAAGCTGCTCACTAAAAAAGCTGACAAATTCGGTAAAAGGATATGTGAATGATTTCAAACCCCGTGCAAGAAACTGTGGATCAGGTAATGCGCTCACGTCGTTCATTGCGAGCCTTTTTGCCAACGCCTGTTGCTACTGAAGATATTCAAGCAATACTTGAAATTGCAGCACGAGCACCATCGGGTACTAATACCCAACCTTGGAAAGTTTTTGTGTTGCGAGGTGCGAGTCTGCAGCGACTTTCTGACGCAATTCTTGCCGCTCACAATGACGTGGAAGGCGCTAAAGCGCACACGGAAGAATACAAATATTATCCTGTCGAATGGCGCAGTCCCTATATAGACAGACGACGTAAGGTTGGTTGGGATTTGTATGCTTTACTCGGTTTAACCCGCGAGAATAAAGTTGGTATGCATGCACAGCACGGACGCAATTACCAATTTTTTGATGCGCCCGTGGGTTTGATATTTACGATAGATCGCATTATGGAGCAAGGGTCTTGGTTGGATTACGGCATGTTTTTACAGAACGTCATGCTGGCAGCGCGCGCCCGAGGTTTGGATACCTGCCCACAGGCTGCTTTTACCCAATATCACAAAATTATTGAAGAACACTTGCAGATGCCTCAGGATCAAATGGTTGTTTGTGGCATGTCATTAGGTTTTGCTGACATGGATAAGATAGAAAACAGTTTGATGACTGAGCGTGCCGTTTTAACCGAGTTCGTACAGTTTTTTGATTGAGGATGCTGCTTTTCGAGATCAGCATATTGTTTTTATATTGAAACATGCAAAAAGATATATTTTGTTTATCTCATTTGTTTCTAACTTGTAGATTTATAGTGAGGAAGTAACGCTAAGTCTTTAATTCTCTTGCGAATTATCAAGAATTTGCTACACTTCGTTCCTCTAGGAAATTTTTTGTCTCAAGGAGTATTGCATGGTTGCACTAAGTTTGAAGTCTATGGTGAAATCTATGTCCGGGTTTTCTATTTCTCCCGTCAGTTTGTCGGCGTTATCTATTCTCGTTATTGCCTCAGCGCTGGTTGTTTCTCAAGCTCAAGCTGCTTCGAATTCCAATCATCATCGCGCCAAAAAAGCGCAAGTGACTAAGGGTGTTTCGTACAAATCCAAAGTCGCACACAACAAATTATCTAAAAAGTCTAAGCAAAAAGTATTGACGGCGAAGGCCTCAAAACAACGTCATGTAGTTCAATTGGCTGAAGACACACGTCCAAGTGCGGGTGATATGGCTGGTTTGAAACATATCGATGCTTTGGCATTGGCGTCGAACGTAGCCTTCGTAGTTGATCAGGATAGTTCTAAAGTTTTGTTTGAAAAAAACGCAGAAGTTTCTCTGCCAATCGCCTCCATTACAAAATTGATGACGAGTTTGGTGGTAGTAGAAGCAAATCAAGATTTGAATGAAATGATCGATATTACAGTCGACGATCTTGATAAAGAAAAGGGTACAGGTTCCCGTTTGGCGATAGGCGCTAAATTATCTCGTGCTGACTTATTGCATATCGCTTTGATGAGCTCGGAAAATCGCGCAGCCTCTGCGTTGGGGCGTAGTTATCCTGGTGGCTTGCCAGCCTTTGTTGCTGCGATGAATGCTAAAGCTAAACAATTGGGAATGAACGATACTTCTTACGTAGACTCTAGCGGTTTATCGAGCAAGAATGTCGCGAGTGCTCGTGATTTAGTGAAGTTAATTAATGCCGCGTACCAATATCCCATAATTCGTGAGTATTCGACTGATTCTAAATACGCCGTAAATCCAAAAGGTAAGCAATTGCTTGAATATGGCACAACCAATAAGTTAGTGGCCAGTTCTGATTGGAACATCGGTCTGCAAAAAACAGGATACATCGCGGAAGCAGGGCGCTGTCTTGTCATGCAGGCGATTATTGAAGGTCGTGCAGTTGTGATGGTCTTTCTTGATTCAAAAGGGAAGTATTCTCGTCTCGCCGATGCTGGACGTATCAAGAAATGGATAACGGCGATGCATCCACAAGGTTAATTGGCATCTTCAAAATTGGTATTTCTAAAGTTTAAGATTTAAGTTGAATTGCTATAAAAAAGGCTTTGCATTGCAAAGCCTTTTTTATTTGCGTCAGGAAAATAGAGTGTCCCATAGTGCTTCACTAGCGAGAATGATTTGCGCAATTTTTTCAGTTTGAATGCGCGCTTTTTCTTCGCCTTGTAAGCGTATATTGTGCTGATGTTTACGCAGAACCCGATACGTATCGGCTGTTTCTGATGCTAGTGTCATATCGACTAATTTAAGCTCTCCACAACGATGCAATAAAGCGATATTTCCAATGTTGGCAGTTAACTCAGGAAATGCATGGGAATGGCGCAGCACTAAATATTGCACCATGAATTCTATGTCGATCATTCCGCCATGATCATGTTTTAAGTCAAATAAATCAGTGCGATTGACATTCGCTTCGCGCATTTTTTTACGCATGCTGATTACTTCCGACTTTAAGTTTTCAGCATCGCGTGGCAAACGCAAAACCGTTTCTCGTATTTGTTCAAATTTGGCACCAATTTCTATGTCACCAGCACAGAAACGTGCGCGAGTTAGCGCCTGATGCTCCCATAACCAGGCGGATTTTCCCTGATAGCGCTCGAATGAATTCACGGAAGACACCATCAGGCCACTCGCCCCATCTGGCCGTAAAGCGATATCAATGTCGAACAATATGCCGGAAGAGGTATGTGATGTCATCCAGGTGATGAAGCGTTGTGCCAACTTTGCATAAAGTGCTGGCGCATCTTGGTCTTCATCATCGTACAAAAAAATAACATCGAGATCTGAGGCATAGCTTAATTCTTTACCGCCTAATTTTCCATAAGCGATGACGGCGAAACGTGGCGCTGCACGATGGCGGTTCGGGATGCTTTGCCAAACTGCGCGAATCACCGCTTCCACTATAATGTCAGCCAATTTTGATAAGGCATCGGCCAAATGCTCCACACTTAATCGACCTTCCAGATCTTGTGCCAGTAAGCGGAATAATAATGCATGGTGCGTTTCACGCAAGGTATCTAACTGCATTTCAATATCACCATCTTGTTGCTGCAGTTTGTTCCTTAGTTCCTCACTAAATGCATCCCAATCTGGGACTTGGTGTAATACCGATTCATCGAGTAACTCATCAAGTAAGATGGGATGGCGACTAAGGAACTTGGCGGCCCAATCACTGGCATTCATCATGCGGATGAGACGCTCCAGCGCATGGGGAAACTCGCTCAGTAAGGATAAGTAGGCGCTACGACGCGCGATTTGCTCCAAGAAGTCAAGCAAGCGTGGCACTGTTTCGGTTTGTCCTTCAGTTTGCTTGGATAAAATAGCGAGCGCATGGTTGATTAGACCTGTCATTTTTTGTTGGCTTGCGTCGGATAAAGATTGCATTTTTGTAGATTGCCAAGTGCTTGCTAGTCGTTGTGCAACCGCTTTTGCTTCTTGGAATCCTAAACTTTGTAGATGCAACTCTATCGTTTCGACGGCGTCTGGATCGGAAAGATTAGGTGCATCTAACTGCTCTGTTTGTTTATCTGATTTGTCTTTGAATATCGCGTCAAATTGTTCTGCCACAAACTGCATGTGAGGAATTAATATGGTGTTTAATGCGGCGACATTTGGGTAGCCCATCATTTGTGCAACGATATGCTGATCATCCAGCTTAGCAGGGAAAATGTGGGTTTGTGCGTCATCGAGATATTGCAATCGATGCTCAACGTCACGTAGGAAGGTGTAAGCTTGCATCAATTGTGCAACGACTTGTTGATCCAGTATGCCTTTTTCAGCAAGTGTTATTAAAGTTTGGCGGGTGGAGCGGTCACGTAAAATCGCTTCGCGCCCACCACGTATCAATTGGAATACTTGTGCCAAGAATTCTACTTCACGTATGCCACCGCGTCCCAGTTTGACATTGATGCCGCGATCTGGATGTCGGGTTTCCTGACGTACGACTTCTGCGCGTATCTGATGGTGCATATTACGTAGTGAATCGATTACGCCATAGTCGAGGTAGCGTCGATACACAAACGGAAAAATAATCTTATTCAGTGCTTCTACGTGGTTGGCGGTGCCTGTAATAGCGCGCGCTTTGACCCAAGCGTAGCGTTCCCATTCGCGTCCTTGAACCAGGAAATAGTCTTCGACCATACCAAAGCTGGCGACCAAGGGGCCAGAGTTGCCATTGGGGCGCAATGCCATGTCAACACGGAACGAAAAGCCATCTTCCGTAATTTCCGAGATTGCTGCGATCAATTTTTTACCGAGTCGGCTGAAAAATTCATGATTCGATAATTCACGTTGCCCTTGCCCGGCAAGGGTTTCACCATTTTCGCTATAACAGAAAATGAGATCGATATCGGACGAGACATTTAGCTCGTGTCCCCCGAGTTTCCCCATGCCTAAAACAATTAGTTCCTGCGCCTCACCACTTTCTTCACCTATTGGTTGTCCATGCTGTGCCACCATTTCGGTCATAAGATGTTGCAAGTGCGTTCTCACAACAAAATCTGCAAGTTCACTGATAGCGGTGATGATGTCGTCCAGTTTTGCGACTCCAGTCAAGTCTCGTACGATTAAACTGGAAAGTACGAGATTGCGGGTGCGGCGCATTGCGGCAGCTAAGTTAGCGCCTTGCGCGATTTCATTTTGTAAAATTTCGCCAAAAACGTCCTTGCTCAGGGATAATTGCGCTATATTCTCTAGCGCTTGTATCCTTGTGCTTTTGGCATCCAGCCAGCGACTTAGAAAGCGTGAGCGTAATGCGGGATGTTGTGGGTCAGATAATGCGAAAGAAGGATTCATAGTATTGCATTCTAGTGGTGGCAAATAGCAAAAATCAGGCATGATGTTCAACAGGCCGTCACAAAAGCCTAAATGCATTGTAATGGCAGACTGTAGATTCACAAAACCATGTGTTGATTTATATTAATACTGGAGTAACTCGGCAAAGTAGTGGTCAATTGTGTTGTGAATTGATACGCTATGTCACGATGTAGACAGATGCCCAGTGCTGGGTAATTTTGATTTCTTTCTGAAGTAAACGGGGGAGTATGCGGTTGTTTAAAGTTTTACTGTCGTTATGGTTCTTTAACCCAGATTTTCCATTAGGCGCGTCTTCGACGCTATTTGAGCGCTGGCGGCGCATTTTCGGTCATTTTTTTCGTTCTTCGTTGCAAATAGCTAGCTATTTTCGCCTCATTCACGTAAAAACTGCCTCGAAAAGTGCATCC
>CAUPKC010000055.1:0-29367 GCA_963511665.1 uncultured Undibacterium sp.
TCGGCAAATACCGAGCAGTCCACACCTAGCTACCGTCATACATATCAGTTGTATGTACAGCAGATGGAGCACATCTTACGTAATCAATATGACGTCAATGTGACAAATGCACACTACTATTAACAGAGCGAGTATCGCTCTTGGACAAAGTCTTTGATTGGAAATCACCGCGATAAAAATAGCAATCAACAGAAATAAACGACATTCGATAGGCGACACTCAATAAGCCAGATTCAATAAGCGCAGCGCTAACTACAATCCTGTTGTTTCGGTTTTAAATAGAACGTAGTCTCCGTCATGTATCTCTGTGAACCAAGTCGTAAGAATTTGTAATAAATCAAACCTTCCTTCAAGCAATTCTTTATATTTAAGCTCGTAGTTTGTGTTTTATTGTATTCCTACCCTAGTGTGAATATTTGCCCGCGACCTTCGCGGGCTTTTTTTTGCATTTCCCAATATCAAACAAAACCGAAATCATTTGCCTGATTGAACAAATCCTCGTATAATTCGAGGCTCACTTGCAGTGCACTTGTGCACCAAACATGTGATCCAGTGGTGGTCGTAGCTCAGTTGGTAGAGTCCAGGATTGTGATTCCTGTTGTCGTGGGTTCGAGCCCCATCGTCCACCCCAAAGTTCTATAACCCCTTGATTCCTAACGGAATCAAGGCGGCTCTAGGTAGATATAAATCGAGTTGTTACACGGTCTGTTACACAAACATACCGGAGCATGTCGATGAAATCTATATCTCAGAATCTTTTCCAACGCGGCAAATCAAAAATATTTTATGTTCGGCGTCGAATACCATCTGCGCTTTTAACTTGCTACGATGGCCGGACGGAAATCGTCCGCAGCCTGCAAACCGGCGATAAGGCCGAGGCACAAAAGCTCTTACGTATAGCAATGGTCAAGATAGATGAAGAATTCTCTCAGTTTTATAAAGAGCGGAAAGAACGTAACGAACCTTGTGGTATTTCAAGCCAAATAATTCTCACAGATGAGCATATCCAATCTCTCGCTCAATTCTGGATTCAGCAAGTGCTATGTCGAGACGAACTAGTTCGCTCTTCGGGAATGTCAGACGAAGAATTTGATGAACTGGGCGTATTGCTTTTGGAACAAAGGGATGAGCTAGGTCGCCTATTGGCCAAAGGTCAGGTGCAGCGTATTTTGCCAGCACTCCAAAGTTTTCTGCATTTATGTGAAATAAAGACTTCTCTATCGTCAGAACAATCGCAACGATTTGGTTATAAATTTCTAGAGGCGATTGTTTCTGCTCTCGATATTAGATTGGCCAGACAATCAGGAAATATCGTAAGGATTGACCCAGCTATTGCGTCAGCAATACCACCAAAGACACTCTTCGAAGAAAATGTTGGATGGATTGCGGTCTTCGACGTGTGGAAAAACTATGTCGAAGATCGTCCAAAGTCGACTGTTATTGCATTTCAAACGCCCTGGGGACAATTACAACGTTTTGTCGAATCGAAGAATATTTCAGCACCGCAGTTTGTTGAGCAGCGCCATATAAGTGATTTCGTAGAGCATATGAAAAATGTTGGACTCTCTATAAAAACAATTAATGGACGTCTAAGTAAGTTAAAAGAAATTTTCAAGATTGCTGCAGGTAAGCAAATTTTGCCAACGAACCCAGCTGAGAAGGCACTAGGGTTTAAAGAATCAGCTGAACAAAAAAGTGTGCGTAAACGTCTTCCATTTACTGTCGAAGAGCTAAACGTTATTTTTGGGGCAGAGTTTTTTACTTCCGAAAAGCGTTCAATTGGACAAGCTGGCGAGGCCTCCTATTGGTTACCACTAATGATGTTTTATACAGGTGCAAGACCAGAGGAAATTGCGGGGCTTCAGGTTGCCGATATTAAGACACATCCCACCGTAGGTTTGTATTTCGACATCTCAGATTTGGCAGATCCTGAGGATGTACATTTGTTTGAGGATGAAAAATTGAAATTAATCTCAAACGTAAAAAAACGTCGGCTAAAAAATTCTGCATCAAGAAGATTGATTCCTGTTGCACAAGAGCTCATCGATTTGGGTTTTCTCAGATATGTTGAGTCAATAAACAAAAATCAAAATACAGCATTATTCCCAACTCTGAAGCAAGATTGCCACGGCAAACTTAGTGGCGCTCTGTCAAAGTGGTTTGGGCGCCAGAAAATAAAATTAGGTTTTAGGAGTAAAAAGAAAGTTTTATACTCGCTAAGACATTCAATGAAGAATTTTATGGAAGAAGCACAAATTCCATCAAAATACTTGAAAAGAATCTTAGGTCATGCGTCGGGTGATGGTAGTGTAACCGATGGATATGGTGACGATATACCGCTGACCGTTATTCATGAACATTTTACGAAGATTAAATTCCCTTCAATTCCTGCAAAGCCTTGGAGACTCAGCACCAATGTAAGGCAAATCAAATAGACAAGTTTTGGCAATGTGTCTTAAATCTAAAATTGAGGCAGCAACTCTTTGTTGCAGTGAAAAAAGGTTTTTTATACATATGGTCTAAATGCAACTAGTTTCGTTCATAATAGCAGCTGATTTTAGTCACCTAATAAAGAAACCAGCCAAATTATGCTCGAAGATTTAAAAAAAACGCTCTGGGCGACAGCCGACAAACTCCGTGCCAATATGGACGCTGCCGAATATAAGCACTTAGTACTCGGCTTGATTTTCGTTAAATACATTTCCGATACTTTTCAGTCACGCCGCGAAGAACTTACGCGGCGTTTTACTGATCAGAACGACGATTACTTTTTGAAAGACGCTGACGCGGTATTGCTTGCCGAAGAGCTGGAAGACCGCGACTACTACCGTGAAGTTAACGTGTTCTGGGTGCCAGAAGCGGCACGCTGGGAAAGCCTTCGTGCCAATGCCAAGCAATCCGACATCGGCAAACGCATCGATGATGCGCTGTCAGTCATCGAAGTTGAGAATCCCAAGCTCAAGGGCATTCTGGATAAACGCTACGCTCGTGCTCAGTTGCCGGATGGCAAACTCGGTGAGTTGGTCGATTTGGTGTCGCAGATTGGTTTTGGTGTCGATGCCAGTTCCGCCCGTGATGTGCTTGGGCAGGTTTACGAATACTTCCTAGGCATGTTCGCCAGTGCAGAAGGCAAGCGTGGCGGACAATTCTACACACCTGCCAGCATAGTTAAAACGCTGGTTGCGGTGCTGGCTCCACATCATGGCAAGGTGTATGACCCTTGCTGCGGTTCTGGCGGTATGTTCGTCCAGTCTGAGCGTTTCATCGAAGCCCATGGCGGCAAACTTGGTGATGTCAGCATCTACGGCCAAGAAGCAAACCCCACTACTTGGCGTTTGGCTGCGATGAATCTGGCGATACGCGGCATCGACTACAACCTTGGCCGCGAACCGCAAGATACATTTACCCGCAACCAGCATCCAGATTTGCGAGCCGATTTTGTGCTGGCTAATCCGCCGTTCAACATCAGCGACTGGTGGCATGGCAGTTTGGAGGGCGATCCGCGTTGGGTGTATGGCGCGCCGCCGCAAGGCAATGCGAACTATGCGTGGTTGCAGCACATGCTGTATCACCTCAAGCCTACTGGTCGTGCCGGTATCGTGTTGGCAAACGGCAGCATGAGTTCCAGCCAAAACAGCGAAGGCGATATTCGGCGTGCAATGGTGGATGCGGATGTGGTCGAAGTCATGATCGCATTGCCCGGCCAGTTGTTCTTCAATACGCAAATTCCGGCTTGCTTGTGGTTCCTTGCAAAGCAAAAGACTGTCCGCAAAGGTGAAGTGCTGTTCATCGACGCTCGCAAGTTGGGCAGTATGATCAGCCGCGTTCAGTGCGAGTTCACCGATGAAGTAATCGACCGTATTGCCGCCACGGTTGCAGCATGGCGTGGCGAAGGTGCGGAGGCTTACGCAGATGTCGCTGGTTATTGCCGCAGTGTGCCGTTGACAGAAGTTGCAGAGCACGGCCATGTGCTTACCCCAGGGCGATATGTAGGTACTGAAGAAGTCGAAGACGACGACGACGCCTTTGCTGACAAGATGCAGAAACTTACTGAGACGCTTGGCGAGCAAATAGCAAAAGGTGCCGAACTGGATGCACTAATTCGGCAGAAGCTTGGAGGACTCGGTTATGAGTTCTAATTCATCAGTCTTAACCGACGTTGCCGATGTTATTGATTCGTCGCACAAAACGCCGATATACGAAACGATTGGTGTTCCGATGGTTCGAGTAACAGATGTTAGATTCGGGACTTTAAGTTTAAATGCCGCGTTACAGGTGAGTGAAGAAACATACAAAGAATATTCACGCAAATATTTGCCGAAGAAAAATGACATAATCATCAGTCGAGTTGGTTCATATGGCAGGACTTCCAGAGTTCTTGCGACAAAGTTTTGTATGGGCCAAAATGTCGCTTCAATTTCACCTCGTGACATTGATCACGCATATTTGTATTACACATTAAATTCACCACAGATATCTTCCCAGATTGAAGCAAATGTGGTTGGTAGCACACAAAAATCATTAAGTTTGAAGGCAATCAGGGAATTAAAAATTCCTCGATTTGATCCAGTTATCGAAACCCAAATAGGAGCGATGCTCGGATCAATCGATAACCGCATAACTTTGCTCCGAGAAACCAACGAAACCTTCGAAGCAATTGCCAAAGCAGTGTTTAAATCATGGTTCATCGATTTCGATCCGGTTCGTGCGAAGCAACAAGCCCAAATACCAGAAGGCATGGACGAAGCAACGGCGGCATTGTTTCCTGACAGTTTTGAAGAATCTGAGTTGGGGTTAATGCCGAAAGGATGGAATATTGGAGAATTTGGGAAAATTCTGTCGCTTAGAAATGAACGAACCCAGCCTTCTGAAGAAACGAAATTCCTTCCTTACGTGCCAATTGAAAGTATCGGTGCAAAGACACCGTTTCTAACTGGATATAAGAGTGGAGAGGAAGCGAACAGCAGTTTAGTTCTATTCAAGGAGTCGGACATCTTATTCGGTGCAATGCGGCCATATTTTCACAAGGTATGCATTGCCCCATTTGATGGTGTTACCAGAACTACCGTATTTACCTTAACTGCAGTGAATAAAAAATCCAATGCGTATGGCCTCTTCTTGGCATTTCAGGAATCGACCATTGAATTCGCGACTCAACATTCCGAAGGATCAACCATACCGTATGCGAAATGGAAAAATTCGCTTGAGCGAATGCCGATTGTTGAGCCTCCAATTGTCATTCAAGAAAAATTTGGCGAGATAGTGTGGCCTTTATTGGAGCGAGCCAATCACAATTGCAAGCAAGAGAAAATTCTTTCTCAACTTCGTGACACACTACTTCCCCGTTTGATTTCCGGTCAGCTACGCATTGCCGAAGCTGAAGATGCTGTTGAAGAGGTCGCAGCATGAGCATGACCGAAGAACAATTAGAAAACGAGGCGTTGGGCTGGCTGCAAGAAGTTGGCTATCAGTATGTCAATGGCTATGCAATCGCACCGGATGGCGAAACGCCAGAACGAAGCAACTATTTGCAACCGCTGCTTGTCGAGCGTCTGCGTGGTGCAATCAACCGACTAAACCCAACAATTCCGCTTGTCGCCCGTGAAGATGCAGTCAAGCAGGTAGTGGATTTAGGAATCCCGGCGTTACTGTCAGCAAATCGGCACTTTCATGGCCTGCTGGTCAATGGCGTGCCAGTGCAGTATCAGAAAGATGGCGAAACTCGCGGGGACTTCGTGCGACTGGTGGATTTTTCAAATGTCGCCGCCAACGAATGGCTAGCCGTCAATCAATACACACTCAAAGGTCCCAAACATACCCGCCGCCCAGATATCATCCTGTTCGTGAACGGTATGCCTCTGGTGTTGCTCGAACTGAAGAATCCCGCCGATGAAAACGCGGATATCTGGAAGGCGTTCGACCAGATACAGACTTACAAAGAGCAAATTCCCGATGTCTTCCAATACAACGAGGTGCTGGTCATTTCGGATGGTACAGAAGCACGGTTAGGCTCTCTGTCCAGTGACGCTGAACGCTTCATGCAGTGGCGAACCGTTGATGGTGTTACGCTAGATCCATTCGGACAGTTTAACGAACTGGAAACGTTGATTCGTGGCGTGCTCGCTCCTGCATACCTGCTGGATTACTTACGTTTTTTTGTGCTGTTTGAAGATGACGGCGGGTTAATTAAGAAAATTGCGGGCTATCACCAGTACCACGCTGTGCGTTTCGCAATTGAACAAGTCGTTACGGCCTCTAGACCTGGGGGCAGTCATAAAGGCGGTGTTGTCTGGCATACGCAAGGCAGCGGAAAGAGTATCACCATGACCTGCTTTGCAGCAAGGGTGATGCGGGAATTCGCAATGGAAAATCCAACCATTGTTGTCATCACTGACCGCAATGATCTGGATGGCCAGTTGTTCGGCGTGTTCTCACTGGCTCAAGACTTGTTGCGTGAGCAGCCGGTGCAGGCAGAAACCCGTGGTGATTTGCGAACCAAGTTAAGCAACCGCCCATCAGGTGGCATCGTGTTCGCCACGATTCAGAAATTCATGCTGGGAGAAGATGAGGACAGCTTTCCTGTGCTGTCTGACCGCAGCAATATTGTCGTGATTGCCGATGAAGCACACCGCACCCAATACGGCTTCGAAGCGAAATTCAAGGGCGACGATAAAGGCTATCAGGTCGGCTACGCCCAGCATCTGCGTGATGCACTGCCCAATGCGACATTTGTAGCGTTCACCGGCACACCCGTTTCCGGCGAAGACCGCGATACCCGTGCAGTTTTTGGCGACTACATCCATGTCTACGACATGCAGCAGGCTAAGGACGATGGTGCAACCGTTGCTATCTTTTACGAATCACGTCTTGCTAAGCTTGGCCTAAAAGAAGCACAGCTTGACGAACTGGATGCAGAAGTCGATGAGCTTGCGGAAGATGAAGATGGCGACGAACAGTCCAAACTGAAAAGTAAATGGGCGGCACTGGAAAAAGTCGTTGGTGCTGAACCCCGTATTCGCCAAGTAGCCGCTGATCTGGTCACACATTTTGAAGAACGATCCAAAGCACAGAGCGGCAAAGCGATGGTCGTGGCAATGAGTCGCGATATCTGCGTCCACTTATATAACGAGATTACAAAGCTACGCCCTGACTGGCATGACGACGATCCGGCCAAGGGTGCCATCAAGATTGTGATGACTGGTTCCGCAAGCGACAAACCATTGCTGCGGCCACATATCTATTCCAAGCAGGTCAAGAAGGACCTGGAAAAACGATTCAAGAATCCGGCTGATCCTTTACGCTTGGTCATCGTGCGTGATATGTGGCTGACCGGCTTTGATGCTCCCTGTGTGCATACGCTGTATGTCGATAAGCCAATGAAGGGGCATAACCTGATGCAGGCGATTGCTCGGGTTAACAGGGTATTTAAGGACAAGCAAGGCGGTCTGGTCGTCGATTACATTGGCATTGCCAACGACCTCAAGCAAGCATTGAAGGAATACACCGCCAGCAATGGCCGTGGTCGTCCCACTGTCGACGCTCACGAGGCGTATGCCGTTCTTGAAGAAAAGCTGGAAGTGCTCCGTGCTATGCTGCACGGCTTTAACTACAGTGATTTCCTAACTGGCGGGCACAAGTTGCTCGCTGGTGCCGCCAACTTTGTTCTAGCTGACAAGGACGGTAAAAAGCGCTGGGCTGACCATGCTCTGGCTATGAGCAAGGCATTCTCGCTCTGCTGCACATTGGATGAAGCCAAGGCTGTACGTGAAGAAGTCGCATTCTTCCAAGCAGTTAAGGTGCTGCTGACCAAGCGTGAGATTAGCACCAAAAAGAAAACAGACGAAGAACGCGAATTGGCAATCCGACAAATCATCGGCTCCGCTGTCGTGTCCGATCAGGTTGTCGATATTTTTGATGCTGTAGGCTTGGATAAGCCCAATATCGGCTTGCTTGATGATGAGTTCTTAGCCGAAGTTCGTAATCTGCCTGAACGCAATCTAGCGGTTGAACTGCTTGAACGTTTGCTTGAAGGGGAAATCAAAAGTAAGTTTGGCGGAAATGTCGTCCAGCACAAAAAGTTCTCTGCCTTGCTAGCTGATGTCATCAAACGCTATCAGAATAGGTCAATCGAGACGGCTCAGGTGATTGAAGAGCTAATTCAGATGGCGAAGAAGTTCAAGGAAGCCGCCAACCGCAATGAATTGCTTGGACTGACTGACGATGAAATACGCTTTTATGATGCTCTCGCCAATAATGAATCTGCTGTCCGCGAGCTGAGCGACGAAACGCTGAAGTTGATCGCCCATGAACTGACTGAAAATCTTCGTCAGAATATCAGTGTCGATTGGTCGCAACGTGAAAGCGTTCGCGCAAAACTTCGGCTGATGGTGAAGCGGATTTTGCGGAAATACAAATATCCACCAGACCAACAGGAAGAAGCTATTAAAACCGTTTTGCAGCAAGCCGAAAGTTTGGGGCATGAATGGATCTGATTCCTACTAAAAGAAACTGATTGTCTTAAACGAGACAATCAGGAGCGTTTTCAAATTAAGTAATTTCAAATCACTGCGGACGATAGGCGGATGTATTCCTATGTTCGTTGCTGTCCATCTAATGTAGCCACATTCTTACTGACTCAACCTCATACTTTTCTAATTAATTTATTAGATTGTACAGGTGAGATGATTTCTTGCATCTACGTATTGCGAAAATCCACACCTCGCGCCTCTAAAAAAATATTTCTAAAATTTAGAAGAAAATATAAAAAATAGGAGAGGCCGGTTCTATACATATTTGAGTTCGACAGATGTAGCGTTTCGCCGCTCCTCGGCAGATTGCCGTCATCTATGGAACTTGGGCAACACATTCGTGTTGTTCAACCCAAATCGTAAGGATGTAATATGAAGAAAAATTCAACTTTAAATGGCGCAGCTGCACAAAATGATGAAGTCGCTACACAACAACCGAATAGTAAATCTGAGCCAAAAGACCCGACGCCAACAGACGGTATCAGCAAACTGACGCTTGCGTCACTGCGGTTATCGCAGGATTTTGGAGCAAGTGCCGGCGTGAAAAAACTGCTCACAATTGTTCCAGTAAAAAAGCCAGGGAATCAAAGTTTTGTACAAGTTCGCTCTGGCGAACAGTGGCGTATGCAGGCTGCGATATTGCAGCTGAAGGAAGATGGCGAATGTTACCTCGTCACACCTGATGTTTACCCAGACTTAATGCATGAAGCACGTCCAAAAATGTTGTATCTAGGTATGTCGCGGGAGGGTAACGTTTTTGTTTGGCCCATCAATTTACCTACCGAAGATGGCCGACTTGATTCTTGGTCAACATCAGCGCACTCGGCAGCTTCGATTGCTGAATCGGCGTGGATTCGATTAGTTGCGAATCGTAGCCTTGGCGCATACGATGTATTAGAAGCGACACATCTGGTAGAAGAGCCAGAATGGCCGGAAAAAACTTTTGAAGAGCTCATAATTTTAGCTTTTAAAGATAGATTAATTTCATCTCTTGAGCATCCAATTGTCAAACGATTACGCGGTGAAATTTAATGCTAATCAGCCAGTACAAAAAAGTTTGGGTGGCTGACTTCGAGTTCCGGGCTGCTGATGGACACCAGCCGGAACCAGTCTGTCTCGTTGCGAAGGAATTGCGTTCCGGGAAAATAATACGTCTGTGGGGGAGTGATCTAAATCGACCAAGCCCCCCTTTTTCTATTGATGATGACACTCTATTCGTCGCTTTCTATGCTTCAGCTGAGATGAATTGCCACCTTGCGCTACATTGGCAGATGCCCAAAAACATTCTTGATTTATATGCGGAATTTCGCGTGATTACGAACGGACGAATTCTATCCTGTGGTAACGGTTTGCTGGGCGCTCTAAGTTTTTTCGGTGAAGATGGTATCGAATCCCTTGAGAAAAACGAGATGCGTGAATTAGTTATGCGTGGTGGTTTATACACAGATGCCGAGCGCATCAAGATTCTAAATTACTGTGAATCGGATGTAGTTGCGACTGAAAAATTATTCTATCAATTGAGTTCTCGATTAGATAATAATTACAAAATTGCTCAAGCGTTATTAAGGGGGAGGTACACAAAAGCAGTGGCAAAGATGGAATTTGCAGGAATTCCAATTGATGTCGACTTTCTCGAACTTTTAAAGCGAGATTGGGGAAACATTAAGCACAAATTAATTGCTAAAGTGGACCGTGAATTCGAGGTATACCAAGATGGTATATTTAAATTGAACAAATTCGCTGACTATTTGACTTCTAACTCCATAGACTGGCCAAAACTACCAAGCGGCCGGCTGGCAATGGATGACGAAACTTTTGGCGAGATGTGTCGAATTCATCCGCAGTTTAGGAAATTACGAGAACTTCGGCAAGCGTTAGGACAATTAAGATTGACTGAGTTAGCTGTCGGATCAGATGGCAGAAATCGCTGTCTTTTGTCGATGTTTCGCTCAAAAACGGGTAGGAATCAGCCGTCAACTTCTAAATTCATTTTCGGACTATCTGCATGGCTGCGCGGCTTAATCAAGCCTACGGTAGGCAATGGGTTAGTGTACGTTGATTGGAGTCAGCAGGAATTCGGTATCGCTGCTGCGCTATCAGATGACCCAAAAATGCAAGACGCGTATCGGTCAGGTGACCCGTATCTTGCATTTGCAAAACAGGCAGGAGCAGTCCCTGAATTTGCGACGAAGGCTACTCATGGCGAGAAACGAGAGTTATTTAAAGCATGTGTGCTAGCTGTGCAGTATGGGATGGGCGAGGAATCACTTGCTATGAGAATTCGGCAGTCTCCTGCGCATGCGCGTGAGCTTTTGCGAATGCATCAGAGAACATTCCGGAAGTTCTGGGCATGGTCAGATGGTGTTGTTGATTATGCGTTAGCGCATAGAGAGCTGTGGGCAGTTTTTGGTTGGAAATTACAAATTGAAGGCAAAGTGAATCAACGCTCGATTAGAAATTTTCCAATGCAGGCCAATGGTGCTGAGATGTTAAGGTTAGCATGCTGTCTTGCGACGGAAGAAGGGATTCGTGTAATCGCTCCCGTACATGACGCCTTGTTGGTGGAAGCTTCAATTGATGAGCTTGAGACAGTGGGTAATCGGATGCTTGAAATTATGCAAGAGGCTAGTGCGGTAGTGCTAGGCGGTTTTCGACTGAGCGCTGAGGCAAAATATGTCTTCTCTCCTTCACGATATGAAGATGAGCGCGGGAAATTTATGTGGGATACGGTAAATGGTCTGCTGCTAGGAGAAACTAATGAAGCAGCACAATAATCACGAAACCCTAGTTCAAAAATTTTCGTGGGACTCAGAAAGTTCGAGATACAAAAAAAATTCTTCTGGTCAAATAAATTCCGCACCATTTATTAAAGGCCCATTGCCTCTTGATTGGATGCATAGAGCCGGACGACTAAACGGGAAGAGTTTACATGTTGCGTTAGAGTTATATCGGTTGGTTGGTTTTCACACTGACGGGAGTAAGACAGTTGAACTTAGCAATAAACAACTTGCAAAATTCGGTGTCTCGCGAGATACAAAATATGAGGCGCTTAAGCGATTGCGGGAGGCAGGTCTAATACGAATTGAGCAGCAATCAGGCAGATTGCCGAAAATCACATTACTTGATTGCCCTCTAAATTTACTTGAATAAAGGAGCCGACAGCAAAGCTGCCGGGGCGAGCACGTTCAGTGCATAGCCCAATAAAACAGTCCGCCCCAAGCGGGCTGTTTTATTGCGCGGGGGCCGACAACCGGAAGCGCGATCCTAGCGCGGTCTCAATCCAAATTGAGACAGGTTGTTGGGGTGCAGCGTAGCGAAGCCCACCCACGCTCGCGAAGCGGGCGGGCACGGTGTACGAAGATGAGCGTCCAGCTCAAGTCAGACCGAGTTGCCGGAGGCAATTGGGACTGGCGGTCAAAGTACGCCGTGCCCGCCCGCTTCGCGGGCAGTGGGTGCCGGTTTTTAAAGAGGAGTGATTCACGTCCAGTGAATCAAGTTTTGCGGGCTGCACTAGCAGCAAAAGAGCAAAACGTCCCGTGCCCTTGCAGCTAAAAATGCTCCACCTGTCTTATTGAACTGTCTGTAGGTAAAAGATGCCTTGGTTGACACGTAAAAAGCTCGTTCCTATACGCATTATGGAGGTGTTCAATGCGCGTAAGAAATAATGATTTAGCTGGTCTGCTGTCGATTCAAGATTCAGAGAGAACTATAGTTTGCAACTCAAAATTAAAGAAAAAAGACGACAGCCGAAAAATTGCAAAATTAAATGACTCGAATGTTTTACTCTCGTTGAGAGCATTCGGACATCTGCGTATTGCTGAGATTGCTAGATATGCATGGCCAGAAGCAAGGTATCGTGAGCAGATGGCTTTAAGAACTGTGAGGCGACTTTTCGCAAACGGGCTCGTGGTCCCCCGTAGAAATGCTGTGGGAGGTATGAGTTATGTTTTAACTAGACGAGGTGCTAAGCTTCTTGAACTGGGTGGTTTAGAAACTCGGCATGGGCTTGATTTGTCTAGCGTCGCAGGGGGTACATTTTTGCATCGAACTATATCAACACGATATCTAATAGAACAAAAAATACAAGGGTTTGGTGTAGTTGGTGAATATAGTATGAATATAAATCGTACGCCGTTTCATGTCCGTCAATGGATCACCAAAAATAAGAAAATGCCTGATGGGCTTTTTTGGCGGCAAAATTCGCTTGGTGGTTATTCTATTTGGGTGGTAGAGACTGAACACGCGTCAAAACCGCTGGAAGAAATTATTCGCGTGTTGAAAACTGCCGAATACATTGGAGGCTGGCTCGACGATGAAAAGACTGCAAAAATATGTGGCTTAGTCATCGTATTTGATGCATCGTTAAATCATGCAAATCGAATCTTACGGGCAGCTGACAACTTGTGGAAGCATCTGCCATTTGAGCGAAAAAAACGCTTGGAGTCGTCAGTTCAACTAGCGTTCGTTAATATTCATTTGCCGCTAGTCTGGAAGAACTATTCAGAAATGAGCTTGGCACAATACCGATTGGAAAATAAGTGATACCGAATATAAAGTCGGTTGTTATATTAAAAGTAGGACAAAAATAAAAAATTAGACAGGCAATTTTTTGACCTTGATTCGGTGTAATGACCCTGCTTTATCAGTAGCAGCAAAGAAAACTGTAACCCGGAAACTCCGGTGCAAAGGGTGCCTTATGGCACCCTTTGTTTTCGTTAGGTCAAATATGCTAAGAGATTCAAATATTGTGTCGAATTGACACACGTGGACGCAAGCACACAAAATTTCTATCATATTTACGACATGATTAGATTCTATCCGCACAAGTTGGAGTAATTATTTATGTAGTCGGTCGCTGAAACAATGCACGCCAATTTGGTGATGTTTGTTTAGTTCTGTGTAGAATAGGTAGTGAGTTATTTGGACATGTATCTGGCATAACAAGAAGTAAACCTTGTCCAGCATAGCCCAAAGGATTTTTGTATAGTTCAGAACCTAATTTCAAACACAGAGCTTTAGCCCGATCTTTCTCATCTTGATTGCTCCATATGCCAAAGCCGGTTGACGGAAATGCATAGTTGCTTGACGCAAGGTATTCACAAACATATAGTTCTACTGGACAAAATTTTGTATTTTTAATTGTATTGGCAATTTTTTGCTCACCTTCCTCGGTAGAAACCATCACGATTGCTAGCACTGGAACGGATAGATTTGTCAGCAATGCCCCACACTGTTCCGCGAGAGTAACTATTCCGTCAGACATCGTTTTTCCAGAGCCAACGACATCATCAATGATTAGGATCGCCTTGGGTTTAATGAAGTCAGGGTCGGCGGTGCGAAGCTTTCTTTCAATACTTGCTGGCTCCATAATACATTCAGTTGAGATAGAGTTTGCCTTCGCATACATTCTGGCATACTGGGTTCCACTTTTGCCAGGGCCGCCAACATATGTTAGCCACACATCGTGGCGCTTGTCCGTCCGCTTCTCAATTTGTAAAGCTCCTACACGCTGAAGCACAAATCGACTGTGTGCAATTTCCAGTTTTTGCTCAATATCTTCGGGTCGAATAAATCTAATATTCTGAAGAATTTTAAAAAGAAGGCGTTGTTCTTGGAAACTATTTAACTGTTCAAGCCAAGAGCGAATTGACTCTGGCCCAATTGTCTGCGAACGGTATAACGGCCAAGAATCTGAAAGCGCTTGCACTTCACCAGCGGCTACATATGCAGCGTCATTTGCTTGTTGAAGTTTGATTTCTATATCATCTGCCAACGTACTCGCAATTAGTCGATTGATGCCAATTTCGGTAAGCCATTTTTCAAAAAGATAAATAGTGCAGCGAAGCTCACCATTGTGTTCACGAAGTATGTCACGTCTCACGAAATCTTCTAGAATTGGCATACCTTCATGCTCTGGAAGTCTAACTCCGCCCAAATGGGCAATAATAGCAGCCGCGGAATGTTCATTTTTTCGGAATGCACGTCCAATTGCGACTAGCATTCGAAGTCGCTTCAATTCTGTCACCTCCGCTTCTTCTCGTTCTGCGTTGATACCGTCTTTCCACATGTGCGCGAAAGAGTTTGTATCTAGTTCTGAGACTGCAATGTTTAATGCATGGCGAACATCGGAAACAATGATTTCAGTATCGCGTTCATCGATAGAAATTGCAATAATCTTTGAGCACAATAAATTAGTGTAATAAGGATGGCCGTTTGTAACAGTAAACAGCTCATTTAATGCAGCCTCATCCCAATTTAATAAATTGGAAACGGGGTTAGTAGCTAATTTACAATACTCTTCCCATTCTGTGCTTCTTGAAAAATAGTCAAGCGGTTCCCGAACGAACTTATTTAGTTGATCGCCTTGAGCTCCAATAATGAATGGCATCTTCTCTCCGCCAACTAATATAAATGCCAAGTTGGTCCGTGATGCCAAAGTGCGAAGATTCGCGAAAAATGTTTCTGCTAGCGCACCCAGTCGATACATTTCAGGATGAATTTCATCGAACTCGTCAAGCACAATCACAAATCGTTTCTCGGGGGCTTGGGCGCTTAGAGCTTTTGCAATACTATTCAGTTGTGATAAAGATCCAAGGAAATCTGGCCGTTGCACTTGAATTCCATCCGCTAAATAGCTTTCAAGGAAAGTAAAGATTTCATCCCCCAGTGCTTTTACTGTCAACTCTGGAGAGGACGAACAATATTCTCCATATTCTAAGTAAAGATGATGTACATCATCTTCACCACTGCTCGCTCGAGCGTGGTCGATTGCTGCATGGGCCAGTGATGTTTTCCCGATACGCTTCTGACCAGTAATGTAAGTAGAGGACATCGGTTTTTTAAGCAAACGGTTACCAATAGACTTTAGCTTTGCGATACGTCCAACAAACGTATCGCCTTCGGCAACTTCTAGACTATACGGCTCCAGATTTTCAAGAGAATTCCAGTCGACGGTTGAATTTTGGGCCTCAATCTCAACGTTAAATACATGACCGTCTTCCTTTCCAAACAGTTGATGCCATTCCAACTGGATCGTGATACGGACTAATGGCGTACTTTCCATAATGTACGCCATAACTAAAATAGCAAAGTCACCTGGTGGTATATCGCCAAGTCGTTGTTGCGGGTTTTCAATAATTATCGCACTGTTATTACCACAGTCTATCTCGGCAATAACGTCTACCGCTAAACCCGGCCCAGAGTTTTCCATTGGAATCGTGAAGATGACGGAACGTCCTTGCTCGTGAAGGGGATACTTTTTTTCCGCTGCTCTTAAAGATTTGCGCTTTGAAACGATACTGCAATAAAAAAGTTCGGAGGCAGAATTTTCCAGAGCGCTAATTGCCTTCTGGACGGTTTCAACAAAATGAGAGATTGGACCTGCTGTAAAAAAAGAATAATTTTCAATACAAAATTGTTTTAGTGCGGCAACATCATCTGACAACTGGTCAAAGTAGGACTTATAACGGGAGTCAGTGCAGGCTACAAGTCGCGAAATTTGATCAAGAATAGACTCAATCTTTCCCTTTACTGTGTTAATACCGAAGGGTTGCAAATAAACTTGAAAAATCTTGTTCGCAAATGGTCTTCGAACTGCGGCATCCAAATTTCTAATTTCGACTAACTCGCCAGTTAAGTTTTCGAGAACATCGAAATGGCTTATTACAAACCCGTGAAAACTTTGAAATGCTTTTAATTTTTCGAAATTTTGGCGTTTTTCGCTAGTTCTTAAATTTTTTGCAATGTCTGGAACAGAACTCTCGATAAACTCCGGGAGCGTTCTACTTACCTTACTTCCTGAATCATTTGTTGGAAGTAGCCCATCTACAACTAAAGCTCGTAGAAGTAGCACTGCGGCGACTCGTTGACCGGTGCCAGCACTCTCTAGCTGCGAGAGAACTTTCTCAAGAGTGTTACCTGGTGACTCTGGTAGTGAGCAGGCTGTGATCAGCGCTTTAGTGAGTGCGGCGCGAGTTGCATCTAAGGATTTTCCTGCGAACCCACCAGTGACGTACGTATTAATAGCAACCTCAAGTTCTACAATGGAGTTGACTTGATGTGTTATTCCTTGAATATCTTGCATGAATTTGTCTTTGGCAGGTGGATTGATTGACGTTTGCAGCTCCCGTGAGAGCTTGCATTGATGACCAAGCAACATTTATATTCTACAAAGCTTGCTAAAGTCAAATGATTCTATAGTGGACTGAGAAGTATGGTCCAATCTTTGTGTGTTAAGCACAATTACCTTAAAACCAGTTACGCCTAAACCTCACCCAAGGAGAAATTGAGAGGTTGAAAAAGAGTCAGTATCTTATCGATTTGATTTGTATTGCTCGTGTAGTTGAGTTTTTTTGCCTCCCGAACTGCTGTTAGCAATATTGGGATAATGATGGATTGCCGCAATGCTATGTCCGGTTATATTTGCATGAAGCTTTGTTGAAAAAAATAACTCGATTTGATACACTGCCTGATACACAGACTGGTGTATCAGGTATCTGAAAACCCGCATGGATATTGAATCGGTGGGTTGGTCAATGGAGCCCCATCGTCCACCCCACAGATTCAATAAAAAAGCCCGCTTTTGCGGGCTTTTTTATTTTTCAGCAGATTATCTAAGGTCTGAATTAGGGTCGCATTGCTTATTTACAAAATAGCGACCCACACTAACGAAAAAAACCTGCCCTAAATCTCCAACTCCGGATTAGCCGCTTTTACTTTCAGTATCGCCTCAAGCAACAACTCAGGATTATTCAAAGCTAATTTTTTGGTATCTGACAAAGTTTGTCGGAAGGCACGCGCACCGATCAAGCCGAAGGTTAAGCCTAACATGTGGCGCGTTATGCTATTAAGTTTTAATCCTTTGCCATTTTCACCGAACTTCTGTAATTGCTCGCTAATGTACGGCAGCATCGCCAATACGACCTCTTCCCGCGTCTTAGGCGTACTCATATCGCCATAGTAACGCGCGTCAAAACTCGTCATCAAGTAGGGATTGTGATAGGCCTCGCGCCCCAACATCACACCATCCACATGCAATAGATGCGTATCAATTTCCTGCTGGGTTTTGATACCGCCATTAATAATGATTTCCAAACTAGGGAAGTCTTTTTTCAGGCGATACGCGTATTCATATTTCAGCGGCGGCACTTCACGGTTTTCTTTTGGTGATAATCCTTTTAATATGGCATTTCTGGCATGCACCACAAAAGTCTTACACCCCGCCTCCGCAATTTGTCCGATAAAGTCCCTGACAAAATCATAGGAATCGACATCGTTAATGCCTATCCTGTGTTTTACCGTTACGTCGATGTCTACCACATCTCGCATCGCTTTTACGCAATCGGCTACCAAGTTCGGCTCGGCCATCAAACACGCACCAAATGCACCTTTTTGTACACGCTCAGAAGGACAACCACAATTCAAATTGACTTCGTCGTAGCCCCATTCCTGGCCACGTTTTGCCGCCAATGCCAAATCAGCTGGCTCACTGCCACCCAACTGCAAGGCGACTGGATGTTCCTCTTGATTAAAATCTAAGTGACGCTCAATGTCGCCGTGCAGAATTGCGCCTGTGGTCACCATTTCAGTATAGAGCCAAGTATGACGGGAAATATAGCGATGAAACAAACGACAATGACGATCGGACCAGTCCATCATGGGCGCTACAGATATACGACGGGAGGGTAATACGGGAGAATTCACAATAGTTACGAGCAAAAATAAACAGGCGTCATTGTACCGCTTGTCAGCTTCTGCCGCCTACCCATGCGCTGCCTTTCCTATATTACATTTGCTTTGCTCGATCAGTCGATCATACTGAATAGCAATCCGACTACTCACTAAGCTATACGCCATATCGCTATCGTGACACAATCAGAACAATGCAAAGTTAACAGTAACAACATTCCTTTATTGAAAGCGACTTCATGCAAACCGATCATTTTTGGATGCCATTTACCGCCAACCGACAATTTAAGACCAAACCTCGCCTAATGCAAAGCGCCAAGGGCATGTATTACACCACCGATGATGGTCGTGAGATTCTCGATGGTACTGCCGGGCTTTGGTGCGTCAATGCGGGACACAATCATCCGAAAATCGTCTCTGCCATTCAACAGCAAGCAGCGAAGTTGGATTTTGCACCTACATTTCAAATGGGACATCCATTAGCGTTCGAGGCAGCAAGTCGATTGGTGTCGATTGCGCCAGAAGGCTTAAATCGCGTTTTTTTCTGTAATGATGGATCTGAAGGCGTCGACACTGCTTTGAAGATGGCTTTGGCCTATCATCGTGTGCGTGGTGATGCTGGGCGGCAGCGCTTGATCGGGCGCGAACGTGGCTATCACGGCGTGGGTTTTGGTGGCATTTCTGTCGGTGGAATTGCAGGTAACCGCAAGCAGTTTGGTCATGCTTTATCTGGCGTTGATCATTTGCGCCATCCATTAAACATCGCAAAAAATGCCTTTAGCAAAGGATTACCAGAGCACGGATTGGAATTGGCCGAAGAACTAGAACAACGCATCATTGCATTACATGATCCATCGACGATCGCTGCGGTGATCATAGAGCCTATACAAGGTTCGACAGGCGTCATTATTCCTCCTAAATCCTACTTAGAAAGAATGCGTCAAATTTGCACCAAGCATGGAATACTACTTATTTTCGACGAAGTGATTACCGGTTTCGGGCGTTTAGGCGCGCCATTTGCCGCCGATTATTTTGGCGTTATTCCTGACATGATTGTTTGCGCTAAGGGGCTCACTAACGCCGCGGTTCCAATGGGAGCAGTCATCGCCTCACAATCCATCTACGATAGCTTCATGCAAGCGGCACCTCAAGATGCTATCGAGTTTTTTCATGGCTATACCTATTCGGCACACCCTCTCGCTTGTGCTGCGGCAATTGCAACGATCGACGTCTACCAAGAAGAAAACCTGTTTGAACGCTCTGCACAGATGGCGCCCTATTTTGAACAGGCGGCGCACAGCTTACGTGGACTACCCAATGTGAAAGATATACGAAATCTTGGCATGGTGTGTGGCATCGAATTGGAGGCTCAAACAGGGAAAACTACCACTCGGGCATTTGACATATTTGAGAAATGTTTTCACGAAAAAAATTTACTCATACGTACCACTGGCGACATCATTGCGCTCTCCCCGCCTTTAATTATTGATAAAACACAAATCGGTACCTTGTTCGAACAACTCGGCGCAGCTATCCGAGAACAGGCAAATTAGAATTACCTTAAAAGAAGAGATCAAGCCTGAATGAATACTAAGAAAAATTTTTCGGATCTAAACTACGCAACGAAGGCGATGTTATTTACGCACCTCGCCGCCATGGAGCAAGCCGGACTTCCGGCAGATAAGTCTTTCGCCAGTCTGCGATTACAAGGCAAAGCGCAGCAACGAGTCGAGGCGGCCAGAAAAATTCTAGCTCGCGGCAGAGGCATCTCGCAAGCAGGCAAAGTCTCCGGCCTATTCAATCAACTAGAAACGCACATCATTCACGCCGCGACTCAATCAGGTAGCCCCGCGATCACTTACAAACGCTTCGCCGATCACTACACAGAAAAAGATCGCCTGCAGAGCTTGGTGCGTGCGCGCATGAAGATGCCCATGTTGATGTTTTTGCTGTCGCTCTTTATCGCTCCACTGTCAGCGCTGGTAACAGGATCGATTAGTACGGCTGCCTATCTTTGGCGCGTCGCAGCGCCTTTAATTGCTGTCATCTTGATTTGGCAGGGAATTGTGTTTTTGCGAGGATACTACCGCTCAAATGCATTTAGAGATAGAAATTCGGGCGAAAATCCCATCGACAGTATCGCATTAAAGTTACCTATCTTTGGCAGCATGAATGTGCGATCTAATGCAAATCAATTTTACGAATCTTTGGGCTTGATGTTACAAGCGGGATTGCCCATGTTTGAAGCAGTCCCACTGGCAAATCAGACCGTACAAAACAGTTTGATTCGAGAAGAGTTTTCCAAAATTTTACCTCAACTCCACGAAGGGAAGACGCTATCGCAAAGTTTAGAAAAACTTCGCTTCTTGGGTCAATGGCATATCGTGGAATTAGTCAGGACTGGCGAGAGCAGCGGCACCATACCCGAAATGCTGTGGCGATATTGCACGATTGAAAATGAAGCCATTTCGAATTTCCAAGAGCAAGTCGCGGCCTGGGTACCACGAATTTTGTATGGCATGGTGGCGATGTGGATGGCGTATAGCATTTTCAAGAGCAATGCTTTCATGCCAAATATTACTGAAGTGCTATAAATAATACGTTGCCCTTCGATTCATCCTAAACCGAAGGGCATTTTTCTTTATAACATTCGCGCTAATAAAGCTTTATCGTATTTTTGATTGAGTGGAATGCGAACTTTGTGCCCTGCACCGCCAATCACGGCTATCGCCTCGTTATGTTTGTTGCGAATTTCGCCCAAAGTGACAATTTCGTTTCCGCTTGGATGGATAATTTCGATTTGGTCGCCAACAGCAAAACGATTCTTTACTTCGACTTCTGCCCAGCCATCTGCCACCGATAAGACATTACCTACGTACTGACTACGATGCGCTTTTGACACACCTTCCATATAATTTTGATGTTCTTGGGTGTGGTGACGCTGATAGAAACCATCGGTATAACCACGATTTGCCAAACCATTTAATTCCCCCAACAACTGCTCATTGAATGGACGCCCTGCCACTGCATCATCAATCGCGCGACGATAAGATTGCGCTGTGCGTGCGACGTAATATAAAGACTTAGTACGGCCTTCTACTTTGAGAGAGTCAACACCGATTTTCGCCAAACGCTCGACATGTTCAATGGCACGCAAGTCCTTCGAATTCATGATGTAAGTGCCGTGCTCGTCTTCCAGTATTGGCATGAAACTACCTGGACGCCCGGCCTCTTCCACCAGATATGGACGATCAGCTAAGGGATGACGCGGCATATCACCCATTGCGGAGAATGACTGATTCGCATCCTCTAGCGCTTTATTAAAATCGAACTTGATAGTTTCCACGGGAATACGTTGCAAGTCACCGGTCTCATTTTCAGTCGCATTTTCAACCTTGTAATCCCAACGGCAAGAATTCGTGCAAGTACCTTGATTTGGATCGCGGTGATTGAAGTAACCGGACAATAGACAACGACCGGAATAAGCGATGCACAAAGCGCCATGTACGAATACCTCTAATTCCATTTCAGGACAACGCTGCTTGATTTCTTCGATCTCATCCAAGGACAATTCACGCGACAAAATCACGCGGGTTAAACCTATCTTTTGCCAGAATTTCACATCAGCCCAATTCACCGCATTCGCTTGTACGGAAAGATGCACATTCACTTCTGGCCATTTTTCACGCACCATCATAATCAAGCCAGGATCCGCCATAATGAGGGCATCTGGCTTCATCGCAATAACGGGCTCCATATCGTTTAGATAGGTTTTCAGTTTGGAGTTATGTGGAAAAATATTGCTGGCAACGAAGAAAGACTTGCCACGGGCATGCGCGCCTTCTATGCCTTGCTGCAAAATATCCAAGGTAGAAAATTCATTGTTGCGAGCACGCAAGCTATAGCGTGGCTGTCCGGCGTACACAGCATCGGCACCGAAGTCGAACGCTGTATGCATTTTTTCTAAAGAGCCCGCTGGCAATAATAATTCTGGCGCTTTCAATTTAAATGAACTCGTAGCAGAGGAGAAACTTGACATAAAACACCATCTAAAAATACCGCGCGTCTTTCGAACAAAGCACGCTCAAAGTTAATAAAAAACATCTGTCGTTCCTGTGCAGCCAAGTTCGACCTTTGCGCGATTCTAAGCCACTGCCAACACCCGAACTCTGCGCTAGGACAAGCTTCGTGCTTTTTTTTCTTGCCTATCTTGTTGAAATGCCATGACCTCGTTAAAAATAAGCGCACTCAAGACAACAGCACCACCGAGTAGGGTCGCCTTCGCTGGCTCTTCGCCGATAGCGAGCCAGACCCAAAATGGACCCAGCACCACTTCCAGCAAGGACAGCAATGAAATCTCCGGAGCGCTCAGCCCCTTCGCCGCATGCACCATAATCATGCAAGGCAAACCAAGCTGAAACACACCTAGTACCGCCAAAATGCCGATGTCGTGCAACGACGCAGACAGCGGCAAAGCAAATGGCAGCATCAACAGAGCTGACAAGACGCCGCCGACAAATACAGCGGGAATCAAATCGACATGTTGCCCGCCTTTTTTCAAAATAATCACATTGGCTGCAACAGCAAAGGGAACGCACAGTGCTAGCATCACGCCGATCAATCCACGTGCATCCAACTTGGAAAAGCCATCAACAAACATCCATAGCATGCCAACAAAAGCAACGAAAATTGCCAGCCATGTACGACGCGGTATTTTTTCTGACAGAAATATCCAAGCAAAGATGGCGGTCAATAAGGGCGCGAAGCTCTCAACGATTAAAGCATTCGCCACCGTGGTCATGGTCAATGCCAACATGAAGCAGGTGAACATCGCTGCCCACATAAAACCTGAGGCCAAACCATAGCGCCCTAAGCCCAACAGTTTTTGACCTAACTTGGCTTTGTGCTGCCAGCTCAATACGGCAACCACAAAGATAGCGGCAAAAAAGCTGCGCCAAAAACTCACTTCAAAACCACGCGCGGATTCTAGCTGACGTGACAATACGCCGGCTGTACTCCACATAGTGGGCGCAATAATCATTAACACCAAGGCAGTTTTATGGCTAGGTTGCCGCATACAATGACTCCGGAAATAGAAGACAAAAGCCCGCTTGATAAAGAATCAAGCGGGCTTCTTGTTATACCAAACAAGACTCAGTATGAATGCCGAGCCTTAAGAAATTGTGTATCTTTGTTTGCGTATAAATAGACTATTCAGCTATTCAATTAAGCGTCGCGAGATGCTTTTTTACGCTCATGTTCCTTCAAGAAGCGCTTGCGCAAACGAATACTCTTAGGCGTCACTTCAACCAATTCGTCATCCTCAATAAATTCAACTGCGTATTCCAAACTCATTTGAATTGGTGGAACTAAACGTACCGCTTCATCTGTACCAGAAGAGCGAACGTTGGTTAATTGCTTACCTTTGATTGGGTTCACAACCAAATCGTTATCACGTGAGTGAATACCGATGATCATGCCTTCATAGACTGGATCGTTATGCACGACGAACATACGGCCGCGGTCTTGCAGTTTCCAGATAGCGTAAGCAACAGCTGCGCCATCATCTTGGGAAATCAACACACCGTTACGACGGCCAGCCATTTCACCCTTAGTATTGTCTACTGGTGCGTACTCATCAAACACGTGGCTCATCAAGCCAGTACCGCGTGTCAATGTCATGAATTCGCCTTGGAAGCCGATCAAGCCACGCGCTGGAATACGGTATTCCAAACGTACACGACCTTTACCGTCCGGTTCCATGTTTTGCAAATCGCCACGACGACGACCGAGTTCTTCCATCACGCCGCCTTGGTTGTTTTCTTCAACGTCAACCGTTAAGTTTTCATACGGCTCTTGGCGCACGCCATCGACCATTTTGAAGACAACGCGTGGACGAGAAACCGCCAATTCGAAACCTTCACGACGCATGTTTTCGATCAAAATCGTCAGATGTAATTCGCCGCGACCAGAAACTTCGTAAGTGGAATCATCACCTTCGGCTTGTACTACGCGCAAAGCCATGTTGGATTTCAATTCGCGATCTAAACGATCACGAATTTGACGCGTCGTCACGAATTTACCTTCGCGACCCGCTAATGGCGAGTTATTCACCATGAAGTTCATCGTCAATGTTGGCTCATCGATCTTCAACATTGGCAAGCCTTCCGGCGTATCCGGTGCGCAAATGGTGGAGCCGATACTGATTTCTTCGATACCATTGATCAAAACGATATCGCCTGCCAATGCTTCATCAGCCAATACGCGATCCAAACCTTTGAACGTCAATACTTGATTGATGCGTGCACGAGTTGGCTTGTCTTCTGGACCGTTCAACCATACAACGTCTTGACCTGCACGAACGCGACCACGCAAGATACGACCAACACCAATCTTACCGACGTAAGAAGAATATTCCAAAGAAGTGATTTGCAATTGCAATGGGCCGTTTGGATCATCTTCACGCGCAGGAACGTGTTTCAAGATAGCGTCAAACAATGGCTCCATATTACCGTCACGCACTGTATCTTCAAGACCAGCGTAGCCTTTGAAACCAGACGCATAAACGATAGGGAAATCTAACTGTTCATCAGTTGCACCGAGCTTGTCGAACAATTCAAATGTGGCGTTAACCGCTTTTTGTGGATCGGCGTTTTCACGGTCAACCTTATTAACAACCACGATAGGCTTCAAACCTAAAGCCAAAGCTTTACGTGTGACGAAACGCGTTTGTGGCATTGGGCCTTCTTGCGCATCAACCAGCAACAAAACACTGTCAACCATGGACAATACACGCTCAACTTCACCGCCAAAATCCGCATGGCCAGGTGTATCAACGATGTTGATATGTGTGCCTTTGTATTCCACTGCACAATTTTTGGAAAGAATCGTGATACCGCGCTCTTTCTCAATATCGTTTGAATCCATAACGCGATTATCAACTTGTTGATTATCACGGAAAGTACCAGATTGGCGCAGCAATTGATCCACTAGCGTAGTTTTGCCGTGGTCAACGTGGGCGATAATGGCGATGTTGCGAATAGCGCGTGTATTGTTGGTCATGATTGTATTTATTTGGGAGGTGATTCGAATAACCGACGATTATAGCATGCTGCAATGCAAAACTTGCGTCTTCATTACAATCAATGCAGATATTTTCGTCATTATTTCAAAGACTTACTACGTATTGATGACAAAACCTGAGTTTCTGGCACTCATGCATGAATTTCCACTGCACCTAGCTTTACTTCAAAAATCACTGCGCGCTATGGTATTGAAAGCAGAAAAATTACGTACTCCCTCTTGAAATATCAAGTTAGCACCACATTTGAAGCTCACTAAAGTTCATTCATCGACTCCGTCAATTCTTAAATATCGAGGAAAGCATGTCAGAAAAACAAACCCTAGGATTTCAAGCAGAAGTGTCACAATTACTCCAATTGATGATTCATTCTTTGTATTCAAACAAAGAAATTTTCTTAAGAGAGCTCATTTCCAACGCTTCAGACGCGTCTGACAAATTGCGTTTTGAAGCAATTAATGATGCCAGTCTATTTGAAAACGATTCTGAATTAAAAATCAAAGTGAGCTTTGACAAAGCGGCACGGACGCTGACTATCAGCGACAACGGTATCGGTATGACACGCGATGATGCAGTCAATCATCTAGGCACCATCGCGAAATCTGGCACCAAAGAATTTTTCTCTAAACTGTCTGGAGACCAGCAAAAAGATGCGGCCATGATTGGGCAATTTGGTGTCGGCTTTTACTCTGGTTTTATTGTCGCCGATAAGATGACTGTCGAATCACGTCGTGCTGGCACAGCAGCGAGCGAAGGCGTACGTTGGGAGTCCGCTGGCGCTGGCGACTTCAGCGTAGAGCAAATTACGAAAGAAGATCGCGGCACGTCTATCACCTTACATTTGCGTGAAGGTGAAGATGATTTCCTCTCTTCCTGGAAACTGAAATCCATCATCCGCACTTATTCAGATCACATCTCTTTGCCTATCTTGATGCAAAAAGAAGAATGGGATGATGAGAAGAAAGAACAAGTTCTGAAAGACGAACTAGAAACCGTCAATCAAGCAAGTGCTTTGTGGGCACGTAGCAAGTCAGGCATCACGCCTGAGCAATACACCGAATTCTACAAACATATTTCGCACGATTACACCGCACCATTGACACACACGCACAACCGCGTTGAAGGCCGCAGCGAATATACACAATTACTGTATATCCCGAGCCGCGCTCCGTTTGACATGTGGGATCGCAACAAACGTGGTGGCATCAAGCTTTACGTCAAGCGCGTTTTCATTATGGACGACGCAGAGCAATTAATGCCCGTCTATTTGCGTTTTGTTAAAGGCATAATCGATTCCAATGATTTGCCTTTGAATGTATCTCGTGAGATTTTACAAGAATCACGTGATATCAAAGCGATCCGCGAAGGCTCAACTAAGCGCGTGCTTGGCATGCTGGAAGATTTAGCCAATGCAGAAGGCGATGAAGCAGAGAGTAAGAAAGAAAAATTTGCCAATTTCTGGAAGGAATTCGGTCAAGTTTTGAAAGAGGGTATCGGTGAAGACGCTGCGAACAAAGATCGCGTTGCCGCCCTGCTCCGTTTTGCTTCCACGCACAATGACAACGAGTCCCAAACAGTTTCATTGGCCGACTATATTGCCCGCGCCAAAGAAGGACAAGACAAGATTTACTACGTTACGGCAGACAGCTTTGCCGCAGCAAAAAATAGCCCGCATTTAGAAATTTTCCGTAAAAAAGGCGTGGAAGTATTGTTGCTAACGGATCGAGTTGACGAATGGATGTTGTCTTTCCTGAATGCGTTTGAGGGCAAAGATTTGATATCCGTCGCAAAAGGCGATCTGGATCTAGGTAAGCTTGAAGACGAAGCTGAAAAGAAACAGCACGAAGAAACTGAAACACAATTCAAAGATCTGGTTGAAAAGATGAAGACGGCCTTGGTAGATAAAGCTAAAGATGTTCGTATCACTTTCCGCTTGACCGACTCCCCGGCTTGTTTAGTTGCTGATGAAAATGAACTATCAGGTAATCTGATGCGTATGTTAAAAGCCGCAGGACAAGCGGCGCCAGAATCTAAACCTATTTTAGAGGTCAACCCAGATCATCCATTGGTGCAGCGCTTAAAATATGAAGAAGCCAAGTTCAATGACTGGTCACATATCTTGTTTGACCAGGCTGCTTTGGCAGAAGGCGGCACACTTGACGATCCAAGTTCATTTGTGAAACGTTTGAACGAAATGCTATTGAATGTCAGCAAATAAGTAGTTTAAATTTCAGACAAAAATAAAAAACCGGAACTCAAATTCCGGTTTTTTTATTTACTATCAAACACATTTGGCTTAGTGCGTTACCCGCGTGGTACGGCGATCAGACAATAAACGTACACGCTCACCTGGACGGAAAGTTTCATCAGCATCTTGCGTAATCGCCTTCATTTCTCCATTGTCGAGACGCACAGTAATTTCCACGCCACGACGCGTATTCGCGTTGGATTCGACATTATTACCAATAATCCCGCCCACCACAGCACCGACGATGCCAGTCGCCGTTGAACCACGACCGCCACCCAAACTAGATCCTGCTAATCCACCTAAAGCAGCACCTGTCAAAGTACCCACACCGCTACGACCGCCATCAATCGTTACTTCGCGCACAGACTCGACCACGGCCATGCGAACCGACATTTCGTTCTGAGTCTGATAAGGACGATAAACACTACCGGAGGTATGTGTGGAGACACAGGCTGTCATGGTTGAAGCGGAGGCAATCACTGCAGCAACAATTATTAATTTTTTCAAAATAAACTCCTTACTTGGTTTCACTAAATTTGACTTGATTAGAATGCACGAATTGACTACCTGTCCGCTTACAACGTCACATTTAACATTCCGTTGACAATTTGATCGAGAAACAATGTCACTACAAATATTAAGACAAAGTGCGGAGAAATCAATGACACATCTAACAACATAGCGTTTACAATCAATCTCTGCTGCTACTTTGTAGATATTTATCGTAAGCATATGTTTCAACGCCTGACATTTCCGCCATCGCCTGCATACTTCCTAACATGTTAATCAAACGAAAATCCATAGAAGCAGAATCCAACTTTCGCTCTGGCCCGAGTGCTGCAAAGAGAGACACGCCGCGCAAACCAAAATTTGCACCAGTAACCTTGTCTGAACATGATGGCGTGCGCTATCTTCATTTTGGTACTGAGTGGGTGCAAGGTGCTATGCGCCTGCGTAAGCCAGACTGGTTAGAATTGGAATATGCCCAGCAAATGATGGCGTGGATGCTATTTCATGATCATCCCAAACAAATTGCACAACTCGGCTTAGGCACCGGTGCCCTCACCAAATTTTGCTACCGCCAGTTTCCTTTGGCCAAAGTCACCGCGATTGACTTAAATCCTGCCGTCATTATGGTGTGCGAAAGCATGTTTAAATTACCGCCAAACGATGAACGTCTCAATGTCATCGAGATGGATGCGATGGATTTTGTGCTCGATAGCGAGAATCACGGTCAATTCCAAGCGCTGCAAGTCGACTTATATGACGCCACCGCGCGCGGCCCAGTGCTCGATACGACTGAGTTCTATCAAGGATGCGCTGATTGCTTGTCAGCGGATGGCGTGTTGACAGTTAATCTATTCGGTGATCATCCCAGCTTTGCCAAAAACATCAAAGTTTTGCGCTATGTATTCGGTACTGTTTTGTGCTTACCTGAAGTGCACGATGGAAATGTTGTAGCGATCGCTTTTAAACAGCGCCTCAAGCTCGATTTGCCCGTTTTGTACGACAGAGCCGATACAATTCAACTGCAAACCAAACTACCGGCTCGGACTTGGGTAGACGGTCTCGCAGAAACCCAAACATAATACCTAACACGTAAAAGCCGATGTGGAAATTAAAGCCAATTTTGCAAAAATAATTTAGTCGAATGTGCCGCCCCTTGATTTTACTCAATAAAAAAATCAGTAGTGTCCGGTTAAAAATCGAATAAATTCAATTGGTTAGCGGTGGGTGCTATTTCAGAAATGTGACCATCAGTCTGAAAGGCGCATGAAATCTCAGTTTTCTCAAAAACGGAGACCGATAATATCTGTAATAAA
>CAUPKC010000056.1:0-29069 GCA_963511665.1 uncultured Undibacterium sp.
AGTGTCGCTGTTTGAGCGAAGCGAGTTTCGACACTTTCCCATTTTTTGTCCTGCACAATTGGGAAGCCGAAGGCCAGTGGCAGCGTGGTCGCCTTTTTTGGGTTACCTTTTTTGGCGAAGCAAAAAAGGTAACTAGCTGTCGGGCTACCCCCGACCTAAAGAATCAAAAATCACAACAACATTTCGCCAAACGACGAAAATAAAAGCCAATCCGATAGACAAATCACGCGTCGACACAAAAGCCCTTCCTCCCCTCGACCTTGTTGGGCTTCACTTTGTTCAGCACCAACCTACATATACCAAAACCACTTTATTAGATTTATCGGTAGACACAAAACCGTGCCCACCCTACGCCACCTCACATAAATTCAACCTACTCAAAGCCAGATACAAAGCATCCTGCGCCTCAGGCTGCATCACCCTCAACCGAAAACTCCCAGGCAAACCAAACGAAGTCGTATCACGCAATTTGATTCCATCCAGTCGCAATTTCCTCAACAACTCCGCACTATCAATCCGATCAGACAGTGGCGGCGTCGTACAATAAAAATTCGTTACGCTAGGCAACACTGTCCAATTTAATTTTCTACACAAATCCACCTGCCGCTCTTTCCACACGCTGAGCGATAACAAACTCTGCGCCAACCATGTTTGCACTTGCGGTGTCGTCCACGCCTGCAACATCGTGACGGCATGCGCACCTAGAGGCCAAGAGAATGCGCTTTGGCGCAGAGTTGATACCAATGTTTCGGCCCCCAATGGAGCAATAGCGTATGCACCTCGTATGCCAGTCAAGCCTAAGGCTTTATTCGGCGACCATAGCTGCCAAATTCGATCTGTTTGCTGAGCGCTCAGTGCTAATTGCGTTTGCAAACGCAAAGGCTGATATGCACAATCTAAAACCATGGTTTGGCGCGCCTGCAGTTGATCAAGTTGTGCTGACAAATTATCTTGCGAGCACCCCAGAGGACTGGCTGGATCACATGACCAAATCAAATTCGCCTGAGCGGGGTTAACTGTTTGTGCGACACCGTGCGCCCGCGCTGCCATCGCATAGTCGGTATAACTATGAGCAGGCCACCACGCGCGCGTCCGTCCAAGTGAATTAGCTGCCACAGTTTGTGTGATGCGAAAAATGAATTCACTGGCGCTCGCTGCGACTACAATACGCTCCGCACTGACACCATGCCATAGCGCCAGAAACGCTCGCAGTTCGTGATAGTCAGGATCGGGATAGGAAGAACAATCTGTGACGCGCAATAATTCCACTATATCCGGACAAGGACCAAGCGCGTTGCTATTCGTCGAAAAATCGTAAAGCGGCTTACCAAACGCATCGGTACCTCCGTGCACTCTAGCTTGAACAATGCTAGTGACGCCTGCACTCATAATGCGCTCCATAAAGCCAGAATAAACTGTGGCCGGCAATCAAACGCACTCATCAACAAACAAAACACGCTAATCAAAACACAGCACAAATACGTCACCCTTTGACCCAACCGTATCGCATGTTCAGTATCTTTCGGCTCAACCAAACGCCCAGTCGCATGCAAAACATAGGCACCGGGCTTTGCCAAGCGCACATTCAAAATCAAAGCCATCGCCGCCATCGGCCAACCGCCATTCGGCGAATCTGTTTTGGTCACCTCTGCCAATAAATTAAGTCTAGGTCGGCGCGCTGCGGCCACATACAGTAAGGCAGCGGTCAGACGCGCTCCTGGCCAAGACAAAACATCATCCGTCCGCGCAGCCCATTTACCAGCCCACGCCCAAACTCGCCCACCACGCTCACCGCGATACCCCCACATGGCATCCGCTGTATTTGCAAAACGATACAAGGCCACGCCCGGCAATCCCGCCATAGCAAACCAAAGCAGAGGCGAAACGACGGAGTCATTCAAATTCTCAGCCAAGCTTTCAATCGCACTTTCACGCACCGTGATCGCATCTAACTGAGTGACATCGCGACTTACCAGATAAGACAATCGTTCTCTGCCTGCCGCTAAAGACTGACTTAGCGCAGATTCCACCGCTGCTACTTCACGCGCTAACACAGACCAGGTCCAGAACGACTTCAACAGATAGGCACTAAATATCGCGCCTAGCCACGAATATGCGTCCGGCAAAACCGCGAGTAATAAAATAAAACTACAGCTTAAGCTCAGCACAAAAATAGCACCAAGTAGCCATGCCAAAATACCAAAAACAAAAAAAGGCATCGCGGCGTTAGCGTGCTCGGTTCCAGTCTCAGGTGCAATCCACACGCCCAAGGTTTGCTGATATTTCCCCATCCACACCACAGGATGGAGCGCGGCAACTGGTTCGCCAAGATAACGATCAATACCTACTGAAAGCCATAAGACGATCGGCACGCTCATAGGTGCTAGGGATAGCGATTGCAATTCTGGCAGCCACATTGAACGAATTCCCGACTTAGTCTTCAATACCACGTTGCGCGGGAATTCCAGCACGGAAAGCATGTTTGACCAAAGTCATTTCAGTCACGGTGTCAGCCAACTCGATAATCTCTGGCGGGCAACGACGACCAGTCAAGACGACGTGTACCTCCTTGGGACGATTACGCAAAGTCTCAAGAACATCATCCAGCGGCATCCAACCATAAATCAAGGGATAGGTGATTTCATCCAAAGTGACCATAAAAAATTCACCACTCATAATCGCCGCTTTGGCTTTCAACCAACCGTCACGAGCGAGCTGTGCAGAATGTTCTAGATCCTGACTTTTCCAACTGAAGCCATCACCCAAGCCTTCGATAGGTAAACCCAGTTGTTCAAACATCCGGTGCTCACCAAAACGTGCGGTAGGCACTTTCATGAACTGATAAATCTTTACCTGTTTACCGCGCCCGAATGCACGCAAGGCCAAACCAAAAGCAGCCGTGCTCTTGCCTTTACCGTCACCGGTATTGACAATAATTAGGCCACGCCGCTCGCCCTCCGCTTTGTCATACGGTTTCTCACGTGGTGGTGTTTCGATTTCCATTTTTTTCCAATTAAAATATTTAAAAAAACTCGTACAGAACTCATCGGGCGGGTGCAACCCGAGCTGCTCAGATGCTCGACTGATTGGCGGCGCGGGTTGCGCCCGCCCTACCGTGTTATCTACACAAACACGCTACTTCGGCAAAGCAATCCACTGTCCTTGCACCGCATGAATCTGTATGCGATGTTCAAATACCGCTTCTAACATTCGGTGCGTTGTTGCATCTTGGCTCGATCCATAGTGCAAAACCTTACCTTGATCCACGATCAACATATGCTCGGCTTGCAAGGCAAACGAAATTTCATGTAAAACGCTGACCACGGTTTTTCCCTGCGCGATCAAATCACGTACTAACAATAACCAATCTGCCTGATGCGGTGGATCAAGATTCGCCAAAGGCTCATCCATTAAAATAACTTGCGCATCAACCGCCAGCGCACGTGCCAGCAAGACACGTTGCCGCTCACCGCCCGACAATTGTCCTAGGCTACGACTACGCCATTGCCAAGCCTGAGTGCGACGCAATGCCTGTTCCACCGCAAGATGATCGGCAGCGCTTGGACTTGCCAGCCATGCCTGATGCGGTAATCGACCTAGCATCACGACATCCCATGCCGTCATGTCTTCGCCACTAGTTTCGTTTTGGCCCAACCAAGACATCTGCTGAGCACGCAAACGACGTGGAATGTCTTCTAATGTTTTCCCAAATAGAGCGAGCTTGCCACGATGACTTAGTAGACCCGCCAATACTCTTAGGAGACTAGACTTACCCGCCCCATTCGGCCCAACGATACTAGTCCAGGCACCTGCTGCGATATCGATGTTAATCTGATGCAAAATCTCAGTACCGCCAAGGCTCGCGCATACCTCATCCATATTAAATGCGCTGTCATTGACTATCAGTTGTTTTTCTATAGCCTCCAGCATCACAGACCACCACCACTTTCATAGCGACGTTGGCTGTGCATCAGACGCAATAAATAGCCACCGCCCAAAATCGCGGTCAATACACCAACGGGTAATTCCTGCGGCGCAATCAGCCAACGACTCAGAATATCTGCTACCGTTAATAAAACTGCCCCCATTAAGCTAGCCAGAATAATCAAACTAGCGTGGGTAGTCTTCACCACAGAACGCACCAGATGAGGTGCCGCCAAGCCCACAAAAACAATTACACCTGCCTGTGCAACTGCCGTTCCTGCAGACAAGGCGATCACAACTACCAAGGCCGCGCGCATTTGTGGCAATGGCAAACCTAAACTAGCAGCAGTCGCTTCTCCCAAAGAAAGACCATCTAATGCGTGGCTTAACACGACACTCGCGATTGCACATAAAACCAAGACGAAAAACATCACCGTACAAGCCGACCAGCCTATGAAGCCCGTACTACCCAGCATAAACGCCTGCATCGCTTGCACGATATCGGGGCGTAACATCGTGACCAAGGATCCCACCGCACCTAGCACGACACCGACAATTACGCCCGCCAATAACAAACGCAAAGTATGTTGCACGCCACGTGCTAATAGCAGCGTTAATAAGACGGCAGACACCGCCCCGATGAAAGCAGCGCCGGTTAAACCCAGTCGTACCAGCCAGGCGGTAGCAAACGGCGAGACGCCAAATAAAATCAAAGCGGTACTAACACCCAATGCGGCGCCCGAAGCACTACCGAGTAAATAAGGATCTGCCAAAGGATTACGAAACAGTCCTTGCGCCACGGCGCCGGATAAGCCAAGCAAGCCGCCTGCGAGCCACGCTCCGAGTGTGCGAGGCAAGCGAATATCCCAAACAATTTGCATCGCCAATGAATGCTCCCACATCGTAGCAACACTCTCCCATCCTGTGCTACCGACACCCACGCCTAGCAACACTAAGGCCACACTCAGCAAAATTAAGGCAAAGCCGAAACGCCAGACGCGCGAGGTCTGCGCCAATATCGGGGAGCTACTTGCTCCCAACTTATCGGTGGGGCGATCTTCGTTATGATCGCCTTCACCCATGACCAAACCTGCGGTAGTCATAATGCGTGCTTACTCAAACAATCTGCCATGATCTTCACCGCCTCCGCCATACGTGGACCGGGGCGCACCAAAATATCGGATTCCACCGGAGTAAAAACACATATACGCTTTTCACGAATGGCACGAATCGCTTGCCAGCCCGGACGTGTCTCCATAGACGCAAAACCTCGTTGCCCCACCATAATCACATCGGGATTTGCCCTGACGATAAATTCGGGATTCAATTTCGGAAACGGCCCTAAAGTGGCAGGTACGATATTTCCCGCGCCCAGTCTTTGTAATATTTCGCCGATGAAGCTGCTTTCCCCCGCGGCAAAAGGCGCATTACTGACTTCAAAATACACTCGTAACTTTTTTACGGCAGGCGGTAAGGTACGCGCAGTGGTTTCCATTTGATGATCAATCTCACGCCACACTTTGTCGGCGTCTTTAACTTCTAACAATTGTCCTATCTTCCCCAAGATACGGCGCACATCGGCATGTGTCTTAGGCTCTAGCGCTAAAATCTTAATGCCCAATCCTTGTAAACGTTCGGCCACTCGCGACGAGGTCGCCATCAATACCACATCGGGTTTTAATGCCACGATCGCTTCAAGATTAGGATCTAAACCACCACCGACTTGCGGCAATTTAGTCACGCTCTCCGGAAAATTAGAGTAGCGATCTACCCCCACCAAGCGCTGACAATGCCCCAAGGCACAAACTGTCTCGGTCAAGGACGGCAAAATACTGACGATACGTTGCGGTGACTTGGCAAATTGAACTTTATGTCCGCGATCATCTTCAATCTCTATAATCTGGGCATACGAGTTGGCGCTAAAGAAAACAAACGACAAAAAGATCAGACTAAGCCTCATTAGCTTGGCAATTAAGTACCTAATTTGTTGCGGTATTTGATGCAGTAGCTGAGCAAAAATATTTTTCATAAAGGCCCTTTCAAAGTCAATGGCAAACCCGCTGCCATCAAGGTGACACGCTGGCAAGCGCCAGCCAACAATTGATTTAGACGACCCAAGGCATCGACAAATTCCCGTACCTCACGCCCCATAGGAATCACACCCAAGCCGATTTCATTAGTCACCAACACCACAGGACCCTGCGCTTGAGCGATAGCGGTAAGGAAATCAGCTATTTCTTCTTCCAACATCTTGGAATCGGGGCTTTCCTGACCAGCGGGCATCATCCAATTCGTCAACCACAAGCTCATACAGTCCACCACGATTAAAGTATTCGGCTTGCTATGAGCGTACAAACACCGCGCCAATTGTAAGGGCTCTTCAATCGTCCGCATGCGGGGCACTCGAGCCGCACGATCCGATTGATGTCGCACGATTCGTTGCCGCATCTCTTCGTCCCATGCAGTAGCCGTTGCGATCATCACCGCCGCATTAGCATCGCTTTGAGCGAGCCATGCTGCAGTAATAGTTTCGGCACGAGCAGATTTACCGCTTCTTTGTCCGCCGATTAATAACTCGCTAGCAGCGATAGTTAGATTGTTTGCGCTCATTGAGATTCACCGATACTTTGCTTGTCATTGAAATCGAACAGGGACAGAAGTGTTTTTGTACCTGTTCGGCTTATATCAATTTCAATTTATAAAAATTAACTACTAGTTACGCCAAGACAAAGAAACGAACAAATTACGCCCCGGCGTCGAGTAAGTATTCGCCAGCGCATACTGTTTATCCAGAATATTATTTGCACGCATCAAAAGAGAGAGATCCTGAGTAATTTTCCAGTTTGCACCTAGGTTCACCAATGCATAGCCACCTAATTTGTCACGACCATTAAAGCTCAGATTATTGTCTTCACGATCACTCGACAATTTAAGTTCACTAAAGATGGCGACGTCTTGCAATTGATGATGAACGCGGAAATTCAGCGTATTACGAGCAATACGTACTAAACGCAAATTATTTGGCTTGGTGCGAGGATCAGCATAGTCATACGAAGCACTATATTGAGTTGCGCCATCTTGCCATGCCGCGCTCAAGGTCGCGCCACGTAAAGTGGCTAAAGCACTTTGTACATTGGTCGATGGATTGATAAATCCTTGTACTTCACTCTGATAAACGATGCCAGAGAAAGACCGAACGCCCTCTTGGTATTTCACGCCCACTTCATTCGAGCGATTACGTTGTGGCGTCAGCGCTGCGTTACCAAAACCGGGGAAGTACAGCTGATTAAATGACGGCGCCTGGAAGCTAGTACCAGCGTTCGCTATGACACGCCAAGCTGGCAATATTTTGTAAGCACCCGACAAAGACCAATTATTGAAGGAGCCAAATTGTGAATTGTGATCATTCCGCACCACCGCTAATGCATCCCAATCGCCACGTTGCAAACTGTAGGAAAGCACAGCCGCGCGCAAATCACGTTGCTTGACGCGATAGCTGGTCGTACTATCGACCTTCTCTTTACGCTGATCGATGGTGAACGATAATTGATCACCGCCAAAACTCACATCATTTTGCCAACTGGTTTGTTGACGTTGCGTGTTAAATCGGGACATACCGCCAAAGGCATGATCGCTGATACGGAAATAGTCTGAGACTGATTTATCTTCACTCTGTCCGATGACGACGGTCGACTTCCATTGCGGCAACCATTGTGCTTGCCACTGTGCATTCACACTATTTAAATTGGCGTGACTCCAGGCGTCACTGGTCGCCTTGGTCAATTTGAGAGGATTGGGTGACGGCAAAGAATCAAACTGGTAGTCGGTTTTGCTGTGTAATACACTCAGACTCAGTTGATGTTCTGTTGAAATTTTACTATTCAATTTTCCGCTAATACTAGTGGACTTAAAACCGTCAGCATCGACGTTAAAACCAGCGGCATTTGGATTGACGATGACTGAGAATCCATCGGCACGTTCTGTCGAAACTGCGACGCTATAGCCTACACCTGCGGCATTGCCACTGATCGCGGCCTTGGCTTGTTTTTGCCCATCGCTACCCGCACCAATACTAGCGCTCATTTTCTGGCGCGCTTCAGGCTCGCGGGTAAATATCTGGATCACGCCACCCACCGCATCCGGGCCATATAAAGCCGAGGCCGCACCGCGCAGAATTTCGATACGTTCTATATGCTCTAAAGGAATATTCTCTAAGGGCGCACCACCAGAAGTCGCGGAACCGATGCGTACACCGTCAATTAACACGATCACTTGTGAACTCGATGCACCACGCAAAAATACGCCTGTGGCAGAACGGTAGCTCCCATTACGCGAGAGTTGTAGGCCAGCTTGCTGACTTAAGATATCGATAAGCGAACCTTGTCCAGCCAATTCAATTTCAGCACGATTAATTACACTAACATCGGCAATCACATCGCTCAACTTAGTCGGCATACGATTCGCTGTCACGACTACCGCCGGCAGAGATGGGTCGATCGATGTATCAGCATGGCTCTCGATGCTAACCACCGATAATAGAGACAAGAGTGGAAAGGTCGCCAACAAAGGTAAATGGCGGGTATTTTTTTTAGAAAACTGGTTTTTCATAAGAAGCAACTAAAGGATGAAAAAGCCTCAAAGTACAATTTCTCAGTCGAAAAACCGTAGCGAAACATCGCATCAAAGTAAGTAAGAAAATCCTTACGAACGAGACACGTAGCCAAGGAAAAGTACCACGCAAAAACGCAGCGACTAAGTAATAACTAAAAAATAATTTGAGATTTTTCGACACGCTCACACTGTCATCCCCGACAGTGCATAAGCATAAAATGCAGTGCGCAAGCGCACTACTACCTTGTTGGCCGGTATCCGGGCTGGCGGAAACTACCTTTGTCGCCTTCCCAATCACTTGTTCAAGGTAATCAGTGGCTATGTGACAAAAGTGGAGCCTGAGAGGCTCGTCCGTTTGACCGTTGCGGGGGCAGCGCAGGTTGGTATTTTTACTCTGCATTTACGCTATGCACAAATAGAGAAAATCTACTTCCTGCTTCCCGTTGAACTGCTACATGTGAACCATGTAGCGAGCACCAACGCGATTATTTTACCAGCATCGCTTGGCACTTGTATATGAAAATTCTGCGCGTGCAAGTTCTCCTGACTCGCGACAAGTCTAAGTTGCACAAATCAATTTCATCCTTCATCGGCGAAAAATGTCGCTTAAAACCGAGGCAGCAATAAAGAAAATAGACTGTGCAAAAATCTACAAAAAACACAAAAAAAAATGCGCCAACTTCGAAGAAAGTGTGGCGCATTCGCGAACCAATATCTTTAAGTCGGCTTGACTTATTGACTCAGGCGTTTCGCCAAGTCATACAAAAATTGCTGCCCTTCATACAACGACTTCACTGGCAAACGCTCATTTAAACCATGTGCATTGCTGCCATCTGGATAATGAAAGATACCGCTGACACCATAGGTCCAGATACCGGCATTGTTCAAGAAGCGCCCATCCGTACCACCTGGCGACATCGTCGGTACCACCTGAATACCCGGCCACATTTGATTCGTTAAATCCGTCACCGCTTTCATTAAATCAGGATGCAGTGGTTGTGCTGGCGATACTGTCGCGGCTCCTACTGCTGTAATTTTAATGTCGGCATCGGCCATCACTGTTTGCAATGTGGCTTGCGTTTGCTCGACCGTTTCACCCGGCAAAATACGGCAGTTAACATTGGCTTGTGCGCGTTGTGGCAAGGCATTCGCTGCGTGTCCGGCATTTACCATAGTGGCGACACAAGTCGTACGCAAACTGGCATTATAAAATGGCGTGCTTGCACTCAAACGTGCCAAAGCATCGGCATCAACAGGATCACGTAAAATGCTTTTCATATCAGTCGATAATTGGCCTGTCTCAATGGTCGACATGGTTTCAAAAAAGCCACGCGTAGTCGGCGTCAAACGGAACGCAAAGTCGAATTTACCTAAGCGCGACAAGCCGTCCGACAATTTGTAGATCGCATTATCTTTGCGCGGCACTGAGCTATGTCCTCCGCTGTTGGTGACTTCTAAGCTGAAGGTTTGAAAAATCTTTTCGCCCGCTTGTATGCCGTGGCGCACTGGCTTACCCGACTTATCCAAGGAACCACCGCCGCCCTCATTTATGGCGATTTCAGCGTCGATCAAAGAGCGATGATGCTTAAGCAAATATTCAACCCCATTGTATTTAGACGTCGATCCGAGTTCCTCATCGCATGTCAATGCCAAAATCAAATCGCGATTGGTTTTTAACTGCGCCTGTTTGTAACGAATCATATTCGAAACAAAAATGGCTGCCATAGACTTATCGTCGGACGCACCGCGGGCATAAAAGAAGCCGTTTTCTTCCACCAGTTTAAAAGGATCGCGCACCCAGTCTTCACGTTTCGCTTCCACCACATCGATATGCGCCAACAAAAGCAAAGGCTTTTTCGTCGCGGGGCCGTTTGCCTTCAAACGTGCGATCAAATTGCCTTTTTTAGGACCACCTGGCGGCACAATGATTTGCATTTCTGCATCACTAAAGCCGCCCTTCTTCAAACGCGCTGCCATCGCTTTGGATGCCGCTGTGCAGCTGCCGACCGAATCTGTCGTATTAATTTCTACTAGCTCTTGATAGATAGAGCGCAATTGCTTCTGTTCTGTCGTTAATGAAGCCGGCGCTACTGAAACGGTTGCCGCTGACGCTGCTGGAGATTGTGCAGTTGCATGTGACGTAGCGAGCAAAACCATAGCGGAAGCAACTGAACCCGCAAGCAAGGAAAATTTAGGGCGAAACGGCATGGTGTAGCCTTTCTAAAGTATTCATTAAGGTGGGACTGAAAATAGCAACAGAAGGAAAAGGATAAAACGTTTAGAGTAAAAATATCCGCTGCAGTTCCCTTTGACTTGAAATATCTGCTCACTATAAGCGATTAGGACGCTAGCTCACGAATAGCAAGCAAAAAAGCGTCAAAAGAATCCGTTTCTTTTGACGCTTTAACTATTTGGCGACACTTAATCGCCACATGGGATAGTTCGCTGGATTTATGCAGTCGCCAATGCTGATTGCGCAGATTGCATAATCTCTTTACGGAATTGGAAGTGCATCCATACCAATGAGACGCAAACCGTGCCGTACAAGAGCATGAAACAAGAACTTCGTACGCCTGTCAAATCAACCATCGCGCCAAACATAATGGGCAACACGAAACCGCCTAGGCCACCAGCAAGACCAACGACACCGGATACCGCGCCAATATTATGTGAATATTCATCCGAAATAAACTTGAATACGGAAGCCTTACCGACCGCCATCGCAATACCGACCACAAACAAAATGCTGGTAAAGATAATCGGTGTTAATGCGATGCTAAATGTTTGCGGGCCTGTCACCGTCTTAACGATGAATTCAGTCTGTGGATAAGACAGCAAAAAGAAGGCAACCCAGCACACCCACATCACCCACCACGTCACTTTGTAGGCACCATATTTGTCTGACATCCAGCCACCAAGCGCACGCAAGACACCACCAGGCAAAGAAAAACAGGCAGCCAACAAAGCCGCATCTTTCATATCGAAATTGTATTCAGTGACGTAGTATTTCACCATCCACAAACTCAAACCCACGTAACCACCAAACACCACGGAATAGTACTGGCAATAGCGCCATACTTTCGGGTCTTTAAGCATTTTCAATTGCTCTGCAAAACTAGCCGTGGATTTCACATTGTGACTAGGATCAGTCGAGGAAAAAGCCCAAAAAATCAGTGCAGCAGCCAGCATCATGACGGCATATACTTTCGGCACCATGACCCAACCAGCAGAAGCAATAATGGCTGGAGCGATAAATTTATTTACCGCAGCACCGGAGTTACCCGCACCAAAAATTCCCATCGCCAAACCCTGGCGGCCTTTCTTAAACCAGCGTGCGACATAGGGTGTACCGACCGAGAAGGAACCACCTGCCAGACCGACGAATAAGCCCAAGACCAAAAAATGCCAATAAGCCGTCGCGTAGCTGATTAAATAAATGGGGAGAACGGTACTGATCATCAATAGGAATAAAACAATACGACCACCAAAACGGTCGGTCCAAATCCCAAGCGGCACACGGATCAGCGAGCCAGTTAACACTGGCATCGCGGTCAGCAAACCAAACTGGGTTTCATTCAAGCCCAAGGTTTTTTTAATCGGAATCCCGATCACGCCAAACATCATCCAGATCGTAAAACAGATGGTGAAAGCCAAGGTACTGGCGCCCAGCACCGAATTAGCTTTTCCAGAACTATTTACCTGCGTAGTCATTATTTACTCCCTTAACTTTTATCAGTGCTATCAGCTTAAGAGAGTTTCACAAAATGATAAATTCGTCTGAAGTAGGCACAAGACTAGGCAAATTAGACTAGGGATACGCCAAAAGAACTAGGCTAGTAACTAGAGACCGGTGTGAAGAGTGTTAAACTGTCGTCTGCAAAACATCTCTTCATAAGAAAATAACAATGAATCAAAATCTCAGCATCGACGAATATGATGCACTGGAACAAATTACCAAGTTACCTAGAGGCGCTCGCCCGAGTGCGTGCATTTCGCGTAACTCCAAGCGTTTAGTCGGGATCAAATTAATTTCGCATAAGCGTGATGGTAGTTTTGAATTAACCGACACTGGCAAACAAGTTTTATTTATCAAACAATGTATTGATGGATTGCGTGCAATTGCAGCCGATCCCGAATACATCTTGAGTAGTCCGGTCGCGACTTTCTTAGGTAAAAAAGCGCATATTGAAGTGGATGCCAACAGCGGTAAAAATGTTATCACCGCACGTGGTCTTGAATGTCTGGCGGACATTGAAGCAACCAACGCTTCTTCGAAAAAATACTAAAAATTAATCTCAATATTTTTTAATTTTTTTTGTTGCGACGGCGCCGACCAGATAGGTAAGCGCCGAGCAAAGCTAAACCAGCTAAGCCCGCCATCGTGCTATCACCAAAACGAATATACGGTGTCAATCCCTGCATACCCTGCACTTGCCCAGCCAGCGTGCCCAATGCCAAAGCGGGTAACTGAGAGACGACCTCGCCGCGCGAATTGATGATCGCCGTTGCGCCGGTATTGGTAGAACGCAGCATAGGACGTCCAGTCTCCAAACTACGCATTTGCGAGATTTGCAGATGTTGAGGAATCGCGATTGAATCTCCGTACCAAGCCAGATTCGATACATTCAATAGAATACTGGCAGCACCTTGTGGCGTGCGCGCTTGTGCACGCAATTGGAGCGCGATTTCATCCCCAAATAAATCTTCATAACAAATATTTGGCATCACGCGTTGATCCTTGACCTGCATATTCGGTTGCAGAACACCCGGGCTAGCGAACTCGCCCAAAGGGATCTTCATCATATTCACAAACCAGCGGAAGCCATAGGGCACAAATTCGCCGAATGGCACTAAATGATGTTTATCGTAACGATACACATTCGCTGCTTTTGCTGAATAGCCCAAGACGCTATTTGAATAACGATTATCACCATCATCGACCGCGACGCCAATAAACAAATTGCTTCCTGAATTTTGTGCATAACGGCGCAAGTCAGACAAATAATCTTGCGGCAATTGCGAGCTTAAAATCGGTAAGGCGGTTTCAGGAACTGCGATCAAATCCGCAGCTTGCTGCGTCACCATGCCGTGATAAAGCGACAAAGTGCTATCGATAAATTCCGAATTAAATTTATTGCCTTGATCAATGTTCCCTTGCGCCAGACGCACGCTGATAGGCTGACCTTGCGCCTCGGTCCATGTCAATTGACCTAAGCCAAAGCCTAACACCAATACGGTAGCCATCATAGCAATTCCAAACACTTGTACTTGACGCTGTTCTGAAGATACGCTCAGGGCAATCGCGCCAGCAATGAATGCCACGACGCCGCTCAAACCATAGACACCGAGCAAAGGCGCAAACCCTGCCAATGGACTGGCAACATGGGCATAGCCCAACGTCAACCAAGGAAAACCGGTCATTAGGTAACCGCGCAGATATTCGAATAATGCCCAGAGCGCAGGCAAAACCGCCAATAGCAACACAGTATTTGATAGACGCCAGCGTTGACGTAGGCTGCGCGCCAACAACAAGGTAAAGGCGGAAAATAGCGACATATACGCCGCCAACAAAGCAAGTGCGATCAACGCGATTGGCCAAGCCATGCCGCCGTAGCGAGTCATCGCGATGAGGAGCCAACTGACACCGCCGAACATCAACCCAAACGCATAGCTAAAGCCCAGCAAAAAAACCTGTTTCTTATGCCATTCTGGATGTGCAATAAAAACCAAAAACAAAGCAGCCAGGCTAAAAAATTGCAGAGGCCAAACGAAAAAAGGCGCGAATGAAAAGACATTCGACGCCCCTAACAACATTGCCACGAGACAGGCCCGTGGCAATGAACTATTTTTCAACCAAGAATGTAAAGCCAGCATGCTCGATTAGTCTTCCGAGCTATACACAGTGCTGCGTTTTTCTACCAAGATCATTTGCACCTGACGCGCATCAGCTCGTAAGACTTCAAAATGCAATTGACCAATTTCAAACTCGTCGCCCTTGTGTGGCACACGTTCCAAGTGATTGGTGATGTAGCCTCCCACAGTATCGGCATCTGCATCCGAGAATTCAGTGCCGATCACATCGTTAAATTGTGCAATTTCGGTCAACCCTTTGATACGCCAACGCTTACCATTGCCTTGATTTTCGAGGACAATAATATTGTCTTCTTCCTCATCGAAATCGTATTCATCTTCGATATCGCCAACGATTTGTTCCAACACGTCTTCAATCGTGATTAAGCCTGCAACTGCACCATATTCATCGACCACCATCGCCATGTGATTGCGATTGGCACGGAAATCACGCAGCAAGATATTCAGGCGTTTGGACTCAGGGATGTACACGACAGGACGCAACATCTTGTGCACGTCAAAGCTGTCTTCAGCGTAGTAGCGCAGTAGATCCTTAGCGAGCAAAATACCGACGACTTTATCGCGATCACCATCGACTGCAGGGAAACGCGAGTGAGCGGTTTCCAGCACTTCGGGCATCCATTCGGCAATCGGTTTGGACACATCAACGACGTCCATTTGCGAACGCGGTACCATGATGTCACGGGCGGATAAATCGGAGACTTGGAAAACCCCTTCGATCATGGCCAAAGCATCGGCATCGATCAAATTACGTTCTTGCGCGTCGTGCAAGACTTCTAACAGCTCTTCGCGGTTTTCGGGTTCGGGAGAAATTAAGGCGGTCAATCGTTCAAACAATGACCTGTGTGGTTTAAGGTCAGATGGTCTGACCTTACTAGAATGCTCTTGCATAATGGGCTTAACGCCGTTGTTTCAATCCTACAGGATACAACATCTGCGCCATTTTCCCAAATTTTGAGCCACTTTTCTCTCGAAAACCACGTATCTCTATGCATTGCGCTTACAAGCCGTCTTATCAGGGCAAAAAGATATCGACAAAAAATGAAAGTCAATTCAAATACTTAGCGCAGCAATCTCACCTAAAATAGCGAAACCTCTCTTATTCACATTTTCGACCTAGCATACTTAATAATGTCTGATGTTGCCAACCAATTCCTAGAGAACCAGCCACTCATGGTGTTTTTGATGGCTTACTATAGCTGCGCGAATCTCATCACTTTTGCGCTGTATGGCTGGGATAAAGCGGCCGCACGTGCGCAAGAATCGCGAATTTCAGAAAAGACTTTGCATAGCTGGGCTTTCGTTGGCGGCGCTCTTGGGGCTTTGTATGCACAATCTTTTTTCAGGCACAAGACGCAGAAAGCCTTTTTCAAATGGTTTAGCTGGTTTTGTCTTGGCTTACATGTTGTACTAATTTTGCTGTTCTTCGGTTTCACAGGAGTTATCAGTGATCGATGAAGCAGCGGATTTTATGCCTAAGGCGATATGTGCGCAGAACCAAAAAAATAAAACCCCTCAACGCCGAGACGCTGAGGCGCAGAGGAGCGCAGAGAAGTTCTCAGATTTAGCTTCCACTTTTTTCGTTTTTATCAGCGTCGCGGTGCTCCAACGTTGAGCGGTTTTCGACTTTCAATATCGCCAATTCAACGCAGAACTTCCATTAGGATTTGAGACAGTAGCGGATGCACTTTTCGAGGCCGTTTTTACGTGCATGAGGCGAAAATAGCTAGCTATTTGCAACGAAGAACGAAAAAAATGACCGGAAATGCGCCGCCAGCGCTCAAATAGCGTCGAAGACGCGCCTAGTGAAAAATCTGGATTTAATAACGCAACAAGGCATACGAAGGACTGGCATTCTTCTTCAGCGTTACGATGATCAAGCGATCATATTCATCATCGGCAACCGGTTTCACATCGGCGAATCCCATCCCTTTCAAAATATCAAGCAAGGTGTTTGAATGCCCGACCACCAAGGTATTAGCTTCTGCCGACAATAAGGTTTTTCCAAAACTAGCGGACTCTTTTGCCGCATACGTCGTTAATACTAACTGTCGCGCATCGACTAGAGGCGCAGCAGTCATTTGCGTCCGCTGAAACTCGGTCGCATAGACCTGCTTGATGTCGGCATCACGCAAATGCATGGCCAAATTTAAGGCACGTTGTTTGCCTTTCAAACTCAATTGAGGATCGCGACTTTCATCAACTTTTTCGGCATGGCGGACGATGAAGATCGTTTGCGAGTAAGCAAACTGCGACATCAAACTCAATGCAAAGGAAAATGCCATCAATAAACGCTTCATAAATACTCCATATTGAAAACCACACTATATCGAAAATAAGTGATGCGCCCTAATCGGAGAATAGCTAGATAGTACACTTTCACACAAAATAACATAACTCAATAATTAATTATCGATAAACGATACTTTAATATTGCATTTCATTTCTTTCTTCACTACAATGCCAATACACATTCCCACCTAACAAGGAACTTCCATGTCTTTCGAACGCGACAAACGCATTGCAAAATTCAAGAAAGTAAGTGGATATTTGATTTGGGTTGCGATGCCTGCGTTGATCATTACTGGACTCATTGCGCTCATTATCTTCATCATGTTTGCATTCAAACCAATCGGTGAAACAGGAATCGTCGAGATCGCTATCGCAGCAACTAACCATAACAAAGACGGAATCTCTTGGTTGATGGAGCAACGTTTTAATTGGACGGCAAAAATCTTCGTAGTAATTACCTATCTAGGCTGTTGCTATCTCATTTTAAAGACCTTGTTTCACTTTGAACAATTAATCGAGTGCTTTTACGATGGTGACATCTTTAACCAAAAAGCACTAAGCCACGCTAGAAGCGCTTTCAACTTCAACCTCTTAATTAATATCGTTCTCATTTTTATGCATTTTGTATTTGTTGTGATCACGATTATTAACGCTAATCACAATATATGGCTGAGGATTGCGGCACTTATGGATCACTTATTAATTGTCGCTATCAGTATAGGTTTCTATAGCCTTATCCTTTGGGCCCTAGAAATCGGCACCGATCTCAACGAAGAAGCCGAACTCACCATTTAAGGAAACTGCATGCCTATCATTGTGAACTTAGATGTGGTGCTAGCGCAGCGCAAAATGCGCCTCAACACTTTGGCGGAGTTAGTCGATATCACACCACAAAATTTATCGGTGCTCAAATCAGGACGCGCGAAGGCGATCCGTTTTGATACGCTGGAAAAAATTTGTCAGGTATTGCAGTGTCAGCCAGGCGATATTTTGGCCTTCGATGGACATTTATCCGAAGCGCAGAACACAACTAACTATGTAGAAAATGCCGAGTAATTTCTGAAGTTCCAACACGACTATTGGAACATATCCGACAAAGGAAACAAGCGATGATGAATTTGCAGAAAATAGCTGGCATTGCAGCTCTATGTGAAGCCTTAATTTACATCACCACATTTGTACTTTACGGCACGGTACTAGCGACGCCGAGCGGTCTTGATACTGCTCAAAAATTGGCCTTTTTAGCGGATAAACAAAGCTTACTTTTTTTCAGCAATCTACTCGCTTATGTCATCTTTGGCGTACTGTTAGCAGTCTTAGTATTGGCACTACATGAGCGATTAAAAAATGCTGCTGCCACACTCACGCAACTTGCCTCAATTTTCGGCGTTTTGTGGGTTGGCTTGGTCATCGCTAGTGGCATGCTAGCGAACATAGGTTTGAATGCTGTTCTCAAATCAAGTATCACAGAACCTGAGCAAACGCGTGCGCTGTGGCTTAGTGTGACGACGATAACGGGTGCTTTGGGCGGCGGAAATGAAATCGTTGGAGGTCTGTGGGTATTGCTGATTAGCTGCGCAGGACTCAAAGCGAACGTACTACCGAAAACACTGCATTATCTTGGCATGGCTGTCGGCGTCGCTGGCATCGCGACATGCTACCCCGCTGATGGGCTCACTGAAATATTTGGCATTAGCCAAATTATCTGGTTTGGCTATCTTGGCATTGCGATGCTGCGGCAGCACCAAGATTGATCCTTCAAACAAGTTCAAAGTTCAAATTTCAAAACCGAAAATCAAGATTCTGCGTATGGATTCGCCAATCCCAAACCAGCCAAGATCTCGATTTCTAAAGCTTCCATTTCTTCCGCTTCTTCATCGCTTTCGTGATCATAGCCTTGTGCATGCAAGACACCATGCACGACTAAATGTTGGGCATGTTCGAGTACGCTTTTCTTTTGTTCTTTGGCTTCGTTTTCAAGCACGTCGGTGCACAAAATGATGTCAGCTTGCGTGACTTCGGCGTCGCTATCTTCCGTGTAGGCAAAGGTCAACACATTGGTCGCGTAATCTTTGCCACGATAGTCACGATTGAGCACTTGCCCTTCTTCCGCGTCAACGATGCGCAGAGTCAATTCTGCCGGAAAGAATAGAGCTGCCTGTATGGTTTTGCGCAATAAGGGGCGTGTTAGTACGTCTTTCAAACGCTCGTCCGCGTATTGCACGGACAGTGTTAATTTAGGTTTAGAACTGGTTGCCATGTTTATCTACATTATCTACGTCGAGGTTTATTCATTGCAGTTGCGTGCTTCAAGTTGACGATCTCAGCGTCTTGCTGATCTTGATGCTGCGTAGCTTCTTCGTAGGCATCAACGATACGACCGACCAAAGGATGTCGCACGACGTCGACACTGGTAAATTGATTGAAAGCGATGCCACGCACATTGCGTAAAACTTGGCATGCATCGACTAAGCCGCTCTTTTGATGCCGCTGTAAGTCGATCTGCGTCACGTCACCGGTGATCACCGCTTTGCTGCCAAAGCCGATGCGGGTTAAAAACATCTTCATTTGCTCTGGCGTCGTGTTTTGCGCTTCGTCCAGAATGATGAACGAGTGATTTAGCGTGCGGCCACGCATGTACGCCAACGGTGCGATCTCGATCACCTGCTTTTCGAACATTTTTTGGGTGCGATCAAATCCTAACAAATCGTACAAAGCATCATACAAAGGGCGCAAATAAGGATCGACCTTTTGCGCTAAATCACCGGGCAAGAAACCTAAACGCTCACCTGCCTCGACTGCTGGACGCGTCAACACAATACGTTTAACAGCATCGCGCTCTAAGGCATCGACGGCACAAGCGACTGCCAGGTAAGTTTTACCAGTTCCCGCTGGACCAATACCGAAACTAATATCATGTTCGAGGATAGATTTGATATAGGTATTTTGATGTGGCGTGCGCCCGCGTAAATCACTGCGGCGAGTTTTGAGGATGGGACTTTCTATAGCTTCTTCGACCTCGACCGGTGCGATTTCTTTGGCTTTACTTTTTGCCGCAGCCACCGTCTTCGTCGTCGCTTTTGTAGTACGGCGTTCTGTAGTCGATACTTCTTCTACATCTGCTTCCGGTTCAAATGCAGTCTCTGCCGTTTTTTTCAAACTGCTCGCTGCGCGTTGTTCAACCAAGGCTAACTGAACCTCATCGATAGTGATGATTTTCTTCGCTTGCGCGTAAAATTTCTCAAGTAACTCCAAACCTTTTTCCGCATTGTTTCCGCTGACAATAAATTTCTCACCACGACGGAAAATACTCAAATCCAAAGCAGCAGAAATTTGTCGCAGGTTTTCATCCAAAGGGCCGCACAAATGCGCAAGCCGCAAATTATCCAAAGGCTGCGGAACAAAATATAAAACTGGAACTGGCGTTTTCGTTTTCAAAATTTTATATTTTCTAAAATAAATATAGGTCGAAATTAAAACCCCTCAATGCAGAGACGCCGAGGCACAGAGGAACGCAGAGAAAACCTTAACATCGTAGGGCGGGTGCAACCCGCGCCGCCTGAACCTTGCGCATCCGAGATTCCACTTTGCACAGCGCGGCTTGTACCCGCCCTACTTTTGTATCTGAGTAAAATTAGTCGACCAACTCACCGCGTAAAGAATAATTATAAGACTCGGTAACGCGTGTGTTCACCAAGGTGCCGATCAATTCTTTACCGCCGGGGAAATTCACTACGCGATTATTCTCGGTACGACCTTGCAACTCATTTGGATCTTTGACCGATGGGCCTTCAACTAAAATACGTTGGATAGTTCCTATCATCGCATTGCTATATTTTTTGGTATTTGCATCAATCACTGACTGCAAAAATTGCAAGCGTTTGAGCTTTAGCGGCGCTGGTGTCGTATCTTCCAAACTCGCCGCTGGTGTACCGGGACGAGCGCTAAAGATAAAGCTGAAGCTATTATCAAATTCCACATCGTTAATCAACTTCATCAGCGCATCAAAATCTTCATCCGTTTCACCTGGGAAGCCGACAATAAAATCGGAGGAAATATGTATATTCGGGCGCACTGCACGCAATTTCCGGATTACCGATTTGTATTCTAATGAAGTGTATCCACGCTTCATCGCCGCCAGAATACGGTCTGAGCCATGTTGCGCCGGCAAATACACGTGATCAACTATCTTCGGAATTTTTGCATAGGCATCAATCAAGCGCTGATTAAATTCCTTAGGGTGACTAGTCACAAAGCGGATGCGTTCTATTTGCGGGAATTCTGCAATGAATTCAAGAAGCAAGGCGAAGTCAGCGATCTCGCCATCCTCCATCAAGCCGCGATAGGCGTTAACGTTTTGTCCCAACAAACTAATTTCTTTGATACCTTGTTCAGCCAAACCTGCGACTTCCACTAAGACATCGTTGAACGGGCGAGAGACTTCTTCACCACGGGTGTAAGGTACGACGCAATAACTGCAATACTTAGAACAACCTTCCATGATCGACACAAATGCCGTCGAGCCTTCGACTTTGGCTGGAGGCAAATGGTCAAATTTTTCAATTTCAGGAAAACTGATATCGACTTGCGAACGACCTGAATCGCGTCTGTCTTTAATTAACTGTGGCAAGCGATGTAAGGTTTGCGGACCAAATACCACATCCACATACGGCGCTCGGCGGACGATCGCTTCACCTTCTTGAGAGGCCACGCAACCACCAACGCCGATCAACAAATCTGGTTTCGTTTTCTTCAATTCACGCAGACGGCCCAGATCCGAAAACACTTTCTCCGAAGCCTTCTCGCGCACACTACAGGTGTTGAGCAAGATCACATCGGCATCTTCCGGATTATCGGTTTTGATCATGCCATCAGTTGCCGCCAACACGTCTTGCATTTTGTCCGAGTCATACTCGTTCATTTGGCAACCAAAGGTTTTGATGAATACTTTCTTCTGCATGGAACTAGATTCTTCCTACTTTAAACGATACGTATAAACAATAAATACAAATAATGAATTGAGATGAATCAATTCTTCTTGGGCATCCCTTGACGCACTTCTTCGGGCGTCAAGATCCAGATTCTTACGATTTCACGAATCTCATTTTCGACATAATAGATCACGACATTTCGCACATCGACACTAGCGAGTGTCACGATACCATTGTCCTCGTTATAGATACGTAGAGCAGGCGAATCCACTCTGCGCTTGCCGTCGATCACAAGTTCGGCCAATGCGGTCGTAGTTAACTTACCACGCTTAATTTCCTCAGGAAATCTACGCTCGACCGGCTTAGCATTGACGTCGAAGACTAACAAGAACGTCATCACAATCGACAAAAGCGCAAGAAATCGTAATTTTTTACTATTTAGCATGACAAGACCCAATTAAATATTCTTAAAAATCAATTAGTTACAAAATCATTCAGCCAGCGATAAGGGCGACAGTTTAACACAGGCAGATATTTTCTTCGCGCTTTGGCGCACCAAGAGTGTCAAGCCTATTTACATCGTGATGCTTTTAAGAAAAATCTGGGATAATGGCGAAAATTGATTCTGGAAACCCCATGCTAACGCCGACCAGCAACGCACTACCCCCTGATTTTGATAGCCGCCACTTCCGCCATGCCTTGTCGCAATTTGCCACGGGTATTACGGTCATTACGACGCGCCTTGAAGATGGTTCCTTTTTGGGCTTGACCGCGAGTTCGTTCAATTCGGTGTCGCTAGATCCTCCGTTGGTCTTATGGAGCCTAGGTGATCGTGCCCAAAGCATGCCAATATTTACGAACAATTCCCACTATGTGATCAATGTTTTAGCTGCAGATCAACGACACTTGGCGGAACAGTTTGCTAGTCGCACCGAGAACCGGTTTCAAGGCGTCGAATACACCTTATCACGCACTGGATTACCGATTCTCAATGGTGCCTCGGCTTGGTTTGAATGTTTCAATCGCAGCCGCTATCCTGAGGGCGACCATGTGATTTTCGTCGGCGAAGTTGAGCAATGTGCAGCGATCAATCAAGCCCCTTTAGTCTTTCATCAGGGTCAATTTTTGACCAGCCAAACTTTATGACCCAACTCGATATCGTCGGCTATATTGCAGCCTTTCTCACGACCAGCGCGTTTATTCCACAAGCATGGCTGACTTGGCGGCGCAAACGCGCTGAAGGCGTTTCGCTTGGCATGTATTGCATCATGGTCACGGGCACGGTTGGCTGGTTGGTCTATGGCTTAATGCTCGATGCTTGGCCCATCATCGTAGCCAATGTGATTTCACTATCACTTTCCGCCTTTATTTTGGTCATGAAGTTAGTCTACAAATAATTCCGTTCCATGCAACACGGATTATTGTGGGATAACGATGGCGTACTTGTCGATACCGAAGGCTTGTTTTACGAAGCCAATCGCAGCCTGTTCGCCGAACATGGCATCGAGCTAAGCCCGACCTTATTCTTCGACTGGTTTTTACTGCAAAATCTCGGTGCATGGCATTTGCTCGAAGCTCGCGGCGTGACTGCAGAGGACATCAGCCTATTGCGCGATGAGCGAAACCGACGCTACTCTACATTGCTGCAATCACATTCGGATGTGGAAATTCCGGAGGTCAAGGCTCTACTGGCTAGCTTGCAGGACAAAGCAAAAATGGGGATAGTCACGAGTTCACGCGCTGACCATTTTCATTTGATTCATAGCCAGCTCAATTTGCTGCCGCATTTTGAATTCGTCGTGACCGAGGAAGACTACGCCAATAGCAAACCAGCGCCTGATCCCTACTTGCTAGGTTTAAGTAAGCTGGCAATTCCGCGCGAACATTGTCTGGTGATCGAAGATTCGCCACGTGGCTTACGGTCAGCGATCTCTGCTGGTTTATCATGTGTGGTGATACGCAATCAGTTAAGTCGGCATTTTGCTTTTGACGGCGCTTATAGGGTGGTCGATAACTATACAGAACTAGGTATGGCAATTAACGATTTTTTATCGTGTCCCAAGTGATTTCAAAGTTACTGCCAACATTTGTTGTCGGTGTGAAGCTGATCTACAAATAGTACGAAAGAGAATTAACTAAGTGCGACAAAATTGGCATCGCAAAGCCTAATCGTTCAACAATATTCTCCACCAATTCGCTAAATCAAATTAAATTGATGGTCTTCTCTAGACTCGCGCAACCACCTCTAACCGATAAAATTATTCGTAGAAAACGACATTTCATCTCAGAATAATTTTGTAAAGATCGATATCGAATAAAATAGACTGTCAGTAGCAAGGTATTACCGATTGTTAGTTTCTAATAGGATCTTACAGATCACTGAATCTAAAGGAATTTTTCATGACGACTCGGAATCAAGTTAGTGCTAAAAGACTAAAACGACGATATGGTTTTACCGTATTGTTGAGTGGCTTTTTACTAATTGCCGCGATGTCAGCTTACACCTATGCAATGTTCTTAAGCGAACGAAACAAACAAAATATCAAGCTGCAAAGGCAGGGCGAAGAACTTCAATTCATTCTCAACGAACGAATTAACATAGCGAGATCGCACGTCACGTCGATGCGCAAAACTATCGAACGAAGTCTTGCTAATCCCTCTCTTATTGACACCAATTTTTTTCAACGCCACAGTAATCTAGCAAACAGTCCTTTTCCTGATGCGCCATGGGATACCCTTCCGCAAAAATTCGACCAACAACTTGGTTCGATTTTCATCGACACCACCTTGCCGACATCACAGATTTCCATCAAAGAGATCAATGCAATTATGACGACACTGGCGCAGGTCGCTGCTACCCATGATCAACACAAGATGTTTCAGTGGAGCTACTTCTACAGCCACGACAAATCATGGGTTCAAATCTTTCCAAGATTTGCGAAGTCAGACGCCTTTCAATTGAACAAGGCGACAAATATGCACGATACGATCAATGCCATTTTGGATGATCAGAATACCGCTCCACTAAGAAAAGCTGGTCCGATTCTTAATCTAGCAAAAACAAGCATTTGGACTTCGCCTTACTTGGATTTCGCAGGGAAAGGAATGATGGTCAGTCTGCTTGCACCAGTCTACGACAATGAAGATTTCAAAGGTGTCGTTGGTACCGACATCACGCTTGCATTTCTCGATACGTTACTACACGAACATTCCATTCAATTAAGTCGCACCTTGATCATTGACAATCAAAATTTCCTCCTAGCTGACAGTGACGATAGCATAAAAACATTTAACAAAAATTTGCGCATCACAGATGTGCTACCGAAATTTGATCAGTCAAAACAAATCGGCTCATCCGAATGGTTATCCTTCCCATTACATGAAACACCTTGGATGTTATTGGTACATGTACCAGCAGACGTAGCCAACTCGAATCTATTCCTGGTATTACGCCCGTTTATCGCCATATCTATGCTGTTGCTGCTTGCATTTTTTGCTCTTGCTTGGATACAGAATCGACGCTATACAACTCCCGCTTTGCAGCTAGCAGAATACGTCGATGTAGTTGCATCCCACCCGAATCAGTCCTTTCCAAAGGTTCCCAATATTTGGGTTCATTGGTTTGAAAGTGTAAGAAATACATCAAACGAGAGGCGGGAGCTTCTCAAAAAGACACTCGAACACGCCGACCAACTAGAAGCGAAAGTGAATGAACGAACTGAGGCACTCAGTCGCGCAAATATCGAGCTAGAAAACGCCATTCAGACACTCAAGAATACGCAATTGCAACTCGTGCGCTCTGAAAAACTCGCCTCCTTAGGAAATATGGTGGCGGGAATTTCGCATGAATTAAATACGCCATTAGGAAATGCGCTGTTAATGATATCAACGCTAAGAGATTTCCAGCATGAGCTGGAAAGCCAACTGGAAGGACAGTCTCTTCGACGTAGCGACCTAACACAGTTTCTAGCCAGACTAGCTGAAACATGTGACCTTACTCTTAAAAATATCCAAATCGCTAGCAACTTGGTTCAACACTTCAAAGAGGTCGATGTCAATCCAACGGATGAAAGATTAAGCGCGGTCAATTTAAATGAACTCGTTGCGTGCACGCTAATACAAATGGAATCAAACTTTACGGCAGGGATGTGCCAGATAGTGAATAAGCTACCCGTCGACATTGTGATGAACACTTATCCTGAGGCACTAGAACAAATTATCAGAAACTTGATCTCCAACGCTTGCAATCACGCCTTTGAGGGGCGCAGTGACGGCGTGATCGAACTGAGTGCTGCAATTCTCAACAACAAGATGATAACCATTTCCGTTTCAGACAATGGCCGAGGCATAACGCAAGAAACACTTGGGAAAATCTTCGATCCATTTTTTACGACAAAAATGGGGCAAGGGGGAACTGGCTTGGGCCTGCATATTGTATTAAATACGGTTGAAAATGTCCTCGGCGGCAACATCAATGTAATCTCGTCTGAAAAGGGGACAATCTTTACACTCACCCTGCCAATAAACACACCACAAATTCCATCCAATCATGAAGGATGACCACTCAATCAAAATGAATACTAAATGACACCTGTAACAACAGATTCAATATTCCTTGCGAGTCAAACGCGGCACGGCGCAAACACTCTGCCACACCTTACCACCCACCTTCGCCTGGTAGTGCTTCCGCCAAAATAATATGGCCGTCAACATGGTCGAGTGTAGCGAGATCGGCGACAGTGTGCCGAAAGCGTTTCGCTTTTGATGTATTGCATCACGTGGCCCGGAGCTAATGACTGCAGGAACTATGGCTTGATGCTTGGCTGGCCGATGATTGTCGCAAAAGTCGTTACAAGCTCTTTATCTACCTTTATTTTGACAATGAAGCTCATGCATAAGCAAAGAACCGCCTGTCGACATAGGCTATAAATGCACACCAGATAAACTTCGCAAAATGGATCTAACAAGAAACGAACAACCGACACGTACATCACTACGACAGCAAAAGTCTGATACATTCTTATTGGTACGGTCACAAGAACATACCTAGCTTTCAGTCGTCGGGCTGCCAAGCCCTCTCGTCCTTGACTATCATCTTTTAAAGACAATCATCATGCCCCTTGGATACGCACCAAAATCAAAGAGCAAACTCAATATCCTGGTCGCCGATGATGATTTCTTTATGCAAAGAATGCTCGTCATTCATCTGGAATCGATGGGACATAACTGCACCACGGTGGATGATGGGAAAGCGACTCTAGTCGCGCTAAAAAGACAAAAATTTGATCTACTTTTTCTTGATGTGGTGATGCCAGAAATGGACGGCCTAGAAGCACTCATCGCGATAAGAAAAAATGAAGTCCATACTGCCTCTCATTTACCTATCATCATGGTAAGTGGCCATTCCGAACCAGAAGATATACGCAAACTCAAAGCCCTTGGCGCCGATGCCTGCATCGCAAAACCTGTCAAAAAAGAACAAATACAGACGGAAATTTCACGATTTTTTACAAATTAGCCGAGTAAAAAGTTGTTTTTAGACATCGTCTTAAAAAATATTCCTTTGAAGTAATTCTAAGTCAAAAAAAAGAATGCCTTTAATGTATATTCACACTCATTAATGTTCGCTGCCCAATTTCGCACTTATTTGAAAGCTTGGATACTATGAGTAAGATCGTTCGCGTAAGCCCTGCCATGAAGGAATTTCTAGCAGCGCCAAAATCAGCTGAGATGGATGCCAGTGATTTTTATACCAACCCCGTCTGGAGTCTAGGGGTGAACATCATGGCGAGAATGAAATTTCGTACGAAAGCAGCATTAATACTATTCCTCCTTATCCTTCCACTTGGGACGCTCACGTGGTTTTTCTATTCAAGTGAGATGACGCAGATTTCATTTGCTAAAAAAGAACGAATTGGTATTGCTTACAATCGAGAAATTTTTCCCGTCATGGATCTCGCACAACAATTTAGGCGCGATTCCTTGGCAGCCAGTGTTGATCCTAGCGCTGCCAGTGCGGCGACTGCCACTAAAGAGAAGTTACAGGCGGCACTAGTTAAGCTCGAAGCGACGCACCAGCAGCACGGTGCAGCACTGAACGTTGATAAAGCCTACGCGGCCACGAAATCGGCATTTGAAAAAACCAACAATGCGACTGGTGTTCCCGCGATCCGTCAAGTTCACAGCGACTTCGTTGCCTCTCTGATCTCGCTGATCATGAACGTAGCGGATAATTCAAGCCTTACCCTAGATCCAGAAATCGACTCCTATTACTTGATGGATGCCGCATTTCTAAGAATGCCGGATATTTTGGAGTATTCCGGTCAGCTACGCGGTACGGGCAATGCCGTCTTAAAGTCAGGTGAAATAACCCCCGCTCAACAAAAAACCTTATTCCAATTGATTCCGGTCGCCGAATTTCAATTTCGCAATCTGAACGACAGTCTTACGAAGGCGTCTGCCAATAGTTCAGATCTCCATTCCAAACTGAACTTTAACGAGGTACTCGCCGAAAAAACTGAGTTTTATCTTTTTGCTGAGAAAAATATTATTGATTCCCAAGTATTTGGCGCAGAAACGCAAACTAAATTTCTAAATTTGGCCAATATTACGATTAAAGATAGCTATCTCCTGACCTCACGCATCATACAGGAACTAGATCACACTATAGAGCGAAGGATTAATGCATTAGAGCGTGAACTGTACCTCATCGGCATATTAATCGTTGTTACCGTGCTGATGGCACTGTATTGCTTCTATTGTTTCTTTTTAGTGGTCGATGGCGGATTTAAGCTCATGCGCAGGCACCTTGGAGAAGTGGCACAAGGCGATTTGCGCAACATTCCTGGAAAACCCTTTGGCAGCGACGAAACCGCAGAGGTTTTGCATGATCTGCAGCAGACCTATAACTCCCTGCACGAATTAGTAAAAACGGTCAGACATTCTGCGCGAGCTTTGCATGCCACCAGCGCTGAGATAGCTTCCGCTAGTTTGGATTTATCCGCACGCACCGAGACCGCTGCCGCTGAACTAGAGAAACAAGCTGCCGCAATGGAAGAAATCGGTGCAACCGTTGGGCAATCTGCGGACAAAGCATCAATGGCGGCCAAATTTGCAAACGAAAATGCGGAAGTGGCTGAGAGTGGTGGCAAGATCATTCATTCGGTAGTGCAAACCATGGAAAATATCCACAACTCCTCACACAAGATTAGCGACATTATCGGGGTGATTGACGGCATTGCTTTTCAAACCAATATTCTTGCCTTGAATGCCGCTGTTGAAGCAGCTCGAGCCGGCGAATCAGGCCGAGGTTTTGCTGTCGTAGCAAGTGAAGTCAGAACTCTGGCACATAGAAGTGCCGATGCTGCTAGAGAAATCAAAAACCTCATCTCAGCCAGCGTTGGCCAAATTGCGAGTGGATCAGCGGTGGTGCAACAAGCA
>CAUPKC010000057.1:0-28518 GCA_963511665.1 uncultured Undibacterium sp.
CTAGCAAAGTTGGGGACGCGTGCTAAGGTGCCTAATTCAACATCGTGTGCTACGGCGGAATAAGGGACACAGGCGATACCCTGTTGCTGCTTGATGGCGTTGACGAGTAAACAGATATCGTCGTAGAACGCCACTTTTTTGCAAGCATTGAGTTGCTCTTGCAATCGATTGTTTATGCTGTCATCGACTAGACTTTTTTCCAAACAAAAAAGTCGTAGGTTTTCCAAATTATTTATATCGATTCTTCTCGCCAATGTTGGGTTTGCCACGACTATCCATTCATCCTGAAACAGTGGGTATTCCTCCAAGTTGGCTTGCTGCAAAGGATATTCACTGATATGAATATCAACATCGACTTCATCAATGAATCTCGCCGTTTGATCCGTTGATAAAACGGGTAATAGCGATGGATCGTGTTCTTGCGCCTCACTGATTTTGGCTTGCAACCAACCTCGCATAAAAGGAGCGGGAGCGACAATCACAATCAGGCCTGGGTCAAGGTAAGTCGTTATTCGATTTAATCCTTGATTCAATGTATGGAGTGATTTCTGTACCGTTTGTAAGAGCACTTCGCCCGCCACAGTCAATTCAACGCCGCGCCCAACGCGATGAAACATTGGCTGGCCTAGTTGCTCTTCTAATTGTTGAACTTGATGACTTATCGCTGATTGTGATAGATGCAATTCTTCTGCAGCTCTTGAGAAATTGCCTAAGCGTGCCGCTGCTTCAAATCCTATTAGATGGCGTAAAGAGGGAATATTTTTCATGAGATATGAATTTTTTTGATTAAAAGAGGCAATAAAGATCAATATATCTCAATTCAATCTGGTTTTATACTCTCATTCATTGAGTTTCAGCACGATTTCGCTTGGCGCAGATTGCTGATATGTCGACCCGTTTAAGTGAATAAATGAAAGATGAGCAAAATGAATACACGAAGAAGATTCTTGCAATTTGGAGCAAGTATGAGCTTGAGTTCTATGTTAGCTGCCTGCGGTGGTGAAGATGCTAGAGCGGAAAATACATCGTCGCCTTCTTCATCAACCGGGCCAACAGCATCAACTCCGGAAAATAACTTCACAAGCTGGCGTATGCCCGACGAAGCCGAGCCGCATACGGCAACCTGGATGGCTTTTGTCGCCAATGCGAATGTGTGGGGACCTGAGTTGGCTACGCCAGTGAAAAATACCTTGGCCAAGATTGCTAATGCGATTGTGCAATTTGAGCCTGTAAATATGTTGGTCAATGCGAATGACTACAACTTGGCTAAACAAAAACTTGATCCGCGCGTGACTTTGCATATAGCTGAGATCGATGATTTATGGATACGCGATACTGGGCCGGTATTTGTGAAAAACAATCGAGGTGAGCAAGCTGGCGTGAACTTTAACTTTAATGGATGGGGTAAGAAGCAGAGCTACCAACGTGATGCTGGCATTGCTAAAAAGGTGTGTGAGTTGTCTGGACGAACGCTATTGAATACTAAGTTAGTATTGGAAGGCGGCGGGATTGAGGTCGACGGTCAAGGCACAGCGATCATCACCGAAAGTTGTGTACTGAACCCAAATCGCAACCTAGGATTGAGTAAAGCTGCTTGTGAGGCCGAGTTAAAAAAACTCTTAGGAATACAAAAAGTGATTTGGTTGCCGGGTATTGTGGGCAAGGATATCACCGATGGGCATACCGACTTTTATGCACGTTTCGCAAGCCCAGGTGTGGTGATCGCAGGCTTAGAGCATGACCCAACATCTTATGATTATGCGGTGACGCGTCTTCATTTAGACATCCTAAAAAGATCAACAGACGTCAATGGAAACCCGCTCAAAGTACTGGTGCTGGACGCACCGTCTACAGTGCGTCCTGAGTATGAGAGTAAAGAATTTGCAGCAGGCTACATCAATTTTTATGTGGTCAATAACGCCGTCATAATGCCGGAATTTGGAGATGCAGAAACCGATGCTTTGGCCAAAGCAACTTTAGAGCAAGCCTTTCCTAAGCGACGGGTGATCGCATTAAATATTGATCCGATCTCAGCGGGGGGCGGTGGCATACATTGCGCGACACAGCAACAATAAGTGACATCATCATGATTCACAAGACACACACTCCAAATCCTTGATCGAAAAGCTCCGTCAAGTCTTAACATGACACATTTTCGTAGAGTTTGGTGACAAGCTCTTCGGAATTCGTGATCGCTGCTCTGCTCCAGCACATCATCTTATCGGGATCGTCGAAATATCACTCTTTGCTCGGAATCTGATTACTGATTCCTTTTTGATCGATCTTCAAGCACGCATCTATGGCTGTTTACGGCTGGATTATTCGCAGCTTGGCCTTGCTGGCATTACAGTATTGGTGGCCTAAACGTTGGAAGCCAGTGATTAATCCACTTGTTGGTTTAAAAAAGAATTCTTGCTATAATCAAAATCGAAGTACACAGCGACTTCGATTCTCAATCTCTCATAATAACGATAAAAAGGAGCTCATCATGAATTCAATCAACCTGTTCCCACCACACGCTTTTTTTATTAGCGGGTTGCGTCAGGCTTAAGCGTATTTCCTCAAGCTCTTCAATCTGAATAAACAGATTTTTAGATAAACAGAATTACGATCAACACGTCCTGGCGACGACCTGCACTTTTACAGGTTGAAACCGAATGGGCAATTCCTCATTACAAATCATCGCAGAAAATGTTTCTGTGATCGCCTCACCAAAAACATGGATTGAAGGAGGCGCAATCCAGCAATTACAAACTACAGCAAAACTGCCCGGTATGCGCCGGGTGGTTGGTATGCCTGATTTACATCCAGGACGTGGTTATCCTGTGGGCGCAGCTTTCTTTTCGATTGGTCGATTCTATCCCGCATTGATCGGTGGCGACATCGGTTGCGGTATGCGTTTATTAAAAACGGATCTTTCCATTGCAAAGTTGTCACTCGACAAACTGGTTAAACGTTTGGGCAGTATCGATGCGCCCTTGATCGAGCAAAATGATTTTTGGCGAGAGCGCGTGCGTTCTTATCAATTGCAAGGGAGCGGCTTTGAACAAAGTTTGGGCACGATAGGCGGTGGCAATCATTTTGCTGAGTTACAGCAAATAACCGAGGTATTTGATCAGAAAATTTTTTCAGCACATGGGTTGGATCGCAAACAAGTGATGTTGTTGGTGCATAGCGGTTCGCGCGGTTTTGGTGGACACATTTTGCGTCAGCATATTGAGCAGTACGGACATCATGGTCTCGCTGAAGATGATGTCGCCGCGCCTGCGTATAGGAACCAACATCAGCAAGCTTTACATTTTGCAATATGCAATCGGCGTTTGATCGCAGAGCGTATTTGTGCGAATTTGGCGACGGATGCCGAGACGGTATTGGACATCCATCACAATTTTTTGAGTGAAGTCACCATCGATGGCGAACGCGGCTTCTTGCATCGAAAAGGTGCGACTCCTGCAGAAGAAGGCTTAATCGTGATTCCCGGCTCGCGCGGTGATTATTCCTTCGTGGTGCAAGCGACACGCGGCGAGTTGGCTAGCCATAGCTTATTTTCGTTAGCGCATGGCGCTGGTCGAAAGTGGATGCGTAGCGAGTGTGAACCACGCCTCAAGCAACGGTACACGGCGACGCAATTAAGCAGGACAGCGCTAGATAGTCGGGTGGTCTGCCACGATAAAGGGCTGATTTTCGAAGAAGCGCCAGAGGCCTATAAACCGATCGACAGTGTGATTGAATCGCTGCAAGAAGCAGGTTTAATCAATGTGGTTGCAAAGCTCAAGCCCTTGATCAGTTATAAAACATCGGGTGGGTGCTGCTTATGATCTTAGTACAAATCACCGCTGGTCAAGGACCAGAAGAATGTTGTCTCGGCGTCGCTAAGACCTGTCAAGCCTTGCAACGCGAAGCGAAGCGCTATGCTTGCCGTCTAGAGTTAGTGGAGAGTGTTATCGCCACGCGTACATCAAACTACAAATCTTTATTGCTTAGTCTTGAGTCTGAAAATGAAATTGAAAATTCGTCGACCTCATGGATTCAAGAGTGGGAAGGTAGTGTGCTGTGGATATGCGAAAGCCCCTATCGTTTGCGTTATCCGCGTAAAAATTGGTTCATCGGCGTGCGCTTGTTTCAGATCGAAGAACGCATTGCCGATAACACCATCTCTTATCAAGCATGTCGTGCTAGCGGCCCCGGCGGGCAACACGTCAACAAAACCGATAGTGCGATTCGCGCCACGCATATGGCGAGTGGGATCAGCGTTAAGGTACAGACCGAACGCTGTCAATACGCCAATAAAAAATTGGCGCAGCTATTGATTGCCCAGAAACTAGCAGAACGCGATGAACAGCAGGCACTTCAACAAAATCGTGACCGGCGACTTAGTCACTTTGAATTAGAGCGTGGGCGCGCGGGCTTAGTATTTGTAGGTCCTGAGTTCAAACGTCGACGATGACATCAATGTTGGGCTTATTTAGATAATTCAATGTGACGAGCGTTTGAAGCATGCAGCGAGGATGGAGATAACTATTTGAGCGATAGTTTTAAACGCGCTAAATTTGCGAGGATGCAGAATGTGAATTTGAGTCTTGGCATAAATTTTTTCTGATAAAACCTTATCAGTCCACCCTAGAACCAATCTTCAATTTATCTTTATCCTCAATTGAAAAATATGAATACAGATCTTTTTACTACAACCAAAACCACCGGCGAAGCGGCGGTATTTAACTAACAGTCAGTCTTTTGGGTTTGCGATGCTCGCTGTGCTTCGGCACATCGAGCATCGCAAACTCAAACTTCGACCGCTAGCTACGATCGTACAGAGATCTCTACCCTTAGTACATCGCGCGATACATCAATATTGACAAAAACAATTCTGCGCAAACAGCGTCACAGAGCAGGTCTTAGCGCGCCTTATAGTGGTTGTAGGCATAACCCAATATCGCCAAACCGATACCAAGGGCGGAGAAAAAACTGATGGTGCTGGAATTGGCAACACCATTAAATCCAACCACATCGATCCAGGAAACACTACGGATTTGCACCGCAACATACACCCAAAACAATGACAGCACGGTGAAGGCACGCGAGGTACGAGTAAAGCGACCTAAGAGCGTTGCAAACGACGCCAACATGAAAACGCCAGAAAGCAGTGCCGGTAACGACAGAAGACCTAAGGCTATGCCGCGAGATGCAACACCTACCATCATCAAGCTACCCAATAACAGCGCGGTTGCCAACTGTCGGCTATAACGTCCCGAAGTTCCACTGGCAGTCGCGCCGCTCATATTTTCGCTATCGGCTTGGTAGTCACGTGTTGCCATGTCGGAGATGAGGATCATCCAAATCGCTACCGCTGCGATCAATACGCCTGACATTTGCTGGCCGGGCATCAGCATCGCGGCGATGTTGAGACCAATAATGGACAGTATCGCGATTGGAGAGCTGATTAAGCATAAGCCCAACTCCGCGAAAACTTCACCGGCTTTGCCAGGTGTTCGTATCGCCAAGGCAAAAACAGGCTGCACCAAAAACGAGAGCGGGCGCAGGATTTGATTGAGTATCGCGAGCGGGCTGCGACGTTTATTGCCTGCGCTCGCCTTGATTCGATCTGGCGAAAAGCGGTGGAAACGTAAAACAGCGGGGATCAATGGCAGCAATGCCAGACATGCGCTAGCCAAGCGATACAGCACAGGCATGGTCCACCAAACCATGTCTGGCAAAACTCTAGGCGCAAGAGCTGGATCGAAGTTACTGCCGCCGACCGAGACGAAATGGGAATGGAAATGCATTTTCGTGATGATAATTGTGGTGCCAATACCGAAAAAATCCAAGGCAAGGAGTGGTGAACCTGCCACGCTCATATTTTCTATGTTGGGAGCAATGATCCCAATAAATGCGCAAAAAACAAAGAAATAGGCGACATCACCAAACTTCCCCATTAACACTTGAAAGCTATCAAACAGGATGGCGAAACTGACTGAAAAAAAGATTAATGGTGTTAAAATCAGCGCATAAGTTTGCAGATAAATCAGCGGCTGCAAAGGACCAACGCCATCGATCAAATGACGCACCATCATGGTGAGCATCACCGTCAAACCGATCGCGCCTAAATAGGCAACACCGCCTAACCAACGCGCAATCAAGAACTGCAAATTGCTAACCTCTGTTGCCGCGATGACGCCACCGATACCACTGCGAATATCTTCCACCACGCGGCCACGCACTAAATAGAAACCTATCATTGCCAACAAGCCAGAGCTTAAGGTCACACTACCAAGAGCTAAGGTAGAACTGGTGTATAGCGTACGCGCACGGTCAACCACCATCATCGACATGCCGGCGCTTGGTCGCGACACCATGGCCCAAGTCACGCCAATCACAATCAATAAGGCAATCATGGTGCCGAGTCTACGCATGCGCAGCCGCACTTCCATTTTCACCATGGTCATCAGGAAATCGAGATTCATACACTACTCCCTTGACTGGCATAACGTTGCGACATCAAGGCTTCTTCTAAATTCGGTTCGGCATTGATAGCGCCGGCCCATGGCGAATGCGGATGCGCGATGCGCAAGTTGACGCGATCGCCTTGACGTTGTGCATGCAGTACATTGACTTTCTCGCGCAGCGCAGCGTGTTCCTCTTGACTCACCGTGACTGACCAAATCTCTCCGCGCGCTTTATCCAAAAAGGCTTCTGGCGTTTCGTGAGCGGTCAATTGCCCGTTGCGCATGATCGCCAACTCTGTCGCGATACTTTCTACGTCGGACACAATATGGGTCGACATGATGATGAGTTTATTGACACCCAAGTCACCCAAGAGATTACGAAAACGCAGACGCTCTTCGGGATCGAGTCCCGCGGTTGGTTCATCCACGATCAAAATCTCGGGATCATTCAGTAAGGCTTGGGCAATACCAAGACGACGTCGCATACCACCAGAAAATGAGGCCGCAGGACGATGTGCATGATCATGCAGATTTACCATTTCCAGTAATTCGTTAATGCGTTTTGGATTGCGCACACCTTTTAGCGCCGCAAAATATTGCATGAATTCTTTCGCGCTCAGATTCGGGTACACACCGAAGTCTTGAGGTAAGAAGCCCAAATGGCGACGAATCGCATTCGGGTTCTTGGTGATATCGACACCTTGAAACAAAATCTGTCCGCTACTAGGTTTGGTGAGCGTGGCGATCATTTGCATCAAGGAAGTTTTACCCGCGCCATTATGTCCAATCAGACCGATGACCCCGCGACTAAGCTGCAGAGAAAGATCCGCTACAGCTGGTGCATTTTTTCCATATATTTTAGTAACGTGACGAATGTCTAACATGATGATTCCCGCAAAAGTGAACTTAGGCTGCACTGTAAAGCTGGGGAACTGGAAAAACGAATGGAAAAGGACAAACAGGTATATCGAGGTTATAGGAGGGTAAAAACACGACATGAAGCAGACCACTGTACAAGCTACTGCGCAGTCGACGGGGGCTAGCTCGAAACGAAGAATATTTCAATCGGCGCGAATCCCATTGTAGAAACCCCGCCTCTTCGCAGTCTAGAGCTTCTTTTGAGAAGCTCTTCTCAGAAAAGACGACAAATTTATCTATCTATCTATTGATTGAGGTGAATCATGTTTTACAAAAAAATGTATCAGTTTGGGAACGTATTGTCCGTATCATTGCAGGCGCAACTGCTGTGGGCGCTAGTTTCTATTTCTTAAGTGGTACGATAGCAATAGTCGCCGCTTTGTCCGCTGTCGGCATTTCATTGACTGGTCTAGCCAGTTTTTGTCCTATGTGTGCCATGGTCGGCCGACGTATAGATTGAGATTACACATCAAATCATGAAAATCACTGACAACGAACTCGCATTCCCCCATACCGCACGCACTGGGGGATCCGATGGTGCTCAATCGCGTTTGGTTTTGTGCCAACCGGAGTCGCTTGCATCGTGCTCGAGCCATGGCGAGTGAGTATTTGTTGGGGAGTGAGTAAGGAAATGAGTCTAGATAAAACTCTTCAAAGCCGAGGCGCAGAGACGCCGAGGAAGCTTAAAGTCATGCCCACTATTCATCAAGCATTTTTTAAGCTGGGAAAAATCGATCAACTGTGCCAATAAATTCCCACTCAATCTGATGCGGAATGCGGGGCATTTTACGTAACTTATAAAATTCAGTTACCCGTTCTGCGTATTCATCAAAACTGGCCACAACCCCTTCCGGAAAGGCATAGTGTAACAAGATGCTAGCGCCCAAGCGGGATGAAATATTAAAACCAGGCATTGTCACCACGGGGATGCCATTTTGCAAAGCAAATAAGCAAGGTAATCCACCACTGATAGGTGATGCATCTAACAAAACCGACGGACAAAAATTCTCAAATCGAGACACTACTTCGACATTACTTGGCAAAGCTCCTAGTTGAGTATCTTGGGTGATAGTCCACAGTTGCAGCTTGCAGCCAAGCCGCGAAGCTAAATCAGCAGAAAAATATAAGAAATTTCTTGATATTTTCCGGCTAACAGACCATATTCCGAGCGAATCGCCACGTTTCATCTTCAAGTAGGATGTCGGCGGTGGCAACCAACAATGCAATGGCAGCGGCCGACAAGATGCATCACTCGACTGCGCTAACACCGGGTCTAGTAACTGGCCATCGATGAATGGCAAGGGGCAACTCTCTGGTAAGCCCGCCCAAGTCAATTGCGTATTAGCGACCCCCGTTTTTAAAGATTCAATAAAAGTCACAGGATTTTGCAATCCATGTAACTCAATAAAAACCCTCATACGCAGTTCTCGCAAACGTTCAATCAAATGAGCTTCGTTATCGTACTTGATCAGGACTGCGTTTTTAAATTTCTTCGCCACTTCGACCATGCCTGGTGCAGCAAGGCCAGAAGGCGACAATAGGATTAAACCAATACGATCTAAAGCAGATTGAGAGCGGCTAAGAATGGATTCTAGCGCAAATTTCAAACCAAACACACTGGCATCACATCCTAGCCAGACTCCGCTTCCTTCGGGCAACGACTCACGCTGATCTTCAGAAAACAAGCGCTGTACGTAGCTTAGCTGTGCCTTTTCCAGTATTCCGCGCTCGATTAATAGCCTGCGAACTTGCATCGTTGCTAGCTCTTGTTTCCCTAAGAGACCTTGCTGTGCAGCGTCGCATATTCTCTGTTCATAGGCCTGCATTGCATCAAAATGCATGCCTTTGGCCAGAATGTTATACATTTCCAAGACACTTTCTATTCCAGGCAAATGGAGGTGTTGGAGCCTATTCAAATCAAGTTGTGGAAGTTTCGATGCCAAAGAAATGACATTGCTGAGCCAGGAATCGTCTTCCACTTCAGGTAATGTCAATAGAAATTCATGCGCAGCTTGCGGCGCCAATTCAGTGACATGGGGCATCAGCTGGTTTTGCAAGTGTGCATACAAATGCATATTCTTGTATGTGATAAACGCTGGGAACGAAAAGGATAAATTGGTCACACCAAGTCCATTCAGAAATGTCGATAATTGAGAGCGCGATCAGGATGGCAAGTAAATTACCATAATATCGGAGGTACTTGAATTTCTTTAGTAGCTTGTTGTTTAAGAAGGGAAATTGAATTTGCTAAAAAGGATTCTCACACTGCAGGCGTCGTATCAGCGTGAGACAGAGTGCAGTGCAGTGCAGTGCTGGGCGTTTGGCGATGCTCACATTGAAAACCATGATGCAATGCGCTGTCAGCGCGCAAATAGAAACAAAGGTGCGTCTAATGGAAAATCTGGGTTTAATCAGGTGATGCGATTGAGTGCCTCGGCAAGAATCCACCGCAAGCAAGGGGGCGGTTCCAACACTCCCATATCACGAATGAAATGTACTAGAGACTGAAATGACTCCGTATCGGGCATATTCCGAGTGATCAGCTTGTTCAGTTTGAAGCGCTTGTATCGAGCATTTTTGTTCGATACCAGTCTAATTGATTATTGGGTTGACAGAAGGAAACACGAGTTGTCGAAAGAAAGAATTGCCGCATCAACAGCGGCAATTCTTGTCCAGCTCATATCATTTATTGATATTGGAAATCAAAGCAGGATCGGTCACTAAATTTCTGACACCATGGGCGTGGTCTTCTTTAAAGACATTTCCCTCGCACCATTTGCCAACAGACTCGATATTGACCTTAGCTACTTTGGGACGAACGCTCCACGAAACTTGGAACGGCGAACCTTGTTCGTTGTAGGCTGGACCCGTCGTTGAACCAGCATATTGTATTGGCTTGCCTGTATTTTTAGGGATACCCAAAGCCTGTTGAAAATTCCCCTTCGTCCCGAGCTTAGTCAACTCACCAAAGTCACGAGCTTTAGGATCATTTACCAGCACATAAACTTGGGCTTCGACGCGGAGTTGTGGATTTTTGATGGCGTCATTTAAGCACGCGCCTAAGGTCGGCCCTGGCGTGACTAGCGCAGAAGAATGGACGTAATGGACTTCGATGGTATCTCCGGATTGGAGGCCACCATGCTCGTTCTTACAGACTTCTTCTTTGAGTGGAGACAACTCTGCCTTGGTGAGCTTACCCGAGTATTTGAAACCAGTTTGGAAGCCCTTGCCATCGCCGTTTCCTGCAAAAGTCGTAAACTGTCCGCCCTTGTGTTCAGCATTTTCATGGAAGTGGATGTTACACAAATTCAAATTCGTGTGCGCTGGCGTCTGATTGAAGATGACGGAATTGCTACCATGTCGCGTGGCTAGATCACGGGGAGACTGTGGCCCAAAGCCTTTAGCATTGGTATTCTTTATCAAATTCGCTCGTTGAAGTTCGATGACTTCTTTCGACACAGAACCGTGATCATTCGAATGCGCATCTTGTGCAAAAGCGCCAAATGGTGTCGTTGTGACAGCTGCCAAAATAAGAGCCGTTATTTTTGTATGCATGTTAGTACTCCCGGGTTGTGGGGTTGAATCAAAAAAGGCCTTACGCTACGCCAAAATTTGCATCAAATTACCTGGAGACGGCACCAAAACCCATCGTCCAATATTGAGTTGAAAGGTAACACTTTTAACACTGGCAAATACAATAAAACGAAAAATTCGTAGAGAATGTTAACCCAAAATACAACAGAAATGGGTCAGTTCAAACGCACGTTCAAACTCGAAGTACAGCAGAAGTTTAATTGAAATGGGTGGGACGGTGCTGTAGCGAGCGGCAAGGTTTAAGTCTTGATATGACACATTTTGAAATGTCCAGAAAGGAAATGGAGAATGGGTGATTCCTAGTCGCGTTACATCACCTTGGGTCGAACGCTCCTATGAACAAGCATAAGCCATGAAAAAAAGAGAAAAGATGTCATCAATTTTCTCTCTGTTTTAAGTCTATACTATGGAAGACCTCAACCGCTCTTCTAAAATCTCCGCAATGTCTGCCAAACTGAATCTCATTTCATTGTGCTTTCTTTTTCTCTGCCCCAGCGTTTCTGCGCAGCAAAGTTCATTGCGCTTCCTCGCTCCTGATGTAGCGACAATGCCAGAGGGTCGCATTACAAAAACGAGCAATAGCAAGGTATATAGTGGCGGTTACGTACCGGATTTCGAAAATGCGCTAGCGGCGGAACTTGGATTGAAAGCGGTTCATGTGATGTTATCGCGTAAACGTATGGAACTGCCAGAAATACAGTCTAGTATCGATGTAGCTTGCTTCGCATCTCCAGCTTGGCGAGGCGCTTCAGCAGACTTTTATGATTGGGCGAAGTCGCCACTGATGAATATCGATAACGTATTGGTTGGTGATGAAACTATGCCACTTATTACGACGCAACAGGAATTAATTGGAAAACATATCGGCACCTTATTGGGCTATCGTTATCCTAGGATAGAACATTTGTTTGAAAAAAAACTGACACACCGTCAAGATGCGCCGACATTCGATAGCGCACTATTAAAGCAAAAGTTAAAACGCACCGACTACACCATAGTCCGACAAACCCAATTTCGCTATCTCCAAAAAACAGATGCAAACTTTGCCAGTTTAAGAGAATCGCCCTTAATTATTGATAGCACGCCTGTTTACTGCGCACGCATCAAAGCTAGTCAATTATCACAAGAAAAATTTGAGGCAGCACTACATAAACTTTCGAAGGAAAAAACCTTAGAAAAATTACTTGTGAAGTACTTGGCACAAGACTAAGTCGAAGATCAAGAATTCAGCGGCGCATGAGGGAAAAAATCGGATCAAGTCTTAACATGACCTATCTTTGAAATGAACCGAATCGGATCATTTTCGGACTTAATGTCTGACCACTGCTATTCTAAAATTTCGTGAACTTGCAGGAAGCTAAGGGGGGACTCTCACATTGCAGCATGACGAATGAAATGTCGTAAAGATAGAACTGACTTCTTTTCGGTGCTGCAAAAGCCTTTCGGAAGTTAGCCTGAGCTAAAAACACAACGACGCATGTGACTGGAACGATAGTCCGTTTTAGCTTCCTGACTTTCCATCGCCAGAAGTCGTGCCCATTTTGGCAAAGTCGAGTGCCATATCCAGTGTATCGAGAAACAGATTGACCTTGATGGGCTTGGTTATGTAATCGAAAAACCCCGCGTCAAGACAACTTTTGATTTCATGCTGCATCGCATTCGCGCTAACGGCAATGATGGGAATATGCGCCGTCGCAGGGTCGGCACGGAGAATTCTCAGCGCGTCCAGTCCACTAATGCCCGGCAAATTGATATCCATCAGAATCACCTGTGGCAGACATGCACGCGCACGCTCGATACCACTATACCCATCCACGGCGGTCACCAGATGTAAGTCGGGGTGCCCAGCGACAAGCTGCTCTATCAGTGCCAGGTTAGCTGGGTTATCCTCCACATAAAGCACACTGCGTTCCTTCGTTTCCGGCGCTGTATTGGTTCGCGACAAGGCAGTGATTCCCTCGTCGTTGGCAGCCAACTGCGGTGGGTCGGTCAACGTTAGCTCAACCCAGAATGTGCTGCCCGTTTCGACGGAACTCACCACACCGATACTGCCGCCCATCAGTTCAACCAAGCGCTTGGTCACCACCAGGCCGATGCCGGTACCCTGTTCCAAGCCAGCTTCTTTACCGAGTCGATTAAAGGGCTGGAAGAGTTGCGTCAGTTGTTCTGGTGCTAAACCCTCACCGCTATCGATGACCTTGATACGCAGCGAAGCAGTTGAGCCCGGGATGTGCTCAGTCGTGACACGCACGCTGCCACCAAGCTTGTTGTATTTGATGGCATTGGAAAGTAGATTAAGCAGCACCTGTTTTATCCGCATTCGGTCAGCATGAATAAAGTAGGCGTTCTCAAAGCTTGGAAAATCCATCACTATGCCACGCTGATCAGCCTGCGGCGATATCATGGCCTGACACTCGAGCAAGACCTCAGCTAAGGAAACTGCCTCGCGCGATAGGCTTGCCTTGCCTGATTCGATCTGTGCAAGATCAAGAATTTCGTTGATCAATTCCAACAAGTACCAGCCGCCTTTCAGGATCTGATTCAGGCTTTCCGTTTGTGATGGGGTCGGCGGCGGTGTGCCGATTTCGATCAGCTGCGCAAAACCCAACACGGCATTGAGCGGTGTGCGAATTTCATGGCTCATACTGGACAAGAAATTCGATTTGGCGAGATTGGCCGCTTCAGCTACGATGGTGGCACTTTGCAATTGGAGATTCTTGTCTTGCAGTACCTGATCCAGACGATTGCGCTCAGTGACGTCGCGGGCGGCGGCAAACACGCCTAGCACGTTGCCGCTACCGTCTTTATAGACACTGGCGTTATACAGTACCTCCGTGACCTTACCACTAACATGGCGCACGGCAAGCGGGTAATCGCGCACGAAACCTTCGGAGAAGACCTTGCGATAACCAGAGCGCGCTTCCTCCGGGTTGGTAAAGTAATCGGAAAAATCCGTGCCGATCAGTTGTTCGCGCGACACCCCAGTTGCGTTCACCGAAGCTTCATTGACATCGGTGATCTTACCATTGCCACTGATTGTGACGAGGGGATCAAGCGAGGCTTCGAGCAGCGAACGGGCATATTGCGAGGTAGCTTGCGTCGTCTCGTGCACCTTCTTATTTTCTGTGATGTCTTTAAACAGGACGGCGACCTTGTAGTTATCGGGATCGCCGATGCGGAAGGCATAGAGATCGAACCAGCGCTCACCCAGCGATTTCGTCTCGTTCTGGAAACGGATCGGTTCGCCCGTTCGGGCAACTTCGCCGTAGATGTTGAACCAATGCGATTCCATATTCGGGGCTAGTTCGCTTATCCGCTTTCCAACGGCTCCGTATAAACCATTCTGTCTCTCGAAAGCAGGATTCACTTCCAGAAAACGCCAGTCTACCGGGGCTTCGTGCTCGTCATAAATCATCTCGATGAGGCAAAATCCCTCGTCAATTGATTTGAATAGTGTGTAGTAACGCTCTTTGCTCTGTGCGAGCGATTGCTCAGTTTGTACACGCAAGCTAATGTCGGAAGAAACACCGATGATGCCGATCAATTCTCCCGCCGAGTTTAGGATCGGTGTGTCGTGCACCTCGGCTACAAAAATTCTGCCGCTGCTATGCTGTACCGCAAACTCGCCCGACCAGGGTAGACCCTTCGTCAGTTGCCCCATGATGTCCACCCCTCGACTTTGGGATACGTCAGGAACCGTTATTTCCATGATGCTGCGACCCACGGCAGTGGCTGCTTGCCAGCCATACGTGTTTTCGGCGGCAGCGTTCATGTAGGTAATATTACCCTCGATGTCTGTGGCGATGATCGCCTGGCCAACCGTATTCAACAACGTGGCCTGGAAACGGAGCTGTTCTTTCACGAGCTTACGCTAAGTGATGTCTTGTAAAGTACCGCGCAAGCCGCAGATTTCGCCACTGGCATCCCGTACTACTTTGGATCGGGTATTGATCCAAAGCGGCGTGCCGTCGGCGTGGATTGCTGGCAGCTCGAGATCGTAGCCAATGCCACTTCGAAGTGTCTCTTCAACAGCGGCGTTCAAGCGTTCCCAGGTTTCCACGGAGTAAAGGACACCACGTTGTTTTGGAAATGACGGGATATGCTCGTGCCCAAAGATGTGTGACATCTCATTGGACATCACCTGCTCGCCTGTCTTGGCGTCCCAGTGCCAACTGCCAATGCGGGCGAGTTGTTGCGCCTGCTGCATCTCATCCTCAGCCTGTTTGAGCTTAGTGATATCGGTGAGTACTATTTGAACAGTCGGCGCGTGTCCGTCTTTGATCGAGCGCCTGCTATCAACCCGGACATAGGAGAAACAGCCGTCTTTAGGTACCAGCCTGATCTCACATTCCTGTTTTTGTCTTCGATCAGGACCTTGGCAAGGTACAAGTGCCAGAGGTCTGCATCTTCAGGAGAAACGTAGTCAGCAAAGCTGTTTCCGATCAGCGTTGCCCGCTCCACGCCCAGCTGTTCTGCTCCGGCAAAGTTGATCGCGACGATCTTGCCTTGTTCGCTGAGGGTAAGGTAGCCCACATGAGCGAAATCAAACAGGTCGTCATACCGATCTCGTGCCTCTGTTCGGCTCACTTTCGCCTCGCTTGAGAATTCATTCTGCATCTCAAGCTTAACTTCAAGCTTAACTTCAAGCTCAAGCTGGGTTAGCTGCGGCTCTTGCTGTGTGGTGCCGACCAAGCCGTGGTTGAGCGGCATCGCAGACTCAGGCGCTAGGTACGAGTCGGGTTGCATCTTACTATCCGAGGGAATCATCAGCCTGCTTTCTAGATCGGGTGTCGCAATTCTTGGGGATTGAAAAGCAGGCGGTAAGCTGAATGACAGGTCAATGTGACGAGGCTAATGATGCTAATGATGCTAATGATGCTAATGAGGTGCGCAAGAGATGACGAAGTAATACTAGGAGAGATCGAACTTGTTATTCGATAGCTTAGTAGGGTAAGTCATCTCTTCAAACAAACACCCAGAACACCATTTGAGCCAAATCAGCTTAACACAAACCGGGCGCTGCTGATGGTTTTGATTTCTGCCCCCAAGAGATGGTCATCTATGCCATCTCTTTACTTCTTGTTGTGAGCATCATCGTGGACGTGGCTTTTACGCACTACCTCCGCACAATCCAAAATGTTCGACATGAAATCTGACGACAAGATTAGTTTCAAGCTCTTGCATTTGTCGTCAGGCCTATCGACTTTTTTTCACTAATTTCATTTTGCCAAATTCCAAATGAGAAACCCGACCATCTGTATCTCTGGCGACTTTCAGTTGAAATCCGTTGTCCGGTACAAGCAGTTCATCATTAGCGAGCAGCACGACTTCATCCTTTGCTAAAAACTGCTTTGCCTCGATCATGAGTTTTCCATTTTCCTGCGTAATGTATGCCGATATTGGAGCGGCGGTCGGTGACATCGGGGGTAATGGGTACTCGCCAACTAATTGATTCAACATATTTGCGTCAAGTACGACTGGTTCAATTTCGCGGGCTTTGTAGCCAGGCCATTGATATTCTTTGGCAAGTGAATTGAGTATTTGGCGATAAACGACAGAGCCAGCGTCGCCATTGGTCATGATTGCTGCGCCACGGCCTAGGGCGGGGAAATAAACGACAAAACAACTGTATCCTTGGTTACTACCACCATGCTGAAAATACATCGCATCGCCTGAGTTACCCAACGCGGGGCCTAAGCCAGATGGCGCTTTTTGTTCGGTGAGCATCGCTGTCGCCATTTTTTGCGACAGGGTCTTGGTCGACTTACCCGCGCGCGCCTCGGCGATTTCGATGGCCCACTTGGTCAGATCAGTGGGAGTCGTCCACAACCCTGCAGCAGCTAATTCGGGATAGGTGTGCCAGCGTCCGCTAATCATTTTGCCTTGATCATCGTGTCCAGCGGCAGCGAGGTCTTGCTTGGCTTTGGATAGCGGTTGCTCGAAGGCGCTGTTCTGCATCCCGATAGGATCAAGTACGAGTCTTTGCATCAGGGCGGGGAAGGCCTCGCCAGTAGTCTCTGCCATCGCTAGTTGCATGATGGTCGTACCACCACCGGAGTATCTCCACGTAGATCCCGGTGTCATTACAACTCGTATCGCTTTGGTGTTAGCGGGCGCTTTGCCGTCGAGTATTTGTTGAACGGTTGGCACTGTCGCATCACTTGCATAACCGGGAAAACCATGCCCGTTCAAGCCTGCAGAGTGCGACACTAAACGACGCAAAGTCACAGGTTCCGTCTTGGTAAAATCGTTGTCGGGCAATTGCCAAGTTTTGAGAAAAGTATTGATGGGGGCATCGAGCGAGAGCTTGCCTTGCTCGACTAATTTGAGCATCGCGGTGGCTGAGACGGGCTTGCTGATTGATGCAGCTTGAAACAGGGTGTTGCTGGTGACCGCATCTTTGCTACCCGCAGTCTTTACACCGAAACCTTGTGTCCAAGCGAGTTTGCCGTCATGAATAAGTGCAATCGATAAGCCCTGCACATTATATTTCGCCATGCTGTCCGCTAGCGTGTGATGTTTTTCTGGTGCGCCCTTAGTCACGATGCTTGGCGTCATTTTGCTCGTGACGCGGCTAATTTGTTCATCAACCGACTGGGCACTAGCGCTTGCACCTGCGAGCGTCAAAAGTATGAGTGCTGCTAATCGTGAAAGACGCGAAGCTTGCATGGTTTTGTTCTCCTGTTATTGGAAGTGATGAGAGTATCGCATAAGTTTTCGTCAAGAAACTTAGAAATTGAGATGATGTATTTTGGAGTGAATAGAACCGAATCATCCTCGGGCATCGGAAGGAGCAGTTCTAATAGTCCAAACTGACGGGTGAAATACATTAATGCTGGAACTGGTCACGTTCTTCTCCTCATTTTGAGGGAGCACTAATCAATCCCTTGATCGCTGCATCAGTTGCGGCCTATTGCGATTGAGGTCATTCAGACCTGTCCCTGTCATTCCGCGGTATTCCACAATAAAAAAATTTGAGCGCATCGATCCACTAGGTCTTTACGCCAGTACACGAATGTTTTCGTTCTTTATGTCTGCTTACGCACTGATGGGTGGTGCTGCGCGTGTTTCACTTGCGGCAATGCGACGAAAAAGGATAACGATCATGAAGACATGGCATAGCGTAGTGCTAGAACTTAAGGAATTGATCAAGGTCAACGAGTGGGAAGACAAATTCGATGAGGCCATCGCAATGGCGCAAAAAAGCAATATCGACGATTTGCATGACATTCAAACCTTGGGTGCTTATCTGGCATGGATTAACGATCTGCTGCACTGGATACCTAGTGAAGACAAGCCGGGTCGCTTGGTTTGTAACAAACTCTGCAAATTCCATTACATACTCGATCAGCCATCTTTACTGGCTCTGCAAAATCGCGTGCTGCCACATGAGAACGCAGCGGCGCTCAAACCCTTGTCGGCTTGGATGGTGCGTTTTGCCGATGCGTTAGGCTTATTTATGGATACACCTGAATCTTTGACCGTTGAGTCTCTGCAATCGTTTAATGACTCTCCCACCTACAACATGAGTGATTACATTGTTCCGCACGGCGGTTGGAAAAGCTTCAACCAATTTTTTGCCCGTAACTTCAAACCCGGTATGCGCCCGGTAGCAGCCGTTGCCGATTCAAATATTATTATCTCGCCAGCCGATTCCACCTTTGCAGGCCAATGGGAAATCCGCCGAGATTCGCAAATTACGGTTAAAAATTTGCATTGGTCAGTCAGCGAATTACTTGAAGGCAGTCCCTACAAAGATCGCTTTATCAACGGTCAATTCATGCACGCGTTTTTTAAGCCCTACCGACTATCACCGCCAGCATGCTCCGGTAGGTGGCACCGTACTGGAGGCGCGCGTGATACCGGGTCAGGTGTATTTTGAAGTGGTGGCCGAACCCATCAGTGGCGATGCGCAAGGTTCACATCAACTGGCAGCAAAACGGGTCTTCAATGGGCTTGACAATACTGGCTATCAATTCGCCCAGTCGCGCGGACTGATCGTGCTCGATACCGCCATCGGCCTGATCGCCATACTGCCGATCGGCATGTGCCAGGTGTCATCGGTGATCCTCACCGCCGAAGTGGGCGTAACGCTACGTAAAGGTGAAGAAGTGTCGTATTTTCAATTTGGTGGATCAGACATTGTCATGCTCTTCGAAGCAAAGTCTAACGTCTGTTTTAATGCCCAACTAGGCGTGCATTACAAAATGGGTACCAAGATTGCCCAGGCTTATCCGGTAGTGTAAGCGCTCATGCCACGACCAATTTGCAGGAACTCAATGCCCTCATAGAGCCTGTGCAGGCTATCTATGCCGAGTTCCCACAAGAACAGGTGGATGCGATTTTCGTGTTGCCCCATTGGCCGCGGCCGATGCGCATCGTGCGCGGAATTATTCCCTGAACTAATCTGAATTCCACCACGTTTTTTAAAGCACTGATTTGTTTGAAGGCACGCAATTAAATTGTGTTCTCGCCGTATCCATACGCGCCAAAATCGACGTGCGAAGCGGCACCGGTCATTCTTCAAGCTGCCATTTCTGCGGACGCGCCGCCAGACATTATTGGCTGGATAGACGCACTCAGTTTAGACCTGACAAACATGCTGATGCAGAGTCCGGATACTCGCCTAATACTGGCGACCGATGTGTAGGGCATGGTGCACGCCGCGGATTCGTCAGGAAAACCAGCCATTGGAGTGAGCGCGGGCCGTTCTTATATTCCAACTTCACTGATGAAATGTATTAGTATTCGAACGGACCTCGTGTGGCGAGTTAGCGATGGTTTTTGGCGTCGTTTGGCCTTGATGTTTGCTTGAATTTTCCTTGCATTAGGCGTGGGAAATAGTAGTCTCAACTTTTCAGCAATTTTTCTGCATTTTTTGGAGCGGTAAATGAACAAAGAACTGGCACGCGCATTGATTGCATTGGGTGTTTTATTGGCGGTCGGTATGTCCGCAGCCGCTTTTATTTTTGGTATCCAGGCCAAAAACATCGGAGCGGGTCGGCAGAGTATTTCGGTAAAGGGTCTGGCCGAAAAAAATGTGGTGGCGAACTATGCTGAGTGGAAGATTGGCGTGCAGGTCATTGCGCCTACTTTTGCTGAAGCCTTAGCTAAGCTCAGAAAAACACGGCCGATACTCGATCAATTTTTCGAAAAACATGAATTTGCAAAAAGTGCGTTGAAGGAATCGGAGGAAACTGTGACGCCGAACATGGTAATGGAAGAATTGCCGGAAGGGCGTACTCGTCAGGTGCAACGCGGTTTTAGTGCGACGCAAAGCATTTTGGTCACTAGTACTGATTTGGCTAAGATCACCAACATTAGCAAGGATGCGCTGCAATTGGAGGCCGATGGTCAGCCCGTGTTCTACGATAGCCCCTTGTTCTTAGTTTCAAATTTGGAGGATATTAAAATGTCCTTGATTGGAGCCGCCACCGAAAACGCGAATAAGCGCGCTACCGAATTTGCCAAATATGGCGGCGTCAAAGTCGGTGCCATGCGTTCTGCTTCACAGGGTGCTTTCTATATTTTACCGGTCGGTACTGTGATTGATGCGCATGAGTATGGCGGTACTTACGATAAGACCACGATCGATAAAGTGGCGAGAGTGGTGGTGACGATAGAATACAATATCGAGCGTTAAGTCATAGGGCTACGCATATGGCTACACATAAGGCTACGAATATCGCGCACCCATTTTGTACAAAACACCCAAGGTTCAGCGATATTTTTGAACATCAGCGACCAAGCAAAACGGTACTAACCAAGAAGCATGATTGCCGTTTTGTGATGTTCTTGAAATTAGCTCGGTACTAAAAATTGTTTTTTCAACGCCAGTTTTTGTCGTTTCGTCGCATATTCCTGATAACCCAAAGAAAAAATCGATACAGTGCGAGCCGTCAACAGCTCTCACTGTTTTTCATTTTTTTCGAGGCCATCATGCAAACACCAAAAAGCTCAGTCATCACCCTTATTCTCTGCAATGTTATTGCTGTCTCCGCACATGCACAGCAGTCTAGCGACGTCAAATCCCAACCCCAAGCACAACGCGTTGAAATACAAGGCAAAACACAAGAACAATTTGCTCGCACCGAAACTGCTGCGCGATCTATTGTCACCAATGCCGAGCTCACTCGTTTTGGTGACAACAACGTCGTAGATGCGATGAAGCGTGTTCCTGGTGTTCAAGTCACCAACAACAAATTGCACCTTTTAGGAATGGCGGCCGGTTATACCCAAATTCTGATCGATGGTGAAGCGCCTCGCGGTATTACCGTGGAAGATATTCCGCTCAATATGATAGAGCGCGTTGAAATTTATCGTGGAGCGAATGCGCAATTTAGTACGCAAGCGATGGCCGGCACGATCAATATCATTCTCAAAAAATCGGCATCCAATAAGCAGCATAGTATCAAGGCCAGTATTGGCCATATGTTCCAAAATACGGGCAGCGTAGATTGGTTTCATTCCGATAAAAATGGCAATCTTTCTCATACCGTTAGCGTCAGCTTATCCAAAGATCGTATAAGTGCTAGTCAACCAGAAGATTCGACGACGACATTCGTCAATGAAAATATATTATTGGGCAGCAAGAGCCAATTTCAGAACGTATCGCAGAGTAAGCGTAGCGATGAATCCCTACGTATTTCTCCCAGAATTCAATATAAAACCGATTCCAATATCAACTTTACGTCGACTTCCATCGTTGCACATAACCGCTTTAACGCCGAGAATACAAGTCAGTTCAACAACCTCTCTGGCCGTGTGTTTGAAATCGGCAAAACCACGTCAAAAGATCGTAACCAAGGTACTAACTTCGGCAGTTCACTCAAGGCTGTCACCAGCTTGGACAATCAAATTGGCGTTGATGTCACCGCGGGCTTTCAATCACAAAATTTTGTCGCGCGGTCTCGCTCACAAAATTATTTGCCGAATGGCACACTCCAGTTTAATCGTGACCTGAATACGGATGTCCATGTCATGGTAGGCACCACCAATGGTAAGTTGAATATTCCAACCAATGCTGAACATGACCTCGTCATTGGGTGGTCCGGATGGCGTGCCAATGTGGATGTCGAAAATAATCAAAACGACCAATTCGCTTCAAATCAAAACGCTATCTATCGCCCACATAGCGCAAACTCCACGATGGACAATGCGGCTTTCTTCGCACAAGATGATTGGAAATTTAAGAAGAACTCCTCGGTCTCTCTTGGACTACGTTGGGAATCGCAAGGTATTCGTACCGAAAACAACGCCGGCGAAAAAGTCAACAATCGCGCCAGTGTTTTGAGCCCTGTGATCCAAACGATGTGGCAGCTCGACCCACAAAATACCGAACGGATTCGTCTCGGTGTGTCCCGCACATTTAAAGCACCAGAGGGTACGCAACTCTTGATGCCGAAAATTTATGTGATTAATAATTCCATCGAAAGCCCCAACGTTGTCGGCAATCCGAATTTGCGTCCAGAACTTTCTTGGAGCGTAGACGCGGCGTTTGAGCACAATGGCAAAGATGGACTCAATTATGCGATCCGTGCAAAAGCCCAAGCTATTAACGATATCCATCGCGAAGTGGTATTTGAAGCTGACAAAGCGTACTGGAAAAAATTTATCAATGCCGGTACCGCACAGAGTCAAAGCGTCGAGCTTTCCACGCAATTTCCTTTAAAACGTTGGATGGACAACGCGCCTGACATGGACTTTTCTGCCAGCTACTCTCATTTCTGGTCGAACGTCAAAGACTTAGCGACGCCTTATAACTCACTGACCCCGTATCAATACGTAGTTACCTTCGGAGCAAACTACCGCGCCAAAGATATTCCATTGACAGCTGGTCTTAGTGCCAAAATTCAAGATTCTCATTGGCAGCAAATTAGTCTCACGGAGCGCCAATACTTGAAGACGCCTAAAAATGTCGACATCTATGCACTGTGGAAATTCGACAAACAAAGTCAATTGCGATTTGCTGTGAATAATCTGCTTGGTGGGAAAGCTTATGATTCACTCACCTACGCCAGCGTCGGCAACGCCAGAAGTCAATCCGCACGGGATGTGCCAACAGCGCGTAACTTCAGCATGACTTACGAGTACAAGTTCTAAGCCAGCATCCACATCTCCGACATAGTGTCGGGGATGTGTTCACGTCTTGGCATACGAATTGTGTATAGTGAAATCGCATGCCAAGACATGTCCCACGCTTTTCATAATACGCCAGCAGAAAATAATGCGAGGCTGACCATTTTCTTGTCACAATGACCGCCGCTTTGATTAATTTGGCCTGAAAAATTTGTCTGGCATTTTGGTCTTTTGTAACACCTACCGCGCGGGCTTCACCGCAAATCGAATTTCAAACCTGATTTCCCGCAATTGATCCCAACGACCTTGCCTCGTACAAAAAATTACGCAATACTTTTCTTCGCCTAAACTATTTCGCGTAAATACGGCAGAGTCAAGCGCGTGACAGATAAGAACCGGAACTGGCAATGCCCTTGGCCGACACAATATTTTATGCTTATCTACCACTATTCTTTTCATGAGACATCTATGCACAATCAATACAATTTCTTCCGTCATACCCTTGCCGCGCTAACCATCATCATTTCGATTACTGCCTGCAGCACTCCTGGCGCGTCTACCACAGCTGTTGTCACGCCAAGCACTGCTCCGGTTTTGGCAGCGTTGCCCGCCATTGTTAGCGCCTATTCAGATGCATGGGTAGCGCTCGATGGTGAAAAAGTGCAGGCAACTTTTGCGCAAGACGGCATCTACATTGATCCGCAAGTACCCAAAGGTTTGACTGGTAAAGCCATTGCTAACCATGTGAACTCATTTAAAGGCATCGTGGTAAAAATCGGGGGACATCGTTTCTTGCCTGATGGTCGGACCGAAACCACATGGAAAGTCTACGATCAAAAGGATAAGTTGCTCGCTCAAGGCCGCGATCATTTCACGCTTGCGAATGGAAAGATCGTTCGCATGGAAGCCTTTTTTGATCCAATGTAGACACAGATACTTTCTGGCCTTCAATCGCAAGGCCTGACAAGAGGAAAGAAGCGTGGTTGGGATAGCGCTTCATTGACTTGACACATTTTGACAATATCCTTTGACCGTAGCAAGCCGATCAAGTTGACGATATTCGTGATGAAACCAAAGATAGCGACTTCACTTTACTTGTGTTGAGCAGCCTTGGTTTTTGGACGTCTGAATACGACCGCGCACATTCAGAAGCGATTTCGTGTATCTTTGCAACAGCAAGGAGGACAATTTGACTACAACATTATTGCAAAATTCGCTTCGTTTTACGGATAGACCCGCTCGCCCCTATCGCTGGGTGCGCATGCTTCTCATATTGGTGCTGCTCAATTTATTGGGTAGCTGTAGCACAGTGCGGCTTGGTTACTCCAATGCCGACACCTTGGCCTATTGGTGGCTTGATGGTTATGTGGACTTTCGCTCCTCTCAAAAGACCAAGGTCAAGCGCGATATTGCACAATTGTTGAGTTGGCACCGCAGTACCCAGTTGCCGCAATATGCACAAGCCTTGACGCAAATGCAGTCCACGCTCGCCGCCAATCCGGGGCTGGTTGAGATCGAGGCGTCGTTCCGGCAAGTTGAACAATTCTCACAAGTTGTCTTACTTAAAGCTTTGCCTGAATTGACTGATTTCGTGCTCACGATAGATGAATCGCAAAAAGCCTATTTGGCGCGTAAATTTGAAAAGAACAACGAAGAGTTTCGTGACAAATACATGGATCTAGCGCCGGAGAAGCAAGCCAAGGCGCGTTTGAAAAAGGTCAAGAAGCAAACCGATGATTGGCTTGGCAGCGTGAGCCGCGAGCAAGAAGCGATCATTGCCCGTCACCTTGAAAAGCATCCACCCAACTATGCGCAATGGCTAGAAGATAGCATCACGCGTCAACGAGGCGTCTTGCAGTTGTTGACGCAAATCCAAACGGAAAAGCCAAGCCGTGAAGTCGCGCAAGCTATGGTGCAGCGAGCCATTTTGGCCACGTATGAACCTTCAGAACAGGCCGAACGACGTGCGCAATCGGATGCCTCGCGGATCGCCATGCAACAACTAGTCTCTTCTATCCTCCGCGTATCCACGCAGGAACAGAAAACACATGCAAGCAACAAATTGCAGGATTGGATTGATGATTGTAAGCACTTGATAGCTCGGAAGTAAGGCGGTTGCTTAGGTTCTTTGTTCGATCTGGAAATCGGCAAATCACCTTGCTATGATCAACATTCCATCAGACGATGAAGTACCTTTTTGGCTTACACTCTACTTACTGATAATTCACTCCCTTTCAAGGGAGGACGAATAGGAATGGGTTTCTAGAGAATGCGTAACACCCTATTTGATTTTAATCCCTCCCAATCTCAAGCTTCATTCCGTCGCCATCAACATGGAGAATGCAACCATGAAACGCGCAAAAAATATGCTTTCTCTTTGGTGCATCGGCGAAGCTGAAGGAGCTAGAAATTTTATGAAATCAAGTTTTACTATCTGAGCCATTCTCGATGGCAATACAAAACTAGTTGGAGATACCATGGCACTAACAAGTCGCGTTTTATCAGCTTTGTTGCTCGGCCTTTTCATACCGATGGCCTCGGCAGTGGACAGCATTCCTACAGAGATCATGCAGGTCGGGACCTTCCATGGTGGCGAAGTGCCGAATGTCGCTGGCAGAAACTGGTTCGCCTTAATGGTCGATGGTCAGCATGCGGAATTGAAGACCGCCGCGCCCAAGATCAAAACCGTGTTTGACGGCATCATGGACAATGAAAAAAACAAAGCTTCGTACTCGGGCAAACAGGTCGAGATGAAAGGTCCAGAACCTTTTATGCTGATCAGAAGAGAAGGCCTGAAAACTGGCGTCATAAAACAAGCCAGCATTAGCGCCACCGACAACGGTCAAACGATTATTTTCGACAACGCCAAGTACACGGTACAGCACCAATGTCAGAAGAAAGGCAAAGGCGAAGAATTTCAAGCATGCAAAGTCTACCTCGTCGGCAACGGCATAAACCAATGGCTAGGTAATACCATGGAAAATGGCGAGAGTGATTTCGCCGAAACGATTAGCGTCTCATGGGCTGGCGACATCGACCGCGACGGTAAGATCGACCTCATCATAGAAAAATCGCGTTACAACAATTCGGATACAGTTTTGCTGTTGTCATCAGCTGCGAAAGCTGGGAAGCATTTGCTTGAGGTGGCTAAGTTGTCTCGGCAGGGGTGTTGATCGCAGCAGTAACCGCTAGATCTGATTTCCATTCGAAATTAGGGAGCAGGCTCCGTAAAAAACCTCTTAAGTTCACGCCTGAGGTGATGGCTATTCTGTTTTCTGACGTGGCATGCACATAGGACGAGTACTTCGAAATTTAGCCCTTAAACGATTGTCTTGCCCGAACAAATACAATCATGACGAATGTGCCACTTTCATATTGGCCGCTGCCGGTAAAAAACGCCCCCATAACAATTAGAAATTTCCAAAAAGATCCCGCTAACTTTGACATCGATTTAGACGCTTTTCGGTCATAATTTCGAAATTGAACCATCCAATCCCCTAATCATGCCACTCGAAATTTGCGCGCACTCAGATCAAGACAAACTGACAATATGGAATCTTTTCCAATTCTATTGCTACGACACATCTAATTACGACGGCTACGATGTCGAGAGTAATGGTCTGTATTCTATGTCTGAAAGCTATTTTTCCCAGTACTGGACTGAGCCTGTTTGGCGCGCACACGTGCTGAGGGTTGATGGTGCGATCGCTGGATTCGCGCTGATAGAACCGTCTGACGCGGTTTCCGGTGGAATGGAAATTGCCGACTTATTCATCATGAGTCGATTCCGCAGGCGCGGTATTGCGAAAGAAGTCGTACTTCACTTTATGACTCGGCGAGTCGTGCCATGGACGGTGGTGGTCTACGATGATGCAGCGGATGCAAAGGCTTTTTGGTCAGCCATGTTTCTGGATCCAGCGATTACCCCTACAAGTACCGCCGCCGATCCAGATGGTCGGCAGGTAACTGTATACGTGTTAGAAAAGAACCTTCCTTAGCGATGCATGGTCGTGGAAAAAAAAGTATCGGCGAGACCTGCTGTTTACGGCCTTCGTCCATCGGCGTTAACCCATCAAACCCCGAAACTTCTGCACAAATCCCTTAAACCAAATCGCACTATCCTTCCAAATCCGGCGCTGACTTACATAGTCCACATAGATCAAACCAAAGCGGCGCAGGTAGCCTGAATTCCATTCGAAGTTATCGAGCAGGCTCCAATAGAAGAATCCCTTAATATTTACTCCTGCGGCAATAGCTTTGGCGACTTCTTGAAAGTGGCGTTGCATGTAATCGATGCGCGGTGTGTCGTGGATCTGCTCACCTTCTATCTGGTCGGCCACGGCCATGCCGTTTTCTGTGATGTAGATAGGCGGCAATCCGAGATCTTTGTACTCTTCGTGTATGCCGATCAAGAGGCGGCTTAGGCCCTCTGGATAAATTTCCCAGCCCATGTCGGTTAAACCTAATTTGGCTTCTGGCAGGCGGGGTGGGGTTTCCGTGCTGACGTAAGCTCGGAAATAGTAATTCACGCCCAAGAAATCTAAAGGTTGATGTATCGCTTGCAGATCGCCGGGGGCGACCACAAAACGTGACTGGTCTATTTTAGCGAGTGCCAATTCAGGATAGTGTCCACGAAAGATTGGGTCCATAAACCATTGTACTGAGAGAGCGTATACCCACGCAGCGGCGGCGCGGTCTGCTTCACTGTCGGTGGCGGGATCGGCGGTCCATTGATTTAAGACTATGCCTAGCTTGGCTTTTTTGTTTTGGGTGCGCATCGCTTGTATCTCCAAACCATGCGATAACAAGAGGTGATGTGAAACCTGCAAAGCGGCGACATCATCCTTAACGCCAGGCGCAAATTGACCGTTGCCGTAGCCGAGATTAGCAGTACACCAAGGTTCATTGTGAGTGGCGATACTGGCTAGTTGATCACCAAAACGTGCTGCCATTTCTTGTGCGTAACGAGCGAAATACACAGCGGTGTCGCGATTGAGCCAACCACCCTGCTCTTGCAATGCTTGCGGCAAATCCCAGTGATACAAGGTCATATGCGCACTGATATTTTTTTGCGCTAAAGCGTGGATCAGGCGGGCATAAAAAGCCATGCCTTCTTCATTCCAGGCACCGCTGCCATCGGGTTGCACACGCGACCACGATACCGAAAAACGATACGCATCAACGCCAAGATTCGCGATATGTTCTACATCCTCGGCATAACGATGGTAGTGGTCGCAGGCCACGTCACCGCTGCTGCCATCGAGTATCTTGCCTGGCGTATGACTAAAGGTGTCCCAGATCGAGGGTGCTCGTCCGCCTTCATTGGCAGCACCTTCAATTTGGTAAGCACTGGTGGCTACACCCCACACAAATCCGGTGGGGAATTGTTGGGCTAGGGCTGTTTGTTCCGGCATGGCGCTGTCCTTGATTGATTTTCAGAATGCAGGTTTATCGTACATACCAGCATATTTCACGCCGAAATAGA
>CAUPKC010000058.1:0-28297 GCA_963511665.1 uncultured Undibacterium sp.
AATCGCGGCATCAAGATCAGAATCACTAGTATTTGGATTGTATTTTAATAGGGAAGCTGCACTCATCACCTGCACCTCCTGACAATAGCCGAATTGCGGCACGTCCAGCTCTTGCCATGCCTGCTGCAAGGGATGCGCGGCTTTAGGATCGACGCCCTCAATGGTCGTCACTTTTTGACGACCGACACTCGATACTGGCGTCATACACGAGCGGGTCGGTACACCATTAATCTGCACCATGCACGCACCACATTGACCGACACCGCAACCATATTTGGTGCCGACCAAATCCAAAGAGTCACGCAGCGCCCATAGCAATGGTGTATCGGGCACCAGATCGACAGACTTAGTCTGTCCATTCACATTCAACGTATATTTACTCATTTGTCACACCTTTTTCTTAATCTTCATTGTGGTCTTTTTTTACGATATTTTTGCGTTACTTTTTACGATACTTTTTACGATATTTTTTACAATGATTTCCGCTTAAGCATCACTGAAATAAACATCTCAACTGCCTTCATGCCGGCTATCGACAACTACCTGCCGTCCAGTCTTTTTCCAAATCACGCTTTTGCTGATTCAACTGTTGCAAAGTTTGTACATCAGCACCTGCCCGTATCGTGTTGTTCACGATCTCCATTTGCATTTTGATGTTTTGGCAGGGCAATTTTCGCTTAGGCGCTGGTGCTTCCTGTTCGACCGGAGCGACCCTGCTCGCTTCCGCTTTTTCCGCATTATTGATACGTTTTTCCAAAGCCTTGGCAGCACTTAGGAGCTCCGCGTCTGACATGGATTCAGGGCTACGTTGAAGGGTTCGTGACTCCATGCAGCGTTTTTCGATCGAAGCACGAATTTGCGGCGTATCACCACGTGTTGCATAAACTTCGTCAACTAAACGCTGCTGCGCTGCACTATCTGCCTTAGCCATTACATCTTCTTTCGCCGCACCGCCTTGCCGCATCCAGATGATTTTCTTGGCATCTTCACTGCGTTTAGCACAGACACTATCTACGGTATTTTTGGTTTCCGCTTCGGTTGGTGTCGCTCTCTGCGTTCCTATCACTTTCCCCGTCTGACCATTAGCACAAGGTTTGTCCTGATAATTGCTACCGCAACGATACATGGTTTGCGCATGTACTGAAGCTTGCATGGATATGCAAATCAGCGATAACAAAAAAACGCTACTGAACGAAATGGAATAGAACTTCATTGTGACCAATCTTTACAAAAATAAATAAAGCCCAATGAATCACTAAATTCATTGGGCTTTATGACTAGCATCAAAACTTAGTCATGTCTTAAGGTTTGACAAATTTCAAGGTCATGCGATCACTCTCGCCAATCGCCAGATATTTTTCTCTATCTTTATCTTTATTCGCCAAAACAGGAGGCAATGCCCACACACCTTTTTCATGATCTGCTTTGTCTTTTGGATTCGCATTGACTTCCGAACTACCGACCAACTTAAAGCCTACACTCTCAGCCAGTTGTACCACAAACGCCTCATGCACATAACCCGTGCTGGCTTTCTCATCCTGCTTCATCGTAGTAGGCAAACGGTGTTCTACTACACCAAAAACACCACCTGGTTTGAGTGCATCAAAAGCGCTCTGAAATACTTGTTTCGCCGCCACAGGGCTAACGCCTATCCAATTATGGACATTGCGGAAAGTCAGTACCATGTCAACTGAATTTTTCGGTGCATAGTCAATTTTCTTAGCAACATCAAACTCACCAATCGTGACTTTGTCATACATCGCCGGCGTTGCCGTTATTTTGTCTTTCAAATTTTTACCAGCACCTGCCAAAATTAATTTACCTTGATTACGTAAATACGGTCCCAAAATCTCCGTATACCAACCACCACCCGGTGCCAACTCAACCACGGTCATCGTTGGTTTAATCCCAAATATCTTCAAAGTCGCCAGCGGGTGACGGGCGTCATCACGCGCGACATTTGCAGGTGTGCGCTGTGTACTCGCAACAGCCGCTTTTAAAGCATCATCAGCCATCGCTGTTTGAGTAATACCAGAGGCAATCATCAATGCCAATAAGAGTTTTTTCATACGTGCTCCAATCAAGGGAAAACAATACAAGGGGAAGACGTCATGCCCAATGCGCACCTGGCTGTAGGCTGACGTCGCAAAAATTAGACCGTAACTAAGAGCCTACAAATCAAACTAAGTTCAGCTCATTTAACAATAACCTTAAAACATCCATGGTTTTTCCATGGCGTACTCAACGGCTTTAGCGACATGATTCGCGACACGGAAAAAAACCATCGCTACTAAACTCAAGCAATAACCTTCAAAATCTGTGCAATCTCTTGACGAGTTTCACTCATCAGAATTTCAGTTTCGCTCTTATCCAATCCCAAATTTTTCAATGACACTGGAAACTCATCTAAGTCATCTAAGGACTGTTTAACAAAACTCACGTCTAAAAAATCCGCAGCGGCAACCACATCAGTCAGAGTTGGTCGGCTATGCTCAGGTAAATCACTACGTTTTCTGTCCATAACTGCGGCACGAATATCATCTGAAACCTCCCAGCTTTCCAAGATCGCTGCACCAATGTCGGTATGCCATTGGTCTACCAAGTCCCATAATGCTTCTTCAGAACTAAACAATCCTTGGTACTGACTAGCCCTGCTCAAGATATAAAACTTACCGATGTCATGCAGCAAACCCGCCACCATCGCTTTATCTGGACTTAGTTTTGTTCGATTTTTTGCGATCACAAAAGATAAGGCGGCCACCCGCATACTGCGAGTCCACAAACCTTCCATTTGTTCCGTCTTTACCGTATTTTCCTTCTGATCTTTTAGCTGCTTCATCCCAACCGAGATGGCAACATTGCGCACCACACCAAAGCCCAACAAGCTCACCGCCAATTTTAATTCATCAATCTTCTTCGAGCTACGATTAAACATCGGGGTGTTGGACAGCATCAATATCTGCGCCGACAAAACCGGCTCGGTGCTGATAATTCTGGCGACCTGACCGATTGGCATATCAGGATCATCCAATACTTGACGAATTTTCATCGTCGCTTTTAAGGAGGTTGGGAATACCAAGTTGCGGGAAGATAATTCTGCACTTAGTCCCTTAATAAATTCAAACTCTGATTCTCTCTGATTCATTTGGAGTAATTAAAAATAATTCAATAATGATTCAATTGATGACGACATCTACTATAGCAAGCTTGTGTTTATTTTGATTATTCCTATACTGAAATAGTCCAGTGAGCAAAAATGAGCTTAATTAGTCTTCCCTTAAATGTTCATTTAAGTAGTCAATCGCATCGCATTCCTATCATTTCCTATAGTAAAACAAATGACGCGCACAGTGTCACTATCCAAGAAGAATCTGTATTTTCGTCCAGATATTTCCATCATTTCCGAAATTTAGCCACATGAGCAATGGCAAATTTAAATGAATTGACAAGATTTAATTGGGAGGCAAGAAACTTTCTGGTAACCTAACTAAAAGGCTCAATAGCAGATAAGGGGGAAAGCATGTTTACCGAAGACGATTTTGTTGCAGTCAGCAAATTTTTAAAGCTGGGGGTGAGGATTTCCTTAAAAAACCCCATGGGACAATATCCTGTATTTGCGACTAACTTTCCGAATCCCAAAGGTGGTATGGTAAAAATAGAAACGACCAATTTATATGACATCGAACGTAAATTGAGAGTTTTACTTGCCAGTGATGTTCCCGTCAAAACCAAACTCACCCCTTTTACTTATTTGGGCACCAACTTTGAAGGTGTGCTTTATTGCACCAAAGGTACCAATGATTATGTTGTGCAAGAGACCAAAAACCTATTTGGATCACCTTCCAATGCGATCATTCGCTCAGCTGAACATTTTATACAATTGCTGCAATAAGCAGCTTCAAACTTTGCAAATTGAAAGTAGCACATGACCGCCTCGTTGAGTAACGAAGAAATCGAGGATAAATATTTCCTATCAAGTCAGGTCGAAATTTTAAGCGTCCTGAACGAACTCGCCCATAGACGTGAACCAGTCTCGGTCTACTTCAATGACGGGCAAAATTTTATCCTAACCGTTCTATTGTCCGCCAGACCAGACGGGTTGGTGTTTGATTTGGGCGGCGATGAAAAAGCCAATCGTTTACTAGCAAAAGCACAGCAATGCGTATTTCTGGGGTTTCCCGATGGGGTGAAGATACAATTTACTGGACTCAACCCAGAACGCTTTATATGGGGTGATCAGGAAGCGTTTTGGGTGTCGATTCCCGAGCGCATTGTTCGTCTACAGCGGCGTGACACTTACCGAGTTTTATTACCTATCGTCAAACCACCGCACGCGAAACTATATGATGATGACGCAAGACTTCTGGGGGAATGGCGTATTCATGATCTCAGCGTCGCTGGATTTAGTATGTACACTGAGGGTGAGCCCCCATTCAAAGCTGGAGATATGATTCCGCAGGTGACCATCAACATCGCAGCAAAGTCCCCCTTGTTTTGCCCGGTAGTGATCAGGCATATCACCATGATCGAACGCACGCGACTCGGTAAATATCAAGTTGGATTTAATTTCGTCGATCTGCCGCATGCCATGGACATTGCCATTCAAAAAACGATATTGAATATCGAATACGAACGACACAAACTGCAAGGCAAGTGAACGCATGCAACAAAGTTCTTTGTTCAGCTCTTCGGAACAGGGTGAAATTATCACTCTTCCAGATGCTGATCTACATTATTTCCCAAACTTCTATGGTGCAGATGAAGCTGATTGTCTACTTGAGCGTCTGCGTGCGGACACGCCTTGGCGACAAGATAGCATACGCATTGCGGGAATTCAGCGACTACAGCCGCGACTCAGTGCCTGGTATGGTGATACGGATGCTGAATATACTTACTCTGGATTGCATTTAGTGCCATTGATGTGGAGTGCACCGCTACTCGATATTAAGACAAGACTAGAAGCTAGCTGCGAGACGCGCTTTAACAGCGTGCTATTAAACTATTACCGCGATCAACAAGACAGTATGGGCTGGCATAGCGACGATGAAGCAGAGCTAGGTTCTACACCTATCATCGCTTCTTTAACTTTAGGTGCCAGTCGAGAATTTGCCTTTAAGCATAAAACCCGTAAAGAATTACGCTACAAAATCAAACTAAGCCATGGCAGCGTGCTAGTCATGCAAGGCAATACCCAGACTAATTGGTTACATGCAATCGCGAAAGAAAAAGCAAGCGTTGGGCCACGTATCAATCTGACTTTCAGACGCATTTTCAACGAAAAATCAGGTGCAAAATAGCTTAGCGTCCGCTCAACTTACACCCAGCTTTCCTCCTTCATTTTCTCGATATTTATCTCATTTTCGTCATTTACCGACCACGTACCGTCATTCGCCGAATAAGGAATGACTTCCTAAATCGACTGCTTTATCTTAACGATGTGGCGCAAACAGTACGGCGCAGATAGATTGAAAAATTGACTAAGCACTTAATAGTAAATAGAGATAAAGACGAAAGGAAACATCATGTCAGAGCAAACTTCAACACAAAATACAGCACACACATCAGGACAATCTGTAGCATCAAAGCGCAAACACAAAGATAGTATTCACATGGGCATCATGCTGGTTGCGATCGGTTTTTTCTTTTTGCTCGATCGCTTGGATTACATTGTTGCTCGTGATTATTTCAAATACTGGCCTGCCCTCATCGCTTTTTCTGGCGTGATCTGCGTCGTACGAGCAGAACGCATGTCAGAAGTACTTGATGGTTTTTTTCAGATTGGACTGGGTGCTTGGTTATACGCTGTGACACAACATTTGTATGGCCTGACGTTTGCAAATAGTTGGCCTGTGTTTGTCATCGCAGCGGGCTTGAATATGGTGTTCAAATACTTCTTCGACAAGACAAACAACTAAATAAAACGAAATGACTTCGAACTTATTGAACTCCATTTCAAACTATTGATACCCATTTTAAGAAAAGAGCAAAATTATGAAAAACGCTAATCCACAACAAAGACTCATACTCGGGGCAATTATCATCATCATCGGTGCCCTCGCCCTGGTGGACAATCTACGCCTATTTAACACCCGCGATATCATTCAATTTTGGCCTACCGTCTTTATCGTATTTGGCTTACTGAAATTATCACAAGCCAATTCACGCTCTGGCTATTTGATTGGTGGTGGTTTGGTGGCAGCAGGTACTATCATCACCTTGAACCGCCTTGGTATCATTAATTTTAATATGCGTGACTGGTGGCCTTTGTTATTAATCGGCGCTGGCCTAATGGTGATCTTCAAAGATAAATCCACAAAATTACTTGATATGGTCAAGCCGAGCACTACGCCGATCACATCTGATTCAAAAGTAGATATCGTTGCGCTCATGAGTGGTAATCAAGGTAATGTGGCATCTAATGACTTTCAAGGCGGCTCAATCACAGCAATCATGGGCGGTGTTGAGTTGGACTTGCGAAATGCGACGATACAAACAGAAGCCGTATTAAATGTCACAGCATTTTGGGGTGGTATTGTTTTAAAAATCCCAAGTGACTGGACGGTGGTCAATAATGGCATGGCCTTCTTAGGTGGCATTGAGGACTCTAGCGTGCCGTCCATGAATGCAGGGAAACGCTTAGTGATTACTGGTATGGCAGTGATGGGCGGCGTAGAAATTAAGAACTAATTTGTTTCAAATAGCCTGAAAAACCTATAGTGTTCTAGCATGCGCGTTGTCGTGGTGAATCTATGACAGCGCGCCATCCTGTTTATAAAACTAAAATCCATTAACACGAATGTCATGAACCCCTTCCTGTCAAATTTTCGGACTATTTCGCTAACCTATGCCATATGGTTAATGACAGGTTGTTTGCTGGCTGCCTTGCTAGTATTGACGAATACGAGCTTGTGGTCGAATGCCCTACTCTTTGCCATTCCGACGATGTTGGCGTTCGGTGTATTAAGTACCTCCGCCTATTATGTCAGTCGCTCTTTACCTATGAAGAAGCGGCGCTTTCTACAGGTTTTTGGAATATTCGGTGGTACGGCTTTTCTGTATGGTGCAATCTGGCTTTGGCTATGCTACCTGTGGAATAAAGCGACCTGGCTATTCGATGAAAGTTGGGCTGGTATTCATTTCAATCAACACATTCCAGGCCTACTATTTATCATCGGAAGCTTGCTCTTCCTATTGTCGATTCTGATCTATGACGTACTGATCGCCTTAGAGAATATCCGTTTAGCCGAGCGCCGAGAAGCTGCTTCTGAAGTGTTGGCACGCGATGCAGAGCTTCAAGTTTTGCGTACCCAAATCAACCCTCATTTTCTGTTTAACAGTCTCAATTCCATCAGCGCACTAACGACGATAGATGCGGCTGGTGCTCGCAGTATGACAATAGAACTGGCACAATTTTTTAGACAGACATTAGCCCTTTCCGAAAAACAAAAAATCACGCTAGCGGAAGAAGTCGCTCTATGTAATCACTTCCTATCAATAGAAAAAATTCGCTTTGGTAAAAAGCTACAGGTTGACATCGAGATAGATCCAGATTCAACGCTATGTTTGCTCCCTCCCATGCTGCTACAGCCTTTGCTGGAAAACGCCATCAAACATGGCATTCGAGATCTGGTGGACGGTGGTACGATCGTCGTCACCAGCAAAGTGCGGGAGCCATGGCTTTATATCGCAATAGAAAATCCTATCGATGTACAAAGCAAGAACTTAGCCCAAGGTACAGGCACAGGCTTGAAAAATTTGCAGGCGCGCCTGCTTAGCCTTTACGCAGAAAAATCCCGCGTCGAATGGCGCGCAGACAATGCGACGTTCCGGGTCGAAATTACCCTGCCGCTTGAACAAACAAATTGATCCAACCTCATTCAATCAAAGAAAAATCATGACCACGCCTATCCTACGCGCCCTCATCATCGATGACGAAGATCTAGCCCGTCGTCTGACCAAAGAATATCTACGCAACCACACCGACATAGAAATCATGGGTGAATGTGAAAATGGTTTGGAAGCGGTAGATGCTATCAGTACACATCAACCCGATCTGATTTTTCTTGATATCCAAATGCCCAAATTGAATGGCTTTGAAGTCTTAGAAGCCACTGGCCGTAAAGAAGGCATCATTTTTACGACCGCCTTCGATCAATATGCGTTAAAAGCCTTTGACCAACACGCGATCGACTATTTATTAAAACCCTATTCCCAACAACGCTTCGATGAAGCACTCCAAAAGGCACGTAAATTACTGGGTCAAAACAGCCATGTGGTACAAGAACTGGTAGCACAAGTCAATGCCAAACCAGAGCGTCTGATCGTCAGGGATCGCGGTCAAACGCACATTATTCCAATCGAAAAAATCGACTACATCGAAGCCCAGGATGATTATGTCCAAATTCACTTTGACGGCAAGTCTTTACTCAAAACCCAAAGCCTTTCTGATTTAGAAAAACAACTCGATCCCGCTCATTTTGTGCGTATCCATCGTTCCACCATCATCCGTCTTCAAGCACTCAAATGTCTGGAACGTGCAAACAAAGACAGCTATCAAGCGGTAATGCATGTCGGTGTTAATCTTCCGATTAGTCGTTCTGGCTATGACCGCATCAAAGGAATGCTGTAAAGTGCTGCTCTTCCTGTTTTAGACTTCAACAAGAGTCGACATCGGTTTCATCCTATACGAGCATTATGACTATCATCATCAATCAACAACTCCGTGATTACATCGATCCACTCACCACACATGAATACCTAGCGTTAGAACGCAGCTTACTCAAAGAGGGCTGCCGCGATGCCTTGGTGCTGTGGGGTGAAACCTTAATCGACGGGCACAATCGCTATAGCATCTGCCAAAAGCATGGCATACCCTTTCAAACCAAGCAAAACGATCAATTTCAAAGCATAGAAGACGTCATGCTGTGGATGATAGACAATCATCTGGCGCGTCGTAGCGTTTCCAGCTTTCAGCGTGGCGTACTCGCTTTGCGCAAGAAAGAAATTATCACGACCCGTCGAAAAGACAAAACCACCAAAGAAAAAGCAGAAGAAGCGGAACAAGCAGCACGCGAACCTGATCCGGTATCCGTCGAAACCCGCGACGAAATCGCCAAAGTAGCAGGCTTAAGCAAACCCGCGGTGGCACAGATAGAAAAAATCCGCAAAACCGCGACACCTGAGTTGGTAGAAGCCGTCAGAGCCGGTACGATTTCTATCAATACTGCGGCCACTATCGCTTCACTCCCAAGCGAGCAACAAGTTGCAGCAGTCGCAGGCGGCAAGAAGGAATTGCAACAAGCGGCACGCCAATTGCGCCAAGTACGCACACCCCGAATTAGCGTTGAAAACGACAGCAATCAGACCGATCCTAGTCACAGCGAAGTTAGCACAGCGGAAAGTAAACTTAGTCCAGTGCCAGCCTCGTCCGAACTGGAACGCCTGCGTGCGGAGAATCATGCTTTGAAAACACAAATTGCAGAATTAACAGCACAACTCGCAGCAGTTCGCCCTGGATCACTTTAAACAAGCCAGTTCGAAAAAATTGTTTGGGTCGCAGCGGATCGCGAACCTAGTGAAATTTCTCCAAAATTCGGCAAAACTCAGCAAAATAGCGCAAAAATGGGCTTGAAATCGCCCATTTTGCCCATAATTAGCTTTAGTTTTCAAAATCCAGTTTCACTTATCTCCACCTTATTCAATTGTTAGGAACATCATGACTATTAGCGTCAACGGCACAGAAATCAACGAAGCCACCATCAATGCTGAAATGGATCGTGCCCGCTCTGCTGGCCACCCAGAAGGCGAACAATTACGTGATAGCGCGATTCAGGAGTTAATTTTGCGCAATCTGATGTTGGCAGAAGCAGCCAAATTGGACATTAATGTTGGTAACGAAGAAGAAATCATAGGCTCATTGCTAGAGCAAGAAGTGGCGTTTGCCGAAGTGGATGAAGCCACTTGCCGCACTTTCTATGAAGAAAACAGTGGTAGCTTCAAACAAGGTGAAATGGCAGCTGCCAGCCACATCCTATTTACACCAGGCGAGGGTTTAGCGGCAAGTTTGGTCAAAGCCAAAGCGGAAGGTATTTTGGCAGATCTGCAAAAAAATCCAAGCGCATTCGCGGCAATGGCGAGCGAACATTCCGCTTGCCCATCCGGCAAAGAGGGTGGCGCTTTAGGTCAGTTTGGCCGTGGTCAGATGGTGCCAGAATTTGAACAAGCGGTTTTCAGTATGGAACCGGGTAATATCGCGCCAGAATTGATCGAAACCCAATTCGGCTATCACATCATCCAAGTCACTGAACGCAACGGCGGCGATCTGGTTAGTTTTGATGAAGTCAAAGAACGCCTGCAAGCCTACTTGACCGATTTGGAAGGTCGCAAAGCAACACACGCTTATCTGGCGCAATTAGTCAGCGCAGCAAAAATCGAAGGCTATGAATTGCCTGCATTCGCGTAATTCAAATGATGCTTGTATTGATGAAAGAATAGATGCAAGCAAGCACAATCTCTAGTTCAAAGAACGCACCCTGCATAATTCAATTATGATGGTGCGTTTTTTCTTCTTTGTACCCACTTTATACTCCCAACAAAAAGGCCACTTATGACATCTCCTATGTATTCCACGTCTGTCCCTGTTTTTAAACAAATGCTCGGTAGTTTGCAAGTCATTTTGCAGAAAGCACAGGCGCATGCGGCTGAGAAGAAAGTTGAAGACCAGGTCTATCTGCAAGCACGTCTGACGCCGGATATGTTTAATTTGATCCGTCAGGTACAAATCGCAGCAGATTTTGCCAAAGGTATCTCAGCGCGTTTGGCAGGCGTCGACGTTCCAGATTACCAAGATACTGAAGCGACATTTGAAGACTTGCAAGCACGTCTGACCAAGACTTTGGAATTTATCAATAGCCTCAGTCCAGCACAATTTGAAGGCGGAGAAGACCGTGAAATCGTTCTTCGTCCAGGTACACCGAAAGAGAAAAAGCTGACAGGTAATGCCTATTTGTTGGGATATGGCTTACCGCAATTCTTTTTCCACGTGACCACGACTTATGCGATTTTGCGTCATCATGGCGTGGAATTAGGCAAACGTGACTACATGGGCGTCTATTAATTTTCAACTGTCAATTCGACGAAAAAATCATGCCCACCGGAAACTTGGTGGGTTTTTTCATATTTCAATGTCTTTTTCAGTGAGGTTTCCGTCACCGTTTATCAGAAAATCAGCGCCTTTCGCCAAGCTTTCCCCTGATTCTGCTTGCGTTCCGTCATATTGAAAGTATATTTTGAATTGGACGATTTCTTCACATCGGAGGATTAAGCATGTTTTCTCATTTTCTTGACAAAGATAGCAACGCCATTCCCGAATGCGAACCACGCAAGCTGTTCGATGCGGAAGAAGAAGTCTTCTTTAAGCGAGTACAAAAGGCCATCCCCAACTGCCTAATATTTCCCCATGTACAACTAACCGCTATTCTTGAGCCCCATGTCAGTAACGAGAAAAAACGTACCCTGATGCATCAAAAACTAAAAGACAGACATGTTGATTTTGGCGTCTTTAGTAAAGATCTGGATTTACTCTGTGTACTGGAATTAGAGCGCAGAGAAACTGATCAAGAAGAAGAATACCCGACTCGCAAACTACTCAAAAGCGCAGGTATTAAATGCATACGTTGGAACCGCGAAAACTTGCCAACTCCAGAGCAAATTTTGCGCACGCTAGCACCATTTTCCGAGCTCGACGCGCCTAAAGTTGAGACGAGTATGCAGACGATAGGTAAATTGTTCTTGGATGACAATCCTAAGGAAATCGGCAAGCTGCAAGAGCAAGCATTCACCTATATTGAACACGGCAATCCCAATGCCCTGTCGCTGGCAGCACTTAAACGCATTACGCCAGAGAGTTTCATCCAAAAAGAATATCCTCATATCTGGCAGAAAATCTGTTTGTTTGCTGGCGACCCTGGCTATTTGAAAAATTATCTTGAATCTTTGTTTATCCAAAACCGCCCGGTAAAGCGTCGCGGTTTACCTAAACATGTGGCGAACGAAGTCATTGCCTTGCAGGCAGAGAACGCCCGTTTTGTAGTGGCAAAGGCGCCAGATCCCTTGTGGGATCCTACTTTCTTACATCGCTAATTTTTGTCAGATCACCTATTGCTTGAACGCGTTAACTACAAATCCGGCACCAGCATGTGACCCAATTTACTTGCTTTGGTATCGAGGTAACGTTCGTTATAAGGATTGCGCTGTACGATCAGAGGGATATGCTCTTCTACTTTCACCTGCATATTTTGCAGAGCCGAAATCTTACGTGGATTATTTGTCATCAATTTCACACTCGTAATCCCCAAATGTTTCAGCATAGGATCGCACAAACTATAGCTACGCAAATCAGCCGCAAAGCCTAGCTTCTGATTTGCTTCCACCGTATCTGCACCAGCGTCTTGCAAATGATAGGCCTGTACTTTGGCCAATAAACCGATACCGCGACCTTCTTGACGCAAATACAAAATCACACCGCGCCCCTCTTGTGCGATCTTTTGCATCGCCAACTCCAACTGGGGGCCACAGTCACAGCGCTTACTGAACAAGGCATCGCCCGTCAAACATTCTGAGTGTATGCGCGCCAAAACCGACTTGCCATCAGCCACATCCCCCAAAGTCAAAGCAATATGCTCTTTACCATTTGCAGGTTCAACAAACGCGTGCATCGTGAAATTCGCCCAAGTCGTAGGCAAAGCACATGACGCTACAAATTCCAATGCCTGCTTATCAAAATTATTAAAATTACTAGACTTCACAGGCAGATCCATACTTGACATAGTTTTCTCACTGATTGTCTTGGGCAATCGCCAAGACCACAAAATGCTAGCCCTCGGTAGGTGTTTGGGGCAATAAAAGTAAGAGTATAAACGAGTCGAGCCAATCCAACCGAACCCGGGTTTGAGCGGACTCACTAAATCGGCAAAAAACCGATGAACCTTTTGATTTCAGAAAGATTGATACGCTAAACCTATTTTGTCTTTTTTGAAATTCCCATTACTTATTACTTTAATACACACTATAATGTCCGGATTATTTTAAAAAAGAATGCATTATTTATACTATTTTTTGCATATTTTGCTATTTTTCGTTGGCTTTTGTACACATTTAAGACACTTTAACGACAGAACAGGACGAAATATTCAACAATTTTAGTTGTAAAATTCGCACGCCTCCTTACGCATGCGCTTCGCACTAACATCCGAAAAGAACTCTAAGCATTTAATGAATCCCCACGCTGCCCCCCAACTATCTCCTGTCAGTTTACTGTTGACGATAAAAACACATCGTAAATTGATTCGGCAGCTCGTTCGACGCGAAGTCATGATCCGTTATCAAGGGTCAATGATCGGGTTGTTGTGGTCATTTTTCAATCCTATTTTGATGTTGGCGGTGTACACCTTCGTGTTTAGCGTGGTGTTTAAAGCCCGCTGGCTTGGTGGCTCGGAGTCAAAAACGGAATTTGCGTTGGTGTTATTTGCTGGCTTAATGTTGTTTGGACTTTTCTCCGATTGCATCAATCGTGCGCCCAGCCTGATAGTCAATAATGTGAACTACGTCAAAAAGGTCATTTTTCCTTTGGAAATCTTACCCTTAGTGACACTCGGTGCGGCCTTTTTCCATATGACCATCAGCCTCTCAGTCTGGTTGTTGTTCTACCTCATTTTCTTTGGTACGCCGCCACTGACTATCTTCCTATTGCCCTTTATCTTATTGCCTCTCATCTTTTTCAGCTTAGGTCTCACTTACTTGCTGGCATCACTCGGTGTCTATTTACGCGATGTCAGCCAGATCGTCGTTGTATTGACTTCGGTACTGACCTTCTTATCCCCGATTTTTTATCCGGTCAGCGCCCTGCCTGTGGATTATCAGTGGTTGGTGCAAATCAGTCCATTAACGCAGGTAATAGAACAAAGTCGTGATGCCATGATTTGGGGTAAAACTTTGGATGTAACAATTTGGCTCTCTTACTTATTCTGCTCGATGGTGATCGCTAGTTTGGGATTTGCATGGTTTCAAAAAACACGTAAAGGATTTGCTGATGTCCTCTAATACGATCGCAATCAGCGTCAAACAACTGAATAAACATTACCAGATTTACGAAAAACCTGGTGATCGTTTAAAGCAATTCCTATTCCCCAAACTGCGCGATGCATTAGGTCAAGCGAAAAAGAACTACTTCCGTGAATTCTCGTCCTTACAGGGAATTGATTTTGAAGTAAAAAAAGGAGAAACGGTCGGCATCATTGGCCGCAATGGTTCAGGCAAATCGACCTTGCTACAAATAATTTGTGGCACTTTATCACCGAGCAGCGGCGAAGTCCGCACGCACGGACGGATTGCCGCCTTATTGGAATTGGGCTCAGGTTTTAATCCTGAGTTTACCGGGCGCGAAAACGTGTATATGAACGCGACCATACTCGGCCTCTCCAAAGAACAAATAGACGAACGCTTTGACGACATCGTTGCCTTTGCTGATATTGGCGAATTTTTAGAGCACGCGGTTCGCACTTATTCCAGCGGTATGTTAGTCAGGTTGGCATTTGCGGTGATCGTGCATGTCGATGCAGATATCTTAGTGATTGATGAAGCCTTGGCGGTTGGTGATGCTTTCTTTACGCAGAAATGCATGCGTTTCTTACGCAATTTCATGAAAACAGGCACGGTCTTGTTTGTCAGTCATGACACAGCAGCGGTAAAAAGCTTGTGTAGCCGAGTGATCTGGTTAGAAAAGGGGGAAGTTCAAGAACAAGGCTCCCCCAAGGAAGTGTGTGAGCTTTACCTTCAAGCGTTTTATGAGGCGCAACAAGGCAAGAGTAGCAGTACAAAAATGAAGCGGACTTCAATCGCCGCGCGCGAATCGGGTGCTAGCCGCGACCAACGCCTAGCATTCGTCAATAACAGTAATTTGCGCAATGATTTACAGATATTCGCTTTCGATCCCGAGTCAAAATCATTTGGCCAAGGCGATGCACAAATCACCGCGGTTGAATTTTTCGATCAAGAGGGTGCCGCTTTAACTTGGGTGGTCGGTGGTGAACAAGTGAGCTTACGTATACAAGCCATCGCACATAACGAGATGGATGCACCGATCATCGGTTTCACTGTGAAAGATAGTCGCGGACAAGCCTTGTTTGGTGATAACACGTATTTGAGCTACAGCGACTGTCCACCATTTTGCGACGCAGGCAGCCACATTGAAGCCGAATTCTGCTTCTTGATGCCGATCCTCCCCGCCGGTGAATATAGCATTGGCGTTGCCATCGCTAACGGCAGCCAACAGACTCATATTCAACATCATTGGGTGCACGATGCCCTTAGTTTTAAATCGGAAGCGAGTAGCGTTGCTACTGGTTTGATTGGCATTCCTATGTTGCACATCAAGCTAGATCAAGCCCCCTCTAAAGCACTGGCTTAGTGAAGAAAGAATCGAAAATACTTTATGAAATTTACTGGTGAACGTTTCGTGCCTGAAGTGCACGGCAATATCGAATTGGAACATCGCCATCGCTATTTGCAGGCGAGTAGCATCGCCAAAGGCAAGGTGGTACTCGATATCGCGAGTGGTGAGGGCTATGGGTCTGCCATGTTGGCCGAACATGCGCTGCAGGTAATCGGTGTCGACATCTCCGAATTAGCGGTCGCCCACGCACAGCAGCGCTACCAACGAGACAATCTCGAATACCGGGTCGGCAGCTGCGCCGCGATACCATTGGCCGACGCCAGTGTCGATTTGTTGGTGAGCTTTGAAACCATAGAACATCACGACCAGCATCAAGAAATGATGCAGGAAATTCGACGTGTTTTGCGCAAAGATGGAGTCTTACTCATTTCTAGTCCGGATAAGTTGACCTACTCGGATGTACCAGGTTCGCACAATGAATTTCATGTAAAAGAACTGTATCAACAAGAATTCAAGCAACTGCTAGAAGGCTACTTTGAAAATATTGCCTATTTTGGTCAACGGCTACTTTTTGGATCAGGCATTTTTGCAGAATCACTATCGACAACATCCGCCGCTGTATCCACTGCGATAAATAGCTATTGGCAGCAAGATGACACTATTCAAATCTCACACGGCATGGCCAAGCCGCTATATTGGATTGCACTGGCATCCAATCAGTCACTGCCACATGTAGATGCGAGTTTCTTTGAGAAACCTATCGAGGATGCGGATGTCGTGTCAGCCTTACGTATTGAAGTCGAACATAGAGAAAACGATATCGTCCTCCATAAGCAATGGATAGCACATCTCGAAAACGACATCGCGGTGCACCAGCAAAGCACACTAGCAATGCAACGCAGTCTGCAACAGGCTGAACTTAGCATGCAAGATTCATCGCTACGTATTCAAGCGCAAATAGAAAGCGCGCGAATTGCAGCGGCACGACTTCAAGCGTATCAGCAATCACAAGAAAAACTCGAAGCGAAACTAGCAGAATTAGAGTCACTGCAACAAGAGCTAAAAATGTATCAGAAAACCGTCAGCGATTTCGAACTAGAGTTACACCAAAGCGCGAGCCGCGAAACACAGCTTACCTTAGAAAATAGCGACTTACAAAGCCAACTGTGTGCAATTAATGACAAGCTCGCAGGATTGACGTGTGAGCGTGACCACGCATTTGCCAGCATCGCAGAAATGCGTGCCAGCAGGTCATGGCGTTGGAGTGCACCGTTACGCGGCTTGCGTCGCGTTAGTCGTGGCGAAACCTCCGTGATCAGGACCGCAAGCCGCGTATTATTGAGTCGTGCAAAAAGAATCGTGCCTAGACCTGTCGTTCAATTAACGCGAATGCTGCAAGGGAAATTTTTGAATATCACGGCGATCATGCCGCATTCAAGTATGAATCAGGGCGCGATTGCATCTATGGTGGTAGAACGTTGCGCAGCGATGCAGCTACCTATCTCCGTGTTCGTACCCCCTCTGCTCACGGCAGATCAATGCCCACGCATCGATTTGAGTATCGTTACTTACAATAGTAGTCGATGGATTGAAAGCTTTACTGCATCACTAATCTCATTGAATTATCCAAAGACCCTGCTCAGCGTATTTTTTGTCGACAATAGCTCGACGGATGACACGCTGGAAAAATTACAAACCAGTGCCCAAGTTTTACGTGCGCAAGGGTTCGAGGTAACAATTCAAGTCGCCCCCAATAATGGCTTTGGTGCGGGACATAATGTCGCCATAAAAAAGGGCAATGCGCCCTACTGCCTGGTTACCAATCTCGATTTGACTTTTGAAGCGGACGCTTTGCGCCATGTAGTATCGAGTGCGGTCGCTGACGTTGCCCATGCTGCGGCTTGGGAACTACGCCAAAAGCCCTACGAACATCCAAAATATTACGACCCCATCACTGGCAGTACGAATTGGAATTCCCACGCCTGCGTTTTACTGCGTCGCTCCGCCATACAAGCGGTCGGCGGCTTTGATGAAACTCTATTCATGTATGGCGAGGATGTGGAGCTATCCTATCGCTTGCGTCGTGCCGGTCATGTCTTACGTTATTGCCCTCAGGCGGTCGTATGGCATTTCACCTATGAGACGGCAGCACAGGTAAAACCACTGCAATACACCGGCAGCACATTCGCCAATCTGTATTTGCGTTTGAAATACGGTAATCGCTGGGACGCGTTGGCCGTGCCTTTATTAGGCGTGCGATTATTATTGGCGAACCAGCCCTACCCAGGTTCTAGGCTAGGGGTCTTACGCAATTTACTGCGTCTGCTGACGTTAATTCCAAAAACTTTTTGGGCACGCAAGTCTAGCGCTATTCAATTTCCATTCCGTGAGTGGGATTATGAAATGATCAGAGATGGTGCATTTATCGAGCTGCAAGCCATGCCCGAAGAGATGCCGTTGGTCTCTATCATCACACGTACCTATCGTGGCCGAGAACTGTATTTACGCCAGGCCATCGTGTCAGTTGCGCGTCAAACTTACCCCAATATTGAACATATCATCGTGGAAGATGGCGGCGACAGCATGCAGCTTTTGATCAATGAAATGCAGCCAGCATTACCTCGCACCATCCGTTATTTTGGATTGCCTAAGTGTGGGCGTTCAGCGACAGGCAACCATGGCTTGCGTCAAGCCAATGGTCGTTGGTGTCTATTTTTAGATGATGATGATTTGCTCTTCGCTGATCACGTTGAAGTGTTAGTCAATATGATGCTGACTGAAACACAGTCTCGTGCCGCCTACACCTTAGCGTGGGAAGTACCAACCGATAATTCGCAATTAGCGCAAAGTAGTTATCGCGAAATCACCTATCAAGTGCCGGTTCCTCTGCGACAAGTATTCGATTACGCCGTGCTGCGCCACCATAACTTCATGCCCATACAATCAGTGTTATTTGAACGAAGCTTGTACTTAGAGCGTGGTGGTTTTGATGAGGACATGGATGCGTTGGAGGATTGGACACTGTGGGTACGTTACGCACACAAGAATCAATTCACCTACGTTCCCAAATTAACTTCGTTATTTCGAGTACCTGAAAATGCCGAACAGACGCGCCAGCGTAGCGAGATCTTTGGCGCGGCCTACCCACTGGCCTTGACCAGAAATAGTCTGAGAACACAGGCGATCGATACCTTATTGGCTGATCTGGCCGACGCCGATAAAACCATTGCTTATGCTAAGACAAATCAGGATGAGCCGTCCCGAGAGATGCTGGCGTGAAAACAAACAACCTCAATTTTCTACGTTTAATCGCAGCCGGCTTGGTTTTATACGGGCACAGCGCCATTTTATTAGGTCACCCCGAACCGCTTTTTTTGTCATGGATGCCACTTGGTCCATTAGGCGTGGCGATATTTTTCGTCATCAGTGGCTACCTGGTCACTCAAAGTTGGCAGCAAGATCCAAACTTAGGGCGTTTTTTTATACGCCGGTGTTTGCGTATATTTCCGAGTTTAATAGTATGCGTGTTGCTGTGCATTTTTGTGCTGGGTCCTTGGCTCACTAGCCTATCGTTAAAACAATATTTCGCGCATGAGGCAACTTGGTCATATCTGCGTAATATCGGGCTTTATATTGTTTACTATTTGCCTGGTGTATTTGAACATGGTCGCGTACCAAATGCCGTCAATGGATCTTTATGGAGTCTGCCTCTAGAGTTTTTCTTGTATATCGCAGTGGCACTCCTAGGCATGATTTCAACAAAAAAATGGATCACGATTGCTACATTTTTGACATCAGCCCTGCTTTATTTATTTTGGGCGCAATCCGCGACAGAAATGCTGGTGGTGTATGGCACCGACCTACGTCAGCTATTCATTAATGGCACCTATTTTTGGGCGGGAGCCGTGTTTTATCAGCTTGATTTAAAGCGCTACTTTTCTATCACCAGTGTGGTATTGGCGGGTGTTAGCATGTTATGTATCCAAGCCAATTTCCCCCAATATCTGTTCCTTGCTGGCTGGGGTCTATTACCCTTGATCGTCTTGGCTTTTGGCTTATCGACGAATGAAGTCTTAACGCGCATGACGGCAACGGGTGACTACTCCTACGGCGTCTACATATACGCATTCCCAGTACAACAAGCCATTGTTTTTCTCTACCCGAATTTAAGTTTTGGTATTTATGTAGCACTCTGTTCGGCAGTGACTTTGATGCTCGCTATCTTTTCTTGGCATTTGGTAGAAAAAGCTGCCCTCGCATTTAAACCACCCAGTCCAGCCTTAGCAGGAGCAATCGTATGAAGGATGTCACCGTCGTCATTGTCAATTGGAATAGTGGCTCATTATTAGCCGATTGCTTGCAGCATCTCGCATTGCAAACCATCCGGCCAAAGAAAGTTGTTGTCATCGATAATTTAAGTAACGATGATTCAATTGCCAGCATTGCGAAATTTGAGAATGTTGACATCTTGCAGATGCAGAGCAATCTAGGTTTTGCAGCGGCAAATAATTATGTCCTCAAGCACTGCACAACTGAATTTATTGCGCTATTAAATCCAGATGCGTTTCCCGCGCCCAACTGGTTAGAGAAATTACTCTCGGCAGCCGAGGCTTACCCCGCATCGGCTTCTTTTGGTTCGCGCCAAGTACGCCACGAAAACACACAGCTATTGGATGGCATTGGCGATAGTTATCACATGAGCGGTCTAGTATGGCGCGAAGGATATGGCGCGCAAAACCTAGATCACTGTTTGAAGCCTTGCGAAATATTTTCGCCATGTGCTGCAGCTGCTTTATACCGTACCAAAGTCTTGCAGGAGCTAGGTGGTTTCGACGAAGATTTTTTCTGCTATGTAGAGGATATCGATCTCGGTTTTCGTCTCCGTTTAGCGGGGCATAAATCCTATTACGTGCCAGAAGCCAGTGTGCGTCACGTAGGCTCTGCAAGCACTGGCGGCAGTGGCAGCGATTTTTCTGTCTATCACGGCCATCGCAATTTGATCTACGCCTATATAAAGAATATGCCGGGGGCTTTGTTTTGGTTACTACTCCCGTTACACTTATTCTTGAATCTCGTGACTATTGCGGTTTTCGCTCGACGTGGTCAATGCAAATTAATTTTGCGTGCCAAGGGTGATGCGCTCTTTGGATTGCGACAAGCATGGCGTAAACGCCAGCAAGTACAATCCACTCGGGTTGCGACATTGGGTGAAATTTGGAGCGTCCTAGATAAACAGTTTTTGCCTAAGCGCCAGCCCCCGATTAGCGCCTCACCTACACGAGTTGTACCTCGTCAATCACCACGATATTCATCTGAAATGGAAGGCTAATTCTAGCAATTACTCAGATTTTATAAAGTTCTGAAATGTAAAAGGAGTAGTACATGCCTGCACAAGAAAAAGTAAGTGGTCCAGCATCCTATTTCCCATCCATAGAAAAGAAATACGGATCCCCCATTCAGCACTGGCTAGATCTGGTGCAGCAACAAAAAACCAAGAAGCATATGGAAATAGTAAACTGGCTTAAGACGGGACATCAAATGGGACATGGGCATGCCAACGCGATCGTGGCCTATGTGTTGGCACGTAATTGATACAACACCTGGACTTTCCATGATTTCTTCGTTCACCATTGCACGTGACAGCGGCTGGGCAGGGGTATTGCGCGATTAACTTGTAATGCTAGGCTAGAAAACATCTTCAAGCAATATTCAGAGATAGCTTGAGATGCTTATGGCAGAACGTACTGAACTACATAACCAAGCTTATCTACATTTCCTACTTAGCACTACTTACACAAAGAAGCTGCTACCACTAATCAATCTTGGTACTGAGGCAAGTTAGCGACTAAGGAATGACCAGATTACTTTTTCACAGCTTTAGACTTCCACTTCGCCACAATTTTACTCAGTGTTTTATCACTCACCATCTGCGCGAATCCTGCGTTGAGCTGATTGATCAATTCAGGCGGCGTCTTTTTCCCTATAGCCATATACAGCGCGGTATCGCGAGGGAAATAGATCGTCTTTTCTATATTACTTGCTGGGATATCACAGGCACTTAGAAAGTCCTCTATACCATCTGGATCAAAGGGAATTAAATCAACCCTACCCATTTTCAATTTAAGGCAATTCGATTTTTTAGAGGGCGCGGTGTCGACTTTTATTCCTAACTTTTCAAATAGGGGCAAGTTAGCGTCACTGGCTATATCTCCAACAATATATTTCTTCAAATCCTCTACATTGCGAACTGCAATATCACTTCGACTAGCCAATTTAAAGAGCTATATTTCACTAGTTGCGACCGGCCCTATCCAGTAATACTGCGGCTCTCTGGCTGGTGTTTTGACGACACTAAAGATAAGCGTAGATGCTTGATCTCGTGCGGTTAAAAGTGCGCGTGTCCAAGGCAATACTTCTACTTTAAGTTGATATCCAATTCGATCCGCTAAAGTTTTTGCGACTTCAAACACCATGCCATCCATCTCATGATTTTTTCGAAAGCTATAGGGGAATGCTTCATCGGTGGAGACAGCACGTAAAACTGGTTTATCTGCGGCAAAAATTGGCTTGAAGGAGGATACAAAAAATAAAGCCAATACAAACAATCCACGTTGAATCGACTGGGCAGCAAACCTTAGTGATAACCGTGAACAGAAAAAGTAAGCTGGCATAAAAGATCTTTTTTATAAGGTTAGATACTGACAGGAAAGCCGCTCGTTGAAACCATTCAAATAACACAGATCATGCATTTTCTAAATTGATTATAGCGCGCTACCACTCTAAACTGAATGAATCTTTGTGCCTAAACAGTAGGGTTACACCGTTTTAACATAAGTGGTGTCAGTTCATGATTTGCGTACACAAATTGACGTCTTTATCGTCTGCCTTATTTGATTGACCCGCAACGTCATTGCGCCAGAAGAGATCTCAACCAGATCAGTCAGTCTAGTTTGCATACATATTTGCATTCATATTCGCCCTCCCCCACCTAAGGAAGAAGGCGATTTTTTCTCTTATCGACGCAATTGCGTAATATCCCGCACGGCACCACGATCTGCCGAAGTCGCTAATGCCGCATAAGCTTGCAATGCCTGCGATACATAACGATCACGATTCACCGGTTGCCATGCCAATGGCCCTTTCGCTTCCATCGCTGCGCGACGTCCTGCCAACATCTCGTCGCTGATGTCCAGACGTATGCTGCGATTAGGAATGTCGATCAAGATTTGATCACCCTCTTCCACCAGACCAATCGCACCACCTTCAGCCGCTTCAGGTGAAGCATGACCTATCACCAAACCAGAGGAGCCGCCAGAGAAACGACCATCTGTGAACAAGGCGCAAGCCTTACCCAAGCCCTTAGATTTGATGTACGACGTTGGATACAACATCTCTTGCATACCAGGACCACCTTTCGGTCCTTCGTAGCGAATAATCACTACATCGCCTTCATGCACGGTGTCGCCCAAAATCGCAGCAACCGCGTCATCTTGGCTTTCAAAAACACGCGCTTTACCGCTGAAAGTCAAAATACTTTCATCCACACCTGCCGTCTTCACGATGCAACCTTTTTCTGCCAGATTGCCGTACAACACAGCGAGTCCTCCATCTTTGGAATAGGCATGTTCAAAATCGCGGATGCAACCGTCAGCGCGATCGATGTCGAGACTATCAAAGCGTTTGTCTTGTGAGAATGCGGTTTGGGTTGGTACACCGCCTGGTGCGGCCATAAACATTTTCCTGACTGCGGCATCATCACTGACGGTAATATCATTGCGTGCGATGGCTTCGGCAAAGCTCGCTGCATGAATCGTTGGACGAGTGGTATCGAACAAATTTGCACGCGACAGTTCACCTAAGATCGCCATGATGCCACCAGCTCTATGCACGTCTTCGATATGGTATTTATCGGTCATAGGTGCGACCTTACATAAGCAAGGTACTTTGCGCGAAATGCGGTCAATATCCGCCATTTTAAAATCCACGCCGGCTTCATGCGCAGCAGCTAATAGATGCAAAACGGTATTGGTAGAGCCGCCCATCGCGACATCCAGCGCCATGGCATTTTCGAAGGTCGCCTTATTCGCAATCGAGCGAGGCAAAACCGTGTAATCGTCCTGTTCGTAATGGCGCTTAGCCAGATCGACAATTAAACGACCTGCGCGTAAAAACAATTCTTTACGATCCGCATGGGTGGCCAAGATCGTGCCATTACCCGGCAATGCCAAACCCAAGGCTTCCATTAAGCAATTCATCGAATTTGCGGTAAACATACCAGAGCATGAACCGCAGGTCGGACAAGCGGAACGCTCTATGCGACCGATCTCTTCATCACTGACGCTGCTATCACCTGCTTTAATCATGGCATCGACCAAATCGATCTTCATGATTTTTTGTTCGCCTGTCTGTTTAGGATGTAGAGTTTCCATAACCTTGCCCGCTTCCATCGGACCACCGGAGACAAATACCACAGGGATATTTAAACGCATGGCTGCCATCAACATGCCCGGCGTAATTTTGTCGCAATTAGAAATACACACCATGGCATCAGCGCAATGGGCATTTACCATGTATTCGACTGAATCCGCGATCAATTCACGCGATGGCAGTGAGTACAACATGCCGCCATGTCCCATCGCGATACCATCATCCACCGCAATGGTATTAAATTCTTTTGCGACACCACCAGCCGCTTCGATCTCACGTGCCACCATTTGACCTAAGTCTTTTAAATGCACATGACCTGGAACAAACTGCGTGAAGGAGTTAACCACCGCCACAATCGGTTTTTCAAAATCGCCATCCTTCATGCCAGTAGCACGCCATAAAGCGCGGGCGCCGGCCATATTGCGGCCATGAGTGGTGGTTCGGGAACGATATACGGGCATGGGATCACCTCAACAGATAGAATAGAAAAAGCAAAATGTAAGATTGACGCAAAGCATTTAATATGTCAAATATTTAAAAAAATCTCTATTAGGTCGAAATAACTATAAATACTCACATTTACATCACTGCATACTCACAACACAGAAGCCAAGTATAAAAATATAAGGCCAGTGATAAATCAAGTCGCGATCGTCTTCAAATTCATCTTCATCTCTCTATTTAATGCGCCATAAACTCTCATTCAGCACCATCGTCCTACTCACTATCCCTCCCATGCTGTGGGCAGCGAATGCCATCATCGGTCGTCTGATCTATCATGACATCCCGCCAGTGACCTTAAATTTTCTACGCTGGCTCTGTGCATTCTTTATCTTACTGCCGTTCGCCTACCCAATATTCAAAACAGGCAGCAGTCTGTGGCGCGATGCGAAACACTATGCAGTGTTGGGCTTACTAGGCATCGGAGTCTACAACGCCTTGCAATACGCCGCCTTGCAAAGCTCGGGTCCTATCAACGTCACCTTGGTCGCGTCAGGCATGCCAGTATGGATGATGCTAGTCGGCTGGCTGTTTTTCAGCGCAAAAATACGCATGCTGCAAATCGCTGGCGCAGTACTCTCTATTGTTGGTGTGCTCTTCGTATTAAGCCGTGGCAAACTCGAGCATCTGCTCGCCTTACATTTAGTTGCAGGTGACCTGCTGATGATCGCCGCCACCATCGCCTGGTCGTTTTATAGCTGGCTACTCACAGATCAAAATAAGTATCAAGAACTACGACCGCGCTGGACATTTTTCTTGCTGGCACAAATCAGTTTTGGTGTGATCTGGTCGGGACTATTTGCAGCAGGAGAATGGGCACTCATCGATTACCACATACAGTGGAGTTGGCAATTAATAGCCGCAATTGTGTTCGTCGCCATTGGCCCCGCCTTGATTGCCTTTCGTTGCTGGGGAGCTGGGGTACAAAAAGCTGGGCCCAATGTGGCCGGATTTTTCGTCAATCTGACGCCATTGTTCACAACTATTTTATCTGCTGCCATTTTGGGAGAGCTACCCGATTGGTATCATGGTGTCGCCTTCTTACTCATAATCGCGGGCATCGTTATTTCGTCTAAACAAAGAGTTTAATTATTACCACCTGCATTCATGATCAGGCTTGGTTAAAATAGGCGTGTTACTAGCATCAGCAAACAAGGAACACTATGAACATCCATTTAGAAAGCAAAGCCCAAACCTTATTGGCACAGACACTGCATATGGGAGATCATCAACTGACCACGGATGTGTCCGTCGCAGAAGGCGGTGAAGATCTGGGGCCTAGCCCGCACGATTTGTACGATGCAGCACTAGCCTCCTGTAAAGCCTTAACCGTGATGTGGTTCGCCCGCAAAAAGAATATTCCGGTCACGCACATAAATACCCGAATAGAACGCGATGATAGTCAAGAACGCCAAGGCATTTACCGATTGAGCACTCACCTAATTATCCATGGCGACATCAGTGATGAAGAATTCCACCAACTCAGTGTCGTCGCAGAAAAATGCCCAGTACATAAACTAATGGTTAGCGTCACCACAGAAATCACCACGAAAGTCGAGCGTGCGAAATGAGTACAAGCTATCCATTTGATCCATCCAACGTACTCAAAGCCCATGGCAAAGATCTGGGCGGCGGCTTTGTCGTCAATCGTTTGTTACCCTCAGCAAAACGGCAGGCAGTCGGCCCATTTATCTTCTTCGATCACTTCGGCCCGGTCACCGTCACCCCTGAAGACAATCACGATGTACGTCCGCATCCCCACATAGGCTTAGCGACACTAACCTATTTATTCGATGGCGTGATCATGCACAGAGACAATCTCGGCTACACCCAACGCATAGAACCCGGCGCGATCAATTTAATGATCGCCGGAAATGGCATCGTCCACTCAGAACGCAAGCCGGAAGAACAAAAGAATGACACCTACGTCAACCACGGTTTGCAATTGTGGCTAGCCGTACCCGAAGACAAAGAAAAAATCCCCGCCTCGTTTAGCCACACTCCAGCTTCCTCCATACCTGAAATCAGCAATGGCGATGCGACCATACGCGTATTAGTCGGAAGCGCGTTTGGTGCCAACTCTCCCGTACCAACTTTATCGCCAACACTCTATCTCGATATTCAGTTGCCACCGAATAGCCAATGGCAATTACCGATGTTAGCGGACGAGCAGGCGATTTATCCGATAGAGGGTGAAGTCTTAGTCGCTGGCGAGAGGTTGGAATCACATACGATGTTGGTCATCGATCAGGAGCAAAGTATTAGCAGCGATGGCCGTCCAACACGTTTCGTACTAGTTGGTGGTCAGGCTTTAGGGCATCGATTTATGTGGTGGAATTTTGTTGCTAGTCATAAGGAAGATATTGATGCGGCGGCATTGGCTTGGGAGGCTGGTGATGGTGGTTTTGGAATGGGGCAAGTGCCTGGGGAAGTTGAGCGGATTCCTTTGCCTAAGCGTTAGAATGAAGTCGATGAATATTCCTCCTCTCACAAACAGCCAATTTGATTCACACAAGTAGGAAATAGGAAAATTCTAAACAACTTATTAAAGCTTGAGATCGAAGGAGCATGCCATGCCAATTATCGCAACCGTTCGCTGCAGCAACATGAAAACGGCGCTGGAGTTCTATACGGGTGTTCTTGACTTTGAGCATTTGGATGGCGACCTTCACGCAGATGATCCTTCATTCACTGTCCTATCCAGAGGCTCTGATCGAATGTTTCTATCCAGTCACAGTGGGGATGGGGTATTTGGTCAAGCGCTTGTAGTGCTCACCGATGAAATCGACGCACTTTTCAAACGCTACCTTGCCCGGGGACTTGCTACACCAGGAAATCCTAATTCTCCTGTGCACGAGGGGCCATTAGATCAGACTTGGGGGACTCGTGAATTTTACGTGAACGACCCGGACGGCAATACTTTGCGGTTTGTGCAGCAGTAGTCCTGTCCAGCGGATGAAGCCCGCGCCGCCAGAATTTTCAAGGTGCTGTGATGGTGATTTGAAGCGAGAAACAATACTTGGGACGATAAATTCTTGAAATAGATTTACAGCACAGGTTGCACGCGCCCCACATTACTAATTTCTCTGCAGTTTCTAGTTCTTTGCATGGAATATTTTTTCCTGTACCCATCGTTCACAGGTCGGGTGTGGCCCGACAGCCAATTACCTTTTTTGCTTCGTCAAAAAAGGTAATCCAAAAAAGGCGACCGTAGACTCGCCCTGCGGGTGCTTACGCTTCGCTTCAGCATAATTTGTGCATCACAAAAAATGGGAAAGTGTTGAAACTCGCCTTCGGCTCAGACAGCAACACTTTCTTATCCATTTTCTGTGACGCACAAATTACATCGTCTTGAACGGGGGTAGGACAAAAGCAAAATCAACGACCAACAACTGCTATTAGAAGAATGAACATCCGACGGTACCGATTGTTTTGCTGGTGCTTTTGACCTTATTGGTGCTTTTGATCTTGTTGTTGATTTTGCTTTTGACTTTCATCCACTTCTGACACTGCCAATTGTGTAGGACAGAAAATGGATAAAGAAAGTGTTGTTGTCTGAGCCAAAGGCGAGTTTCAACACTTTCCCATTTTTTGTCCTGCACAATTGGGCACCCGAAGGGCAGTGGCAGCGTGGTCGCCTTTCTTTTGCTGTCTTTTCTTTGGCGAAGCAAAGAAAAGATAGTAGTTGTCGGTCTACCACCGACCTACAGACCTAAAAAACATCACAACACGTCGTTACACGGAAAAAAAAAGCCAACCCAATATATAAATCACGCGTGGGCAGAAACATCCTGCCCACCCTACGCCCTAGCGGCTGTAGGTCGTTGGTTTTGACTTTGATTTTGATTTTGATTTTGATTTTGACTTTGACTTTGATTTTGACCTTCATCCACTTCTGACACTGCCAATTGTGCGGGA
>CAUPKC010000059.1:0-27359 GCA_963511665.1 uncultured Undibacterium sp.
GCTGCGGCATTGGCGGCAATGGCGCAAGGTGCACGCATAGTGCGTGTACATGACGTTGCGGAGACACTGGATGCGATAAAGGTCTGGCAAGCAGTCAATACCAGTAAGATTGCGTGCGAATAATCAACACAAAAAGCAGTAATCTCAATAAAAATAAAAGAAAGGAAGAACATGTCTCGTAAATATTTTGGAACTGATGGCATTCGCGGCAAAGTTGGTGTAAGCCCAATCACTCCTGATTTTGTGATGCGTCTCGGTTATGCGGCGGGCAAAGTGTTAGCACAACTAGACACTGCAACACATGCGAGACCTACTGTGTTAATCGGTAAAGACACGCGCGTTTCTGGATACATGCTGGAAGCCGCACTAGAAGCTGGCTTTGCAGCCGCAGGCGTCGACGTAATGTTGTCAGGACCTATGCCGACACCAGCGATTGCCTACCTGACCCGTGCTTTGCGTTTGTCTGCGGGGGTAGTTATTTCGGCGTCGCACAATCCTTACGATGACAATGGGATTAAATTTTTCTCCGCGCAAGGCACTAAATTGCCAGATGAAGTTGAGTTGGCAATTGAAGCCGAGCTCGACGAAGAAATGCAATGCGTCAGCTCCGACAAACTAGGTAAAGCAAAACGCTTACGTGATGCTAATGGTCGCTACATTGAATTTTGTAAAAGTACTTATCCTAACGAGCTCGATTTACGTGGCTTAAAGATCGTTGTCGATTGCGCGCACGGTGCGGCTTATGATATTGCACCACATGTATTTCATGAACTCGGTGCTGAAGTGATTGCGATTGGCAACCAACCAAATGGTTTCAATATTAATGACAAAGTAGGGGCGACTGCTCCAGATGCTTTATCTTTGGCGGTGCGTGCGAATCATGCTGATTTAGGCATTGCTTTAGATGGCGATGCAGATCGTCTCCTAATGGTCGATAAAAACGGCAAGATTTATGACGGCGATCAACTCTTATATTTGATGGTGTTGGATCGCATGGCAATCGGCCCAGTTGCTGGTGTGGTTGGTACCTTGATGACCAATATGGCGGTCGAGCTGGCATTTAAAGACCTAGGCGTGGGTTTCGTCCGCGCTAAAGTGGGTGATCGTTATGTTTTAGAACAAATGCAGCAACAGGGATGGTTATTGGGGGGGGAAGGTTCAGGTCATTTGTTGTGCCTCGATAAGCATACAACAGGTGATGGTATCGTCTCTGCATTGCAGGTTTTGTCTGCTTTAAAACGCAATGGTAAATCTTTAGATCAGTGTTTTGAGAACCTAAAGCTATTTCCTCAAGTGCTGATCAATGTTCGCGTAAAGCCAGGTTTTGACTGGCAAAGCAATGCGGCCATGGTCGCAGAAAAAACCTTGGTTGAGAAAGAATTGTCAGGGCAGGGGCGAGTGTTGATACGTGCATCGGGTACTGAGCCCCTAGTTCGCGTAATGGTAGAAACATCCGATGCCGATGTTGCTAATAAGCTGGCGCGTCGATTGGCTAATTGCATCAGCTAATTTTTTTAACAAAGTGGGAATCATTCTTGAAGTTAATAGCGATACCCTGTAAGATGCAGCCTTCTGATTTTTAGTCCTTAGCGAATCATTGAGGGACTAAAAATGTATGTGCGTCGGTAGCTCAGTTGGATAGAGCAATGCCCTTCTAAGGCATGGGTCGGGGGTTCGAACCCCTCCCGACGCACCAAATGAATTTTTAAAAAAAAAGATCACTGGTTCTGCCAGTGATCTTTTTTTCTTCATTTTACGGCTGTTGCCGATGTTATCGACTTGCAAGTGTGTTGGTCTTGATCTTGATGGTAGTGTGATGATCGCAATGACAAGCAATCGCCAATCGATAAATATTAGTTCAGAAATCTATCGCGTTTATTTAAAACAGCTTCTAAGCCTTCAACCGTGCGTGGTAATTTGTCACTCATATTGTGATTCCCATTCGGCGTGACTAACAAAACGTCTTCGATACGAACACCGATTCCGCGCCATTTCGCATCAATATCACTAGCATTTTTGGGAATATAAATGCCTGGTTCTACCGTTAACGCCATACCTGGTTCGAGTAGACGATTGCCCCCACGTTTTCCGGTTTCTTGCTGATAGCTACCCGTGTCATGCACGTCGAGTCCTATCCAATGGCTGATGCCATGCATACTGAAACGGTTATATGCACCGCTCTTGTAAGCACTCTCTTTATCGCCAGCGAGGATGCCAAGATCAACTAGCCCGTCGCTCAATACGCGCATGGCAGCATCATAGCCTTCATGATGTTTTCGACCTGGTTTAACTAAATCGATTGCGGCATTTTGTGCTTTAAGTACTAAATCGTAGATTGCTTTTTGCTCTTTGGAGAACTTGCCAGAGACTGGCCAAGTGCGTGTCACGTCGGCCGTGTAGAATCCGACTTCAGCGCCTGCATCCAGTAGCATTACCGAGCCTTTTTCAATATCGTGATCATTCGTCAGATAGTGTAGAACGCAACTATTAGCACCTGCACCCGCGATGGTGTCATATCCTGTAAAACGTGCGCCCAAGCGACGTACAGTACCTTGAAATGCTGCTGCGACTTCGCCTTCATTGTTCGCATTAGTAGATGCTTTCATCGCAGCAAGATGGCCTTTAATCGTGACATCTACCGCATGCTGCAACATGTCGATTTCAGCAGCTTGTTTGATCAGGCGCATTTCAGCTACCAGATTGCGACCATCGACCAGTGTGCGTTTATGAGAGGCGTGATTATTGTCGCTACCAAAAGGGTAAACCCAATCGAGCACTTTGCGACGAAATTCCTCGTCGAAATTAGAGATCAATACGACGCGCTGCGCTTTACTCACGGCATGCTTCAATTTTTCTTCGGCAGCGGGAAAGGACTCCGCTTTGTTCGCGCCAAGTTTCAGCGCGCCTTCTACGCCAAGGCGCGCACCATCATAGGCTTCCCGACGTGGATCGCGCTTCCTTACATATAAGGTGTATGCTTCATTGCTGTCTGCATCTAAGATGGCAACCGCTTCAGCTTCTTCGACGCCTGTTAGATAATAGAAGTCTGAATCTTGACGATACATGTGGGTGCTATCACCGTTGCGATGTTGTTCCGGCATTGATTTGATGACCGCGATAGTACCGGGTCCCATTTTCTTGAGTTCGGTCAGTAAGCGGGCGCGATTTCCTGCAAAGAAAGTCGCAGGCAGGCGCGCAGCATGGAAGCTTTGCTTTACGACTTCCCTTGGTGCGGCAAAACTATGGCTGGTGATGGGTGTCAATAATGCGAACATTGATGCGAACATTAAGGCAGGCCGTGTGAGTAAGCGGGACTTTGTCATGTGATCTCCATTTTTCGTAGAGCAAGCGTTGGTTGAGGTCATTCTGGTCATAAACTACTGCAATAATTTTTTCGATAAAAACTAAGTCGGGGGTATAAAAAATCGACACATGTGCGTTGAACTGTGCAAGGACGTGCTCGCAGTATTGAGCAAGTGCATTGCAGCTTTTTTAAACATTCTTGCAAGCTAAATCAGCTTTTTCCTGCGCACGTTTTAGTTTGACTTGTGCTTTCATTTCACCCTTGGGTTGGGTGCTTCTTAAATCTTCTTTCGCCCATTTGGTTTTCATTTGCAAGTTCTCGCACTGTTTTTTTTCGCTGGCATTTTTACTGGCGATACGGCGACTGGCGGCTTCTTGTTTTGCAAATTCACGGTCTCTGACTTTTTGGTTTTTATTCGATTCGCTGAGTCGATGTTGATGGCGCTTTAGGGCTCGTTGTGTTTCTTCTTCTGGGATTTGGCTGGTTTTGATTTCTATGGGAGTAGAAGGTACTCCTTTGCAGGGAGTCTGACTAAAAATGGTTTTGCCGTTTTCCTGACATTTGAAAGCAGGTGTGTCAGCGTAGCTCGCTAGGCTGAATAAACTGAAGCTCAAAAGCACGCTCAACATAAAGCTGAGCTTTAAACGTAATTGTGTCTTCACAAAAGTGAGATAGGTCATTTTGTCTCCTAAATGATTTTTCCTGGGTTCATGATGTTTTGCGGGTCTAGTGCTCGCTTGATGGTACGCATCATAGTCAACTCTACGGTCGACTTATAACGCAGCAGCTCTTCTTTTTTGAGTGTACCTATGCCATGCTCTGCTGATATCGAGCCACCGTATTGATGGGTCTTATCGTGGACGATGCGGTTGATCTGGCTTTGATGGGAGAGGAATTGTTCGTGATCGGCATTGGAAGCTGGTGACACGTTGTAGTGTAAATTGCCATCGCCCAAATGGCCAAAAGTGACCATGCGGCAGCCAGCAAAGGCTTGTTGTAAAGCTAGGTTTGTCTCAGCGACAAAATCAGCGATAACAGAGATGGGCAGTGAAATATCGTGCTTAATATTTTTGCCTTCTTTCGCCTGCGCTGCTGAAATTGACTCACGTAAGACCCAACAGTTTTTGGCTTGCGTCAGCGAGTTGGCGATGACGGCATCTTCAATTATTTGCGCCTCTAGCGCACTTGCGATTAGCTGCTCGAGCTGTTGATAGGTTGCCTGTTCGGTGTCACTGCCAGATAGTTCTAGCAATACGTAGAATGAACTTTCTTCAGTAAATATTTTTTGAAATTTCGGGAAATGCTTGTGGACTAATTGCAGGCTGAGTTGGTTGATTACTTCAAAGCCACTAATTGCGCTATCACAGTGTTGCTTCGCTAAAGTGAGTAAACTGACGGCCGCTTGTAAGGAATTGAGGCGAATGAAGGCAGTGCCGTAACTAACAGGTTTGGGGTAAAGCTTTAACACCGCGCCAGTGATGATGCCCAACGTACCTTCCGCACCAATCAATAAGTCGCGTAAGTCGTATCCCGTGTTGTCTTTGCGCAGGCCGCGCAAACCGTTCCATATCTCACCTTGCGGGGTCACGACTTCTAAGCCAAGGCACAAATCCCGCATATTCCCATAGCGTAAAACCGCAGTGCCACCCGCATTGGTTGAAAGATTGCCGCCTATGGTGCAACTACCTTCAGACGCCAGCGATAAAGGGAAGAGTAAATTCTGCTCGTCGGCGGCGTTTTGGATTTGCGCTAATAAACAGCCCGCATCGACAGTCATGGTGCTGTTTGCGACGTCAATCGCACGTATTTGATTTAATCGTTGCAAGGACAAAACGACAGCTTTGCCAGATTGATCTGGAATGCTGCCGAGAACCAGACCTGTGTTGCCACCTTGTGGCACGATAGGCACTTGATGTTTGGCGCAAAGCTTCACTAATTGGGCAACTTGCTCAGGTGTGGCCGGCCTTAACACTGCTAAAGCTTTGCCTGTTGCGCGTTGCCGCCAATCTTGTAAATAGGGCGCTTGTTGCTCGGCATTTAGCAAAACATATTCTTCACCAATTAAGGATTTGCAGAGATTCAGAAAGTTTTGCATTAGTTGATTTGTTGAAGTAATTTACTGTATTGAGTCGCTTGGATCGTGCTTTGCCTCAGCTTGTTTCTTGGCGGCCTTAGCGATTTTTTTAAAGGGGCGGACATAGTAAATCGTGCTAAGAAAAAATATCACACTGAGTAAAATCTCGACACCGGCAAGTGCCCGAGACATGCCATCCGCGTCGGTCATCGCTCGTACCACGCCTTCGATGAAATAAAACATAATGAACATCGATGACCATTGCATCGTGTAAATATTTTTTTGTAATATTCCGCGCAAAGGGAATAATAATGGCAAAACTTTAATTACCCAAATAGAACCGCCAGGTTTGTAGGGTGCGAGCCACATTTCCCAAGCAAGACAAAGCAAAATTAAGGCGATTAAGCTAGCGGACGCGAGCCGATAAAACAAGGTTTGATGCGTTTTCATATTTTTTGTAATTGTAAAGCAGTCTCAGCCAAGCGTTTGCCAAGAGCAATCGCCAGAGTGCGGGTATCTTCGGTGATCGGCATTTTGCCGTCCAGGCCGGACCAATGTGTCGCGCCATAAGGGCTGCCGCCGGATTTGGTGGACATCAATTCGGGATGGGTATATGGCAGACCCATGATCAACATGCCGTGATGCATTAACGGCAGCATCATGGATAAAAGTGTGGATTCTTGCCCGCCATGCAAACTGCCGGTTGAGGTAAATACGCAAGCAGGTTTGCCACATAAGGTGCCAGAAACCCAATCTGCGGCTGTGCCGTCCCAAAAATATTTCATGGCCGATGCCATGTTCCCGAAACGAGTGGGTGAGCCGAGTGCGATACCTGCACACTCTTTGAAATCGCTGAGTTCAACATAAGGCGCGCCATCCGATGGAATCGCTGCTTCAGTTGCTTCTGACACAGGAGATACACTCGGTACCGTGCGCAGGCGAGCTTCACAACCGGAGACGCTTTCTATACCTTGCGCGATAAGTTGAGCCAGCTGGCGTGTGCTGCCGTGACGGGAGTAGTACAAAACAAGGAGGGGAAGAAGGTGTGCATTCATTTGACGAATTATAAAGAATTTCGACCTTCTCTGGGAGTTTATGCCCTGAGTTTAGGCATAAGTTAGCGGATAAGTTAGTGCTTAAGTTTTAACCTGAGTTGGAACCTGAGTTGGAACCTGAGTTGGAGCCTGAGTTGGAGTCTGAGTTTGAGTCCGATTTATGAAAACTGTAAATATCTCAAGGTATCATAAGCAAGTCTGGGTAAAATGAGCGTTTTAGTAAGATCGTCAATTTCAGGCGAGCCTGGAAAGCAGAAAGAGTTACAAGCAAGAAGTGTTAGCAACATAAGTTACATTGGGAATGGGAAGTAAAGTATGGGTGGTTTTATTCGAGGTTTGAGCTGGGGGCAATTGAAGAATTTATTTCAATTTGCCAGTCGTCGTTTGCAAGAAGTGCGTTTGCCCCAGGTAGCGGGGAGTTTGACATTTACTACTGTATTGGCATTGGTGCCGATTTTGACTATCGGTTTGGCGATTTTGACCGCATTTCCTTTATTTACCGATTTTAAGGCATCTTTAGAAGCTTACTTCACTCAGAGCTTGATGCCCAAGCAGATTTCCACAACGGTGATGGGATATCTGACGCAGTTCGCGACCAAGGCGACACGCTTATCGGCGGTCGGCGGTGTGGTCCTGATGGTCACTGCCGTCGCGACCATGGCGATGATAGACAAAACCTTTAATCAAATCTGGCAAGTAAAACGGTCGCGTCCTTTGGTGCAGCGCATGGTTGTCTATTGGGCAATCGTGACTTTGGGCCCGTTGTTGATCGGTATCTCCATGAGTGTGACGTCGAATTTGTTCACGGCAACCAATGGATTGATGAAAACAGTACCTGTGTTAGGGACGATTTTTTACACCAGTATCTCGATTGCTTTTACCACAGGTGCCTATACGCTTTTGTATTTAACCGTGCCAAACCGTCCTGTGGATTGGCGTGACGCCGCCTGGGGCGGGGTATTTGCTGCAGTCGCATTTGAAATCGCCAAACGCTTGTTTGCTGTGTTTATTAAACAGTTTCCGACTTATACCGTGATTTATGGTGCTTTGGCGGCGATACCGATTTTCCTGATCTGGATTTATCTCTCTTGGCTAATCACGTTGATCGGCGCTGTCATAGCGGCTTCTTTACCCGTGGTGAAATATGAACGCTGGTGGCATGTACCAGAAAAGGGTAGTGCATTTGAAGATGCGATCGCTTTATTACGTATTTTGGTGCTGGCACGCAATTCAGATGCCAATGCATCCGTCAATATTGTGGACATGCGGGCGCAAACTCGATTTGGTGTGGACGAAATTGAAGGCTTATTGGAAAAAATGCTGGAAGTCGGCTGGGTCGCTAGGCTCAGTATGGATACGCCAAATCGCAAGTCAAGCAAGTGGTGGCGTAAACATGATGCCGGCGCAGAACGGTGGATATTGATAATGAATCCAGCCGCATTATGTCTAGCAGACGTGTATCGACTTTTTGTCTTCGATACCACGGCAGATTCCGCTTTGGCTAAGCGAGTGCATCGCGTTATTGGTGACGGCATGTCGGAAAGCTTGTTCGAGCATTTCTTAATGCATTAAGGGTGTCCTTAATTTTATTTGGCTAAAGTCGATTAGGCGTCATTTAATTCGGTAAATATTGCATGGTGAAATTGCGATTTCACATCGTGAAAAGTTCTAATGTGCTGCACCAAATTTTTATTTCATTTTGAGGGAAGTCGTTTCGTATCATGGAATGTATTTTGTAAGTATTTGATTTTAAATAAAAAAATATTTATCCTATGTCTTATATAAGACATTGTTGCGCTGCAAGGTTTGTCCTACTATAGATCTCAAGGACGAACACTTTTTAAGCCTTTTTTAAGCATTGATTTAAAAACCGCAGCAATCACAACAGGAGAACTACCATGACGCAGAAACTCACCCGCGAACAGCAAATTTCAGAAATACAAAAAGACTGGGATACCAATCCACGTTGGACAGGTATCAAGCGTAACTACACTGCAGAAGACGTGGTTCGTTTGCGTGGATCTTTGCAAGTTGAACATACGATCGCGAAAACGGGCGCTTTGAAATTGTGGGATTTGGTCAATAACGAGCCATTCGTTAATGCACTCGGTGCTTTGACTGGTAATCAGGCGATGCAACAAGTTAAAGCGGGCTTGAAAGCGATTTACCTCTCAGGCTGGCAAGTAGCGGGTGATGCAAACGTCGCGGGTGAAATGTATCCAGATCAATCATTATATCCAGCTAATTCAGTACCTTTGGTCGTCAAGCGTATCAATAATACCTTGACCCGTGCAGATCAGATTCAATGGTCAGAAGGCTCAGGCGATGTTGACTTTTTCGCGCCGATTATTGCCGATGCGGAAGCTGGTTTCGGTGGTGTCTTGAACGCATTCGAATTGATGAAAGCCATGATCGAAGCGGGTGCCTCAGGCGTTCACTTTGAAGATCAATTGGCTTCCGTTAAAAAATGCGGTCACATGGGCGGTAAAGTATTAGTCCCAACCCGCGAAGCAGTAGAAAAATTGAACGCAGCGCGTTTAGCTGCTGACGTCATGGGTACACACACAGTCTTGTTGGCACGTACCGATGCTGAGGCGGCTGATTTGATTACTTCAGATATCGACGATAACGACAAACCATTCCTAACGGGCGAGCGCACGGTTGAAGGCTTCTACAAAACGCATCCAGGCTTGCAACAGTCTATCTCTCGTGGTTTAGCTTACGCAGAGTATGCCGATATGATCTGGTGTGAAACCGGTAAACCGGATTTGGCTTTTGCGAAAGCCTTTGCCGATGCAATTCACGCCAAGTTCCCAGGCAAATTGTTGGCCTATAACTGCTCACCAAGCTTTAACTGGAAAAAGAATCTGGACGATGCAACGATCGCAAAATTCCAAAAAGAGTTGGGCGCGATGGGTTACAAATTCCAATTCATCACTTTGGCAGGTTTCCATGCATTGAATTACGGCATGTTCAACTTAGCGCATGGCTACGCACGTCGTCAGATGTCCGCTTTCGTCGAATTGCAAGAAGCAGAATTCGCAGCGGCAGAGAAGGGCTTTACTGCAGTCAAACATCAACGTGAAGTTGGTACCGGCTACTTTGACGCAGTGACACAGGTGATTCAGCAAGGTCAGTCTTCAACGACCGCTTTGCATGGTTCTACTGAGGATGAACAGTTCTTTGATGCTAAGAAAGTGGCTTAAGTTTCGCTAGCATTGGTTTTGAAATAGAGCGGTAGTATCGAAAGATGCTGCCGCTTTTTGTTTGGTGGGAATGTGGCGCGGAAAAGGGCGGGATAGGTTAGTATTTCAAAAGCCCATTAATAAATAGTCCATCTAGTAAAGATTGTGTTTTATGCCTTTGCCCAAAAAAACTCGAACAAAAATTTGCGGAATTACGCGACTAGAAGATTTGCGTGCTGTCGTCGATGCTGGCGCTGATGCCCTCGGCTTCGTATTTTATCCACCCAGCCCTCGTTACCTTACACCTCAAGCTGCGGCGACTTTGATTGCAGCAATGCCACCATTCGTGACTTCGGTAGGCTTGTTTGTAAACGCGAGCCTTGAGGAGCTACAAGCCGTCATTAAACTAGCCCCTATACAGTTATTGCAATTCCATGGTGATGAATCCGCGCAAGAGTGTCACCGTCTTGCCAGCGCAGTGAACCGGCCTTTTATCAGAGCTTTTCGGGTAAAACCTGACACAAGCGCGGCAGATTTGTTAGAATGCGAAGCTGAATATCAAGCAGTCAGTCCTTTATTTCAGGGCTTATTGCTTGACACTTTCGTAGATAGTTTCGGTGGTAGTGGAAAGGTTTTTGATTGGTCTCTCATCCCAAAAGAACTCGCGCCTCGGGTCGTTTTAAGTGGTGGCTTGAGCGTACAAAACGCGACTGACGCGGTCGTGGGTGTACGGCCGTTTGCAGTGGACATCAGCAGTGGTGTCGAGCTGTCAAAAGGCGTGAAGGATGCAGCTAAGGTATGGGCATTTGTGCAAGCAGTGCGTTTGGCCGACAGCATGCAAGACAATCAAAACTAGTTTTCCAAGGAATTCTCATGAAAGAATTATCTTCTCTTGACGCTCATTTCGAACGTCAATCAGTCGGCGCAGAAGCGCCAGCAGCGATTTATCATTCCGCAACCTACAATTTTCCCGACGCTAAAGGCCACTTTGGTATGTATGGCGGGACTTTTGTCTCCGAAACTTTGACCCATGCTTTGAATGAGTTGAAGGACGCTTACGCTAAATATCAGCATGACCCGGAATTTTTAGAAGAATTTCGTTACGAGCTCAAACATTTCGTCGGTCGTCCGTCGCCTATCTACCACGCAAAACGCTGGTCCGAGATTATGGGTGGTGCACAGATTTACTTCAAACGTGAAGATTTGAATCACACTGGCGCGCACAAAATCAATAATGTTATCGGTCAGGCTTTGTTGGCAAAACGCATGGGTAAGCCTCGCGTCATTGCAGAAACTGGTGCGGGTCAACATGGTGTAGCGACTGCAACGATTTGTGCCCGTTTTGGTTTGGAGTGCGTGGTGTACATGGGCTCTGAAGACGTGAAACGTCAGGCGCAAAATGTGTATCGTATGAAACTCTTGGGCGCGACCGTGGTGCCTGTGGAGTCTGGTTCTAAGACTTTGAAAGATGCCTTGAACGAAGCGATGCGTGATTGGGTCGCGAATGTGGATAATACTTTCTACATCATTGGTACTGTCGCAGGCCCACATCCTTATCCTATGCTGGTGCGCGATTTTCAATCGGTGATTGGGGAAGAGTGCTTGTGGCAGATGCCAGAAGTGGCGGGGCGTCAACCTGACGTCGTGACTGCTTGTGTCGGTGGCGGTTCAAATGCGATGGGTATTTTTTATCCTTACATTGACTTGAAAGACGTGCAGTTGATCGGTGTTGAAGCAGCGGGCGAGGGCTTGGAAACGGGGAAACACTCTGCGTCTCTAACGGCGGGATCGCCAGGTGTTTTGCATGGTAACCGTACTTATCTGATACAGGATGAAAATGGTCAGATCGTAGAAACGCATTCTGTTTCAGCTGGCCTCGATTACCCAGGCGTAGGCCCTGAACACGCATGGTTAAAAGACTCTGGCCGCGCGCAATACGCGACCATTACGGATGAAGAAGCGCTTAAGGCTTTCCATGATTGTTGTCGTATTGAAGGGATTATTCCTGCTTTGGAATCGAGCCATGCTTTAGCTTATGCGGCAAAATTGGCGGCGACCATGCCTAAGGATAAAATCGTGTTGGCGAATTTGTCTGGGCGTGGCGATAAGGATATGCATACTGTCGCGGAACGAGCTGGGCTGAAGTTTACCTAATTCCCTCCCTTTCAAGGGGAGGGCTAGGGTGGGGATGGGTTGAAATTGTGCGACAAAATCTCAAAGATTTAGACCAAAATCCATCCCCATCCCAACCTTCCCCTTGAAGGGGAAGGGGCTAAAAGCACAGATTTCTAGCATCAAAACTAAAGTTGGCGCCTATGGGATCAAGTTCAGCATGACTTCGAATAAATTGTTTCGTGCGAGTGATAAATCTGTGTTCGATTAACTTATGACTTTAAAAAATTATGTCCCGAATTCAAGCATGTATGGCTGCCTTAGCAGCACAAAATAAAAAAGGTCTGATCCCATTTATCACTGCGGGTGATCCTGATCCTGAATTAACTTTACCTTTGATGCACGCCTTAGTCGAAGGTGGTGCCGATATCATCGAACTGGGTGTACCGTTTTCTGACCCTATGGCAGATGGACCAGTGATACAACGTGCTTCTGAGCGTGCTTTGCTGAAAGGCGTTGGTCTGCGTGATGTATTAGAGATGGTCAAACAGTTCCGCAGCACGAACCAAACTACACCTGTTGTCTTGATGGGCTATGCCAATCCCATTGAACGCATGGGGCAGGAGCAATTTATACATGCAGCGTCAGAAGCTGGTGTGGATGGTGTCTTAGTCGTCGATTACCCGCCTGAAGAATGTGAGTATTTTGCAGAAAATATGCACAAAAACGGCATGGATACGATTTTCTTACTGGCACCGACCTCGACTGACGAGCGCATTGCGCAAGTCGGCAAAATCGCGACTGGTTATGTGTATTATGTTTCTCTTAAGGGCGTCACTGGTTCGGGGGCGATCGACTTGGATGCAGTGGCAGAGATGATTCCACGCATCAAGAAGCACGTGAATGTGCCAGTCGGTGTGGGTTTTGGAATTCGTGATGGCGCGACTGCGAAGGCAATTGCGTCAGTATCCGATGCGGTAGTGATTGGTTCTCGTATTATTCAAGAGCTGGAAAATACGCCAAGAGAGCAAGCTGTGGCGGCAGTACAGAGTTTTATCACCGGTATTCGTAGTGCTCTTGATAATTAAGTTGACATACAGTCATTGAAATCTTCGGTTTTGGTGATTGTCAATTAGTCATCTGAGTCGCAATTGGCGCGGAAATAGAATAGAATACGCGCCAATTGCTGCATTCCCAGAAGAGTGCGCCCCCGTTTGATGAATGTAAATTGATCAAATAGATATGAGGAGAGAGCTATGAGTTGGTTAGAAAAATTACTTCCCCCACGTATTCAACGTTCCGAAACGGCTAACCGCCGTTCCATGCCTGAAGGCTTATGGGTCAAATGCCCATCTTGCGAAGCCGTTTTATACCGTTCCGATTTAGAAGCAAATGTTCATGTTTGCTCCAAGTGTAATCATCACTTGCGTATTAGCGCGCGTGAACGTCTCGACGCTTTGCTTGATACGGGTGGTCGCTATGAAATTGGTCAGGAAGTTTTACCAATCGACACCCTAAAATTCAAAGACAGTAAAAAATATCCAGAGCGTCTGAAAGATGCTATGGATAGCACGAACGAAACTGATGCATTGGTTGTGATGGGCGGCTCTATCATGTCTGTGCCCGCTATCGTTGCTTGTTTCGAGTTTGGGTTTATGGGCGGTTCTATGGGCTCTGTCGTCGGTGAACGTTTTGTGCGCGGCGTACAAGCAGCTTTAGAGCAAAAAGTACCGTTTATTTGCTTTACAGCCACTGGTGGTGCGCGTATGCAAGAAGGCTTATTGTCCTTGATGCAGATGGCAAAAACGACAGCGATGCTGACCAAGCTGACAGAAAAAAAATTACCGTTTATTTCGGTGTTAACTGATCCAACCATGGGTGGTGTGTCCGCTTCCTTTGCCTTTATGGGGGATATCGTAATTGCCGAACCTAAGGCCTTGATTGGTTTTGCAGGCCCGCGTGTGATTGAAAATACCGTGCGTGAAAAATTGCCAGAAGGTTTCCAGCGAGCAGAGTTCTTGGTTCAAAAGGGCGCTGTCGACATGATCGTTGATCGTCGTAAAATGCGTGAGGAGTTAGCGCGTTTAATGGCTTTATTGCAGAATCAACCAGTCGAAGCGGTTTCTTAATTTTTGGACGCGATTATGGAGCCTGAAGATATTTGCTGAAAAGGCAAAATCTTCAGGCTCTTTTCATTTTAGATTGATCGTTTGCGCGGTTTTAGCAGCGCCCTCACTAATAACGCTACAAATAACATCACTAAGTTAATTAATTATGTCATCCAATATTGTGAATCCCGCCTCGTCGAATCAGCCAAACAGTCTGGCTGATTGGCTTAAATTGCTGGAGCAGCGCCACGCCAAAGAAATCGATATGGGCTTAGATCGCGTGATGCAGGTGAAGCAGAAGCTGGGAATTCATTACAATTGTCCGGTCATTCTTGTGGCGGGGACCAATGGCAAAGGCTCTACGTGCGCCATGCTGGAATCGATTTTGTTGCAAGCCGGCTATAAAGTGGGACTCTATAGCAAACCCCATTTTCTCGATTTTAATGAGCGTGCTCGTATTAACGGCATACCTGTTGTTGATGACTTATTTGTCAGCACCTTTCAAGAAGTCGAATCCGCGCGCGGCGATATTTCCCTCACGTATTTTGAATTTACGACTTTGGCGATCTGCCAGTTATTAGCGCGTCAAAATCTCGATGTCGTGATTTTGGAGGTGGGCTTGGGCGGTCGTCTCGATGCCGTGAATGTGATTGATGCCGATGTCTCGATAGTGACTAGTGTTGATATTGACCATGTTGATTATTTAGGCGATACGCGTGAGAAGATAGGTTTTGAAAAAGCCGGTATTTTCCGCAGCGGTAAGGTAGCCATTTGCAGTGATCCGCAAGCACCGCAAAGTTTGATTGATCACGCTGAGGCAATCGGTGCTGATTTACGTTTGTTTGGACGTGACTTTAATTACAACGGCGATAAACAGCAGTGGAATTTTGGCGGTCGCGATCAGCGTCGCAATTCTTTGGCGTATCCGAGTTTGCGTGGTGCAAATCAACTATTGAATGCATCCGCCGTTTTAGCTGCTTTGGAAGTTTTGCGACATCAGTTACCTGTCGGTGCGCAAGAGGTGCGTACGGGCTTGGTGATGGTCGATTTGCCTGGACGTTTTCAAGTTTTACCAGGACGCCCGACAGTGGTATTAGATGTTGCACATAATCCGCATGCCGCAGCCACATTGTCGCAAAGTATGGATAGCATGGGATTCCATGCCTATACCTATGCCGTGTTTGGTTCTATGCTGGATAAAGACATTGCTGGTGTGATCGAGCACATGAAAGGGAAAGTCGATCACTGGTGTGTTTGTGATTTACCTTTGCCACGCGCTGCTTCAGCAGATCAATTGGCGCAATATCTTGAAGCGGCAGGTGTGTTGGAAGACAAAGAGCACAGTTTGCAAAAATTCATCTCACCGGAAGATGCTTATGCGTTTGCGCTGAGCAAAGCGGGGGAAAATGATAGAATAGTGGTCTTCGGTTCTTTTTTAACGGTTGCAGGTGTAATGCGAGCCAGAAGAAATGCCAGTTCTTGATTGTCAACATCAAAAAAAGTGCCGCAATATGCGTGTTTTTTTAGATGTTTCTACTAATATCAGCTTGAGATAAAACAGAAATTTGCTATGAGCCTGGACTCGCTATTTAAGCAAAACAACAAGAAGAAAAACGATACAGAAATCGCTGACGATCAAGTTAGCGGTGAATTTCGTTCCCGCTCTGAAGAAGAGAGTTTGGCCGCTTCCGAGTCGTCCGGTCGTGGCACAGCGGCGAAAGCCAATAAACGCCCCACACACAGCCGGAAAAGTGGCACCGATGGAGCAGACTTGCCGGAGAAAAAACGGGCGCGTCGACGTTTAATTGGCGCCGTGGCATTGGTATTGGCGGCTATTATCGTTTTGCCTATGGTATTCGATTCTGAGCCTAAACCGGGTAGACAAAAAATCTCCATAGAAATTCCATCGAAAGACACGCCTTTAGCGACAACCAATCCAGTACGAGTTGGCGGTAATGCCGCCGTCCCTACGAATGATGAAGGCTTGGTTCAAGGTATAGATAAATCGGAAGAGATCGTCGCAACGCCTGTGACACCTGCCGTTCTTGTCTCACCACCGAAAACTTCCGCAGTTGCTAAACTCGATGATGCGCGCAATGTGGTGAAGGTCGAGAGCGCGACTGCACAGAAATCAATAGAAAAAAATTCAGATAAGAAAATTGAAGTCGGTGCTGTGAACAAGACAGTTATGCCGAATTTGCCTCCTGTTACTAACAAAGTAACTCAGGACACGGTGAAAAAAACGGAGGCGAAAGTTGATGCCAAGGCTGAAACTAAAACAGAAGTGAAAAAAGAAAATAAGGATGATGCCGCACGCGCGCTTGCGCTGTTAGAGGGGCGAGCACTTCCAGTAGACGAAACAAAAGACACAGCAAAACCTACGCCTCAATCTGCTACTGCCACAGGTAGTTTTACCGTACAGGTCGCGGCCTTGAACTCTCCTGAAAAAATTCGTGAGTTACAAGCAAAGTTGAAAGCCGCAAGTATTACCTCATATATGCAAAAAATTACGACGAAAACGGGTGAAGTCAGTCGCATTCGGGTAGGCCCTTTTGCGAACAAGGCAGAGGCCGAAAAGATGCGGGCAAAATTGGTGAAGTTAGGTTTGAACGGATCACTAGTGCCGAATTAAGTGACTTGTTAATTCGGCTTAAACGACATAATTTTATTATTTAGAAAATCATAGAAACCATAGAGCGGATAGATTCGTGACCTTATTTGATTACATTGTATTGTTCATTATTATTTGCTCTGTTGTGATCAGCACCATGCGTGGCTTGGTTAAAGAAATTTTGTCTTTGATCAGTTGGATCGTTGCCTTAGTTGTTGCAAATGCGTTTGGCGGCACGGTAGCAGGCTGGTTGCCGGATGTGATTCCAGGTCAATTAACACGCATGATCGTTGCGTTCTTAGTCTTGTTCATCGGCGTGCGTTTGTTGATGGCATTATTGATGCGTGCTGTGGACGCCATGATTAAGGCAGCAGGTTTGAATTTAGCTGATCGCGGTCTTGGTGGTTTATTCGGTTTAGCGCGTGGTTGCGTGATTGTGATGGCGGTGGTACTGGTCTGTGGCATGACTGCGATTCCTCAGCAAGCATTTTGGCGTGATGCTTTGCTCAGTCCGGTCGCGGTTGCTGCTGTACGAACCGTCATTCCTTTTTTGCCCGGCTCTGTTACTCAGCATGTCAAGTTGTGAGCGTTAAGTTGGGATGTTTTGCTGTGACAGCAAAACCGCGCAATAGGTTTTCGTAGTTCGCTTTATTTTTTATCGTTTTTCTTTTTGTTTTTTTAGGAGTCCACCATGTGTGGCATCGTCGGCGTAGTTTCAAAAAATCCCGTTAATCAATTGATCTATGATGCCTTGTTGCTGCTGCAGCATCGCGGTCAGGACGCGGCAGGTATCGCGACTAGTCATGGCAATAAATTCGCAATGCATAAAGCGAATGGTTTGGTGCGTGACGTGTTTCGCACCCGCAATATGCGTTCTTTGCCGGGCAATATCGGTATCGGTCAAGTGCGTTATCCAACCGCTGGTTCGACTAGTGAAGAAGAGGCGCAACCGTTTTATGTTAACGCACCGTTTGGTATCGTGCTCGCGCATAACGGTAACTTGACCAATGCAGCGGAATTGAAAATTGAATTATTCAAAAATGATTTCCGTCATTTGAATACAGACTCCGACTCGGAAGTATTGTTGAATATTTTGGCGCATCAGATTCAAGAAGTGGTAAGTGGTTATTCCCTTGATCCTGCTTCAATGTTCCGTGCGGTGTCGATCTTGCACCGTCGTGTACGCGGTTCATACGCTGTCGTAGCACAAATTGCAGGTTATGGACTGTTAGCTTTCCGTGATCCGTTCGGCATTCGCCCTTTATGTATAGGAACGGCGCAAACTGATCAGGGTGTTGAATACATGCTGGCGAGTGAATCCGTTGCGCTCGAAGGTACAGGCTTTAAGTTTGAACGCGATGTTGCTCCCGGTGAGGCGATTTTTATCGATCTCGATGGCAATATGTATAGCGAACAGTGTGCAGAAAATCCTAGCTTAAATCCTTGCGCTTTTGAATACGTTTACCTGGCACGTCCAGATTCAACGATTGATGGCACCTCGGTGTATCAGACACGTTTGAATATGGGTAAATATCTGGCAGAAAAAATTCGCAATCAGTTTGGGCAAGGCGACATTGACGTGGTTATGCCTATCCCAGATTCATCTCGTCCTTCCGCGATGGAATTGGCGGATAGTTTGAATTTGGATTACCGCGAAGGTTTTATCAAAAACCGTTATATTGGTCGTACCTTTATGATGCCAGGGCAAGCGATTCGTAAAAAATCCGTGCGCCAAAAATTAAATGCAATCGTCTCCGAATTCAAAGGTAAAAACGTGTTGTTGGTGGATGACTCTATCGTTCGCGGCACGACGAGCCGTGAAATCGTGCAGATGGCACGTGAGTCTGGTGCTCGTCGAGTTATTTTTGCATCGGCTGCGCCCCCAGTGCAATTCCCTAACGTGTATGGTATCGATATGCCGACGCGCAGCGAATTGATTGCCTATGGTCGTTCACAAGAAGAGATTTGCCGTGAAATTACGGCTGACGCCTTGGTGTACCAAGATGTCAGTGATATGAAGCGTGCGATTTCGGATGCGAATCCAGTATTGAAGAGTATTGAAGCGTCTTGCTTTGATGGTGTGTATATCACTGGTGATGTCACGCCAGAGTATTTGGATCGCTTAGAGGCAGCCCGCAATGGTTCTCGACCAGATAAAGAAGACATGGTTCGTTCTCAGCTGAACTTGAATTTGTCACACAGCGCAGATTAAAATCGGTTTGATGCGATCGCATCAGCGTTTAATATAAAAAAACCAGCAATCAAATTGATTGCTGGTTTTTTTTCGTCATGGTTTCGCTAATTCATTGGCGAGAGGGTGACATTTGTCACCTTAAAGTCATGGCAAATTGTTCTTTTGAAAGTGAAGCTTTTCCTTCAGAATAGTTTCCATCCGGTGAACAACCTTTTTTGAAGTGAATTGAAACAAGATCACGACCACAATGGAGCAATTAGCATGGCCGATATTCTGCTTGAAGTACATCGTTTAACCAAATCCTTTGGCGCGCGCAAAGTTGTCGATGATGTGTCGTTCTCGGTTCGCCAAGGCCAAACTATCGGCCTGCTGGGGCCGAACGGTGCGGGTAAGTCAACCATCGTCAATATCATCTGCGGCTTATTGCAGGCAGATAGCGGGCACGTGAGATTGTCCGGGCAAGAAATGAGTGCAGGGAATAATCGAGCGAAACAGAAGCTCGGCTTGGTGCCGCAAGATCTCGCTCTATTCGAAGATTTATCGGCACGTGAGAATCTAAAAATTTTTGGCGCTCTATACGGTTTATCGGGGAATCAATTACAAGTGCGTTGTGACGCTGTCTTAGAATTAGTGAGTCTTTCAGATCGCGCTAAAGACAAACCCTCGACATTTTCAGGTGGCATGAAACGTCGTTTGAATATCGCTGCAGCGCTGCTACACGAGCCTGAGTTACTGATCTTAGATGAACCCACTGTTGGGGTTGATCCTCAAAGTCGCAATGCGATTTTTGATGCGTTGGAGGTTCTAAAGTCACAAGGTCGCTCTTTGATTTACACCAGTCACTACATGGAAGAGGTAGAGCGATTGGCTGATCATATTGTGATTGTCGATCATGGCAAATTGATTGCGAATGAAAGCCCCGCAGACCTATTTAAGCGTTTACCAGCGCAAGCCGCTTTAGAACTTCAGTTGTCACAGGCGTTAACGGATGTGCAACTGCAAAATTTGAAGCTGCAATCTGGCGTGATCAAGCTAGAAAGTAAAGACCAGGGCCAACAACTATTAATTGCTTTGAGCGATGGTGAACATGCGTTAAGCATACTCAATTATTTGCAAGGCGAAGGTATCCAGGCTTTGCATTTCGCAACTGCAAAAACAAATTTAGAAGACATCTTTTTGACATTAACGGGACGTAGTCTGCGTGACTAGTTAAATCGAATTATTAGTTTCAAAAGAAGCTTGCGTCGATATAAATTCTAATATGACCTTAAGCACGAATTCCAATAAATATAGATACGGACGGCTCACTATGATTCCCTTAATTGCTTTAATTCGTAAAGACCTGATTCTATTTGTGAACGATAAGCGTGCCTTATTGTTGACATTAATGATGCCCATAGTCCTTGCAGCTTTCTTTGGCTACATTTTCGGTGGTAGTGGCAAACAGGAGGCGGCGAAAATTGCGATTGGCGTGGTACAGCAAGATGACCATCTGATTAGTAAGAATATTGTTGCAGGATTGCAGGCAGAGAGTGCTTTGAATACCCAGCTAATGTCCTTGGAGCAAGCACAAGAGTTAGTGCGCAAAGGAAAGCTGAGTGTCGCTGTGATCTTACCAGCGGGATTTGGTGAGGCTGCCGGCGCTGCCTTATTTAATGCTAAAACGAAACCAGAATTAACGCTTTTGTTCGATCCTTCGCAAAATGCCATGTTGGCGATGGTGAAAGGGATGCTGACGCAACAGGTAATGCAAAGTGTGAGTGGTGAAATGTTTTCAGGCAAGGCGGGAGGTCAATTTGTCGACCAAAGTTTGGAGCAACTAGCACAGAAGCAAGAGGACGGTAAGGTGCCGTCGCAGGACAAGGAATTAACTGACTTTCTCACTAGCTATAAAAAATTTCAAACTTCACAGATAGCGGCCAGTGAGCAAAGCAATACAGCAACGAAGCCCGGTTTGAGTATGCCGTTCACGACACACGAACAAGCGATGGTTGCAAACGAGGCACTTCATGGTCAATACAATGGCTATGCCCACTCATTTGCTGGCATGATCGTGCAATTTATTTTGTTTATGGCTATTGATGCGGGGATATCGGTTTTGCTGGCACGGAAGCAAGGTATTTGGAAGCGTCTGTTGGCAGCGCCAATAGGACTCAATACCTTGATTGTGGCACGAGCCTTATCCTGTGCGCTTATCGCTTTTGCTGTGACGGCCCTCATTTATGTCGTCGCCATTACGGTCTTTAAAGTACAGATATTGGGAAGTATGTTGGGACTGATTGCGATTGCACTAAGTTTTTCATTGATGACCGCCAGTTTTGGTTTGTTAATCGCAGCATTTGGTAAGACACCGGAAGCGGCGCGCGGTATTTCGATTTTTGCTACTTTAATTATGGTGATGTTAGGCGGCGCCTGGGTACCCTCATTTATGTTTCCGCAATGGTTGCAAAGTATCACATTGTATATACCGACACGCTGGGCGGTGGATGGATTTGACGCGATGACCTGGCGTGGATTGGGCTTTGATGCGGCTTTGCCTAATGTCGGTGTACTGTTGGCCTTTACTACTGTTTTTTCAATACTTGCCTTATGGCGCTTCAACGCGAACAAAGAACAACATTAATTTTTAAGTATCCACGTATCCTTAAGTAACAGTAATCGGCTACTTGTTTCAAATTCATACAAAATTGACCAAGCTATTTTGGCAGCACGGGTAAGAATTGAAAATATAATGGCGACAGCGCAGTTTCGACTGACTATCGCCATTTTCACATTCTCAGTAAAGCCCAAGAAAAATAATGATTACGCCAAATTTTAAATTGAGTGCTGTCGCGCTTGCCGTTAGTAGTTTGTTCGTGTTCGAAAGCGCTCACGCGCAAAGTGAAACTGTCAACACGAATAGAACGCAGGAAGAGCAAACTAAGAAAAGCATGGAAGAGGTAAGAAGTCCTGAGGAAAAAGCAATAACTTTGGATGCCATGCGCAAAGCTAATGCGCAAAAAAACGCTGCGGCACTAAAAGCAGCACCGGAACAAAATTCTCAGGCCGTACAAAAAGTCACTGTGAATGGCTCCAAGCAATCGGACATTGATTTGCGTCGTAATTCTATCGCAGGAAAAATTATCGTAGGCCGTGAAGAATTAGATCGCGATGGCGACTCTAGCGTCGGTGAGATTTTGAAGCGCTTACCTGGTGTGACAACGGGAGGTCGTCCGGGTCGTGGTGGTGATGTCCGCATGCGCGGCATGGGCGGCGGTTATACACAAATCTTATTGAATGGTGAACGTCCACCACGTGGCTTTTCTATGGAGTCACTATCACCTGATCAAGTGGAGCGGATCGAAGTGATGCGTGGCCCCGTTGCTGAGTTTAGTACCCAAGCGATTGCCGGTACGATTAATATTGTTTTGCGTGAAGAATACCATCCTAAAGATATTGATTTGAAACTATCCTTGGGTATGGAACAAGGTCGCGTCGCACCTAATTTATCGGTTACTTATCCGGGTCAGCTCGGTCAATTGAATTACGCTTTAAGCGGGTCCATTTTTAAAAACGGGCAGAGCGATTATGGCACTTCGAAAAGAATTGAGCAGGCCGATGATGGTGCTATTCAATTGATGCAAGATCAGATTGACCAGACCAAACGTGAGTCCAACGGGATTCATTTCACGCCGCGTTTTAGCTATAAATTTGAGAGTGGTGATAATTTGACGGTACAACCGTTCTTGATGACATCACGTAGCCACTCACGCACGAGTTCTGTGATTAGCCAGACGCCTGAGTTGCTAGATCCTGTGACACGTCTTGCGCCGGTGGCATCTGCCAATTCAAATGGGAACTCTGATTCCACTTTTTTCCGTTTTAATTCAAATTATCAACATCGGTTTGAAGATACAGCAAAATTGACTTTGAAAATTGGGGGCGGTGTAGGACGCTCGAATAGCGATAGTTTGCGTACGCAATTTGCGAAGAATGGCGAACAATTGAACTTGATTACGGACGTAAATAACACGCGTGATAACTCATTTAGCACGGGCGGTAAGTACACGACACCTATCGGCGACAAACAAAATCTGGCAGCCGGTTGGGATATTGAAAACAGTCAACGTGAACAAAAGCGGGTTTCTCTGGACAATGGTCGGCCTCAGTTTAGCGATTCTGGCGACAACCTCGATGCTTCAACGCGCCGTGTGGCGGCTTGGGTGCAAAATGAAATCGATATCAATGCGCAGTGGTCTGGCTATGCTGGTCTGCGTTGGGAAGGTATTAAAACGCACAGCAGTCGATCTAACTATATTGTCGATAATTCGACCAGCGTGTTTAGTCCTATTGTGCACGCTGTCTATAGAATTCCTGATTTTGGTAAAGATCAAATTCGTATGGGCTTGACCAGTAGCTATCGCGCGCCCTCGTTGAATGATGTGATTGCTGTGCCCGCGATTTCACCCTTGAATGGACCAACGCGTCCCGACCGCACTGGCAATCCCAATCTGAAACCAGAGCTGTCGCGCGGCATCGACATCGCCTATGAGCACTATCTGAAAAGCGCGGGCATTATGAGCGTCAATCTATTCATCAAAAATATTGATGACCTGATACGCCGTCGTACCGAGCAGGTAAAAGTAGGCAACGAATTGCGCTGGGTGAATTCACCGATCAATATTGGTCATGCCGTGGCAAAAGGCATAGAGCTAGAAGCAAAATTTCAAACTCAGGAATTTTTCCCCGAGGGGCCGGCGATTGATCTGCGAACCAATTACAGTCGCTTTTGGTCAAATGTTGACGATGTCAAAGGTCCTAACAATCGACTCGATCAGCAACCGACTCAAACGGCGAACTTAGGCCTTGACTATCGCGTGAGCGGTTTGCCTTTGAGTATGGGAGGCAATATCAATTGGACGCCAGCCTATGTGAATCAGACCAGCGATACGCAAACAAGTAGTTATGGAATCAAGCGTCAATTGGACATATATACTTTATGGAAATTGTCTCCAACCGCAAAAATTCGTTTGTCTGCCAGTAATTTGCAAGCGAATGATTCGGTCAATGGCACCACTGTGCATGTCGGTGGCGTGCAATACTTGCAAAGCAGTCGGTCTAAAACCTATACGGTGTTTAACTTGCGTCTGGAGTTGAAGCTTTAGCCCGAGAATTTGGTGGCAGAGGCCGTTATCAATTCAGACTCAACTAGCATTAATCACATCACCTAAGTCGCTCACATTATGCGTAATAATTTGGATTAGTCCAGATTGTGCTGCTTGCTGTGGATGGCGCATGATGCGATTGTAAAAATCGTCGGTTTGTGGCAACAGTTCCAGCTGAACATGAGGTGCTTGAGAAACCCCGATACAGGCATTTCTCCCTGCTCTTTTTACCATGTATAAGCCTTGATCCGCGAAATTAATCACTTGCGACCAAGTGATTAAATGCGGCTGTTTTGGTATGAAAGGGAAACAGGCATAACCGACCGAGCAGGTACGCGAAATTTCTAAGTCATCAAGTAATTTAAACGGACAAGCGGATACTACCTCGCGTATCCGTTCTGCTACGATGCCTGCATCTTTTCGATTGCAACTTCGCGCGACAACTAAAAACTCTTCACCACCCCAACGTATCAAGTAATCGGATTCGCGAAATACACTTTGCAAACGATCACGCATTTGAATTAAGACCATATCACCGCAAGCATGACCGTACGTGTCGTTGACGGATTTGAAATGGTCCAAATCGACCATAAAAAAGACCAGATCTTCATCATTGTTCGGATCGACGGAATCAAGTAAAGAATCAAGTTGATTTTCGTAAGCACGCAGCGCTCTCGCTACATCAGCTTCGATATGCTGAAGTAGGAAGCGGCGGTTCCTGAGACCGGTTAACGGATCGGTGATACTCACTTCTTCTAATTGGATTTGTGTTTCGCGTAACTCATTGAGCGTCGCCTGAAGTTGTTTATAGGCTGCTGCATTATCGAGTGCGATTGCACCGTAGGCAGCTAAGGTTCGAAGAATAGATCTTTCGCGTTCGCCATAGACATGGGGGCGAATCGATTGAATTGACATGACACCCAGTAGCCGTTCTCCGACTATGAGCGGTGTATATAACAAGCTTAGTGTTTCCATTGTGCCTGGAACGATGAAGCGTCCCGTTGCACCTGGCTCTCGCTCCAGTACGATTTCTTGGCGCTCACGGGCGCAGCGAGCAAATGAAGAAATCGGGTGATCGATCGCAGTAGCAAAATTTGAAATCGGCTTGTCATTTTCAATGCCAAATACAAACTCTAATGTCAAACCGTCTGTAGCAAGCAAAGAAATGCCAAAACTGGTGGCATCTAAGAGTTCATTAACATGACGGTGCAATGCGGCGAACACCGCATCGACGTTTAGATTGGCAGTAATTTCGCGCCCAATTAAACCTAGCGTTTCTAAAGTACTGCTCGACTCTTGTAAGCTGGCAGCCCGTGCTGCTTCGGTTGCTGCGATTTGTCTGTGGTAGTCGGCGTCGGCACGGTGTCGTTCGTTATCTAGCTTAACTTGCATTGCTGTAGCCCGATCTCGTGCTTCGTGCAGGCGTCGATCTTCTTTCGCTTTGGCGGCTAGTTTTGCGTAGTGATAAGCGGATTCAAAATCTTGCATTTGAGCGTAATTATCCGCAATGTCGTCAAGCAGCTTTGCTGGAATATTGCCCGCCTTTAGGTTTTCGCAAAGTGCGAGTGCCTCCAGTAAATAGGCAAGGCTAAGCTGCATAGAGTTGGCGGGAGCTGACATTAGCTCTGGATGTTTTTTTGCCAGCTCTGCATAGACGCGCAGACATTTAATTTGTTCGTCGAGGTTTTTCTGATCGCGCGCAATACTTAATGCTTGTTGAATTTTTTCATGTGCGAGTTTGGCCTGACCCAAGCGGCAATGGGCAATCGCTTGTCCGCGCCAACAATCCGAGATAAACACAGGTTCGTTATGTACCTGTATTCTCTCTGCTGCCAATTCGAAAAAACGCAATGCTTCATCGGGTGTTTCTAAATCAATCGATAAGTCGCCGAGATAGGCAAGCGTGTGCGCGAAAGTGCGCGAGCCCGAAATTTTTTCTTGTATGCTTAAGGATTCCACCAATTTTTCTTTAGCGTCCGCGTAGCGTTCCAATAAGCGCAGCGCATTTCCAGTTTGTAGTAATGCGATTGCCAGTGAACTCGGCCATTGTTGTTGACGAGCTAGCGCCAAAGCAGCTTCATCCCATTCTAAAGCTGAGTCCAGATCTCCCAATGTGGCAAAAGAGTCGCCAGCATTGGTGGCGGTCAATATGGCATGGCGAATTTGCCCTGATTCTTGCGCAGCTCTGTGCGCTTGTATGTGTAATCGGCATGACTCACCCAGCTCTCCAATTTTATTCGCGACGATTGCGCGAGCACTGTCGAGCCAAGCGAGCACAGCAACCGGATAGTCAAACGACTTAGAAAAATGTTTGTCAAGTAATGGTGCGGTTTGATTGGGATCGCTGATCGCATTGTTATGTAATTTACGCGCTAAAGCGATTTGGTAACGCGTGGTATCTCTTGCTATATGGAACTGCTCTATCGAGGCTTTTAGAAAATGATCGCGCTTTTCGATTTCGCCAAAATCGCGGTAAATCGAACTCAAAAGAAAATAGGCATCACCGATGGCCACAAAGTCTTGCAAGACACTAAAACTTTGTAGCGCCAGCTGGGCGTTTTTTTCAGCAGGACCGAGGTCGCCGTTTAACCATTGAACTTCGCTATGGATTAAGTTGATTCTGCCGTTGAGGATAATGCGCTCATCTAGTTCGATGTCGATTTGAATGGCGTTATTTTCTTCAAGTAGTGCCTTCGCTTCAATAAGTAGAAGCAAGCTACGTTGGCAGTCGCGTTGGCGCAGATACCAGGCTAGTTGCACCAATATTCGGGCGCGATTCGCGCCTTCAAGCATTGAAACTCTCGTTTCAATAGCATTTACTTCACTGTCTAAAGCGTATAAATCCATTGTCAGATCGCATCAAAAAGCCAGCACGCATCAATATCATTACGATGTTTTCGCAAAGTATTGTGGAATTTTTTTAAGCCTGAGTTTGGCTAGCCATACAATTTAACACAAAGATTTTCTACTTGAAACAGGCGCAAAGAGAAAGTTCCCTGATCAGGTGTTCCTTGCGGTTGTTACAGTTGCATCGATATTTTTTCTTGAAAACGTCGATGCGATTTTGGACAAATTTAATTTGCTAGAATAAGGCTGAGGTTACTTTCAAGACCTCATCTGCCGTTGTGACACCGTCAATAATTTTGTGTGCACCTGCAATGCGTAATGGTTTCATATCGTCTTTGATGGCTTGTTTGCGTAGAGCATGAATGTCTGAATCTTGCTGTATCAATTTGCTAAATGTTTGTGTGATAGTCAACAACTCATATAAGCCGGTTCGACCTTTGTAGCCTGTTTGACGGCATTCCAGGCAGCCTACTGGGCGATATACTTTTGCTGGCTTTTCGATTGGCCAATCTTCCACCAATGCAGACCACACCGGGCCTTGAATTTCACCATCATCGCTTTTGCAATGGGGGCACAAAGTTCTGACCAGACGCTGTGCCAAAATGCCCACGATAGTCGCTTCTAATAAATAATAAGGGACGCCCAATTGCAATAAGCGCATGATGGCAGATGGTGCATCATTAGTATGTAAGGTTGATAGCACCAAGTGGCCAGTCAATGCTGCC
>CAUPKC010000060.1:0-26456 GCA_963511665.1 uncultured Undibacterium sp.
GCATCAGCGCTGTGAGTGGAAGCAGGTATTGAAAATGATGTTGCCGGTAGCCCATGCCTTACAATATGCTTGGGAAAGACACCGTCTCGTGCATCGCGATCTCAAGCCGAGCAATTTACTATTGACTCAACAAGGCGAAGTGAAATTGCTTGATTTCGGTATATCGGCACGCTTGCGTAGTCAGACGAGTGCTGGGCTCAGCACCACAGGATTTGCCAGCACGCGTTCACCCCACGCCGGTACTGCTGGCTATCGGGCACCGGAAGTGGGTAGCCAACAGGCTCAGTACACACCTGCACTTGACGTGTATGCAATGTCCATCATGATTTATCAGTTATTAGAAGGCGCTTTGCCGTTTGGTGACTTTCGACATCATCAACAAATCGTTAAGCAACCAGCTGCATTAAGCGCGGCGCAGTGGCAGGTTTTACAGAGTGGTTTTGCCTTATCCGCCGAACATAGACCTGCCAGCGCCTTGGCTCTACTACAAGCGATGATGAGGAGCGCACGCGCAACAGAGGCACCTACTAAAATCCATGAAAGTCCTGCGATGCCGGTACTTGACGCCGAGGCACAACAACGGGCCAAGCAAAGGCAGGAACGAAAAGAGTTGGAAAAACAAAGACGACAACAAGCTTCCATTGCCTTGCATGCTCTAGTGGAAAAACAACGTCGCCTACGAGAAGAACAACATGAACAACAAGAAAATGCACGTCTACTTCAGGCGAAGATTGCACAGGCAGCAGCTGGAAATAGTGTTGATAGAGTCAAAGTGAGTGACATTAGTTGGGAGGAGGCACAACGTTACTTGATTTCAATTACGAAAGAAAGTGGCGAGAACGTGAATAAATTTGTGTAGATCGCACATATAGAGCGATGCAAAATATAAAAATCGGGGCTAGATTGTTAATGGTGTTCGGTTAAGCTCAGCAAGATTAACTGTCATTCCCGCGTACGCGGGAACGACAAATTTCAAACCTATCCTCTGAACTTAGCGGCACTAGGGAAAGATCACCCCGATTTTCTGTTCAATGCTGCGCTATAAATTTACACCTTCAGATTAAACGGCAAACTACGTGGTGCTGCTCCGGTCAATTTTGCAATCGCGTTCGCAAATGCGGGTGCCAATGGTGGCAAGCCTGGTTCGCCCATACCGGTTGGTGGATCTGCGCTTGGCACGATATGCACGGTCATCTGTGGCATATCGCTTATTCTGGCGACGGCATAGTCGCCAAAATTGCTTTGCTCGACCACACCCTCTTTAAAAGTAATTGCTGCGTTTTGCAAACACATGCCCAATCCCATCAAGGCACCGCCTTGAACCTGAGCCTCGATGGTTTTTGGATTGACCGCTAAATTACAATGCACACCCGCGGTGGCCGTATGTAGTTTGGCCTGGCCATCTTTTATCGAGGCAGTCACAACATAGGCAACGACTGTTTCAAATGACTCATGGACGGCGACACCCCAAGCCTGGCCTTTTGGCAGACGACGCTTGTTGTATCCGGATTTTTCAACGGCTAATTTCAAAGCGGTTGTATGGCGGGGATGTTTGTCGCCAAATTGTTTGAGGCGATAGGCGACCGGATCTTGTTTCGCGTTGCGGGCGATTTCGTCGATCAGTGTTTCCATCACATAAGCGGTATGAGTAGAACCGACACTACGCCACCATAAGACGGGCACATTGGCTTTCGGGTGGTGTACGGACAAACGCATCGGTATTTGATAAGGATCACGCATGCCTTCGACCGCAGTGCCATCGATACCATCCTTTATCAAGAATCCCTCGAACGGTGTCCCTGCTACGATGGATTGTCCTACGATGACATGATCCCAAGCTTGTACTTGGCCTTGTTCGTCGTAGCCGATTTCTGCGCGGTGCACATGCATAGGGCGATAGTAGCCACCTTTGATGTCATCTTCCCGACTCCAAATGGTACGTATTGGGGCTTGAATCCCTGTGCTGCGCGCTGCTTTGGCGACGTTACAAGATTCAACAACATAATCACAATTGGGCACAGCACGGCGACCAAAACCGCCACCTGCCATTTGTACATGCAGATTAATATTCTGTGGTGCCACGCCTAGCGCTTGTGCTGCCGCCATACTTTCGACGCCCGGCATTTGGGTGCCCACCCAGAGTTCAGCTTTGTTGCCATCCGCACTCAAATGCACAGTACAGTTCAGCGGCTCCATTGCAGCATGGGCTAGGTAAGGAAAGGAAAATTCTGCTGTAATTTTCTTTGGTGCCGAAGCAAGTTTGCTGACGTCGGCTTTGAAGTGGAATTTGCCTGGTGTTTTGGCTAACTCTTGGTATTGCTTTAACTGTGTTGCGCTATCCACTTTTTCAACGCCACTGGTGTCCCAATCTAGTTTCAATGCTTCGCGTCCTTGCTTAGCTTGCCAGAAACCATCTGCGATAACAGCAACGCCTTCGCCACCGCGATCCACTGCGATTTTAAGAATGGCACGCACACCTTTGATCTGTTTCGTAGCGCTATCGTCGAACGATTTGAGTTTTGCACCAAATACAGGCGGATGTGCAATCAACGCCGTCAACATGCCTGGCAGGCGCAGGTCTATGCCGAAATTTTGTTTGCCATTGGATGTATCAGAGGCATTCAGCCGCCCGACTTGTTTACCTATGATTTTAAATGTCTTAGGATCTTTTAAATTGACTTTTTCTGGAACCGCCAATTTCATTGCGGCTTCAGCCAAATCGCCATAACTCAATGTTTTGCCGTCGGCACGAATCACCATGCTGCGATCGGTACGCAAAGTATCTGGGTTGGCCTTCCATTCTACTGCTGCGGCAGCAATTAACATGGCGCGGGCGCGGGCGCCTAACTCGCGATATTGGGTGTAAGAATGCTTGATAGAACCGGAACCACCGGTGCTATGCATACCAAACACGGGATCAACATAGGCAGGATCAGCACTACCATGCACTGCGCCGACTTTACTCCAATCAGCATCTAATTCTTCCGCCAAGATCATCGGCAGGGCAGTGTGTACGCCTTGACCAAATTCTAAACGGTTAATCGTCACGGTGATCTTGCCGTCTTTTGCGATTTGTACGAAGGCTGCTGGTTGTTGGAAAGGTTTTAATCCTGCGGCTGGTTTGTCCGTCTGTGCGATGGCCGGGAACATACCCAAAGCAAAACCGCTGGCCGCGCTCATCTTTAAGAAGTTGCGGCGAGAGAATGATGTCGCTTCATGACTACTAGCATTGTTCTTTTGTATCATCGCCGCGATCCCTTTTGGGAGTTGGCTCAGATCACTCATCATGTTATTTTTTGAATAGAAATGCATGGCTGTATCCTTGTAGGTGGAAAACTGTGCTGTAAACAATATTGATTAGGCCAGAGCGGCGGCTGCCGCTTTGATTGCACCGCGTATCCGTTGATAAGTCCCACAGCGGCAGATATTGCCCGACATCGCAGCGTCAATATCGGCATCGCTAGGTTTTTTATTGGCTTTCAACAAAGCGGTCGCGCTCATAATCTGTCCACTCTGACAGTAACCGCATTGCGCCACATCGTGGGCGATCCATGCCGCTTGCACGGCTTTGCCGACTTTATCGTTGGCGATGGCTTCTATCGTTGTGATCTTGCGACCAGCGACTGTAGAGACTGGAGTAATGCAAGAACGAACTGCCTGACCATCTACATGCACGGTACACGCGCCGCATTGCGCCACGCCACAACCGTACTTAGTTCCGTTTAAACCCAAGCCATCGCGTAGTGCCCAAAGGACTGGCGTGTCTGGTGCCAGATCAAGCGTGCTTTCTTTGGTGTTTACATTTAGTTTTAACATAGCAATGTCCTTATTGAAATGCGGTGAAGGAGGGGGAAGGTTCTTAGTTTCTGCAAACTTGATTCCATCAATGATAGTACGACAAATCAGAAATTCACGAAAAAAATCACTATTCTTGTGTTATTGAAAATAAGCTACCGCCTAGGTTATACAGACTCAGTTTCTTGCACGAATGTTGCAAAACGACTTAAATCAATATTGCCACCTGAGATGATGACGCCAACGCGTTTGTCTTTGAGATCAATTGCACCACTCATCGCTAAAGCCGCCGCCAAGCAACCAGTTGGCTCGACCATCAGTTTCATTCGACTGGCAAAGAATTTCATTGTGTCGATTAATTGGGCATCGCTGACAGTCAAGATGTCGTCAACGTGTTGCTGTATGACGGGAAAAGTATGCTGTCCCAAATGCTGTGTTTGCGCACCGTCGGCGATCGTATTGGGCGTGTCGATGTGCACAATCGTGCCACTACGCAGGCTACGTTGCCCATCGTTCCCCGCCTCTGGTTCCACCCCGATTACCTTGCAATTTGGATTTAATGCTTTGGCGGCAGTCGCACAGCCCGAGAGTAAGCCGCCACCACCCAAGCATACAATTAAATAATCTAGTGGACTAGCGCCGGAACCTACTTCTTCGATAAGTTCTTTGGCACTAGTACCTTGACCCGCCATCACATGAGGATGATCGTAAGGCGGGATTAAAGTTAGGCCTTGCTCTTCAGCTAATTGACGACCAATTGCCTCCCGGTCTTCCGTGTAGCGATCATATAAAACCACTTCGCCACCGTAACCTCGCGTGGCTGCGACTTTGATTGCGGGGGCGTCTTTAGGCATCACAATGACGGCGCGCATGCCAAATTGTTGCGCTGCCTTGGCAATCGCCTGTGCGTGATTGCCAGAAGAGAAAGTCACAACACCACGGGTTTTTTGTTCCGGTGTGAATTGCAGAAGTGCATTGCAGGCGCCACGAAATTTGAAAGCACCGCTGGCTTGAAAATTTTCGCATTTAAAGAACAGTTGAGCGCCTGTTATTTGATTGGCAGTTTGTGAGGTTAAAACAGGTGTACGTTGTACGAAAGGAGAAATACGTTGATGGGCACGTTCGATATCGACGTAAGAAAATGTTGGGCTGGCTGTCATGAACTTGAAGTCCTGTTTTTTCAGAAGAGAAGGACTATTTTATGCGAGATAAAAAGTGATGACAAAAAAAATCACCTGCAATCTCATAAAGAGTGCAGGTGATGTTATTTACAATTGACTAGCAGATAACGAATGGCTAAGTTAGTTTAATGTCGTCTTGGGTTATTTGGCTCATCACAGATTTTGTCTCCACCCAAAAAATTTTAGTGTTATTAACTGTTTAAATCATTGCTGTTCGAGCCACAGACATCCTCATTGTGTACTACGAGTTAGGGATTGCAGTGAGCACAATGCCTAGGATCAGCGAATAATTTATCCGTCCTTTCAGCAATGCGCCGATGATCACAGCGCAGACAGGTCCAAACTTCGCTGAGATAGCTTGAGGTTGGTACCCGACAGGAGGCGCACGGCAGTCCTGGTTGTCGTTCATTGACCCAGAAGCCGGGGGCATCACAAACAGGGCAGGTCGATTGTATGCGTTGCAGCAGATCGACAGCAGCTTGCTCTATGCGTTTCATGCGACTCGGATTGGCGAAGGCGCGCAAATCGACCTCGACAAATACGCTGTCACTACTTGATTGGGTGACACTACTGTCGAAGCAGTTTTTCAGACTACTCCAATCAACAATGTTTTTGTGGATGCGTGTATCGTTTTGCCCATCTGGGCGCAATACTAAATGATGCTCAGGGAAACCCACTTGCTCTGCAAAGTCAGCAACTACCTGCCAATCGCCGCTCTGGATTTGACCACTATTGGCAGCACCTTGGGCGACACCGACCACTTCAATGCCCTCGTGATCATCGATCCAGACCAATAACTCTACATTCCACGGAAACATGCCCGTGTAAGGATCGGGTCCAAAGCTTCCTTCACTAGCAATGCCCTGCGAAGTGCCAGCAAGCTCCATGCCTTTTCTTGCCTTGCGCCTGGCCGCCTCCAATTGGGTACCGTACCGTGCCGTCTCTCTGGTAAAAGTACCGAGCTGATCCGTATCAAAACCTGTCACCAGTTCGATCGAGCAACCTAGGCTAGGCTCGAACACGGGTGCTATCACACGTTCTTTGCCATGCTGTGTGAGCAATGCCACCCGATTTCCGTCGTAGCGAGATTGCTTAGACATCACTCGACCTCCAGTGAAATGGGGAACCATGCTCCTTGTTCATAACGTTCGAAGCCAGCTGGCTTGAAGCGCCAGAGGTGCAGCCAACCGTTGTCGAGCAGTTGCTTAACGACTGCATGCTTGCCTATCACCACTTCGATAGCCGCCTGCGGCGCATCGATGACCACGGTCAGCCGTAAAGGTTCGTGAACCCAGCGTTCGCCGTTGTGCAGCGACTGGCGGGACAACCCAATTCGCAGATCCCCACCGTTGCCCTCGAAGACGCCGAGGTCGCCACCCACCACATTGTGCAATAGCTTGTTGCCGCTGCCTAAGCGCAGCGGATCGCAAGTAGAGGCGTGGTATTGCCAATTGATCCAATGCGTGACCAACATGGGTGCGGTCATCAGTAGTTCCAGAACGCTTCCGTCGCTATCTTGGCTGGCGTCGTAGTCATGCAAGAAACTGCGCCCATCCAGCACTACGCCACGGCTTCTGTGTCGAGGCGCGATCAGAAAAGCTGCGTTACCCGCGAGCCCCCATTCTGGTCGCGTCTGCGCGCCATCATTGGCACGGCGGCGCAGTTGGTCTAATAGTTCAGCGTGAGGCGCACGCGGATCTAATTGCAGACTAGGTGCCCGCTCGCGGCGAACCTGGTCACATGCTTGGCTAAACACTGCTTGCAAGCGATCCCATCGGGCTAGGGCTGCTTTCGGCATTAAATCAAGATCAAATCCCTCGATTTCATCGGTGGTGGTGTTGTGCAGCGCTGCCACGAATACAGTAGATTCCGGAATGTTTAGCCCACCCGCATGCAAAACTTGGCGTACCTCTGGTTCGTTGAGCAATTGCGCCAAGCTGCGCGCGTTGACTTCGCCAGTCTGCCCGCAGCAAGCACCACAGTCCAGTGCCGCCGCATGGGCATTGTTGGCGGACTGACTGCCGTGTCCGACGAGCAGCACTAATGGCGCCAAGTTTTTTTCCAAACCCATGGCATGGAGTACCCGCGCCGCCAGCCCGACTTTGGCTTCAAGGTCTAGTCCAAGAAGTTGCGGACGGCAAATCTGGCGGTAACGGCTTGGTAGCCCTTCCAAGTCGTCTTGGGCACGATCATTCTTATTCGGCAACAGCCAATTCCCAAGCTTGCCGAGATAGCCCAAGCCAGCCGCCTCTACGAAAGAGAAGGCGGCGCCAGGCCAGCGGCTGGCAGCCTGCCACTGATCCGTCATGGCGAATCGGGTCTGACGTGCCCGACTCGCGGCGCTTTGCAATGCTGCATCATCTCCACGCTGGCTTGGGTCTGTGCTGATGATGCGATCACTGACCTCAATCGAAGGGGGGAGCAATCCCGGTAACTGCGGCCGTCGTGCTTGCGTCGAGAGTGGCGTGTAGGCTATTGGAAGACCAAAAAATCCGGCAAATCCTAAAGTTTGAATGCCCGGCCACACGGCTTCCAAGGCACGCCGCAATGGTTCGCTCCGCACGTCGATACAGAAAGCAGCCTGGACTTCAATTTCTTGCGGCACCAAACCATGGCTGCTGATCAAAGCCAGGCGCTGTGCCAAGTCGCGCTGATAGCCCAGCTCAAGCGCCAACTGCCACACCTCGTCGATCAACAACACCTGCTCTGTCTCTTTCAGCATCAATGGTGCCTGACTCCAAGCCTGCTGAAGTTCGATAAATGCCTGCTGAGTGGTCGCGTCATCTTTGCACTCCAACAGCAGTGCGCCCCAAGCTAAACGGATGGCCAGCAGCTCGCGTAGATGTGCGTCCGTGCCGCCCGCCAAGTTCGCCTGCCAGGCTAGGTAGGAACACCAAGATGCCCAACCATTGACCGTGAGCAGCACTGACTCAAGGTAGTCTGACCATACTGCTTGCGATAGACCCAGACGTTGCAAGGCCCAGCGTTCAGCTTCAATCGCTGTGGCGGGCAAGGCGTTGACGGCACTGCCAATTCTTGGCAAGCCCATCAATAAACCAATTCCATGGTCGTGCTGCAATGTATCGCGCCAAAATGCGTACAAGCCCTGGGTTCGCTCAGGCTGCCAGATGGCTTGATGTTCATCGAAGTAGGCGGCGCAGGTTTGACTCACCTGATGTGTAATGGCATCGCGCCAAGACAGCCGTTCATGCCGATTGAGATCGTTGTCGAGCACATCAATCAGCAGAGGTAATTGCGCCTGCAATGCACTTGTCTGCAGTGCGTCTATGCACTGATCTGGCTTGAGATTAGCCTGGTGCACCTCTGCCAGTTGTTGCAACGCTAGTGCTAAATCGGCGGCGGTGATGCGACCTTCGCGCCACGATTTCAGTTGCTGTTCTCGCGAAGGAAATACTTGTATGCCACCGAGGACGGCCATTCGGGCAGCCACCTGGCGCACGGGCATACTGATGCGCGACCAATGCGGATTGACCGCGATGGCTCGATCCAGTGGCCATGCGGGTGCAATCGCTTGACAAGCTTGGCTGCAGGCGTACTCGATCGCAGCATGCGTCGCCACAAAATCGGGCGCAGCTAGATTGGGGTTCGCCGTGACCAACTGTGTGTCGGTAGACAGTGTTTCTAACATAAGTTTCTCCAATTTGTCTGTTCAGTGCGCAGCATCAACAAGTGGCGATGTGCCGGATTTGGATTCAAGCTGCGAGACAGTCTTTGGCGTCCAGCGAGTTGGCCAGATGTGAAGCGCCAGACGCGTGTAGGCCTCGTCCAGATAAAAACCTGCATAGCTCCAACGACGCCAATGCGTCAGTAGTTGCGGTCGACCTTGCAGCAGCGCTTGAAAGCAATACAAGGCAGCCATACCTACCAGCGCGATCAGACCGAGCTCTTGGTGAGGAGCGTCTTGGAGACCGAAAGGCAGCGCGTGTGCGGCGGTTGCGGCGAGGGTTAGGCCGATCACCATTAGAAGCCCGAACAAGAGGAGTGTGCTGCGTGTTGACCACTCGGCTTGCACCGTCGGTAACCACAACATAGGTGCCCAGGCAAGGCCAAGCACCACGCTCCACCACCAAGGCCAGGAGGCTTGACCCGCTAGCATCTGAACCAAGAGCACGGTAAGAATCGTCAGCACCGGTGCAAGCACCAGACTGGCGATCGTGGGTGAGGAAGCGCCACGCAAGACCTGTAAGCGGGTCTGGCGAACGGCGGACGATGCTGAAAGGAAGGCATGTGCCTTATACAGAGAATGACCTATGAGATGCAGCGCTGCCAGGGTGTAGAGGCCGAGTGCGCATTCAAGTAACATAAAACCCATCTGGGCAACAGTAGACCATGCTAAGCGAACTTTAATGCTGATGCGGGTAAGCATTACCATGCCCGCCAGTACGGCAGTCGTCAAGCCGAATACTAAGAGCAGTATACGCGCTGCGGTTGCCTGTTCGAGCATAGGCGCGAAGCGGATTATTACAAAGCCGCCTAAATTAACCACGCCCGCATGCAACAGTGCAGAGACTGGCGTGGGCGCTTCCATCACTTGAATCAGCCAGCCATGCACAGGCAGCAGGGCAGTACGAAGTATGACGGCCAATACAAGCAAGACGGCGCTTATGTGCAGGGGCACAGACATGCCATGTTGCTCAATATAAAGCCAGAGAGCCGAAAGCGAACCACTACCTACCTCTAGCCATGCTAGCGCTGCAGCGCCGAGCAACATTACGTCGGCCAATCGATCAGCAATACGCTTTTTGTGTGCGGCCAGTAAAGCGAAAGGGCGATCAGAGTAGAAGCAGAGAAGGTGTTGCAGCGCTACACCCACCGATGCCCAAGCCGCGATGAGTAACAGCCAGTGATTTGCCATTAAGAGCAGATGGACACCGGCCAGCACAGCAGCTAGAGCGCCAATGTAGCGCCGCTGGCCGATTTCACCCACCAGATAACGCGCAGAAAATGCGCCGATGACCGAGCCAAGCAGCTGAACTAATAAAGCCATGAGTAAGCTCAAAGGCGTTGCGGTTATTGCACCAGTCCATTGTGCCCCATAGCCTATTAACGCAAGGAAAATACCTGTAAATGCCAGCGCAGCAAACGAAACCCCTTGAAATAGACGCCAAAGTCTCTGCGTCGAGATACTTTCCAGTTGAGCCAATCCGACCAGCGCCAGCATCAAAACCACTGGCGCCAAGGCACAAGTTATATACAAAACTTGGAGAGTATCCATCGCATGATCCTATTTAAATTTATTGGCGGGATGATGCTTGCGAAAGAAACTTCTGTAAAATAGAATAATCAGCACCACTTAATACTAAAAATCGAATGATTAATCTTAATCAACTCAATTTTCATCACCTTTTCTACTTCTGGCGGGTCGCCAAGCTTGGGCATTTAACGAGAGCTGCAGAGGAGTTGCACACCTCACAATCAGCGGTTTCGGCTCAAATTCGTCAATTGGAAGAACGGATAGGCGAGGACTTGTTTCTCCGTGAAGGCCGCCGTCTCACACTGACCGACACGGGGCAACTTGTGCAAGCGTATGCCGATAACATATTTGGTCTGGGCCAGGAAATGCTAGGACGCTTGCAAGGTCGTTCTGCCGGCATTGCTCGACTTCGAGTGGGTAGCGTGGCTACTTTATCTCGCAATTATCAGGAAAACTGGATTCGACCTGCGCTCGCCAACCCGGCCGTGGTGCTCACTTTAGAGTCTGGGCTGTTGGAGGGCTTACTTGCGCGGCTGGTTCAGCACCAATTAGACGTAGTTTTGGCCAATGAAACGGTTCCCACAGATCCTGATCGTCCATTGCACTGCCGTTTTTTGGGCAGCCAGCTAATCTCGCTGGTAGGTCCTGCAAGCAAGTGGGCATCACAAAGCCTGCGCATTCCGGAAGACCTTGACGGCTTGGATATTGCTTTGCCAGGCCCGCGCCATGCCTTGCGCGCTCAATTCGATGCGCTGTGTGCAACGGTCGGTGTTAGTCCTAGATTGCGAGCCGAGGTGGATGATATGGCGATGCTTCGCCTAATCGCCCGTGATAGTGGCTGGCTGACTCTGTTGCCCGAAGTGGTAGTTCAGGATGAACTGCGCGCTGGAATTCTGGTCTCTGTTGGGCAGTCAACAGCGCTGCAAGAGCGCTTCTACGCCATCACGACGCCACGCCGGCACCGCATCGAAGTGCTTGAGCAATTGTTGACTGGTGTGTCTGAAGCTAAATCAACTGACAAATATTGAAGCGAAGAAATGACTTTTTGCCGATGAATTTCAAAACGTGTTTCATTTTTCCAATTCAGAGTCGCGCCTAAATACGTTCGTAAAAAAATCAAGTTCATTCTCAATGTGAAAAATCACAGTAGGAAAGTACAGTAAGAAAGCGCTTCAAATAAGAAACCATCACAAATTAGTTGCCTCGACTACAAACGACGCCGCCCAGTTATGAAACCAATCAATAAAACGATTAATGCGATGACCAGTAAGATATGAATAAAACCGCCAAGCGTATAGGCACTAACAAAGCCTAACAACCAAAGCACGATAAGAACGACACCGATGGTATACAACATAATGTTTCCTTTTTTTTGAGTATTATTTGAGGGTAAATACAATGCATTACACTGCGATTGCGCTCAGCGAAAAACGTGAGACTACAAAAAATCGATATTAAATGCCGAACTTAAAACTTAGTATCTGTATGCATGACCATCCGCAACGCGAATCCTGTCGCCATTACGCAGATTACCAATATTCGCTTGATGCACTACTTGATATCCGCCGCCATCCATGCGGATATTAATTTGGTAGTAATTGCTTTGACGATTTTTTTCTACGTTATTACCAATTACGGCACCGCCTATCCCACCTGCAACAGTTACAACAGTGCGCCCTGTGCCGCCACCAATCTGATTGCCCACGATTGCGCCGAGAATCCTGCCAACCACGGCACCAGCGCCGCTACTTGGGCGTTCGTTTCCTACCCATTGTATCGATTCGACAGTGCCGAACGAAGCTTGCTGAGCATAGGTATTGTTGTAGGGTGTTGAAGTTTGATAGGGCGCATTGCTAGCGCAAGCGCTTAAAGCTGCGACACAAACCAATACAGTGGTGGGGATAATATTTTTCATGAGTACTCCTAGTTGGGAACTACATCATAAAAAATCAAAATGAAAATCTCTGTTCGCTGACGCACGCTGAAATTTCTATTTCTAAGAAAGGATGTGGTTTTGATTTTGAAATCACAAAGCTTATGTTCGATAACGAACAGAAACCACTTTCAAAGAAACGTATAACAACACAGTCGATTAACTCTGACAGGCCAATCGGCACAAATGGCAGGCTTCTTTTCTGACTCGCTTGTTCCGGTTTACTAATCCCTACTAACGAAAGTAACAAATGAAAAAAATCCTACTGGCTTCTATGATTTGTGCGATATCTATCAGTATGAATGTGAGCGCTTTTGCTGCAGACCCTGACGCTGCGACCGTGTTCAAGGATGCAAAAATCAAAGCGGAGGCAGATTACAAAATCGCCTCGGCAAAATGTACCTCCTTGACAGATAACGCCAAGGACATCCGTGTCGCAGAGGCTAAAGCAGCACGTATCCATACAGAAGAAAATGCGCAAGCCAATTTTCACAACAATCTGAGCGCGCGCACGAATGCCATCAAAAAAATAGCCGATGCAGATTACGAAGTGGATAAAGCCAAATGCATGGCGATGGTCGGCAATGACAAAGATGTGTGCATTAAAAAAGCAAAATCAAGCAAAGTAGCCGCAGTGGCAACAGCAAAAGCAGACAAAAAAGTGATCGAAGCACGTAGTGATGAAGCTCAAGTTAAAAAGGATGCGGAATACAAAGTCGCGATTGAAAAATGCGATGCAATGACTGGCGGCGCTAAAGATACGTGCGTTAGTAACGCGAAAAAGAAATTTGGAAAATAAGCTCCTAAGCTTATAAGTAGTCATCGATTTTCAGGTTGAACCACCTTTCAGTAATTTAATTAGTCATAACTTTTAGAAAGTATTTATGAAAACTTCACAAAAAATTCTCGCCGTATTATTTGCTCGTTCCTTGGTCGGTTTAGCAGGCTGTGCTGCGACAAAAAACAAGAAAGTACAGGCGAATACATCGACGATTCTTGGATCACCACCAAAGTAAAAGCGGAAATCTTGAATGAACCGACATTGAAATCAGCAGAAATCAACGTAGAGACTTTCAAAGGTACTGTGCAAATGAGTGGTTTCGTCACTAGTGCCGCCAATATTGATAAAGCGGTTTCACTGGCGCGCAATGTAAAAGGCGTATCGCAAGTAAAAAATGATATGCGGGTGAAGTAAGCTGCAACTGTGGTATTCCACTATTAGAATATCTAGATTTGGCTAATAGCTCGTAAAAAAAGCTTCCTAAACCTAAATTGGTTTGGGAAGCTTTTTTATCTCAGAGTACAGGGCAGGGCTTTGCTCCCCTCTATTCCTTATATTTATCGAATATTTTTTTGAGTTCGCCACTTTGCTCCAAAAGTATTAGAGCTGAATTGATTTTCTTTACCTGCTCTGCAGGCAGATTTTTTCTGATTACCATGAAGAATTTTTCAGAGTGAACAGGTTTAGCTATTAAACGTATCTGGTCTTGCATTCCGGCGCTGCGTATCGCTTGTTTGATGCCCGGTGAACGGTGGCAATAAAAGCGTCCACGCCCCATTAGTAACTTTCTTAAATTCGACGCAGAAGAGGTGCCGCCAGCATCAACCGTCAAACCACCCACGCCTTGCAAAATGTCGACGATACCAAAGCCACGTAAAGCTAGAATAATCCCATCATCACCTAAACGGCGAATATCATCCCAACTCTCAATAGTTATATTGTCGTCGGCACGGACTGCCAATAAATAGTCGACCGAGAACAGCTGCGTGCCTAAGAAATCGTATAAGACGGTATTGCGTGGAATTTTTTGCAAACCACAAATGACATCGATATTGCCTGCTTTGGCATAAGCGTCAATACGGGCGCGCGGCATCCAGACTTGGTCGCCAACAAAGCGTATCTCAGGGTTGAGTTTTTCAATCTGTCTGAAAATATCGACACAGATGCCACCGACAGCCGCTCCCCCAGGTTTACTTATATTTAGAAATTTGGGTTCAGATGATTCTTGCGCTGCGGTTCGAAGAACGAGGGCAGCCTCGCAAAACGAGGCGAGGCTAAGAACAATCAAAATAAGCAAACACTGAACAAAGCGCATTAAGTTTCTCTATTCTTTTGGTGATGGACGCAATCATTCCTTACTTCGTACAAACATTTCGCTAAGTTTTTTTGCTTAGCTTAGTTTGCAAAATGATGCCGATTTTATACTCTAACGCCTGTGCCATGTAAAATTTAACACGCGGACTCAGTCCCACAATATGCTAAAACGCAACCGTAACTCGCTAACCCTCAGGCTAAATCACGCATAGGAAGCGTAGCAAGACAAATCGCTAAATTAAGAGGGCATAATTACGCACCAACTACTTTTGAAGAAGCTTATTTTCTTTTTATTGTATGCTGTCGTTTTACTTAAGCTTTCTCTTAAAGGCGAAATCAGATCATGCTTAACTTAAAAGTAACTCCAAAAAATACGCCATTTCAATTGTATTTAAGCTATTTTTTTGTCGGATTAATTCTGTTTTTTGGGACTATTAGTACCTTATATTTTCAATCTTCGACGGAGCGCCTTTTGCTCAATGAAGCAAGGGACAACTTCGAAAGAATTAATGCCAATGCGACTAATCATATAAATGACATTTATAAGAATGCTGCGAACAGCGTAGAGTTATTGTCTGAACAACGTTTAGTACATGCTACGACACTCCCTGAACGCCTCAATAGTTTGCCGTATTTAGTGACGGCCTTACGCTCACAAACCAGTTTGTCGGCCCTATATATTGGCTATGAAAATGGGGATTTTTTCCTACTTCGCCCTTGGCACAATGAAGCACAGTTACAAGAAAAATTTTACGCTCCAAAAACAAGCGCTTGGCTTGTACAAAGTATAGAAGTCAACGCCGAGCATGAAACGGGAACCTATCTATTTTTCGACCAAAATTTAAAATTACTAAAAAAGCAAAGCCCAAGCGACTATCAATTTGATCCGCGACAACGCACTTGGTACCAACATGCCAAAACTAGTCACCTCATCACAAGTAGTTCTCCTTATGTATTTTTCTCAACGGGCAAAGTAGGTGTTTCAATTTCAAAAGAAAGTGGCAATAAAGACGCAGTTGTCGGCGCAGATCTACGCCTTGAAACATTGCAAACCAACTTACTTCAATACAAAGGTACGCCTGACTCTCGTTTTCTATTATTAACGACTCGACAAGAAGTGTTGGGAAGCAGCAAAGGAATTCCCAACTTTAAACAAGCGTCGGATGAGCCAGTCGCATTACCCAAATTGGCTGATTTTGATGGCATGGTTATGGGTACTTTACGTGATCAATATGCAGATCGGAAAAACAGTATTTTTTCTTTTCAAGCTGTCAATGACACTTGGGAAGGCATGATCAAAGACATCGCGATTCCTGGTGGCGAACCCTTGCAATTTTGGGCTGCCGCACCGCATGCAGAACTACTGGCTCCCGCCATTGCGATACGCAATCAAAGTTTACTGATTAGCGTACTCATATTAATTCTCAGTTTGGCTTGTGCCTATTGGCTGTCACTTAAAGCTTCTCGACCTTTAGTTCAACTAAACGATGAGGCACTGAGAATTGCCCGTTTTGATTTTAGTCAGCCCATTTCTGCCAATTCAAGAATAACGGAAATTGCTGAGCTGACGTCCTCCATGCAGACAATGAAAGTAACTATTGAACATTTTTTAGAGCTATCACAAGCGCTGGCGCAAGAAATGAATTTTGAGAAGCTATTACATCGCATCGTCTCCGATATGTGTAAGCTCACGCAAGCTCATGGCGGCATGATTTATTTATCAGGCAATGATGAAAACGAATTTAAATTAACCCATGTGCAATGGGGCACAGTGACAAACGAAGCGAGCGGTGACGTGCCGCACATGTCTATGCAAAACGATCCTCAGCACCCATTGATGCAGATGCTTGCGCAACAGCTGGAGCTCGCAAAGTTCACGCAAGAACAAGTTCAGCACTATTTTCCATTTGTGTCATCGCAGCAGCACGATCCAGCGTCGACTATGCACCTCGTCCTATTCCCTTTGAAAAATAAGAAAGGCGAGATGTTAGGTTTGCTCAGCTTAGCTTTAGGCGAAAAGCAGGCTTTCAACACTGAATTGATGGCATTTGCTCGCGCACTATCCGCATCTGCTTCCATCGCACTCAATACACAACGCTTGGCCGATGAACAAAAGATTTTGATGAATGCGATTATTGAATTGCTAGCTGGTGCTATTGATGCCAAAAGTCCATACACAGGTGGCCATTGTCAACGAGTTCCGGTTATTACGACGCTCCTTGCTGAAGCCGCTTGTGCGACGACGAAAGGTGCGTATGCCAATTTTAGTCTCGATGACGATGAACGTGAAGCCCTCCGGATTGCTTGTTGGTTGCATGATTGCGGAAAGATTACCACGCCAGAATTCGTGATCGACAAAGCTACCAAATTAGAGAGTTTATATGACCGCATTCATGAAGTACGTATGCGTTTTGAAGTGCTGAAACGCGATGCCGAATTAACTCATTTAAAAGCGATTATGCAAGGCGGAGATGCGGAAAAGCTCTTGCAAGATTTAGCTAATCAAGTGAATACTCTGGATGAAGAATTTGCTTTTGTTGCTATGTGTAATGAAGGTGGCGAATTTTTATCCACAGAAAAAATCGAGCGACTCAATCAAATTGCCAAGCGCACGTGGTTAAGGACGATGGATGATAATTTAGGTATTTCACACGAAGAAAAAGCACGGAAACCCGGGTCCGACAAGGCAGGAGCAACAAGCCTACCGACTTTGGAAAGTTTATTGACAGATAAACCCGAGCATATTCATATCCGTGCAGCACGTGATCAAATAGCACCAGAAAACAAATGGGGTTTTAAAATGAAAGTACCCGAATTGCTTTATAACCGCGGTGAACTTTATAACCTCTCCGTCTCTCGCGGAACATTGAGTGAAGAAGAGCGCTACAAAATTAACGAACACATGATTCAAACCATCATGATGTTGGATAAATTGCCATTCCCACGGCATTTGCGCCAAGTCCCTGAAATTGCAGGAGGGCACCACGAAAAAATGGATGGCACAGGTTATCCAAAGCAATTGAAGCGAGATGAAATGAGTCCGTTGGCGCGCATGATGGCGATTGCCGATGTTTTTGAAGCATTGACTGCAGTTGATCGTCCCTACAAAAAGGGCAAGCTGCTATCTGAAGCAATCAAGATTATGTCATTTATGAAAAAAGATCTTCACATTGACGCTGAGCTGTTCGATCTATTTTTAAGTTCAGGTGTCTATTTAAACTATGCGCGTCAATACATGCGTCCAGAACAAATTGATGATGTGGATTTAAGCTTGTATCTGTCTTAAAACCAATCCACCTAGTTAATTTATTGTCTCATCAGTCGCTTCGCTGCGATTGTGTACGGCGTTCCATTGAGTGCTTGAATTATTTTCTTTGCTGCGTCACTTCTATTTTTAGATTGATTCAACATCAAATGAGTCTATTTTGGTTTGTAGCTGTTGGGCGACCTTGTTACAAACCCATTCACATAATTGATAAGTAGTTGGATCGGCAATTTGATAATAAACAAAGGTGCCGCGACATTTTCTTGTAACGAGACCGCTTTTCGCTAGAATCGATAGGTGGCGCGAAACATTCGCCTGTGAACATGCACAAACAGCGGCTAGCTCTCCCACTTTCATTTCACCATCACGTAAGTGATTAAGTATTCGTAATCGAATCGTTTCAGACAAGGCAAAGAAGTACTGCGCGACAAGATAGATCGCGGGTTCTGGCAAGCCTTCTATGGAGCCATAAGGCTCAGTTTTTGGTGTCATATAGGTATCATTTAAAGGAATTATTTATTTCTGGAAGTTTTCGTATTTCTTATTTCTTTTCTTATTTGCGCATTTACGCAAATAAGTATATTATTCAATCCAATCAAAAGCAAACAAATCTATTTCTTCATTTTTTGTCCTACGGAGCATTGAATATGCCGAAATTTTTCTTAAAACCATTGATCCTCGTAATTTACATTGCGACATTCTCAGGAATAGGTGTGACATGGGCGCAGACACCAAAAACATTGATGACAGTGCCTGTGCGCGCCGCGAGCAACGATGCGCTAATCAGTGCTGATGGTGTCGTAGAGGCAGTACGCAATACGGTTATTTCACCACAAGTCTCTGGTGCCATTGTGCAGCTTCCAGTACAGGCTGGTGACGTCATTAAAGCAGGGCAGTTATTGGTGCGACTGGACGCCCGAGCTGCGCAGCAAGATGTAACAGCAAGTAAAGCGCAGGTTGATGCGGCGCGAGCCAACTTGGCGGTCGCTGAAAAAGATTATGAGCGTCAGAAACTACTTTTTGAAAAGAACTATATTAGTCAAGCTCAGTTAGATCGGGCTCAGGCTCAATTCAAGTCCGCTACGGCTCAAGCGAATGCACAAATTGCCCAGACTGGTGCGGTACAAACGCAATCTGGTTTCTATTCCATCTCGGCCCCCTATAACGGCATCGTATCGGACATGCCCTCCGCGATTGGTGATATGGCGATGCCTGGGCACCCGATTATGACGGTATATGATCCAACGGCGTTACGTGTCATTTTTACCGTACCGCAAGCCAAGGTCGCTGCACTAAAACTAGCGCAAGGTTTGATGATAGAGATTCCCTCATTACCCGCAGAATCTCGCTATGTCTCGGCCAAATCAGTCACTGTATTGCCGCTTTCTGATGCATCAACTCACACAGTACAACTACGCGTGGATCTGCCTGCAGGGTTGAAAGCGGTACAGCCAGGGATGTTTGCCAGAGTTAGTTTGAGTTTGGACACAAACACCTTAAATAAAACCAAAACTCATAGCGTCGCAGGTGATGATAGTCGACTGTACGTACCAGCTTCTGCTGTCTTTCGTCGATCTGAGTTGTATGCCGTGTACGTGGTCAATGCACAGGGAAAGGCTATGTTAAGGCAAATTAAGCCTGGGCCAAGATCTGGTTCTGAGCAAGAGATTTTAAGTGGCGTTAGCAAAGGTGAATTGGTTGCTGTCGATCCATTGGCGGCAAGTCTGTCCACCACAAAATAAGGAGCACACATGTCCAAGGAAATACAAGCAATGGGTGTTTCAGGCCGGATTGCCAAATTCTTTCAATCGGCGCAGTTGACGCCTTTGATCGCATTAGTGGCTTTTTTGCTGGGTCTATTTGCTGTAATGGTCACGCCGCGTGAAGAAGAACCCCAGATCAATGTGACGATGGCAAATGTCCTGATCCCGTTCCCCGGCGCCTCGGTGAAAGAGGTTGAACAAGCTGTCTTGATTCCCGCTGAGCAGGTTTTAGGACAGATTGCCAATGTGGAACATGTTATGTCGGTAGCGCGTCCGGGTTTGGCGATTATTACAGTTCAGTTTGAAGTCGGTGTACCTCGCACCGAGGCTTTGGTCAGATTGTATGACACCGTGCATAGTAATCGTGACTGGTTACCAGCGAATTTGGGTACGCTAGAGCCCATTATCAAACCAAAAGGAATTGATGATGTGCCTATCGTTTCACTAACGCTGTGGAGTAAAGCTGCCGATACGGGTGCTGCTACATTAGAAACGGTTGCGCACAGTGTGGAAGCGGATTTAAAACGAGTTAAAGGCACACGCGAAATCAGCACGATAGGTGGTCCCGGCAGAGCAATCAACATTGCCTTAGATCCGACCAAATTGGCTGCAAACGGTCTCACCGTGATGGATCTGCAAGGCACACTACAAGCCGCAAATCTCAGTCTGCCCGCAGGCGAATTGAGTGCAGGTAATCGCAATGTCGCCATCGAAGCAGGCCCCTTTTTGAATGACGCACGTAGCGTCGGTGAACTAGTCGTTGCGGTCAAAAATAAACGCCCGATTTTCTTACAAGACGTTGCGACGATAGAAGACGGTGCGTTGCAAGCAAGCAATTACGTCTGGCATGGAATAGCAGGTACGGCAAGCACGAGTGCTGGAGAGTACCCAGCGGTCACCATCGCTGTGACCAAGAAACCAGGACAAAATGCCGTTGATGTCGCAGATGCGGTAATCGCGAGAATCGAGTTATTGAAGAACACGGTGATCCCAGCGGAGGTTGAGGTCAATGTAACGCGCAATTATGGACAGACCGCCGATGATAAAGCGAAGAAGCTCATTCAAAAACTCTTGTTTGCCACTTTATCGGTAGTCGCGTTGGTGTTTATCGCACTCGGTCGTCGTGAAGCTGCAATTGTTGGCACTGCGGTGATATTGACCTTGACCGTTACCTTGTTTGCCTCTTGGGCCTGGGGCTTTACGCTCAATCGCGTCTCTTTGTTTGCTTTGATATTCTCTATCGGCATTCTGGTGGACGATGCGATTGTGGTGGTCGAGAACATACACCGTCATCAAGCCTTGTTTCCACATAAAACGCTGGCAGAAATTATTCCCGGCGCGGTCGATGAAGTCGGTGGTCCAACGATACTTGCGACGCTTACTGTCATTGCTGCTTTGTTACCGATGGCATTTGTCAGCGGCTTGATGGGACCCTATATGAGTCCTATCCCCATCAATGCCAGCATGGGTATGTTGTTGTCATTGGCGATCGCTTTTGTCGTGACGCCTTGGTTGGCACGTATATGGATGAAAGAAGGACATCATGCGGGTGATGGCACGGCTGGTAAATTAGCGCCGTATTTTCAACGCATCTTCAAACCATTTCTTGACGAGAAGTCAGGCAGTAAAAATCGCAAAAAACTCGGGCTTGGTGTTGCCGCTTTGATTGCGTTATCTGTCGCATTACCGGTACTCGGTTTGGTCCAATTAAAGATGCTGCCTTTCGATAATAAATCGGAGTTTCAGGTGATCGTCGATATGCCAGCAGGTACGCCAGTCGAGAAGACGGCGGCGGTCTTGCACGAACTCGGAAATTATTTGCAGACTGTCCCAGAAGTCACCGACTATCAAGCCTATGCGGGCACTGCTGCGCCGATCAATTTTAACGGCTTGGTCCGTCAATATTATTTGCGTGCAGGCGGTGAAGTAGGGGACATTCAAGTCAATCTCGTCGATAAGCAGCATCGCTCGGATAAGAGTCATGTCATTGCAACTCGTGTACGTCCGCAATTGCAGGCCTTGGCGAAAAAGATTGATCCAGAAGCCAATGTAAAAATCGTCGAAGTGCCACCGGGCCCGCCAGTGCTAGCGCCCATTGTCGCTGAAGTCTATGGCCCAGGTGATATGGAACGCCGTCAAGTCGCCAAACAAGTACGCGCCGTGTTTGAAAAGTCAGAAGGCATCGTTGATGTCGACGATAGCAGCATCACTTTCGCACCCCGTAAATTACTCATTATTGACAGGCGCAAAGCGGCACAGCTAGGTATTTCGCAGGCAAGTATTGTGATGACGCTACGCACCGGATTAGCCGGTGATGCAAGCACCTACCTGCGCGATGAAAGTAAATATCCGGTGTCCACCAATTTAAGATTGCCGGTGTCTGAGCAAGGTAATCTTGATACCTTGTTGTCACTCGGTGTGAAAAATGCGCAAGGTGGCATTGTGCCGATTCGTGAATTGGTGACAGTGACTGATACCTTACGCGAACAACCGCTGTATCACAAAGATGGCTTGCCGGTGAACTATGTCGTGGCTGATATGGCAGGCAAGGTCGATAGTCCTCTGTATGGCATGTTTGCTATGCGCAGCGAGATCGCTAAAATCGTCACGCCGGGCGGTGGTAAATTGAACGAATTTTTTATTAATGCACCACAAGATCCCTATCGTGGTTTTAGTTTGAAGTGGGATGGTGAATGGCAGATCACTTATGAAACTTTCCGTGACATGGGTGCCGCCTACGCGGTGGGTTTGGTATTGATCTATTTACTAGTTGTCGCGCAATTTGGTTCCTACTTAACGCCGCTGATTATCATGGCACCTATTCCTCTGACCATCATTGGCGTGATGCCTGGACATGCATTGCTTGGCGCTCAATACACAGCCACTAGCATGATAGGCATGATCGCTTTGGCGGGAATTATCGTGCGTAATTCGATCTTGTTGGTTGATTTCATACACTTACAAGTCGCAACAGGGATGGCATTTAAGGAGGCGGTAGTCAGCTCCGCGATTACCAGAGCGCAGCCAATTGCATTAACGGGTTTAGCAGCGATGATGGGTGCCTTCTTTATTCTCGATGATCCTATATTTAATGGATTAGCGATCTCATTGATATTCGGTATTTTTGTTTCTACTTTGTTGACGCTGATTGTCATTCCTTTGCTGTACTTCATGGCGTATCGCAAAAAATATGAAGTGGCGACGGATGCTGCCTAGTTTTATTTTTCGATTTTTTTAATGTTTTAAAACCTGTTTTTTATTTTATTTTTATTCTTATCTTTAAGGAGAAACATCATGACTTCATGGCAAATGGTACGTGTAATAGCAGGTACATTTATTTTGATAAGCTTAGCTTTAGGTGTTCCTGCTAGCCCTATTTTTATGAATCAATGGTGGTTGGCATTTACCGCTTTTGTGGGCGCAAATATTTTGCAAAGTGGTCTCACTAAATGGTGCTTGATGGAAATCATCATGCGCAAATTGGGTTTTAAGGCCGCCAATTAATCTAAAGCCTTCTATTCAAATCCCAGCAGTCCTAGCTATGTTTTATATGAGGAGACACCATGCAACTTGTATGCCCTGCTTGCAATGCGACGAATCGTATTCCTGATGAACGCGTGTCCGATCAGCCTGTTTGTGGAAAGTGCGCACAGGCGCTGATGGCAGGTGAGCCGGCCAAACTGACCGAGCAGCAATTGCCCAAATTTATTTCAAATACGGATTTACCCGTGTTGATTGATTTTTGGGCGGCGTGGTGCGGTCCTTGTCTGGCAATGGCACCACAATTTGAGCAAGCTGCAAAGATGGCGCCTCAAATACGTTTCGTCAAAGTTGATAGCGATGCCGCGCCATTAGCGAGTCAACGCTTTGCTATCCGTAGCATACCCACGCTATTGCTGATGAAAAATGGCGTAGAGGTCGCAAGGCAAAGCGGGGTGATGCCCGCTGCTCAAATTGTGGCGTGGGCGCGTAACTATTTGTAAGAAGAAAAGGTCGCCATTCCAAATGGCGACCAAACCATTCTAGCTAAAATTTAGTTTGGAAGCTAAGGCAAAGTAGCGACATTCACATTAGGTGCAGTGCCTAAAGCGGGACGTGTAAAGCTTTGCCCCAAAGTTACATAGTCGGCAAAAAAGCCGCCGTTGCGCATATAAAATTTACCGTTTTCTAAACCGCCCGCAAAATCCATGCGTTGTTTGTTTATGGCAGTTGCATCTCCAGTGAATTTCATTTGGGTGACTTCAGACCATACGCCAGATGTATTACGGGCCCATTGATTACCTAACAAAACTTTGCGTCCAAGATAGCCATTGGTATCAATAAAATTTTCAAGGAAGGAATGTGACCCGGTTAAATATGTGGAAGTGCTAGGACGTTTCCAACTCGCCATAAAGCGCCATGCCGCTGTTTCTGGAGCGTAGAACCACGCTGAAAAAATGGTGCTACCAGCGCCGTCAGGGCTTGCCTTTGTGATGAACTTGTAGGTATTGCCAGTAAGCCAGTTGTAGACCAAATAAGCCTGGCCTCCTGTGCCTTCACCACCAAAAGTATTGTCAACCACATTCGGTCCTTTTCTGATCAAGGTGGTTTTAGCGCCATTGTCCGCATCCCACACTGAGAAGAGCATCCAGCGTTCGGTCGTAGATTTGACCTGCATGCCGAAATAGCCTCCGCCAAATCCATTCGCCATGAAATAGGAACCAATACTGTCTTGACCAGCGGGTACAGTGAGTTCATTATAAAAATACTCGGTATTGGCCGGCGTTACATAGTTAACATGCACCGAAGGACCTCGGCGCGACCAATAGTAATTGGCAGCATCATTGGCGTAATTCATACCGGTGCTTGCAGCAGTTCCTGCAATTTTGATTGCTGAAACATCACCGAAATAGCCACCATTTTTACTGACGCCCTGAAGGTCAACTTTGACATAGCCAGCTGCCGCAATATTGACTGTGCCGACATCATATGTTTTTGATGAGGCACCACTCAAGTTGACATTGAATGGTGTGCCATTGATCGTTACTTTGACGGTGCTCGTGGTGGAGCCAGCCAGTCGCGCCACTAAGCCCAGCTTTAATTGACCTGCCTGTGCCAGACGAAAATACACGCTAGTCACCGTCGACGCGTTGGTCCAATTAGCTAGGCCGCTATCGTTAATCATTTCCGATGCAGAGCTGCTGGCGCTGGTAATAAAGGCATTGCCGCCTAAATTGACAGTGGCGTTATAGACCGTCGCTACGGGTGGTCCTGCTGCACTATTGTCGCTGAGGCTACTGGCAGTCGTTTGTCCGCCGCACGCTGCTAACAGACTAAACAGGCTAACGATGATCATATGGATACCCATCCTTTGTCTCAATCTCATGTCTCTCTCCCATAGATTTAATATACAAAGTCCACGTTAAGTCGACTTTGCTAAGTAAGAAATAATTGCTATGAAAAAATTCCTTTTCTGTGCAGGATATTTTTAACAATTAATTCAACACTTGATTTTAGAGAGAGACAAATGTGCATGCCAGCGACATATTTTTGGTGTGATGTGTACAAAAAATTGAGGAGCTTATGCCTTAAAAATCTGCAAGAATAGGGAACCAAAGACACTGAAAATAATCATCAATTTTGGTCGTCATGAGCACTCAAAAACCATTATCAAAACTGCCGAATTCCTTATAAATATTGCGGATTTTCAAATAAGAAAAACTTAAAATTTAATGCTAGTATCTTATTAACTAGTTAAATATTTCATTAATATATTTAATTTCACGATCAATGACTGCTAGTTTCGCCAGGTAATCTGTAATCGAAGGCTAGAGAATCAAACAGAAAATTAAAGAAAAGGAACAATAAGATGAATCGTCGAAATCTGCTCAAAACAATAAGCCTGAGCCTAGGCGCTGGTGTTGTCACTACCGATGTATTGGGTCGCACAGGAGAGAATTCCTATAGCTATCGGATTGGAGAAAACACTACCCATCAGCCTTTGTCTAAACCTGTGACGGTGATTACCTGCGGTGCCGGTAGCAGGGGAAATGTGTATGGCAATTACGCATCACAATTTCCTGATCAGCTTAAGGTTGTCGGCGTTGCTGAACCAGTTGCTTTTCGCAATGAGAAGTATGCGAAGAAACATAATATTGAGGCAGAAAATCGCTTCAATACGTGGGAGGATGTATTCAAGAAACCAAAGATGGCTGATGCGGTGATCATCTCAATGCCAGACAATCTCCACTACGAACCATGCATGCAAGCCCTGCGTCTCGGTTACGATGTTCTACTGGAAAAACCAATTGCGCCAACCGAAAGAGAATGCAGAAACATTCTTGCACTCGCTAAGAAGACCGGCCGAATCGTCGCGGTATGCCACGTTTTAAGATATGCGCCTTATTTCGTTAAGATGAAAGAGTTGATTGCAAAAGGCGCGATCGGTGAGGTGATTAGTATGCAGCATCTTGAACCTATCGAACACACTCACATGGCTCACTCCTATGTGCGTGGAAATTGGCATAACTCCAAAAAGACCACACCTATTATTTTGGCAAAGTCTTGTCACGATCTCGACATCATGAAATGGGTCATCAATAAGAAAGCTGAAAAGATCGTCGCGATGGGTAACTTGAAATGGTTCCGTCGTGAAAATGCGCCACAAGGCAGCACGGCTCGATGTACCGATGGATGTGCGATAGAGCGTTCCTGTCCTTACTCCGCAATCAAAGAATACGTCGATGTCGTTGGCAGATCACATGTTTTGGATATTCCGGACAACGTGCCAGATCGTAAGCTTGCTGCTCGCGAAAAACTCAAGACGAGTGACTATGGCCGCTGTGTTTATCGTATGGATAATGATCAGCCTGATCACTATGTGTCGAGCATACAGTTCAGTGATAACGTCACCGCCAGTTTTTCTATGGAAGCCTTTACTGCCTACCACGGTCGCCGTACTCGGGTGATGGGTTCGATGGGCGATATGGTTGGCGACATGAATGAGCTAGTGGTTCATGATTTTAGGACTAAAAAAGAGACTAGATTTGTGCCTGACGCCGAGGACGTCGCTGGATACAAAAACAGTGGTCACGGTGGTGGCGATTGGTTATTAGTCAAAGATTTCGTTCAAGCTGTAGCCCAACAAAATCCGGCCCTGTTGACCTCAACGATTGATGAATCCATCGAAAGTCACATCATGGGCTTTATGGCCGAAAGTAGCCGTAAGAA